>PFXG01000089.1 GCA_002791545.1 Zetaproteobacteria bacterium CG_4_9_14_3_um_filter_49_83
CGCGTATCTGATTGCCTTGAGCTGTGCGTCTGCATACCACTTGTTCTCTTGCCCGGTGAATGCTTTGAATATCCTGTTGTTCAATATTTTTAATGATTGATTGGGCATTTTGAGTTGGCTATATCGCAAAAATATTCGAAATGATGATGACTCGTGGCAGCAAATGGAGTCATATATCGATGCTCACTCCGAAGCTCAATTTAGCCATGGGGTTTGTCCAGAGTGCCAAAAACAACTAAAGGATGAAATGCAGGAGATATTTAACAAATGATTTTCAGCTTCATGTGGCATGCAAAAGGGGGCTGCTTCTTAAGGTTTGCGTCGACCACCTGAGTCAGTCCCGATGTCAGTCCCGATTGCTTAAACGCGCTTATACTGTTAAACATCTCCCATGATGAGAAAATTAACCCTGACTGTGCTGTTGCTGGTCTGTAGCGCGCTGTTTTATGTTGCATCGTTTCAAAAAATGCCGCTGGCTGACGATCTGGCAGATCGATATTTTACTGAGTCGATTCAGGCGGCGTCGCTGGCGTATGCGACCACGCGCGGTGTGAATGCGGTGGTCTCGGTGATCAAGGAGTCCGAACTGGACCTGGCACCTGCCGGCGTTGGTGTGACCATTGCCGTAGGGCAGGTACTTGATCCGATTGATGATATGACCGAACGCCTTTCGTCGCTGCTGGTAGCGGCGATTGCTTCACTGGGGATTCAGAAGATCGGTTTTGAAGTCAGTGCCATTGTCTCATTCAAGGCGATTGCGCTGCTGCTGGGGCTGGCCGTTCCACTGCTCTGGTTGTATCAGCCGGTGTCTGTATTACTGCTGCAATGGCTGATCAAGGCGGCGTTTGTGTTGTTGCTGTTGCGCTTTATGTTGCCCGTTTCGGCGCTGGTCAGCGATACGCTGTATCAGCACTGGTTACAGCCGGAAGTGACGGCGGCATTGCAGAAGCTGGATGTGGTTTCCCGCAGCTATCGGGAGGTCAGCACTTTGCCTGCCACGCAAAGCAGTGGTTTTTTCTCATCGTTGACCGATGCGGCTGCCGATAAAATCGAACGCACCCGCCAGTTGTTTCTGAAAACGCTGGATCATGTGGATTCCATCATCAGTGCGCTGCTTAGTCTGATGACGGCATATCTGGCGATTTTTGTTGTGCAGGTGGTGCTGTTGCCTGTGTTCATGCTATGGCTGCTTGTCGGGATTTTCCGCAGCAAGGTGCTGGATCAGTTAAGCGGCGATATTGCCGCGATCGGTATGCGAACGAATTGAATTCGGCTACTTGACAGAAAAGCCGATGTTTTGCGTCTGCTGACTGCGGCCATCGCTCCAGATCTTTGCCCGGACAGTGTGCGCACCTTTTACCAGCGGCCAGAGATATCGCCTCTCCTCCGGCCCCGTGGTGGCGACGAGTTTGCCATCAACTTGCCAATCTATTTTTTGAATCGTTTGCGCTGCCACTACTTGCATGGGGAAAGCTTCAAGCTGATCCGGAATCCGTGGATCCAGTGCCATTTGCAGGCCGGGGGTTGGCATGCTCAGATATGGCGGCGTAAGCGCGGCGCTTTGTGTTGCGCCTTCGTTATCATCCACAGACTGACTCGCTTCCGGCAGTTGCTCAGGACGAAACCACTCGACCAGCGACGGACATTGGGCAGTCGCAATGTGTCCGGTGGCCTGACACACTTTCACCGGCTGAAGTCGCGGACTGAAATATAAAGGTCTGGACTCACCATGGCGCGCCAGCTCGGCAAACACCGAGCGAACCGCCAGTGCCGGGCCGGTTGAACCTGTCACCTCCTGCATCAATTCACGATCCAGATTACCCATCCAGATACCGACGACATAACGGTGAGAATAACCAATCGCCCAGGCATCCCGGTAATTGGTTGAGGTGCCGGTTTTGATGGCGGTTTGCAGCGGAAAACTGAGCAAGCTGCTGCTACCGAACTCCAGCGCACGTGCTTGTGAATCCGACAGAATATCGGAAATAATGGATGTGATATCGGCATGAAATATCTGCCGAGGCGGCGTTGTTGTAATTATTTCCGGACTAAGCCTGAGCGCTTGCCACTGCCCCTGATTGGCCAGCGTCGCATAGGCCTGAACCAGTTCGAACAGCGTCACTTCGCCGTTGCCTAAAGCCAGTCCTTCACCATAAAACTCAGCGTTTTCCTTCAGGCTGGTAAACCCCAGCTGATGCAGGCGATAGAGAAAATCAGTGACGCCGGTGAACTGGATAGCGCGTATGGCGGGGATATTCAGCGAATTACCCAGTGCATCACGCAGCCGCAATGGGCCATAGTGGTTGCGGCTGTAGTTATGATAATTATGCAGTCCTGAACCGATGGCATGGGACAAGGGGCTATCAAGAATGATCGTGGCCGCATGCCATCCCTTTTCCATCGCCAGCGCATAAAGCAGCGGTTTCAGCGTTGAACCGGGTTGGCGGGGGGTGGTGACCGCATCAATATCGCTGCCGACAGCATTCGCCCAGGCCAGCACTTCACCGCTTTGATGATCGACCACAAGCGCTGCTGCATGATGTACATTGCGCTGGGCCAACGCCTGCAATCGTTGCTCTAAAATCGCCTGCACATGGCTATTCAACACGCCATCCAGCGTGGTACTCAGGCGAGCCCTGGAACTTTGGCTCTGGCTTGCTGCAGCTTTCCATTGTGCCTGAACCTGCTCGATAAAACGCGGGGCAACAAAGGCGAGTTCTGATGCTTGCAGATCCCATGGCGAAACATCGCTTTGGAGCTGTTCGAAGGCATCGGTGCTGATCAGGCCTTGCGCTTGCATTTGCACAGCCAGCCGTATGAGCGGCTGCTCCAGCCGTTCTGGATGCGAAAACAGATCCATTCTTCCAGGTGCCCGAACCAGTGTAGCAAGCGCCAGCATTTCGCGCAGATTCAGCGTTTCCAGATCGCGACCAAAATAACCTCGTGCCGCCTGCGCCACACCGCGCCACTGGCGGGCATAGGGAACCTGATTCAGATAAAACTCCAGAATCTCAGCTTTGCTGAAACGCTGCTCCAGTCGAGATGCCTCAAAACCTTCCAGCCAGCGCGAGAACAATGTGCGTGGTCTTGGGTGCAGCAGGCGGATCACCTGCTCGGAAATCGTGCTGGCGCCGCGCACTTTTTTGCCCGCTTTCAGATTTTGCCAGACGGCATGCAGCCGCGCCTGCCAGTCAACACCGTGATGGCTGGCAAAACGACGGTCTTCAGCTTCAATAAATGCCTGTTGTAACTGTATGGGTATCGCATAAAGCGGTCTGATTTCCGTCAGGTTCCATGCGTGCTGGTAGCTGATGTTTAAAACATTAGCGTTTCGA
Organism: Zetaproteobacteria bacterium CG_4_9_14_3_um_filter_49_83; assembly: GCA_002791545.1. GTDB lineage: Bacteria > Pseudomonadota > Zetaproteobacteria > Mariprofundales > Mariprofundaceae > CG1-02-49-23. The sequence continues at coordinate 3,336 of PFXG01000089.1, forward strand.
TCCAGCAACTGAGGCTGCTTATCACCTTGCGTCAGCGCCACCAGTGAGTCCGGTATAGCCTGCAAATTTGACAGCGTAGCCATGAAAAGCAGCGCCGACAGACTGAGTGATGCAAAGGCCAAACCTTGCAGTAAGCGTTTACGGCTCACATACATCCTGGCAAATGGCTCAACTGCAACTTATTACATGTCACCGTTAGCCTCAACCTGCAATTGCGCAGGTGCACCCTGGCCGAATACATCCGGATCATACATCTCTTCTGCATGCAGCGGCGGTACACTGAATGCTCCGCTTGCAATGGCCTGCGCCGTATACGAAAGATGGTAATTGCCTGCGGGCAGATATTCGGAGTAAAAACGCACCGAATCATGCCGAAGCTCTTTATGGTAAAAACTCCAGCGGGAATAATCGTAGGAAATCCAGTCCTGATATTGATACCAGAACGAGTCGCCCGCATAGACTCCGCCCGCCTGATTGGCATCGACAACGGATGCCGTAGCCAGATCACGATTCACCGGCTCCAGACCGCCGGGTACCGGGTCATCCACCACCACAAAATTACGCGGCGCCGGTAACGACAGATAAAGATCCACACGCACCAGTTCACCACGTTGAATTTGCATTGGCGATGTCAAACGCACCCAGCCGCTGTCGCGTTGCACGTGATATTCCCGCCGTGCTTCAATGCCTGCATTGATGCCATGCTTTTTCAGTTCTTTGGGCGAAAAGCTCAGGCGTGTGGCGTAGTAGTAGCGGCCCTCGCCTTGCTTGTGTAAATCGACTTTTGTTTTACGCCCCGGATCACCGGCCTGCACCGGCCGCTCGAATAATACAGGGGGATCTTTCACATCAGTGAATGCTGCCGTTTCGCCCATCGGTGTATCATCCATGCTCGCCTGTAAGGTAAAATGAGGCGGAACTTGCTCATACTCGCGACTGAAATCGATCAGCGCATTCATGCAGAACATATTCTCCTGCGTATTTTGCCAATAGCCATTCCTGTTGCGGCTCTGGCTGATGAAACGCACCAGCTTAAACGGTGTGGCACTGTCTTTGTGGTTGACCCGCTCAAACTCAAGCAGTGACGTGAGCACGGCGCAATTGCTGCGCAGCGGTGTGGCAAGAATCCGTTCAAAGCCACTTTGTACGGGCTCACTGAACATAAACTTGCCGCCCGTCTCATTGGCGGTGGCATACAGCATATCCACCACTTTCTGTTGCAGCGTTAAATCCGCCCCGATGGCAGTGGCCGCTTGCAGATAGTGGGCCTTGCCGAAAAGACTCATCTGCGGCAGATATTTTTGATAACGCAGTAAATCATTGTGCGATACTTTGCCATTACTCGCCAAAGCCGCCAAAGCGACAGCGCGCACCGTTGAGGACATACCACTGGAGTAGAAGCTCGGCAGCACTTCCTGGCGCAACAGCTTAAGCAGATAGCCATGTAATTTCTGTTCCACCTGCTGCGGCACCTGATAACCGCTATTTTTCAGCCAGTTAAAAGCCAGCGCCGTATAGGCACTCAGGTAGGGACTCACATATTCATTGGCAGGAATATAATAGACCATGCCACCGTTGGGTGCCTGATGCGTCGATGCCAGATTCAGCGTATCCTGCGTCAGCGAATCACTGAGATTCCATGTGAAAGTATCGGCGATATAGGGTTTCAGGTTACGGTAGTGCGCAGCCATAACCGCCTTACTCAACTTTTGTTCCCAACAGATATACGGGTAATCACGCATATATTCGAACGCAGTTTCCACGCCATTGATAACACTTGATGAGGCCACGACAGAAACACTTCCCATATCATCGCGCATATTTTCAGGGAACTGAACAGACTCACTCAAATCGCTTGTTGTGGTCGTTCCATAGGTGGCTGCACTCTCCAGTGCTTTGAGTTTATGCACTGGCAGGCGTACCCGCGTTGCATCTGAATCCAGCGCATCTCCGGCTCGCACCGTGAAAATGATCTCGCCATCAGCACCAGCGGTGACAGGAAATTCGACATATTGGCGTTTAAAAGGTTCCGCATAGATATCCACGAGCATTTCCGACGGGCCCGTGATGGCGCCTGCGGCATGCACTTTCACCTTGAGCTGGCGCATCTGTTGGGTCCGGTTCATGACACTGAAGCGAGCGGTAAATGTATCTCGTTCAATCACCTGATTGGGCAATGCCGTGCGGATTTCAGTGGGTTGATTGACTTTGAAGTTGGCCTCGCCCAGACCCATTTTATCGTCTTTGGTCACAGCCATCGCCAGCACCCGCCAGCCGGTGAGATTATCCGGCAGGGCAAAAGTGATTTCCGCTTCGCCATGTTTGTCGGCTACAACAGACGGATTCCAGTAACTGACAAACTTGAATATTGAACGCAAATTCAGATCCGAACCGCCATCGCCGCCGGCATTGGCTCCCTTGGCTTCAAATTTCTGTTTGCCGACGAGCATTTTTAACAGGTTATAATTTTCCAGATCCAGCGGCTCCAGATTGTAGAAGCCCCGCAACGGGTCAAAATTTCGCGTGCCGCCCGATAATAAATCAAATACCGACTCATCCAGCACGGCCACGGCCATTTCCACCGGCTCCTGTTGCCAGCCGGGTGTACGTGCTTTGAGTTTAACCTTGACCGTTTCCCGTGGTTTGTAGGTTTGCCGTTCTGGCTTAACACTGACCTTGATCTGTTTGGCCGGATCGATAACCGGCACCGTGATATAACCCATACGGAAAGCGGGTTTACCCAGATCGACCTGATCTTCACTCAATGGCTTATCGACACGCGGGGAGGTAACCACAACGGAAAGATAAAAGCCGGGCAGATCATCGGCCTCCACAGGAACCTCGATCACCTCAGTGGCATCGTTAAGTACTTTCACCCACTTTTTCATCACCCCGAAACGCTCTTTGGTGATCAGCGCCCGGCCACCCGGATAAGGGTTCTGCACCAGATAACGTGCCGTATCGCCTACCTTGTATTCGTTCTTTTCAGCGGTGATTTGCAGCTCATGCCCTTCCGGCATTTCCCACAGCACTTCACCTTTACCCAGAGCCCAGCGGTAACTTTGACTCTGGTGCGCTTGTCCCGAACTATCGCTGGTGGAAACCTCCAAACGGTAATAGCCGGTCTCAGGTGGCGTGAACTCGCACAATGAGGGCGTTTCGCTTGTGGTAAGGTTACATGTTTGCAGTGGCTCCCACGTGTGACTGTATTGCGTCAGGTAAGCATTACCCGAACCTTTGACACGTGCGGCTTTGGTTATCCGCTGAAGCACAGAAAGCTGGATGTTGTGGCCCTCAACAGCTTCGCCGTAACTATCGATGACGATGCCTTCGAGGCTGGCTTTTTTGCCCGCATGTAATATCCAGTCAGACTGACGGATACCGGCAAAGCGGTCTCGGCTGACAAAGCTGGCCGAGCTGCTGCCAGCGACAAATTTCCCACGCTCGTCGCGCACGGCACTTTCAACGGTCAAACGGCCATGCAGGATATAACTTTGCGGCAGCACAAATGGTGTCATCCACTCGCCATTGGCGTCCAGCATGCCCTGCGACTGATGCAAAACCTGACTGTCACTGTAGTTCTGGCTGTCAAACCGGAAGCCTTCGAACTTCGGGTTTTTGGAGTAAATCGGCGTTGGCACCAGCGTGGCGGTGACGCGGGCTCCGGCTTCGGCGTACGGCCCGCCGGCATGTAATCTGGCATGCGTCGCTACATGAACGCTTGAGCCGACAGTGAAAAGATCGCCATTGAGTTCACTGACCACGTGAAACGGCGAAGGCGTAAAATCACTGACCAGCACTTTTAACGGCTCCCACTGTTCATCTGTGAAGTTGCTGTTCAGGTAAAAGTGATACCAGCCAACAGCAGCGGTTTCAGGAACAATGAACTCACCGGCATAAGCACCAAAATCGTTGAGCGTGATCTCACGTACTTCATGCATGGTTTTACCCATGGGGTCGACCACTTTTAAAGCATATTTGCCTGCGGGGGCGGCAGTAAATTGTTTGTTATCCTGATTGCGCGCATACAGCTTGAATTCAACGGTGCTTCCGGCTTTGTAAATGCCCTGCGCCGTGGTTCCCCATGTGCGAATATGGCCGAACTTTTTGCGGCTTTGATTCGGTATATATTTGCCGGCACTGCCACCCGGGTTGGCGAAAAATTCATAATACATCGAAAGTAAAGCGATATCGTCGCCTTTACCCACCCGCACCATCAGTCGTTGTTCATGTGGATTAGACCGATGTCTGTACAGATTGGCGGGGTCGAGGCTTTCACTGCCAGCCAGCATCGCTACACCATCACGGTCTGTGGTGGCGCTGCTCAGGCTGGCGGGTGTTGCCTGAGGGGCGAGCATGTCTCCCAGATAAATATCAACCTTTGCGCCGGAAACCGCTCTGCCGCTATGCATATCCGTCACCCAGACCAGCGTATTGAAATGGCCGCTTTTCACATGCACTTGAAACGGCGTGACCTGACTGAAGAACCAGGGCGTGTAAGCTGATTCATCCGGCGTGATGGTAAGCGTACCCGTGACCACGCCGGAAGCGGCGGGCAACAGCTCGCGAATTTTAATCGGATGGCGATATGCAATGTCTTCGGCCTTTGGCAGCTTTTCCACTGACTGCTGATTCAGCTTTACGCCATCAGCATCCTGCGTGCTGTATTGAATATTCAACGAATCGATATTGGTGACCACAATTGGCAGATGTGTATCCACACCTTTTTCCAGCACCGAAACATTGTGCTCAAAATGGTAGTCCGGTGTGCGATGGTCGGTACGGAATTTCATGTCGATATCGCCAGAAATTTTGCGCCCGAACTCATCGGCGAGAGCACCGTTGAGTAGCAGTTGATAGTCCTGATACGCTTTAAGGTTCTCCGGCAGGTGGATATAATAGACGCGGTTCTTTTCATAGGCCTGACGCAAATATGAGCCGTCATATAAGCGTGCCCACGGGTCGTAGTCGGTTCGTCCACCGGCAAGATCAGGTATCAGCCGGATATTCTGTTTTACTTCATCTTTGATAACCGGCGCGGAAAAGCGCAAGGCAACCCAGTTTAATGGATTGCAGGCCGCGTAAGCATCAACCGCTGCATTGTTCTCCATCCCGTTGCCAGCTATCCCGTTTGCTGCATCAAAATTGATCAGCAAAGGCTGATTTTTATTGTCCCGGCACTCGATGCCGAGAAAGCGGAATTCGGGGAAAGTATCAAAGCGAACAATGGTTTTCTGCTCATTACCGGGCAGCAAGCCCGCTGCGGGCTGAATACCGGCATAGACAAACAGGCTTACCGGGCTATTAAGCGGCAATTCCTGCGCGGGTGAAATCTGTATGTCACTTACGGCATCGAGCGCCTTCACGTTATCGGGAACGTTGATAGAGACCGGAATTTTTGAACCACCCGGCGTCACAAAGCGGAATGATTCTTTTAACGATGAGAGACGTACGCTTTGATTGAAATTCAGATGAATCACCGGCATGCCCGGTGCCGTCCATGTTTGAAAATAATAGTATGTAATGGCTGGCCGGATGGTGGAAAACTGATGTGTTTGTTGACGTTGCATGCCGATGCCATCTTCAGTGATGATGCCGGGTTTGATATGAATCTGGTAGTGCGTGGCGGGCTTCATCATCGCTTGTTGCCCCAGCTGACAGGCCAGCGATGTTGTGTTCAACCAGCGCCACTCGCAGGCCAGTTGGGGTGAAATGGTGATCGGAATCTGACTTGCCTCGCGCGCCATTTCGCCCACCGGCACAACCGGTCGGTTGAATTCAAAAACGATTTGCCGGGATGGCTGAATTTGCTCGCCGCTTGGCGTGATGCGGGTGATTTTTAACGGGTCTTTATTTTGATGAATCTCAGCAGAATCAAATGCTGCATAGGCCGGTTGCTGCATGGCCAGCAGTAAAATAAGTATTGCGTAGATATATCCCATTATCTTCCCTCCCCGCCACGATGTGTTGTCAGTTTTCAGCATATCTGGCCACACACATGACTTATCCGGGTTAAACTGGGCTAAGCTGAAGGGTATGTCATCATCCATGTGGATGATAACAGCTTGTTTTTTTGAAGTTTTGCCGAATATTCTACTTACAAGCTGAGCATTACCGCCGCCAGTACGTTTGCTCCGGCAGCGATTTGATCGGCCGAGGCATATTCATCGGCTGAATGACTGATGCCGGCCAGACACGGGATAAAGATCATGCCGGTTGCCATGGGGCTGCCATCGGATTTTCGCTGGTGTGACAGCACCGCCGTATCGTGCCATGCGCCGCTGGCCAGAAACATGAAACGTTTGCCGAGCCTTTGACAGGCGATAGCACTGGCCTGCTGAATCGAGGCATCGAGGGCGGCAATGCCGCTAGCCTCTGACATCAATTCGAACTCGACAGCGACTTGAAATGTTTGCGCAATTTCCAGCATTAAAGCCTGAGACTGCTGCTGATAATCCGCCGCCATGACCGCATCGCAACTACGTATTTCATGCGAAAAATAGGCAAAACCGCTGACCTTTGATACGGCATTTTCATGGATGGCCGGAAATCGGCGGTTGTGCGCCTCATGGCTGTTGATGGCGCCAAAGGTTTGCACAATATGCGATTCGCCAGCGTTAAACTGCTGCTGCAAATCATCCAGAGCCACCATCATGTGGGCCATCGCCAGATTGGCATCACAACGGAATTCGGGTCCCATGGGGGTTGCACCGGAATGATCGAAGGTGCCGCGCAGGCGAACCCAATGGCGGATTGAGCCGCGAATGCCGGTGACCACACCGATCTCACACTGCTGCCGCTCCAGTAGATTCCCCTGCTCAATATGCAACTCAACATATGCGGCAATGGTGTCTTTTTCTGCGGTTGGAATCGCCGCTATGCCCTGTCGCACAAACTCGGCATCGACGCCCTGCCGGTGCATGGCTTCTGCCAGCGTGATGCCCCGATGTGCGCGCTCCAGCACTTCCGGCTGAAGCTGCCCGAAAGCGGCCAGTGAGCCGATCGAGGCTGTGCCGAAGGCTGCTGATTCTTCGCCGCGCCATACCCGGAGCCGCAAGCCATGCGTTAACGGGATCTTATTTGACTGAACCGCCAGCAGAACTTCCAGCCCGGCCACCACGCCCGCCACGCCATCATAATTTCCACCACCTCTGACCGTATCCATATGCGAGCCCGTTTCCACCCAGCGGCTGAATGTTCCCGCTGTTTCAACAATCAGATTGCCTGCCGCATCCGGGCGGGTCAGTAGTCCGGCGCGTTTGGCGGTGTCTTCGATGTATCGCATGGCCTCGCTTTCAGCATCGGAGTAGGCCGGTCGGTCAAAACCCTGCTGACTGTCGTGCCCGTATCGGCCGATCTGATTGAGGCAGTCGTAATGACGGGCAATGGCCGCCGCAGTAATCTGAAGCATGCTGTTGTCAGCTCCTGACACAGCCGAGCATATTGGCAGCGGAGAAAAGGGTTTTCACGTGGGTGACCTCGTTGGAAAAATTTACGGGTGAGCGGCGTGCAACATCAGTCCCGATCAGTACACTAATGAAAATTCCCCTTGTAATAAACACAGCATATCATAATATTAGCCTTCTCTAATGAATCAAGAGCACATCTTGATTTGTATATTCCCGGTAGTTGAAAACGGGATACTCAAGGAAGGAAACACAATGAAAATTATAATCGTGGGTGGTGTGGCCGGTGGTGCAACTGCGGCGGCACGCATTCGACGTAACGACGAAACGGCCGAGATTATTCTGGTCGAGCGCGGTCAATTTATCAGCTTTGCCAATTGTGGCCTGCCCTATCATATCTCCGGCATGATCGAGGAGCGCGAGCAGCTGCTGGTAACTTCCGAGGACGCTTTCAAGGCGCGTTATCGGGTGGATGTACGCAGTCGCACCGAGGCCATTGCCATCGATCGCAAAACCAAAGTCGTTCGCCTGCGTGCGCTGCCCAGCGGCGATGAATACGATGAATCCTACGATAAACTTTTGCTCTCGCCCGGCGCTGAAGCGATTCGTCCGAAATTGCCGGGTATTGATTCGCCGCGCGTCTTCGGCCTGCGCAATATTCCCGACCTCGATCGCATCATGAATTATCTGAAAGATCACCGGCCACGTCGTGCGGTGGTCATTGGTGGCGGTTTTATCGGCATCGAAGTAACAGAAAACCTGCATGAGCGCGGTATCTTTACCACGCTGGTGGAAGGCACCGATCAGATTCTGGCACCGCTGGATTATGAAATGGCGGCGATTGTGCATTCGCATATGCGCGATAAAAATATCGAGCTGTATTTGCAGGACAAAGTTGATCAATTCGAAGATAAAGATGATCACACTGTGGTGTATCTGAGCAGTGGTCGTCGATTGCAGGCCGATCTGGTGATACTGGCAATTGGTGTGCGGCCAGAAACAACGCTGGCAAGAGCAGCCGGCATTGAGCTGGGTAAAACCGGCGGCATCAAGGTTAATGCCTACCTGCAAAGCTCCGATCCTGATATTTACGCCGTCGGTGATGCCATCGAAGTAACACAAACCATCAGTGGTCGACAGGTACTGATTCCGCTGGCCGGACCGGCTAACCGGCAGGGGCGCATGGCGGCGGATAACATCATTTGCGGCAACACCAAAGCCTATCGGGGCACGCAGGGCACATCGATTCTTAAAGCCTTCGACCTGGCAGCGGCCACTACCGGTCTGAACGAAAAGCAATTAAATGCAGCCGGAATTCCATTCTTAAGCTGTATCACGCACAGCGGCTCACACGCCAGTTATTATCCCGGTGCCAAACAGATCAGTCTGAAGCTGCTGTTTACCGATGAAGGCAAGATTCTCGGAGCACAGGCTGTGGGTGCCGACGGTGCCGATAAACGTATCGATGTGATTGCCACGGCCATTCATGGCGGCCTGAAGGTGGAAGATCTGGCCGAACTGGAGCTGGCCTATGCGCCGCCATTCGGCTCAGCCAAAGACCCGATCAATATTGCCGGATATGTCGGCCTGAATGTGCTGAACCAGTCGCATGATCTGACGGACTGGCGCACACTGCACAGCAGACTTGAAGCCGGAGATAGCGACATACAGCTGATTGATGTGCGTACGGCCGATGAGTTCGGACTGGGTTCTATTCCAACGGCACGCAATATCGATGTGAATCAGCTACGCGAACGTTTCGATGAACTGGATCGCAACAAGCCGGTGGTGATTTTCTGCCAGATCGGCTTACGTGGCTATCTGGCGTATCGGATGTTGATTCAGCACGGTTTCACCCGGGTGCAAAATCTGTCGGGTGGCTATAAAACCTACACCTGGGCCGTCGAAAAACAGGCGAATCCGGATATTTTCGATTACGAGGACATCAAGCGTCGCAGTCCGGAAGAAATTGAAGCCGAGCGTACGGGTAGTTGCGCCGTCAGTGCAGCGATGCTTGCACCGGGCACCAGTGGCGAATTGCACACGCTCAATGCGGTGGGTTTACAGTGTCCCGGTCCGATCATGAAAACTTATAAGGCGATGGAAGCTATGGACGCCGGAGAGTTGTTGGAAGTGACCGCTTCCGATCCGGCTTTCGGCCGCGATATCCGGGCATGGGCGAAAAAGACCGGCAACGATGTACTGTCGGTTAAAGCAGAGAAGGGACTGGTGGTGGTGCTGTTACGTAAGGTGGCACAAGCGCCGCTTGTCGCCAGTTCACCAGCCATGCCGGTGCGCGACAAGTTAACGCTGGTGGTCTTTTCCGATGATCTGGACAAGGTCATGGCAAGCATGATCATCGCCAACGGTGCGATGGCCATGGGCAAGCCGGTCAGCATTTTCTTTACTTTCTGGGGACTGGATGTGATTCGCCGAACCGATGCGCCACATCTGAATAAACCGATGATGGATAAGATGTTCAGCACCATGCTGCCCTCGGATGCAGACCATCTGAATACCATCTCGAAAATGGATATGCATGGCCTCGGTGCCAAAATGATCCGCAAGGTGATGCACGACAAAGGCGTGGAAACACCCGGCAATTTATTACACAGCCTGGTCGACGGCGGCGCACAACTGATCGCCTGCCAGATGTCGATGGATGTGATGGGTATTCAAAAAGAAGAGTTGATCGACGGCGTTGAAATCGGCGGTGTTGCAGCCTTTCTCGGCGAAGCCGGAGAATCCGGAACGACACTGTTTATCTGAGTCGAGCAGCGAAAGCGGTTCAGTTTGAAAAGGGAGGGTTGGCGCTTGCCAATTCTCCACTCTACCCTTTTACCTGATGAAACCATCAGTCGCTGATCTGGCTGATGCAATACAATTGGTGAAGAGATAAGGCCCTCAGCACTCGACTGAAAAAACACCTTAAAACGCTCGCCCCTATCAACATTGAGAATGTGAAATTTATTGATTAGTGTCAGTCTACGTTTTCTTGAATGTTTTTTTGAAAGTAGGGTTAAGGTGAAATTACTCAAAGAATCGATCTTGGAAGAAATAGTGAGTCAATATTCTTTAAAATGTACTTTTTTTGAAATGTCGGACTTTTTGAGGGAACACCTTGTGTTTCACGCAAGAAATACAGGAGGCTAATAATGGCCAAGATTGAAGGTTTTAGAATAAAAAACTTTCGGACATTAAAGGACGTTACACTTGGGCGTTTATGGAATCAGCAGCAGGCTGAACCTCTCACCCCTATGACGGCTGTCATAGGTAAAAACGGTGTAGGCAAGAGTACGCTGTTTGATGCCTTCGGATTCCTTGCTGATGCTCTAAAATCTGGCGTAGAAGAGGCATGTGACTCTCGTGGCAGGGGAGGCTTTAAACGCCTCCAGGCACAGGGTCAAAAGGGCCCCATTGAATTTGAAGTGTACTACAAGGAGGACGGAAATGCCCGTCCCATTACCTATGAAATCACAATTGATGTAGATAATTCAGGCCGCCCATATGTATTGAAAGAGCGGCTCAGACAACGACGCAAAGGGCAAAAGCATGGTTGGCCGTTCTCATTTTTGGTGTTGAATAGTGGAAAAGGCGTTGTTTGGAAGGGTGATCAAGAAGGGCGTCAGATCGATGAAGAACAGGGAGATTTTGACCTGCTCAGCTTGATGGCGTTAATCAAATCAGGCGAGGCAAAAGAAGAGTCCAAGGAAACCGAAGTCGTAGAGCTTGAGGATATGCGTAAGCTTGGAATTGCCACGCTGGGATCGTTGAAACAACATCCGAGGATTTCCGCTTTTCGTCAGTTCATTGAAGGCTGGTATCTCAGCTATTTTACGCCAGATGCAGCCAGAAGTCTGCCCTTGGCTGGACCTCAAAAGCATCTCAACATCCATGGAGACAATCTTGGGAATGTTGTACAATTCATGGAGCGGGAACATCCAAAACGTTTCCAAATAATTCTGAACCGGATTGCCGAAAAAATTCCAGGTATCAACAAGATTGATACAGAAAAAACAAATGATGGCCGTTTATTGCTGCGCTTTAATGACAAAGGATTTCAAGACCCATTTTATTCGCAACAAATGTCTGATGGTACATTAAAAGTATTTGCATATCTTCTGTTGCTCGAAGATCCGACCCCGCCACCTTTTTTATGTATCGAAGAGCCGGAAAATGGTTTGTACCACAAACTTCTCGAATCCTTGGCGAAGGAATTCCGCGAGCACGCGACAGGCCGCAAGGGCGGATCTCAGGTTTTTATTACGACGCATCAACCCTATCTGGTTGATGCCCTGGAGCCTGACGAGGTCTGGATTCTGGAAAAGGGTTCAGATGGCTATTCGGTAATCCGAAGGGCAAGCGATGACGCGATAGTTAAGAACATGGTTGCTGAAGGGCTACCTCTGGGGGGACTTTGGTACAGCGATTATCTGGACGCGAGGTGATTAAATGCATTTTGAGATACTCGTTGAAGACCAATCAGGCAAAAAAACGCTTGATATCCTTGTCCCCAAAATTATCGGTGATGAGCATACGTTCAATATTCACCCCTATAAAGGGATAGGCCGCATTCCAAAGGGCCTCAGTACAGATGGAGATGTTAGCAAGCGTATCCTGCTCGACCAACTCCCACGTCTTCTTCGTGGCTATGGCAACACTTTTGCCAAATACCCAGCCGATTATCCGACAGCAGTTATTCTGGTATGTGATCTTGACAATAAGTGCCTAAAATCGTTTCGCCAAGAGCTTTTTAACATCCTGAATGCGTGTAATCCTAAGCCGGAAACCCGGTTTTGCATTGCGATTGAAGAGGGCGAGGCCTGGTTTCTTGGCGATATTCCAGCAGTCAAAGCTGCATATCCTAAAGCTAAAGAGTCTGTCCTGAATGCCTACGAGAATGATTCCATTTGCGGCACCTGGGAGTGCTTGGCTGATGCAGTCTATAGCGGAGGTTACACCGCACTTTCCGATAAAGGGTGGCAGGGTGTTGGTGCAGAGAAATCTCAGTGTGCAGAAAAAATTTCTCCACATATGGATGTTTTAAACAATGAATCTCCAAGTTTTACCTATTTTCGTCAAAAATTACTCGAACTTTCTGGGTCGATTGATTCAGGGGTTGGATAAATCGCATTAAATTTTCACAGCGTTTCGTAAAATGGCTGAATGCTGTGTTACGACGAAGGGGCAGTGCTGTTGAAACGAGGGTACCCGAGCATCAATCAGGATACAGCGGCGGCAAGGCTGGTTTTTTTGATGCTCTTCCAGTTTCCACATCCGGCCATGCGGTTTGTTCAAATGCGGCGAGCAGGGCCTGACCATTCCAATCGTTGTTGTCAGGAGCATAGCGGGCGGCTTCGAGTTGGTGGAGCTGGCTTTGCAGAGGTTCTTCCACACGTGCGGCGAGGCTGCTGAGGGTATGGCAATCGACGGTGGCGGGCTGGCTATGGGCGTAGGCCAGCAGGGCTATTTCACTGGCGGCGGCGTCATGAGCGGCGGCGGCTTTGGTGAACTGTTGTTTTAGCTTTTTAGTAGCCGGTTTTGCTCGGGCTGGTGTTGTGTTATTCAGGCGCGGGCGGAGATATAGCACGTAAAGCAGAGCCAGCAGCGTACACAACCAGCCGGTCAGGGCGATCAGTGCCAGCGGTTGCCACCAATCAGCGGTAGTAGCACCTGCATCAGCAGGTTTCTCCGAATTCTGAAGGGGGCTTGTTGTTGGTGCTGGCGTTGTCTGAGTCATGCCGGTCGTCGGCTGACTGGCAGAGCTGTTGCCAGCGGCTGCAATTACATCGAATTGACGGGCTGGCAGGGTGGCGTATTCGATGCGCTTGGTGGTGGTGTTCCACCATGGCAGACGAATTTCCGGTAGCGAATAATGGCCGGGTTGCGAGGCGATGATGGCCAGTTTCTCCTCACGTATGGCTTGCATATTGCCGCCTTGCAGGCTGGTCGAAAGAGCCGGTTTTTCCGGGTAGGCTTTCAGCTGTGGCGGCAAGAGCGACAGGCTGCTGGCCGTCAGATCTGGCAACTGGCTGTCCAGTGCGCTATCGGCCTGCAAGTGGATGCTGCGGGTGATCGGATCGCCCACTTTGATGCTGCCCTGTGCCGGCCAGCTTTCACGCAGGGTCACTCGCGTGGCGGGTAGCCAGTCGCCCCCCCGCCAGTTGGCCGGAATACCATCGACATGCAACGTCAGTGCATTGGATTGCACGTGGATCGGCTGCAAAGAGGGGAAAAAGCGGTTGCCCGAGGCCTGCACCTGCACATTGCCATCCAGCTGCATCGGAGCCAGTGAAATATCACCATGCTGCTGCGGAAACAGCGCAAACTTGCGCTCGGTGACATTCCACATTCTGCCGTTGCGCGACTGCTGGTAATTCAGGTCTTTATCAAAGGCTTTGACGACAGCATGATCGGCTTGCAGATCGGAAAGCTGCGCCTGATTCAGGTTAATCGCCTGATAGATTTTCACCGACACGATGATCTGTTGTTGCACCAGCGCCCGCTCCGGTGTTGCTGACAACTCCATCCACAAACCCTGCTTTTCTGCGGCTGAAGGCTGACCGGGCAATGCTGCATTGGCATCTTCCACCTGCAACAGCAGCCGCGCTGTACGCAAAGCACCAACCTGAAGCGAAGGAATCGAAAGCTGACCGGTGCGTTTGGGGCGCAGGGTCAGTTGCCACGATTTACTGCTGTTGTTCTGGCCATTGATCCACTGGTAAGAGGAACTCTGCTGCTGAGACAGAATGTCGAAATCCTGACGCAGCGGTGCCAGGTCGGGTTCGCCATCATCACCGCCACTCAGGGTGATGGTCAGATGCGTTGTTTCATTGTTGTAGATAGTAGCGCGATCCAGTTGCGCCTGCACAGCGGCAAAGGCGGATGACGGCATGCCAAGCATAAGTACCAGCGTCAGCGCGGCTATGGAATGAAGTCGATGCATCACAAATTTCACCATGGTTGTCCTCTCGAAGCGGGTGCTTGTTGTTGCTGGTATTGATAGCGGAATTTGCGGCGCAGCAAGCCGCCCGGATCATCGGGAATACGGCGCAGCCATTGCTGCTGTGCCTGCATGACTTCCCGTTCGCTCTGGCTTGCTTGCTCCCCATCGGCCGGTTTCTGCTGCAAGGCCTGTGCGCTTTCATCGCTATTGGCAGGCTCTTCGCTTTGTTTGTCCGCAGTCTGCTGTTTATCCGTTTTCTGATCGGCTTCTTCACCGTCCGGCTTGCTCTGAGCAGTCTGTGCAGAGGATTTATCACCACCGTCCTGTTGCCCTTGATCAGCTTGCGATGACTGCTTATTTTGCTGAGCAGAATCTTGTTGCTGCGAGGAATCCTGCGACTCACCAGACGACTGATTTTGCTCACCCTCCTGAGATGAAGACTGTTGCTTGTCCTGCTGCTCACCCTGCTTGTTATGTTCACCTGACTGTTGCGAATCAGAAGAGTTCTTTTCACCATCTTTCGATGCGTCCGAATCGTTGTTGTCACCTTGCTGGTTTTGTTGCTGTTGTTGCTGCTGCTCCAGCAGCTTTTTCACCAGCGCCAGATTGTCGGCGGCGTCCGGCAATTGCGGCTTGAGCTTGAGCGCCTGCTCGTAGGCAGCAACCGCATCTTGCAGTTTGCCGGATCGCGCCAGTGCATTGCCTCGATTGTACAAGCCATCGGGAGAGCCCTGATGTTTCAGCGTTTCAGCGGCTTCATCATATTGACCGGCCTGATATTGCGCAGAAGCTTTCCAGTCGGGATTTTCAAAGGTTTTGGCGGCCTGCTCAGGCTTTTGTTGCGCAAGTAAAGCCTGTCCCTGCTGGTCGGGTGTTTGCCATAAATTCTGCCATATCGAGGCAGCGGCGTGTTGCGGTTGCAACGTAAGCATCAGCATTAGCGGTATGGCCAGCAGCAGTCCACGCCGGAACAGCAGCGCAAATAACGGTAGCGCCAGCCATAACAGCCATGGCCCTTCTTCGCGCCACTGATCGGTTTGCAGAGTTTGCGTGGCGGTATTATCCATGACACCGTTCAGGGCAGAGGCTTGTAGGCCCGGCAGTCCGAGCAGATCGCTGTCATCAATCTGTACCTGCCTGAAAACACCACCACCGGCATTGGCCAGTGCGACCAGTTGCGGCATATCCACTTGAGCAAGCACGATATTGCCCTGCGCATCGTGAATAAAGCTGCCGTTATTACCGGGAATCGGTGCCCCGTCGGCTGAACCGATAGCCAGCACACTGATCTGACGATGACTGGCAAGTTTGGTGGCCAGAGTAATGGCATCAGCATCGACGCCGTCAGTTAGCAGAATAATTGAGCCTTGCGCCGCGCCGACGCGTTTAAGCATGGCATCGGCATGTTGTAAACCTTCTGAAGCCATGCTCCCCTGTACCGGCATCATCGAAGGTTCCAGTGAAGGCAACAATGCCTGAATGGCGTTGTTATCGGTGGTCAGCGGCACCACATCAAAGCTGCTGCCGGCAAACACAACCAGTCCGGTTTGTCCTTCTTTCTTCAGTTTCAGCATGTCCTGAATTTTTTGTTTGGCCCGTTGCAGACGGCTGGGTTTGGCATCTTCGGCCAGCATCGAGGCGGATAAATCGAGAACGATGACAAGGTCGACGCGGGCTTGCATCACCGGTTGTGGCAGTTGTTTGAAAACCGGACCGGACAGAGCCAGCAGCGCCAGTGTTCCGGCCACAGCGAGGGCGACAAAGATGCTGCGCGGCAAACGTTGACTTGCCCGGCTGCCGGTTAAATGCAGCAGCAGCGCCGGATCGCACAGACTGGCCCAGCCGTGGTCGGAGGCATGGCGTCTGTGCAGCAGCCACAGCAGAACGAGCCAGATGGGAATTAGCAGCAGCCACATGGGGCGCAACAAATGTAAGGCGGTCAGATCTGTCAAATCAATCATGGCGCAACCAATCCTTTTTGCCAGCGTATACGGCTAAGCATCAGCAAGGCTATCAGCGCAAGAGCCAGGCTCAGGGGCCACATGAACAGGGCATGCTCCGGCCGGAACGTCTGCGCATCACGCTGCACCGGTTCAAGCTGATCGATATTGGCGTAAATTTTAGCCAGTTCACTGGCATCGTGGGCACGAAAATATTTACCCTCCGTCAACTCGGCAATGGCTTTCAGTGTTGCCTCATCCAGTTCGGCCGAAGGGTTGACCGTGCGCGCACCGAAAAAGGAACGGATGGTCATTTTATCAGCACCGATACCGATGGTATAAATTTTCAGGCCGAGTTTGGCTGCCAGTTCCGCCGCTTTGTCGGGTGACAGCTCACCAGCTGTATTCACCCCGTCGGTAAGCAGAATCAGCACCTGATCGGTGGTTGAAATATGGCCGTCGGCATTACTCTGTTGCAGGCGTTTAACGCTCAGACCAATGGCATCGCCAATAGCGGTGGCTTTACCGGCCAGCCCGACAACGGCTTCGTTGAGCAGGGTCTGCACCGTC
The DNA here is from genome assembly GCA_002791545.1 of Zetaproteobacteria bacterium CG_4_9_14_3_um_filter_49_83. GTDB lineage: Bacteria > Pseudomonadota > Zetaproteobacteria > Mariprofundales > Mariprofundaceae > CG1-02-49-23. Next base: position 20,198 of record PFXG01000089.1, read on the forward strand.
GCCAGATCAAAGGTGAGCGGCACCTGCACATAGGCCTGATCGGCAAACAGGATCAGGCCGACACGGTCGCCCTGCCGTTTCTTGAGGAAGGCTTCAACCACTTGTTTGGTCGCTTGCAGGCGATCGATGGCCGTTCCGGACAGGACAAAATCCTCAACCTGCATTGAGCCTGAAATATCCACCGCCAGCATCAGATCCCGGCCGCTGACCGGCAGTGCCACCGGATCGTCGAACCATTTGGGAGCAGCACAGGCCAGCACCAGCAGTAACCAGGCCAGCCATGCGATGCTGCTGCGCCAGCGCGAATTGCCGTGCGAGGTGGAATGAGAATCCCCTTGCAGGGCGGTGATTTCATGCAGGAAAGGCACTTGTGCCGCGACGGAAGTTTGCAGCGGCTTCAACAAAAGCTGCACCAGCCATGGCAGAGGCAGCAACAGGCATGCCCATGGCAGGTCAAAGCTGAGCGGCAGGAAATTGTCAAACGGGCCCATCATGCTTGCACTACCCGTTGCTGCGTTTCCAGCCATTGTCGGCATACCTCAAACAAAGCATCGATATCGACATCCACCTGTGGCCGGTAGGCGGCATCAACCAGCAGGGTGCCCGTACCTGCACAAAAATCATGGCGTGACCAGCGACTGTCCAGCCACATCAACCATGCCTTGCCACTCAGTGCACTCGGGTCGGGGGTCGTGCTGTCAGCGCTGGCAGTGGTTTGACGCGCGGCCCGTTTCAGCAGGGTGGATAAGGCCGTAGCTGTTTGCGCAGCTGAAAGCGTGTCGGCACGCTCACGTATGCTCTCCAGCTCGGTCAGTGCCGTCTGAAATACCACTTGCGCGGTAAATGTATCATTTTCTCGTCGCTGCCGACGCCACCACCACAGGGCAAAGAATACAGCGCCTGCAACGGCAAGCAGCAGCATCCACCAGCCCGGCGCGGGCGGCCACCACGTAATGGCGGCGGGCAGATGCAGGCCGTGCAGTTGTGCCAGCGGATCTTGATCAGGCGTCATGGCTTTCTACCGAGAAAGGTGTTGAGCACACTGAACGGATCATCTGTGGTGCAACAGCTGAGCAGGAAAAAATTCGGATGCTGGTCGAGCGATTCCAGTGCCTGCCTGCGTTCAGCAAACAGCGACTGATGGCGTGCTAAAATGTTCCGGTTGGCGGTGTCCAGATTCACTTTTTGTACCCCGTTGGTCAGTGCTAACAGGCCGACATCGTGCAGGGCCGATTCAAACGGATCATGAATCAGCACAAAAATCACCTGATGGTGGATAAGCAGACGGCGCATACGCTGCACGGCTTGTTCGTTCATGCCCCGGCCATCGCTGATGATGACCAGCAGTGAGCCGCTGTGCGCCAGATGTTCCAGATGTTGCACATGCGGTAATAAATCGGGCGCAGTTTCCGGCACAGACTGTTGACCCACAGCCGTTGTCCATAGCGGTTGATCCAGTGCCAGACCAAGCAGGCGCATGATGCTGCGTCTGCCATGCGCCGGTTTGATGACGGCAGAGCCCCTGCCGGCTGCTGCACCGATGATCAGACCGCCAACGCGATCGCCCTGATGCAAAACACTCCACGCCAGCAAACTGGCGACTTCGGTAGCGATAATCGACTTCAATGCCCCGCGAGTGCCGAAAAACATCGGCGGGCGCAAATCCAGTGCCAGCCATACCGGGCGTTCGCGCTCCTCGCGAAAAATTTTGGTGTGCGCTTTGCCGGTTCGTGCGGTGACACGCCAGTCCATATTGCGGATATCATCACCGGGCTGATACAGGCGAGATTCATCAAATTCCATCCCCTGCCCCTGAAAATGCGAGCGGTGCGCGCCGGCCTGCAAGGCGCGCGGATAACCTTCGCCCAGATGCAGCAGTTTGGCCTTACGTTGCAGCAAGGTCAGATAATGCAAGTCGGGCGCAGTCGGGCTGGGACGTTGCAGTGCTTGTGATAGCATTAAATCAGTCCTGTATTACGAGGATACGGCGACGTGTTGCAACAGTTCCTGAATGACCCGGTTCTTGTCGATGCCGGCAGCTTCGGCTTCAAAGCTGAGCAGAATGCGATGCCGCAATACGTCGGGAAGTATCTGCTGCACATCATCCGGTGTAACGTAATCTCGTCCGGCCAGCCAGGCATGTGCACGGGCACAACGATCCAGCGCAATCGTGGCGCGCGGGCTGGCAGCATATTGAATCCATTGGGATAACTGGGGACTGTATTTTTCCGGCTGACGTGTCGCCATGATCAGGTGGATGATGTAGTCATCCACGGCTTCGGCTACGTGCAGGTTTTTGATCTGCTGACGAGCATTGAAAATATCCTGCTGAGTGACGCAGATGGCGGCTTTGGCTTCCTGCGTATCGTTAAACTCGGCTCTGGATAAAGCCAGAATGGCTCTCTCTTCTTCGGCATTGGGATAATCGATACAAACATGCAGCAAAAAACGGTCCAGCTGTGCTTCCGGCAGCGGATAAGTGCCTTCCTGCTCAATCGGGTTTTGCGTCGCCATCACCAGAAACAATTCCGGTAGCGTATGTGTGACCTTGCCAACGGTAATCTGACGTTCGGCCATGGCTTCCAGCAGGGCCGCCTGCACCTTGGCCGGAGCCCGGTTGATTTCATCGGCCAGAATCAGGTTATGAAACAGTGGTCCGGCCTGAAACTGGAAACTGGCATCCTGTGGCCGGTAAATATCAGTGCCGGTCAAATCCGATGGCAGCAGGTCGGGCGTGAATTGTACGCGGTGAAAATCGCCTTCGACACCTTCTGCGAGTACCTTGATAGCGCGGGTTTTAGCCAGGCCGGGCGCGCCTTCAACCAGCAGATGGCCATCGGCCAGCAGTGCAACCAGCATGCGATTGATCAGCATTTCCTGTCCGATGATTTTCTTTCGAATGGCATCCTGCAACTGGTGTAGGGGTGAAAGCATAACAACCTCCGGTTTTTGAAATGAGCCGCGCATGCTAATGAGCATGGCGCAGACTGACATCAACGGCGTTTATAAGGTCAACAGTCGATCTTTTCAAGGATGTTGACCGTAACGCTCTGGAATGCTTGAATCAGCCGCATGATTTCAACAGGTAAAAATATAAATTTGGCAAATGCGCTGTTACTAGGACTGCGTATGGGCTTGTGCGCTCGCTGAAAACTTAAAGTTCAGCGATTTCACAAGCCGTAGGTTAAACCTGCGGCTTTTTTTTTGTCTGAGGAAGGTCTGAAAAAACGATGTGCCAGCTTTGAATGCATGGTGCTTCAGATTTTCCCTGAATGAGGATGTTTAAATTAACAGGAGAATAGTGATGTCCGATCGCTTGTATATTTTTGATACCACCTTGCGCGATGGCGAGCAGTCACCCGGCTGTTCGATGAATATTGATGAAAAGCTGCGCGTGGCGCATGCGCTGGCAACGCTCGGTGTGGACATTATCGAAGCAGGTTTTCCGATCGCGTCACCGGGTGATTTCGAAGCGGTGCATCGTATTGCCAAAGAGGTGCATGGGCCGAAGATTGCCGGATTGGCGCGGGCGGCGCAGCGCGACATCGAACGCGCCGGTGAGGCCGTCAGACCGGCCGGAGATCGTGCGCGTATTCACACGTTTATCGCCACCAGCCCGATTCACATGGAAGCCAAATTGCGTATGAGCCCCGATCAGGTGCTTGAGCGCGCCGTGGAAGCAGTAAAGCTGGCGCGTTCATTGGCACCGGAAGTGGAATTTTCCGCTGAGGATGCCGGTCGTTCTGAGATGGATTTTCTTTGCCGCATTGTCGAGGCGACCATTGCCGCCGGAGCGCGCGTGATCAATATCCCGGATACCGTCGGCTACATGACACCGGACGAATTCGGCTATCGTATCCGCACCCTGATTGAGCGCGTCCCCAATTCCGATCAGGCGATTTTCTCGGTACATTGCCATAACGATCTGGGACTGGCCGTGGCTAATTCTTTGGCCGCAGTGGAAAACGGAGCTCGTCAGGTGGAATGCACAATCAATGGTTTGGGTGAACGTGCCGGCAATGCCGCTTTGGAAGAAGTTGTGATGATTTTGCGTACCCGTTCGGATCGTTACGACATCGAGACCGGTATCGACACCACCCGCATCGTACCGACCTCGAAGCTGGTTTCGCAGATTACCGGCATGCCGGTGCAACCGAACAAGGCGATTGTCGGGGCCAATGCTTTTGCGCATGAGTCCGGTATTCATCAGGATGGCATGCTGAAGCATCAGAAAACCTACGAAATCATGACGCCGGAATCGGTTGGCTGGAACACCAATCGCATGGTGCTGGGTAAACATTCCGGACGTGCTGCGCTGAAATCCCGCTATGACATACTGGGCGTCAAGTTGGATGATGAAAAGCTGGTGGCGGTGTTCGAGCGCTTCAAGGTGCTGGCTGATAAGAAGAAAGATATTTTCGATGAAGATCTGATGTCCATTCTCTCCGGCGATTCAGAAGAGCTCACCGAGCGTATCAAGCTGGTCAGTTTGCATGCAGCCTCAGGCACCAGGGATGCACCGATAGCGGCAGTTGAGCTGGATATCGAGGGCAAGCTGCACAAGGCAACGGCGCAGGGCGACGGGCCGGTGGATGCTGCTTTTCAGGCGATAAAATCACTGGTTGAACCCAATGGTAAATTGCTGTTGTACTCAGTGAATGCCATCACCTCGGGCACCGATGCGCAGGGCGAAGTGACGGTGCGCCTTCAGGATGGTGATCGTATCGTTAATGGACAGGGTTCGGATACCGACATCGTGGTGGCTTCGGCCAAGGCGTTTGTTGCAGCGCTGAATAAATTGCCGAACATGCATGCCAAAGAGGTGCATGCCCAGTATTCCGGCGTTTGAGATGAGACAGGGAAAGGCTGTTGTTGCGCCTTTCCCTGCCAGACGCATTGGGCAGGGTGCTGAATAGTTACAGTGTTTATTCCTTCGGCTTAACGAACAAATTCTACTGCCGCCCACTCTTCACAGATGCGGGTTTGCAGGTGTGTTAAACCCTGCGCCTGATACGCCTGAATGATAGAATCCACTTGCGTTTGCAGTAACCCTGACAAAATCAGCTGCTGCGAGACAGTAGCGGCCAGCGCTTCGGCCATTTGAATCAGCGGTTCGGCCAGAATATTGGCAATCACCAGCTCGAAGGTATTTTGTGGCGGTGTGTCGCCAAGGATGGCTGTAAGTGACACGTGGTTGATCTTTGCATTGACGGTGCTGGCTTCGACCGACAGCGGATCGTAATCCACGGCGACGATACCATGGGCCCCCAGTTTTCCGGCGGCAATTGCCAGCAGGCCGGAGCCGGAACCCATGTCCAGCACACTTTGCGGTGTTTGTCGGGTGCAATAGTTTTCAATGGATTCCAGGCACAGGCGGGTGGTGGCATGGGTGCCGGTGCCGAATGCCTGACCGGGATCAAGTACGATGTCTATTCTGTCGTCGCTCGGCTTGTCGCAGAATGAAGGCCTGACCCACAGACGCTGACCAACCGGCAGGCCTGTCCAGTGCTTCTGCCAGGCTGTGGCCCAGTCATCATCGAGCATGGTCAGCAGGATATGCTCCGCTTTAATGCCGAGCAGAAGTGCACCGGAAACAATACTTGCCCGCTGCTGTTGCAGATCATCTGCCAGTGGGAACCATGCGATGCGCGTGATGCTGTCAGCATCGACGTCGGTTTCCTCGGACGTTCCCATGGCGTGCAGATTTTCTGCAAATGCCTCAAATGAATCGGAATCGATCAACTCACCTGGGATACGTAGTTCCAGGTGGCGGTTGTCGGATGGTGTGCTTTCTTGCATGATGCGTACTCCGTGGCGTGATGGGCTGAATTTTTTAATAGGGTCAACTCTGCGCGCAAGCGGAGAATTTGGCGACCTGTTTGAGCCGCTTGAAGCGATACGGGTCAGGGTTACTGTAGGTTATAAAGGCTATCAGGGTGAGGGAATTGATTTTGCAAAACGTACCGACTTATCGAATGCACTTAACAGAAAATGCGATGCTGACAGCGCCTGAGTGCGACGTTCCAATTGTTCGTATCATGCTGGAACCACTGGCGGGAGCATTGTTACGGCCATTTATTCCGGGTCAGTTTGTGCGCATCGGCATACCGGGAAAGCCTGAAGCTGCACCGGCCTACTTTGCCATGGCCTCGGCACCCACGGATTCCAGAGGTTATGAGTTTGTTGTCAAGTGTGGCAGTCCGCTGACCGATCATCTTAAGGATTTGCGCATAGGCTCATCTCTGGAAGTTGAAGGGCCGATGGGCAAAGGTTTTGATTTGTCCGCATTCGAGGGTTCAGATGTGATCCTGATGGGGGTTGGCACCGGTATTGCACCGTTACGCAGTGTCTGGCGCTGGCTGATAGATCATCGGGAAAAATTTGGTAGCATAAAAATTTATGCTGGATTTCTTACGTCCATGCATCTTTTGCTGACCGACGAAATGGCGGGCCTGGGCGAACATCATATTGATGTCAGCGTATCACTGGCAACGGGTCATGAAGGCTGGAGTGGCCCCATCGGTTATGTTCAGCATGCGCTTGAAAATGATGCGCCGGATGGCAGCAATGCGGTGGTGTGTCTGGCTGGTATGAGTGCAATGGTAGACGCCTGCAAGGAATCGTTGCAGAGTCTCGGCTTTAATGAAAGCCGCATCTTGCTCAACTACTGATTCTGTGGGTGTTCAGCCCGACAGCACTGCTTTTCCTGAATCCTTTCAACTTCCTCTTATTGCCCTGGATATCGGCACCAAACGTATTGGTGTAGCCGTATGCGACCGCCTGGCCCTGACTTGTCGCGGTGTGGCTTGCCTGCATCGTAAGGACACGGGCTGGCCACAGCAGTTGATGAAAATCATTCGCGAATATGGTTCCCGTGGTATTGTGGCTGGCTTGCCGAAAAATATGGATGGCACACAGGGTGCTCAGGCGGATGATGCACGGGCAGCAGTTGCCCGGTTGGCGAAAGTTACGGATATGCCCATCGCCTTTCAGGATGAGCGGCTTTCCACCTGGACGGCCAAAGAACGTCTGTTTGCTCAGGGTTTGTCGGAGAAAAAAGTAAAAGAAAAGCTGGATCAAACTGCTGCGGCCGTGATTCTGGAAGATTTTATTGCCGCCCATCCGCAGCTCAAGAGGTGAAACAGGATGTCTGAAATCATTTTTGATAGTCGGGCGGTTAATCAGGCCCTTGATGTAATGGCCGAAAAAATTGCTGCTGATGAAGTGTATATCGTTGGCATTCAGCGCGGTGGTGCTGAAGTCGCTGATGCACTGCAACATCGACTGCAAAAAACAGCTGCGGTGATTCATCGCGGCAATCTTGATATCAGCTTTTATCGCGATGATCTCGATACCATCGGCCCCAACCCTGAAGTACGCTGTAGCGAACTGCCGTTTGATTTGACGGATAAACAAATTTATCTGGTTGATGATGTGCTTTACACGGGTCGAACGATCCGGGCGGCGCTGGGAGAGATTTTCGATTATGGGCGTCCGGCCAGTGTGAAGCTGGTTGTACTGGTTGATCGTGGCGGCCATCAATTACCCATTGCGGCGGACATTGTCGGTCTGCTGCATCACGCTGGTGATGATCAGTCGGTTAAACTCATGACAGACCCGGACGGGTGGTATATTGAACGAAGGCAGGTGAAATAATGGAAGCGTTAAAACATCTGTTCGGCATTGCCGATCTGAGCAAAGAACAAATTGAACATCTGGTGAACCTTGGCGACTCCTTTATCGACATCAATCGCAGGCCAATTAAAAAAGCGCCCACGCTCAGAGGCAAAACAATCATCAACCTGTTTTTTGAGAACTCAACGCGTACACGCACCAGCTTCGAGCTGGCTGGTAAGCGCCTTTCGGCTGATGTGATCAACATTTCAGCTTCGACCAGCGCCACCTCCAAAGGCGAGTCGCTGCTTGATACAGGGCAGACACTGGCTGCAATGCAACCGCATGTGCTGGTGATTCGCCATTCGCTGGCAGGCACATGCGAATTTCTGGCCGAGCACCTTGAACATACGGCTATCGTCAATGCCGGAGACGGCGCACATGAACATCCGACTCAAATCCTGACCGACCTGTTGACCCTGAAGCAGGCATGGGGTTCACCGGAAGGTAAAACCATGACCATTGTTGGTGATATTTCGCATTCACGCGTGGCTCGCTCGCATCTGCTGGCGGCGAAAAAACTCGGCTATCATATGCGGGTCGTGGCTCCGAAAACGCTATTACCCTCAGAAGTAGAGCGTTATGGCTGTGAGGTCTACCACAATTTCGATGAGGCTTTGCCCGGCTCGGATGTTGTCTACATGCTCAGAATTCAAACGGAGCGCTTAACCGACGCCTGCGCTTTTCCATCGATTCGTGAATATCATGAAGCTTATGGATTGAATGCCAAACGTTTAAAGGCCGCCGGTGAGGATTGTATCGTGATGCATCCGGGCCCGATGAATCGTGGCGTGGAAATCTCCAGCGATGTCGCCGATTCATTGAAAAGCCATATCCTCAATCAGGTAGAACATGGCGTAGCGGTTCGTATGGCGGTTCTGGCGACACTTTGCGGTGGTCACCCGGAAGAGAAACCGGTCAGTAAGAAAAAGTCATCTGATGAAGTGAAGCAGGCGCAGGGGTCATTGTTATGAGCAAAAGATTGCTAATAAAAAACGGACATATCATCGACCCTGCCAATGGTATCGACAAACAGGCCGATCTGTGGATTGAAGACGGCAAGGTGGTAGCCATTGGCGGGTACAATGGCATTGCTGATCAAACGATCGATGCAAGCGGAAAAATCGTCTGCCCCGGACTGATTGATATGCATGTGCATCTGCGCGAACCGGGGCAGGAGTGGAAAGAGGATATTGAATCCGGCTCCCGTGCGGCTGTTGCCGGTGGTGTTACCAGCATGTGCTGCATGCCCAACACCGGCCCGCATATCGACCACGCCGGTATTGCCCTTCAGGTCATCAATCGCGCCCGTCAGGTTGGCCTCTGCAATGTTCACCCGATCGGGGCAGTCACTAAAAACCTCGATGGCAGGGAGCTCACCGAAATGCGCGAGCTGACCCGCGCCGGTTGTGTTGCCTTCTCCGATGATGGTGCACCAATCTGGCATGCCGGTGTGATGCGCAAGGCGCTCGAATATTCCGCCACCTTCGGCTACATGGTGATTCAGCATGCTGAAGAGAAGGAGCTGACCAAAGGCGGCTGCATCAACGAAGGCTGGATATCCACCCAACTGGGCGTGAAAGGTATGCCGGTTGAGGGTGAAGACTCCATGATTTCCCGCGATATTATGCTGGCTCGCCGTGCCAAAGCCCGTTATCACGTGGCGCATATTTCCTCTCAGCGCGGTGTGCAGATGGTGCGTGAGGCCAAGGCCGAAGGTTTAAAAGTGACCACCGAAGCGGCCCCGCATCATTTTGCGCTGACCGAAGAGGAGGTGCTCGGTTTTAACGTCGATGCCAAAATGAGCCCACCACTGCGCACTGAAGCGGATCGGCTGGCGGTGATTGAAGGTCTTCGCGATGGCACCATCGAAGTGATCGCTACCGATCATGCGCCGCATCATGAAGATGACAAACGCTGTGGCCTTTCTTGCGCCGCCTTCGGTATTGTCGGGCTTGAAACCATGCTGCCGGTATCGCTCGACCTTGTTCGCGGTGGTGTCCTGAGCATGAGCGACCTGATCGCCAAAATGAGTTGCAATCCGGCGAAACTTCTTGGCTTAAACTCCGGAACACTAAGCATCGGTGCTGAAGCCGATGTCTGTATTTTCGACGAGAATGCAACATGGACAGTGGATCGTGAGAAAATGGTCTCCAAAGGTAAGAACACGCCATGGCATGGTAAGCAGATGACCGGTGAGGTGACGCATACCATTAAGGCGGGGAGGGTCGTGTTTGAGAACGGTACGATTTGCTAATGATGTTTCTGTTTAAGTTGATAGGTTCGGCGAATGGGAACGGAACTATTACCAAGTTTTATCATTGAACATTATGAAGTTCGTGAATGGAAACATGCATGTGCTATTTTAAAAAATGATTTTCCTAATGAGTGGGAAGACTTAATTGAAATGCTGGCTGATTTTCGGTTGATGAAAAGTTGGATTACAGTTGGCGGTGGCAGGAAATCTAAAGTCTCTGCTTGGATTGATAGCTATCTTTATACTAAAGGATGGGTGGAAAAAGACTTTTCAACAAAGGTAGTGGTAGATGAAAGTGAAATGATTACCCCTACACATAAAATTGACTGTTTTAAAAATCGTGTTGCATTGGAAATTGAATGGAACAATAAAGATCCGTTCTTTGACCGTGACCTAAACAATTTCCGTCTTCTCTTCGATCTTCGTGCGGTAAGCGTTGGTATTATTATTACACGTTGTGATGAATTGCAGGATATTTTTAAATCTCTTGGCCGAGGCTCCTCCTACGGTGCATCAACAACTCATATGGCGAAATTAATACCACGAGTGGAAGGTGGTAGCGGTGGTGGATGTCCTATTCTTGTGTTGGGAATAAAAGACAAATTATATATTGAGGATTGTTGAAATGACTGAGAAAATAACTGCGGCAGAAGATTTTCAACAATTCATAGGAAATCACCAGTTCAAAACAATTCTCGCCGATCCTCCATGGCAGTTTCAGAATCGGACTGGTAAAATGGCACCAGAACATAAACGTCTTTCCCGTTATCCGACTTTACACTTGCAAGATATTAAGGACATTCCTGTACATTTGGCGGCGGAAGACAATGCTCATCTGTATTTATGGGTGCCAAATGCTTTAATGGCAGAGGGCTTAGCGGTAATGGAAGCGTGGGGTTTTACATATAAAACTAATATTATTTGGGAAAAGATTCGTAAAGATGGTGAACCAGATGGGCGTGGCGTTGGTTTTTACTTTCGAAATGTCACGGAAATTATTTTGTTTGGCATTCGTGGTAGTATGCGCACTCTTCAGCCGGGGCGAAGCCAAGTAAATATTATTCGATCTCGTAAGCGCGAGCATTCTCGCAAACCGGATGAGCAATACGCAATTATCGAAGCTTGTAGCCCAGGGCCATTTATAGAGTTGTTTGGTCGCGGAGGGAGAGATAATTGGGTAACCTGGGGTAATCAGGCTGAAGATTATCAACCGAATTGGCCGACATACTCTAATCATTCACAAGCCATTCAGCCTGCTATGTTCGAGCCAACTTCAACTTATGATGTTTAGTTCACACAGGTAAATATTTTTTTATGCGTAACACTATATTTGAAGAGAACGCCGAGATTCTTGCCAATGTGAAACATCCCGGTGACCAGTTCGTCATGCGCGTACGTGCGCCGAAAACAGCGGCAGCAGCCAGGCCCGGTCAGTTTGTGCATTTGCGGGTTTCCGGTGAGCGGCCCATGCGCCGCCCGATTTCGATCATGCTGACCGACCCGGAAAAGGGCACAGTTGATCTGCTGGTTAAGGCCATCGGTGAAGGCACGCGTTTGCTGCGCGAGCGTAAGGTCGGTGAAACGATGCCGATGCTCGGGCCTATTGGGCGTCCGTTCGATCTTTCCGATACCAGTAAACGGTATGTTCTGATTGGTGGCGGCGTTGGTGTTCCGCCCATGATCTTCTGCGCCATGGCGCTGCGCGGTAAAGCTCCGATGGTGGTCTTTGCCGGTTCCGAAGTTGAGTTCCCGTTTGCTCTGAAACCTTCCACAGCCATCCTTCCGGGCGTCGGCGGCAATGCCATTCTTGGTATCGCATCACTGGAAGATCGCGGCATTGCCTCTCGCCTTGCCTCCAATGCGGGACTTTACGGTTGCTTCGAAGGGCATGTTCCTGATCTGGCACGCAACTATCTGGCGGCACTAAGTGATGATGAACGTGCGCGTTGTGTGCTGCTCTCCTGCGGTCCACATCCGATGTTGCATGCCGTGGCACGGGTTGGACGCGAGTTTGGTATTCCTGCTTATCTGAGTCTGGAAGAACATATGGCCTGCGGAATTGGCGGCTGTGCCGGATGCGTGGTAAAAACCATTGAAGGCGGCGAAGAGAAATATCGCCGCGTTTGTGTTGATGGGCCGGTGTTTGAGTCGTCCCTTCTGCCTGAGTTTGCCTGAAGCAGGCGTTGTTCTCCTGTTGTTCTGTGAGGGCTCAGGAGTAGAGTTCGGCGAAATTTCAAAGTGCGGGTGAGCGTGATGACAAAGCAAGCAGTAAACAAGGTGGTGCTGGCATATTCGGGTGGCCTTGATACATCGATCATTCTTAAATGGTTGCAGGATACCTACCAGTGTGAAGTGGTAACCTTTACCGCAGATATCGGCTTGGGTGAAGAGGTTGAACCGGCGCGGGTCAAAGCTAAGGCGGGCGGTGCATCGGCCATTTATATCGAAGATTTAACCGAAGAATTCGCTCGCGACTATGTATTCCCCATGTTTCGCGCTAATGCAATTTATGAAGGCGAATATTTACTTGGAACATCAATTGCCCGCCCACTGATTGCCAAGCGCATGATCGAAATTGCCAATATCGAGGGGGCGGATGCGGTATCGCATGGAGCCACCGGCAAGGGCAACGATCAGGTGCGTTTCGAGCTTGGTTTTTATGCACTGAAACCGGATGTGAAAGTGATCGCACCGTGGCGCGTGTGGGATTTGAATTCCCGCCAGCAGATGCTGGATTTTGCTCAGAAGCACGGCATTGAAATTGAACGCAAACGCGAAGGCACGAAATCGCCTTATTCGATGGATGCGAACCTGCTGCATATTTCCTATGAAGGTTATGACCTTGAAGATCCGTGGAATGAGCCGCCAGAGTCCATGTGGCGCTGGACAGTATCACCGGGTGATGCGCCGGATGAAGCAGAGTATGTTGAGCTGAGCTATCAGGGTGGTGATATTACAGCGGTTAACGGCGTTACGATGACACCGGCTAACGTATTGCTGGAGCTGAACCGACTCGGATCAAAGCATGGTATCGGACGTACAGATATTGTTGAAAACCGCTATGTGGGCATGAAGTCACGTGGCTGTTACGAGACGCCTGGCGGCACAATTATGCTCAAAGCACACCGTGCGATTGAATCGATCACAGTGGACCGTGAAGCCGCACATCTGAAAGATGAGCTGATGCCACGATATGCGAAACTGATTTATAACGGTTACTGGTTTGCACCGGAAATGCGCATGATGCAAAGCGCTATTAATGCATCTCAGGCAACAGTGAACGGTACTGTTCGCGTTAAACTGTATAAGGGCAATGTGATTGTTGCAGGTCGCAAGTCGGACAACTCACTGTTTGATGAGCGCCTGTGTACCTTTGAAGATGATGAAGGTGCATACAATCAGAAAGATGCCGAAGGCTTCATTAAGCTGAATGCGCTTCGCTTGCGTATGAATAATCTGGCAGGAAAGAAGGCTGGCTGATATGTATTACGACAAACTGACTCGCTGGTTTCATGTAGGACTGGCACTGCTTGTACCGTTGCAATTGCTCAGTGAGGAATTGATGAAGCGGCCAAAGCCGGGACGCATTCGTACCGATGAGCAGATTTTCTTTTTTGAAATGCATGAATGGGTGGGCATGACGCTGCTATCAATTGTGGTGCTGCATATGCTCTGGAGTCTTCGCTGTGCCGATGAGGGTGGATGGAAACGTCTGTTTCCATACCTGACTTCAGCCGGGCGCTGTCAAATGCTGCGTGATATTCAGGCCATTCCGGCTTGGTTCAAGGGTAAAGTACCATCACTGGATGATAAACAGGCTTTACCGGGCGCGATTCATGGCCTGGGCCTGTTGTTGGTGCTGGTGCTGGTGCTCGGAACAACCGGGGCGATGATGCTTTATGGCATGGAAGAAAGCGGAAGAATGGTTGGTATCATTGATGAGGCTAAAGAATTCCATGAACTGATGGGCGGTCTGGTTTGGTTGTATCTGATCGGCCATGTTGGCATGGTTGTTGTCCATCGCTTGCTTGGGCATCCGATCCTGCAACGCATTTCACCTTTTTCCAAGTAAGCTGTATTCAAATGTAAGCGGCTTTTCTATGGCGAACATGGGAAAGCCGTTTTTTCTATCAAACGCTAATCCGCGTTAAACACCACAGTACAATGAATTCATGTGTGATTCAGGTTACACGCTTAGTTTTCTGCCATTCCTAGTTTGCTGCGTGCAACTACACAGGAGGTTTAGCATGAAAGGTATGACAAAGTTAAGAATGCTCGCTTTGGCGGGAATTATTATTGCAGCGCTGGCCGAACCATTCATTGTCCATGCGACAGAAAGCGAAGAGACAGCATTGTATCCGGTTTCGGTTTATTTGCAGGACTCTAAACGAGATCTGGTATATCCATCGGTGGCTGATTCATTCCTCGTTTACAATGAAAAAGGGAAAAATGGCTTCAGCGTTGTACGTGTGCCGGTAGATCAACCCGATCTGGAAGGAAAACGCATGGATCCAACCGCATTGAATGAGGTTATCCGTTATGGCGTGGCCGTTCAGGATGGCGGCATTGGTTATGTCAGCAATCGCTTCGGTTCGATTTCCGGCTGGTACTGGAAGGGGCATGGCGATGCGCACGTGGCAATTGCCAATATGGCGGTGTTTCGCGGCGGTCTGGTGCCGGCACATCTGAATAGCTCAGGCGATGGCAGTGTATGGTGCTTTGATGCGACTTATGAAAGCGTCAGACATAATGAAATCTTAAATGAATTCGCCAAACCAACGCACTTTGAAACGCTGGGTCAGTCATGGCGGATGTACGATTCCAATTTCAACCGCTATAAAAATTCTTATGTTGAAAATAAATCCGGTCGGAAAAACAGATTTGATGCTCCGGCGCTGTTTGTCTTCAATCGCAGCAATAGCGAATTAACGATGTTACCGAATGCTTTCGGTGGTGCGATTTCTCCGGATGGCAAACGCGTCGTTTTTGTGCGTGACGTGGGCGGCAATTATGATCTGTGGATGCAGAACATGGATGGTACTGATCTGGTGCAGTTGACGAATACCGATTTCGGCGAATATGAGCCGGCCTTCAGTCCGGACGGACAACATATCGCCTTTATTTCAAACCGGGATTCGGGCGGTGATGTGCGTCGCACTTCAGTGTATGTGATGAATGTTAACAATGGCGAAGTCAAACGCATTACCAACACCCGTTCAGCCAGCGATGGTGGCCCGACATGGAAAAATGCGCATACCATCGTGTTTCATTCCAATCGTGATGTTAAGAAGCCGCAGAAGAGTACCAGCAGCGACTGGAATTTGTGGCAAGTCGAAATTTAATAAAGTGAGAGTTTATTCTATGAATATGAAGTATATATCGATTTTTGCAGTACTTGCGGGTGCTTTTTGTATTGCCCTGCCAGCGCAAGCTGAGCTGTTTGACTGGGTCAAGGCACCGGAAGGCTTTTCGAAACAGCATAAGGAAGTACTGACGGATTCCGCACAACTGGTGACGCTGGAGCCGGATTCTTCAGAGATGTATCCAAAAGTTTCCAAAGATGGTGTGGATTTGCTGGTGATGGTCGAGCAAAAAAGATCGGCATGGTTGTCTCGCCGGGCAACAGAAAATGGTGATCCGCTGAATGTGGTCACTGAAGATGCCGAGGCGCTCACCTCGTTCCACTGGTTCGACAAAGACGTGGCATTTTTATCCAATCGCGCTGGCTCGCTGGGGCTATGGAATAAACCTGCGAATGGAGAAGGTTTGATGCATCGCAGCCACGAGCTCAGTGGCCCGCTGATGGATGTGACGTTGCTTAGCGATGGAACCGCTATCGGAGTACGGCTTGTCGCTGAAGCGGTAGTTTCAAAAGCTGTGGCTCGTCAGCAGCATGTGGATGAATTTGAAAATTGGCACGTACCGGGCTACAACACTTATCTGGTGCGCATTCATGCAGATGGCAGCGAGGAACGCCTCAGTAGCGGCATCAATCCGGCGGTCTCTCCGGATGAAAAGCAGATTGTCTTCTCCATGCCGGTGGGGCGGAGCCTGCATTTATTCCTGATGAATGTAGATGGTTCCGGTCTGGCACAATTGACCGATGCGCGCAGCGTGGATGTGCAGCCTGCATGGAGTACAGATGGTCAGTCTATCGTGTTTGCATCAAACCGGGCTGAAGCCGATTTGCGCAGCGGCAATAAGAGTCAGTGGGATATCTGGAAAATTTCCAGTCAGGGTATGGGTTTAGCGCAGGTGACATTCGATGAAGCTCGCGATGGAGCACCGTCGATGGATAGCAAAGGCTTCGTATACTTTCACTCTGACCGCAGCATCAGCAAAGAACAAAAGGCTGAAAGACAGATCAAATCTTCCGTTGGTAAGTTCCATATCTGGAAAATTCACGCCGAATAAGCATGAACTAAAAAAGCCTCATACATTCTTCAGCATATGATACAGACGCTGAGAATGTTCGGGGTTTTGAGAGCTCAGGGGCAGGGTGACACTAAATGTTGCGCCCTGCCCCGGAATGCTTTTCACCCGGATAGTTCCGGCATGACCTTCAACTATGCGTTTGCAAATGGCTAGGCCCAGGCCCGCACCTTCACCATCAATGCGAACTCTGGAATCATCAGCCCGGTAAAATCGATCAAACAATAGCGCCTGATGCGCTTCATCGATGCCTGGCCCATCATCACGGACATCAATATGCACAACATCGCCGTCACATCTGGCCGACAGATAAATCGTGGAATGCTCTGGCGCGTGCTTATAGGCATTGTTCAGAAGGTTGAAGAAAACGCGCTCGATGTGGCCGTAGTCACCCATAATTTCAATGTCATCGGTAATATCCATCTCCAGCATCAGATGGTGGTTGGCAAATAACATCAGATGATTTTGACCGACTTCCTGAAGTAACAGGGACAAATCAATGGGCTCCTGAACAAATTCCAATGTGCCAGCATCAGCACGGGCGAGCGTAAGCAGGTCGTTAACGATTCGCTCCATGCGTTCAATGTTGGACAGGCTTTGACTCAGGATGGATTTGTATTCATCAGCATTTCTCGGATGACGGAGAGCAACCTCCATATCACCTTTAAGTATTGTCAGAGGAATCCTTAATTCATGCGAGGCATCAGCAGTAAATCGCTTCTGGGCGATAAAGCTGGCTTCAAGGGCACTGAACATGCGATTCAGGTTGTGTACCAATTCACGAATTTCGGTTTCATCAGTTCTTGATTTCAGTCTGCGTGACAGGTCACCGGAAGCTACGACGCGTGTAACTTCGTTGATTTCATTAATCGGGCGAAGTGCGCGTTTGGCCATGACATAACCGGCCCAGGCACTGATAATAATGGAAATCAGCCCAAGAATGCCGCCAAGCAGATACAGGGACTGGAAAAAAGTCTGAATTTCGTGGGTGCTTTGAGAAATCAGAAGCACGGCGACCAGTCGATCATTCTGATGAATAGGTTTCGAGAAAACACGCAAGTTGCCGGAATTGAGTAGTGAGCGGGTTGAAATAAAAGTTTCTTCCTGCCCACGGAAAGCCTGACTCAACGCAAAACTGACCTGGTTGCCGCCTTTACCGATCAGATTTTCACCGGACGTAAAAAGAACCATGCCATTGGCGGCAATCAGTTGCACACTGCCGGGAAAATTGCGCGTGAATTTGTGTAAATGCAGGGGCCAGAAGCGACTGTGTGAAGCTTCGAGCTGGTCGGATAGAATGTTGCCGTTCTGGCTGAGGTAATCATCAAGGTTGTTGTAAACCTGCTGCGACAGGAAAAAATAAATCAGCAGTGCCGCAATGGTTAAAATGCTCAGTTCAACAGTGATATACAGCAGCGCAAGCTTGCCACGAAAGGTGTGCAGCAAGCGGCGACCAAGAGTTTTTAAGGAGTTCTTCGGCAAAACGTGATCCGTTATCCCTGCCTCAGAATGACGGATTCACCAACAGGCTTGCCGGTGATCAATTGCCAACGTCTTCTTCGGTGAGCATGTAACCCTGTCCGCGTATGGTGTGCATAAGCTGAAGAGCGTGACCTTTATCAATTTTAGAGCGTAAATGGCTGACATATACATCGATGACATTGCTTTCGGGGTCGAAATTCATATCCCAGACATGTTCGCCAATAAGCGTGCGGGATAATACTTTGTTCGGGTTGCGTAGCAGATATTCCAGCAGGGCATATTCTTTGGTGGTCAGGCGAATGGTTTTGCCGGCACGTGTGACTTTGCGGCTGATCGGGTCAAGTTCAAGATTAGCCATGGTGAGCGTGGGGGTTTTGCTTTCCGAACGACGGCGCAACAATGCACGCACACGGGCCAGTAATTCTTCAAATGCAAAGGGCTTGATCAGATAATCATCAGCACCGGCATCCAATCCACGCACACGATCTTCCACACTGTCGCGGGCTGTCAGCATAAGAACCGGCGTGATGACACCACGGTCACGGATTTCACGACAAACAGAAATGCCATTTTTCTTGGGTAGCATCACATCCAGAATGATTAAATCGTAATCGTTGACTTCAGCCAGAAAACCACCGTCTTCGCCATCAAATGATACATCGATAGCGTGGCCTTCTTCTTTTAGCCCCTTTTGAATAAAATGAGCGACTCGCTCTTCGTCTTCTACAACCAGAATCTTCATGCCGACAGTGTAGCAGAAAAAAAATGGGTTCGTGAAGCAGTAGTTTACGGCGGTATTGATAAATCGCGTGCTCAACCAGTTTGCTATGGTTAACCTTTGTAGCATGAAATATCGCATGCTGGAAAAAACTCAGAAGCACAAAGGCTTCTTTCGTATTGATGCTTATCGCTTAGAGCATCAGACCTTTGAGGGCGGTACGCTTGAAATCGTGCGTGAACATCTTGAGCGCGGCAATGCAGTCGCGATTTTACTCTACGATGAACAACATGATGAGGTACTGCTCATCGAGCAATTCCGCATTGGCCCTGCAGTCGCCGGGGATAAAGCCTGGCTGATTGAAGTGGTGGCGGGCATGGTTGATGCAGGTGAAGATATCGAGCAGGCCGCCAGACGCGAAGCTGTTGAAGAATCCGGCTATTTGCCTGAACGATTGCAATCGCTCGGCGGCTATTATTCTACGCCGGGTGGTTCGTCGGAGTGGATTGATCTGTTTTTGGGCTATGTTGACCGGGATCAACCAGTGGCTAAAGGTGGTGGCGAAGCATCCGAACATGAGGATATTCGACCGTTCTGGCTGAGCCGTCAGGAAGCCATGCAATGGTTGGAGCAGGGTAAAATAAATTCCGGTGGTCCGATGCTGTGCCTGTTGCGGGCCTTCGGCTGTCAGGGTTTGGTTCAGCGGGGTTGAAGTGGCTGATAAATTTTTTCCGGCTTGCTGGCTTGTTGTATTTGTCTCAGCCTTGTTATGGTCTGTCTGGCAACCGGTTAGTTATTTCATCTGGCTTCTGGAAGTCGCCCCGGCCCTGATCGGAATGCTGGTTCTGCTGGCAACATATCGAAACTTTCCGCTGACCCGATTGCTGTATGCGTTAATTCTGCTGCATATGATCATTCTGATGATCGGTGGACATTATACCTACGCCGAAATGCCGCTGTTTAATCAGATGAAAGATATGTTCGGCTGGTCCCGGAATTATTATGACCGCGTCGGTCACTTTGCGCAGGGGTTCGTGCCTGCGATGATTGCAAGAGAAATCCTGATTCGAAAAGCTGTTGTTCGCGGTCATGCGTGGCTCTTTTTTATCGTGCTGTGTATTTGTCTGGCTATCAGTGCCAGTTATGAGCTGATTGAATGGTGGGTCTCCGTCGCAACGGGCGAAAAGGCGGATGCTTTTCTGGGCACGCAGGGCGATGTCTGGGATACACAGTGGGATATGTTTCTGGCTTTATGCGGCGCTGTCGTGTCGCAGCTGTGGCTGGGGAAAAGGCATCAGCGTGCTATTGAATTTCTCAGAACTTCTCCAGGTGTGTAGGTTGCGCGCATGAAAATATTTTCGAGTTGGCAAGAAGCATCGGAAGATGCATCGGTGCAGCATGGCGCTATGACGGTGGGAAACTTTGACGGTGTGCATATGGGACATCAGCAAATACTGGCTGAACTCAGAGGCCATGCAGAAGCTGTCAAAGGTCCGGCAATTGCCGTGACTTTTGAACCGCATCCGCGCGCTGTTCTTTTTCCACAAGAAGCGCCACGGCGATTATGTCATTTGCATGAGCGTCTGGCTTATCTTGAAGAAATGGCTTTGGATGCGGTGCTTTTATTGCCGTTCACAAAGCATTTAGCGCAATGGACGGCTGAAGAGTTTTCTCGCAAATTATATGAAGCTTTCAGTTTTCGACACTTTCATGTCGGTTATGACTTTGCTTTCGGGCGGGATCGAATGGGGCATATCGATGACTTGCGGCGTTATGGTGAAACAGCCGGATTCACTGTCACTGAAGCGGCAGCCTTTGAAATGGCCGACGCTGTAGTTTCGTCATCGCGAATTCGTTCAGTGGTTGAAGCGGCTGATTTTACATTGGCGGCGCATCTGCTGGGGCGTGATTATGCTATAACCGGCAAGGTTCAGCATGGCGATGAACGCGGCCGCACCATGAATTTTCCGACAGTGAATATGGATGTGGCAGATTTATCGCATCCGCCTGTCGGTATTTACGCGGTGCAGGTGGAAAGTGTTGATTCAGGCGAGCAATGGGGCGGTGCGGCCTATCTTGGTTTCAGACCGACGTTTAACGGCCGGACCTTGTTGCTGGAAACGCATGTGTTTGATGTTGAGCGGAACTTTTATGATCAGGAGTTACGGGTTACATTTGTCGCCCGCTTGCGTGAAGACCGTACGTTTTCCAATCACGCCGAGCTGGCAGGGCAGATTGCTGAAGATTGTAAGCGAGCTAAAATCATTCTGGCTGAGAAAAACAAGTAACATCAGTAAAAATGAAGGAAGTTGAATATGGAAACAATTAAAGTATTGATTTTGATGGGTAGCGCTACGGATAAACCGATCATTGAAAAAGCTGAAGATGTATTGGAATTGTTTGGCGTTCCCTTTAAAACCCTGGTCCGTTCTGCACACCGAACACCGGAAGCGACAGTTCAGGCAGTGAATGATGCCGAGGCTGCCGGCTGTCAGGTGTTTATTTGTGCGGCCGGTATGGCAGCACATCTGGCGGGCGTGGTTTGTTCTAAAACGGTAAAACCGGTGATTGGTTTGCCCGTCGCGTCAGGTCCGATGAATGGACAGGATGCACTATTCTCCACTGTAATGATGCCTCCCGGTTTGCCCGTGGCTACGGTTGCAATTAACGGCGGGAAAAATGCTGGCTTGCTGGCGGTGCAAATGCTGGCACAGAATGATTTGCGCCTTTCTGATATGCTGAGAGCAGACCGGGAAGCGCAGCGTGATGCTATTCTGGCAGGCTGATGCGATATTGTGATTCGCTACGCCAGGCGTCTGTCCGAGAATAGAAGAACCTGCTGCGGAAAAGCGGATATCGGCTATTTTCTCCGTTCATTCTCGTTAAATGCAAGCTGCATTCGCCTCATATGAACGGAAAAACTGACTCAATCCCCCTTCCCCTCGCAACGGTTCCTTTTCTCGGAAAACCTCCCGGACGGCTTCGCTGGCTTCGATATTCAGATAAGCTGAAGCATGGCCGGTTGCTGGCCAGTGCAACATCCACGATACCTGGCATTGCCTGCAATCCGTTCCATGCTAAAGCGGTAAAGAAGCTTCAGCGCTTCAAGCAACGACGCGGACCATTCGTGCTGATTGCCCGGGATACGGCAACGGCCTTGCAGCTGGCCCGCTATATTCCTGCAAGCCTGCGAGCTTTATGTAAGTCAAACTGGCCCGGGCCGGTGACATTGGTCTTTCCTGCCAAACCAGCGGGCGTTACCGGGCTGGACCCTGCGTGCTATCAAAAGGGTTGCTTAGCCGTTCGCGTTGAAAGCTTTGAGCTGACAACGATACTGGTCAGGCAATGCGGCGGTCTCTTCCTTTCAAGCAGTTTGAATAGAAAAGGAAAACCGACATTCGAGCCTTCTGCCCGTCAGCGTTTTCGTCAGCATCGATGGATTTCAGGTGCAGTTCGCTATACTCAAAGAAGTGAGATGGGCAGTGCTAAAGCATCGACACTGCTGCGCTGGACAAGACACGGCGCTGTACAGCTAAGAGGCTGATGTCTAACTGGGGGGCGTAAACAGAAGAGCCCACTGAAGAAAAGCGGATATTGGTTGTTTTTCCGCTCACACTCGTTAGATGCAACAAGCATTTATCTCAAACAAACAAAAAACTGACTCAATCTCGCTTTCCAGTGCAACGATTCCCCCTCCCTGACAGCCTTCTGCTTGCTATTGATGCATGACGCCTTCTGAGTTGATAGTTATGATGCCGCCCTATGCATACATTTAAAGATCACTTCAAAACTTTCTTATTACGCCTCGGCTCCATGACGCTGGCGATTGTTATTCTTACTGTGCTGGCATTGGCTTCAGTGATCGGCACCGTATTGCTACAGAATCAAAGCCAGGCGGATTACCTGCAACAATTCGGGCCTATCTGGTACTGGGTGTTCCGCTCACTGGGGCTATTTGATATGTATCATACGTGGTGGTTCCTCTCTCTGCTGGGACTGCTGATGGCTTCGCTCGGCGTATGTTTGTGGCGTCAGATTCCACGTATTCTGAAAGATATGCGCAGCCGCAAGGTGACATTGTCTGAAAGTGCGATGAAGCATATGAAGCATATCCAGCACTGGCAGGCGGACCAGCTTGACTCAACTGCATTCATCGAGCACGTCAAATGGCAATTAAACGGATGGTCATTCCGTGAAGACAGCTATGCTGATACCCACTATGTGCGCGCCGACAAGGGGCGTTATAATAAACTGGCATATATTCTGGTGCATGCGGCGATTCTGATTATTCTGATCGGTGGATGGCTTGGTGTGCAGTATGGTTTCCGGGGCGATATGGCGGTGCCGGAAGGTAGTAAGGAAAGTGAGATTTCCTATTTGAAAGGTACCAGCACGGAATACATGAAAATGCCGTTTGAAGTTCAGTGTAATAGTTTTGATATTGATTTCTATCCCAATGGTATGCCCAAGGAATTTCGTAGTAATCTGACGATTATCGATCAGGGCAAGGAAGTACTGACATCAGATATTATTGTGAACGAACCCCTGTATTATAAAGGTGTTCGCATTTATCAGGCCAGTTTTGGTGATGGTGGTTCAAATATTCATCTGAAACTTTTCCGTATGGATGGCACTTCCGATGTTGCTGAGGCACAGGCCAGGGTGTACACCAAATACAAGGATGAAAAATCAGGTGCAACGCTTGAGATTACTGACTTCCGTCCACACAACGTTGAAAATATGGCGGAAGCCGACCAACCGAAGGACTTTAAGGATCTGGGCGCATCAGTGGATATGATTTTCCGTGCCTCAGGCGTTAAGCCGGTAAAAGTTCGCAGCTTTATTGATCCGTTTGTTCTCGAAGAGCAAAACAGGGGAAGCTTTTTCCAGATTTCACTTAGCGGGGACACGAAGGAGTTTCAGCCATTTGCCCTGGGTCTGGACTTCAGCAACGAAAAAGAGTGGCTGCTGTTTGTGGCTTTTGTGAAACATCTGGCAGCCACTGAGATGAAATCGCCGGAAGATAGTAAAATGGCATTCAAAGCTGCTCTGGATGAAGTGTTTCCAGATGGAAAACCGGACAACTTCAAAGACATGGCGGTGCGGGTCATGCAGGCCGTACAGACAATTCCCCGTTTGCCTTGGCCGTTTCTGCCTGTGCTCGACGATTATGATCAGAAATATTATACAGGCCTCCAGGTGGCCAGTGATCCGGGCATGAATGTGGTGTGGATCGGTAGTGCTTTGCTGGTGATCGGTTTGTACATCATGTTTTATGTGTCACACCGGAAAGTCTGGCTGGTCATTAAACAGCATGAAAAAGGCTATAGCATTTCACTGGCAGGTATGAGTAACAGGAACCCTCTCAATTTTGACCGTGAGTTTCATGATATTTTAAGTAATCTTGACCAATATACGCGGACTTTCGGAAAAGGAGACGCTTCATGAATACTGCAACACAAAACAGAGGTATCCTGAGTGCACTGTACGAGGGACGTATCAGCTATATTCGCTTCTGGGCTTATATCGGCATGATGCTTGGCGCTACTGGCCTGGCGCTTTGGGGTGGTAACGGCTACAACGAAGACAATTATTTATTCATGCTGGTCAGCATGCAGGGTCTGATCTGGCTGGGAACCGGTGGCTTGCTGGCAGCAGGCGCGGCGATTGTTGCTTCGATGGTGAAGCCGGGTGTTTTACGCAATACAGCAGCGGCAGTCATGGTTCCCTGGTTCGATGGTGGTGTGCTGATGGTGGCTCTGATGGCGGCATTAACAGTGTTCGAGCCAGCAGCTTCAGCTGTATCTTATCTGGATCAGTCGAATTTATTTGCTGGCAAAGTGATCATGACGATGAATGTGTTACTGTTGTTCTCGTCGATTTGTTATATCGCTTATTTATTCGCGCCTGAATCGTTTATCGGCAAGATGGCGACATTAACGGCCTGGCTCGGCGTATATGCCGGTGGTTCCGCCTTGTTATTACGTTGGTACGAATCCTATTTGCTACTGGACGGTGAAATCGGACATGCACCGGTATCAAACATCTATGAAGTGTTTATTTTGTTATTCTGCATTACCACGGTGATCTACTTGCAATGGGAACGTCGCTACGATGCTAAAGCGATGGGTGCATTTGTCATGGTGCTTGTTGCGGCGGGTGTGTTTTTTGGCGTATGGCTGGATTCCGTCGGGCAGGGTGAAATCAAACCATTGGTACCTGCGCTGAAATCCTACTGGATGAAAATCCACGTGCCATTGAACTTTGTCGGTTATGGCGCATTTGCCGTAGCTTGTGGAGCCGGTATGGCATGGTTGTTCCGTGCCCGCCTTGAAGTTAATGGAAGCAGTGCCTTGCTACGTGTGTTCCCAACCCTCGATCAACTGGATCAACTGGCCTACAAATCTGTAGCCGTCGGCTTTCCGGCATTCACGCTGGCGACCATTCTTGGTGCTGCCTGGGCGGCTGAAGCATGGGGTGGTTATTGGTCATGGGATCCAAAAGAAACCTGGGCGCTGATTGTCTGGCTGGTCTACGGCGCTTATTTACATGTGCGTGTATCTCATGGTTGGCATGGTCGCACCCTGGCATGGTGGACTGTGATTGCCTTTTTGGTAACAGTATTCTGTTTTCTGGGTGTAAATATGTATTTATCGGGATTGCATTCATACGGCCGTTTAGCCTGATTGCCGGGGATGCTCAATGGCATGTTTGAGCTAAAAGGAGTGGGGAATGCTGCGTAAGATTGTTTTTCCGGCAGCAGGTATGGGAACGCGCTTTTTACCTGCAACCAAAGCAACACCAAAAGAGATGCTGACAATTGTCGATAAACCGCTAATTCAATATGGCGTTGAAGAAGCCCTGGAAGCAGGCATGGATAAAATTGTCATGATCACAGGGCGTGGAAAACGCGCCATTGAAGATCATTTCGATATTTCTGCCGAATTGGAGCTTAATCTGCGAGCAGCAGGTAAGCATGAGATGCTGGAGAAGATATCCAAGCTTTCGCGTAAAACTACCGTCTCCTATGTTCGCCAGAAGCAGCCGCTTGGTTTAGGCCATGCGGTGCTTTGCGCTGAACCCTGGGTGGGTAATGAGCCGTTCGGTGTTTCGCTGGCTGATGAGTTGATCTGTTCTCCGCATGGATCAGCTATGGCGCAATTGCGAGCTGTTTTTGAAAAGACCGGTGCTTCTGTTATTGGACTTGCACGTGTGCCCAAGTCTGACGTGCATAAATATGGTATTGTAAAAGCTGAGCAGGAAGGTGATTTGCTTCGCTTGACCGGCATGGTTGAAAAGCCAGCGACCGAAGATGCGCCATCTGATCTGGCAATGATTGGACGTTACATCTTCACACCGCGCTTGTTTGAACTGCTCGAAACCACACCAAGCGGTAAGGGTGGTGAAATTCAGCTAACCGATGCAATGGCACTACTGGCACAGGAAGAACCGATGTATGGTGTCATCATCGAAGGTCAGCGCTTTGACGCCGGCAATCCGCTTGGCTTTCTCACAGCAAACCTTGTGCTGGGACTGGAGAATGAAGAATTCGCTGACGATTTACGTCGGATTTTAAAGCAGTACCTGTGATATATCCGCTTGTCGCGCTGGACGCTGCATATGGTGCAACAGCGGCCTGTATTATCGATGCCAGCGGTAAGATTGTTTCTGCTCAGAGCACAGAAACTCTGCAACACTCACAAACGATTCTTCCGCTGCTTTCACAGTTAATGCAACAGGCTGAACTTACGTGGCAAGCGGTGAATGCTTTTGCCGTCGGTCAGGGCCCGGGTTCATTTACCGGCCTGCGTATTGCGGCTTCGACCCTCGCCGGACTGAATGCTTCGATGAACAGGCCCGTTCTGCCTGTTTCTTCATTGGCTATTACCGCCGGGCAAAGTCAGTGCGATGATATCTGGGTTGT
Organism: Zetaproteobacteria bacterium CG_4_9_14_3_um_filter_49_83; assembly: GCA_002791545.1. Classification (GTDB taxonomy): domain Bacteria; phylum Pseudomonadota; class Zetaproteobacteria; order Mariprofundales; family Mariprofundaceae; genus CG1-02-49-23. Next base: position 46,685 of record PFXG01000089.1, read on the forward strand.
TGAAGATGCACGGGCTGGCGAAGTCTTTGTCGGACACTATGTGAATGGTCAGGCTGTGCAGGCCGATGCATGTATGCTGGCCACAGAGCTGATGTTACCGGTTGCTGCCCGAATCGCGTCGCATGCTGCTGACAGCGTGTTACTGAAGCTGTTGGATAAGGAGTTTGAGCGCATGCCGCTGGCCCTTGAGCGGGATTTGGCGCTGTCGCAACTGGTTCAGCGTGAACTTCTGCAATGCGACACATATTCGCTACCGCAACAGGTTTATCCGCTGTACCTGCAATTATCACAAGCTGAAAGGATGGCAAAACATGACTGAATCCCGTCAGAAAGTTGTCTTTGTGTGTCTGGGCAATATTTGTCGCTCACCACAAGCCGAATATATCGTGGCGCAGCGCGCCAGTGAGCGCGGATTAGCCGATAAGTTTATATTTGAATCGGCTGGTACGGGTGACTGGCATGTTGGCAACAGGGCCGATACACGCTCGCAGGCAAAAGCCCGTGAACATGGCATTGATATGCACGCGCATCGGGCGCAACAGATCACGGCAAAAAACACCCGTCGTTGGGACTGGTTTGTGGCGATGGACCGACATAATCAGCGCGATCTGATGCAAATGGGTGTTCCGGCTGATCGCATCCTGATGATGCGTCAGGCAGAAGCGGGTTTTGCCAATAATCCGGATGTGCCGGACCCCTACTACGGGGCGGGCGATGGATTTGAAACGGTATATCAGATTTTGCTACAAAATGCTGATGCGATTCTTGATGTGCTGAACGAAAAAGCAGTAGAGCTCCGCGCATGAGCCGCAAAGTTATCCCCATCCAGCTTGCCTCACAGGGCGAGTCCATGACCGGCAAACCGGCCTGGTTGAAGGTTCGTGCGCCGATGTCGAAAGAATATAAAGACATCGTCAAGATGATGCGCGAGCTGAAATTGAACACGGTGTGTGAAGAAGCCTCCTGCCCGAATATCGGTGGTTGCTGGAAGCAGGGTTCGGCGACGTTTATGATCCTTGGCCGCGTCTGTACGCGCACTTGCGCCTTTTGTGATGTCGAAACAGGCAAGCCCGATCCGGTTGATGCAGACGAGGCGATCAATCTGGCTAAAGCTGTGGCTAAGATAGGTTTGAAGCATGTGGTGATCACGTCGGTAGATCGGGATGACCTGAAAGACGGTGGTGCCGGACATTACGCTGAAGTCATCCGTCAACTCAAGGCACGACAACCAGAAGTGACCATCGAAATCCTCACGCCTGATTTTCAGCGTAAGGCTGATTCATGTCTTAACACGATCATGGAGGCCAGGCCGGACATCTTTAATCACAACCTGGAAACTGTCCCGCGCCTGTACCGCTCGGTTCGCCCCGGCGCACGCTATTTTACCAGTCTGCGATTGTTGCAACGCGCCAAGGAGCTTGATCCGTCAGTGGTCACCAAATCCGGCGTCATGCTTGGCCTTGGTGAGGAGCGTGATGAAATCCTGCAGGTGATGGATGATTTGCGTGAAGCCGATGTCGATATTCTGACCATTGGCCAGTATTTGCGGCCGAGTGCTAAACACCATCCGGTGATGAAATACTGGTCGCCGGAAGAATTTGATGATCTGAAATACCTCGCCGAGAAAAAAGGCTTTGGCATGGTTGCTTCGGGACCGTTGGTTCGAAGCTCATTTCATGCCGACGAAGTATTTGCTGCATTGAAGCTGAAGAAGTAAGGGCGCAGGCCCGATTTTTTTATTACTTCAGCTTCTAGTGCATCATCCCATAGAATGACACACTTATTCATATAGTTAACGGCTTTCCCGTATAAGTCCATTGGAATGGCTTTGCCCTTGTGTTGTTATACGTCCTGATATATTCCATGATTTGATTTGCCATTTGCTCAGAAGATTTCCATACGCCTCCCTTAATCCATAGGTGTCTACACAAGTAGTTCATGGCTCACCCTCCCTGCCTAAGAAAATGGGGCATCGCGATGCTGGCAATACGATTCAGATCTTCAATTGAATGGTTCTGTAGCCGACATTCCGCACCCATAATTTTTAATTTCAGGAATAACACCTGAGATAGCGAGTTCCCATTAGGCGCAACAGTTTCTCAT
>PFXG01000048.1 GCA_002791545.1 Zetaproteobacteria bacterium CG_4_9_14_3_um_filter_49_83
CCCCTTGGAAGAGGGCGCATGCCTAGGCATGAAGAACATCGGAAAGCCGTGTACGGGAAAACCGTATGCACGGTTTGATGAGGGAGGGTTGGCTTACGCCAGCTCTCTACTCTACCCTATTGCGCTTCAACAACTGGCAAGACTCATCGCCGTTAACATCATGCAGCGCAGGAATATCCTCGAACTTTTTGATGATTTTATACCGGTTCCGAAACGCAAAATAACCTCTAATCCTAATCAGTTATGTTTAACCGGACAGTAATGCCTTTCTTATGCGCTTGCGAACGCTTTTAGCAAGTTTGCTTAGAGTCGGCAGGTCGCGGGCTCTATGTTCCCGGAACTCGATTTCACCACTTAAATCGGAGAAGACGCACTGCGCCTCGGCGCTCTTTCAGATCGTTATTTCAGCCATAAGCGGCAGGTGATCGGAGGCGATGCGCGCCAGTGGTGAGTGATGGCGGCGTAGCCGGTGCAGGTGGAGGGGCGGCCGAGCCATGATGCGATCGAGCGACAGCAGCGGCCAGCGGGATGGAAAGGTGGCCACGTAAGGGATCGGCCCGAAATGTCGGCGCAGGCAACGCAGCGAACCGCCCCAGGGAAACCATTCGTTGATATCACCCGCCAGTATGTGCGGCAGCTGGTGGTCCTCCTCAAGCAAGCGACATAAATGTGCCGTCTGTTGCAGTCGTTCACTACGCTTCAGGCCGAGATGGGTGGATAGCAGCCGGAATGGTTGTGGCAGGTTGAAATCGATGGCCAGAGCTCCGCGTGGTTCCCGCTTTCGAAAGGAGAGGTCAATGCGTTCGATTTTGCCGATGGGCAGTCGTGTGAGTACGGCATTGCCATAGCTTGCCTGCGGGGAGAAGATGGTGGGGCCGGCGATCGCCTTCATGCCCGTCTGCTGTTCGAAGTGGGCGAGCAGATCGAGGCCTGCATGGCCTAAACTCTCCACCTCCTGTAGAGCCACGATATCGGCATCCATCTCCTGTATCACCGCAACGATTCGATCAGCATCGTGGTGGCCATCTAGCCCGAAGCAGCGGTGAATGTTGTAGGTGGCCAGGCAGATCTTCATGACAGTTTTTTTTCTCCTTTCTTTTTCCGCCGCAGCAGCCAGGCGCGTAGGGCGAGCGTAGCCAGGGCGATAGCGGCAATGACCAGTGCTACCATGGCAAAACTGGTCGGTTGCGGCTCATCGACCGCCTTAGCCAGCCGATCGACAATCAGCACAATCGCCAGCACACCGGGGGTCATGCCGATCATGGTGCCAATGATGTACTCTTTGAAACGGATATGGCTTGCTCCGGCCACGATGTTGACGATGGTAAAGGGGGTAATCGGTATCATTCGGGCGATGATGATCGTCAACAGACCCTGTCGTCCGAGACTGCGGCTGATGCGGTTGAGCCGTGAACCAGCCAAGCGGCGGATAGTGTCGCGGCTGATCCATTGCCCGATCAGGTAGCTTGAAACCGCACTGAGTGTGGCACCTCCGAGGGCGTAGCCAAAGGCTATCACCGGGTCGAAAGCCTAGGCACAGGCAACGACCAGCAGTGTGACCGGAATGATCAGGAAACCGGCGATGACGAACGCGGCGAGCACCAGCAGCGGCGTCAATGGCTGCTGCTTCAAGAGATCAATGGCCGAAACTATCCGCTGTAGATCGAGCCATTCGCCCAGAGGGGTCCAGCGCCAGGCCGCAGCAAGCAGCATCAGTCCAAGCAGGATCAGGCCGCCGACCAGCAGCTGACTGCCTGCCAGTCGTCGCTCATCGTGGTTGATAAATTGATCGGTAAGCATCTCGGCATCCATGGGGTGCTCCGGGTCGATCAGCTGGCTTTGTGGTATCAGCGCATCGAGATCGGGATCGAGAAAACCATCCAGTTCCCGCAGGCTGCGCTCGTTACCGCGCAATGATTCAATGGCGTCGATCAATGATCCGCAGTTGTCGACCGCATCCGCCACTGCTTCAGGCGTACAGTCCAGGTGTTCGGCCAGAAGACGGTTGCGGAAGCCGCTGATGACAGCGGCGGTTTGATCGTTCTGCGCCTCGATAGCCAGGTCGCATTCGGTATCAAGTCCCATGGAGCGGTTGCTGGTGTTGGAGGAGCCGACGCGCAGCAGCCAGTCGTCGACCACCATGATCTTGCTGTGCACAGCAAGCGTCTGACCATCAGGCAGCGGGATATGGGGGTACCATGTTCTCAAGCGTCCATGTTGGTCGGCATGGCGCAATCGTTTCAGCATGCGTGCCCGCAACACATCCATGGTGTTCTGTTCCAGCCAGCCACCGGTCTGGAAGGGGAGAATGAGCACAATATCCGGGCCATCCTGCTGTTGCAGCCGTTCAATCAGTGCAACTCCGATGCTGTGGGAGGTGAGATATTGATTCTCGATATAGATCGCATCGCGGGCACGGCGAATTCCCTCCAGATAGAGCTTCTCGCTTTCACGTCTCTCCGGCATATCGCCGAAGGCGGGCTGGGTGCGGGCGATGCCGACGGTAACATCCTCCATATCGGGGACGACCCCGGCAGGCCAACAGTCGTGAGATTGGCGGGGGGCGGGTGGGCGAAGCCGCTTGCCGGTTGCATGGTACCAGTGCATCCGTGCCAGATCGCCCAGAGCTGCGGCAGCGGGGCCGGTGACCAGCGCCTGCACATCATGAAACGGGGGGTAGCTGTCGCCATCCGGATCGGTGCGTTGCGGATCGTCGGGTTGGTGTTCCGAGGTATCCCAGCGCCACTTGCCCAGGTCGAAACCGCCGATGAAGGCAAGGCAGTCATCGATCACCACCACCTTTTGATGGAACGAGGCACCGGTGGGGAGCTGATTGTGCATGTGAAAAGAGATGCGACGATGGGTGCGCCAGTTGAGCTTGAACAGCGGTAGCCATTCGCGTTCCAGAGCATAGATCATGGCGAAGTCCCAGCTAAGGATATGGGCGTGCAGGTCGGGGTTTTGCTGAATCACTGTGTTGAGGAGTGGCCCCAGCTCAGCAGGATAACCGTCGTTCGGTTCATCGCGCACCAGACGCAGGCGGCTGTCGATATCCCAGCCCAGAATCATGATCGAGTGCCGGGCGTTGAGTATCGATTTGCGAAAGGCGTCGAAATAGGCTTCACCATCCACCAGAAATGCGAGGTGGTCGGCCTCTTCCAGTCGCCAACAGGTATGGTCGGGAATAAGCAGTGGATCCTCTTCAGTCATGGTTTATTCTCTCCTAATCTGGATGATTCATAAATTCTGTTGCGCCCTTTATTTGTATTTTTGTCTGAAATAGTCCCAGAGCCCCCTCTGCGCAAGCGTCGTAGTTCACCTAATTGCTTGTCCGTATGCATAGCTACGAACCTCTTCTTCAGAATTCGTTGCAGACAAAGGTTCAGCGCAATCATTACAATGACTCATGAAGTAAGGAGGCGTCACAAAATAACGGTTACATTTGGCTTGCTCTTTCGCCAGATTACTTCGTTGTGAAATCGTTGCATAGCGGGCTATGCGCCTCATTCACGCCTTGAAATCTGATGAACTGAAGTTTCACCGTTTTTTTAAGGCTATTTTAGTCAAGTTGGCATGAAAATTTCTTCGCAATTT
>PFXG01000085.1 GCA_002791545.1 Zetaproteobacteria bacterium CG_4_9_14_3_um_filter_49_83
GATATTTTCAAGAGAACTTTATCACCCATCGGGCTTGTCCAACAAACGGTTCAGATCGCGGCTCGCTTCGCTCCCGCGATCTAACCTTATCCGTTAGAACGGATACTTCCCATAACCTGAATTGTGCTCTCCACTCTGCCCGCCAACGATTTCTAAATGATTTTACCTTGGTTTGGCGCATCCGTAACGAAGCCGGCCAACCATTTTCAAATAATGCCCATGCTCAGCCGAAGTGCGCCAAACCACTCTTGCTCAACCACTTCCGACCGAACGAATAGGCTATTGCCAACTCTCCGAAGAATGGGTTGTGAAACGACTTACCTTCCGAAGCCGTCAAGAACGAAGCGAGGAACATGCAAGCACACTCCACTTCCAACTTATTAGCAACCCACAACGAAGCCTGTGGTTAACGAGTAACTTAACGAAGCCGCCTCTCCGCTAACTGCCTTTTTTGGTATTCATTTGTGACTGGCTTAATAGAACAAATATCCTCGCACTTCCGTTCTAACTTGGTAATACGTGTACTTGATTGTCCATGTATTACTCTCCTATATACGCCCTTGATTCCCTTGATATTGTATATTAATATGCAAACAAGGACTTTGGAGGTACTATGTCTTCATATCAGAATAAGGTCAATAAAAAATCCACATTTCGGCCCACTGCGCCTCGTTTGATGGATCAGGTGCGCGAAGTTTTGCGTTATCACCATTATGGGAAGCGCACCGAAGAGGCTTATGTACGCTGGATTAAAGCCTTCATCTTTTTCCACAACAAACAGCACCCGAAGGATATGGGAAAAGCAGAAATCGAAGCATATCTAAGCCATCTGGCTGTTAATCGGAATGTTGCGGCATCCACACAAAATCAGGCATTTAATGCCCTGCTGTTTTTATATAAGCAGGTTCTTGATTTATCTTTTGCTGAAGATATTGCGCCTGTTCGCTCCAGGAAGCCGGTGCGTTTACCTGTGGTTTTAAGCCAGAATGAGGTTGCGCGCTTATTGGCTGGTATGAGCGAAGAATCAGGTCTGATGGCAAGGATGATGTATGGCGGTGGTTTGCGTTTGATGGAACTTTTGCGTTTGCGTGTTCAGGATATTGATTTTGATAATGGTTATTTAACGGTTCGTGCTGGCAAGGGTGATAAAGACAGAACAACATTGTTACCAGTCTCTATACGGGAAAAATTGCAAGCACACTTGCAAGGCGTGAGGGCGTTGTTTGAGAAGGATTTAAGCGAAGGCAATGCAAATGTCTGGCTACCTGGTGCGTTGGCGAAAAAATACCCGAATGCGCCAAAATCGTGGGAATGGCAATATGTTTTTCCTTCTAAAGTGTTGTCGGTTGACCCGCAATCAGGAGAAATACGACGCCACCATGTGAATGAATCAGGTTTGCAGAAAGCGATTCGATCTGCTGCAAAACAGATGGGAACCAACAAACGGGTAACATCGCATACCCTGCGCCATTCATTCGCCACGCATTTGCTGGAGGCGGGCACCAATATCCGGGTGGTGCAGAAGTTACTCGGCCATGCCGATGTCAAAACCACGGAAATCTATACGCATGTGTTGCAGCAAAATCTGGGGGCAGTTAAAAGCCCGCTGGATATGCTTTGAAACAAGCTGTTCGCACTCTGGCGAGTCAGTACGGCTTTGATCTGTGCCATGTGACGCGGGCACAAGTGAATGCGCCGCACCCGGAGGCTTATCAGGCATGGCTGGCTGCCGGGATGCATGGCGAGATGGCTTATATGGCTGAGGCGGAGCGGGTGGCACGCCGTCAACAGCCGCAAAGTATGTTGCCGGGGGTGCGCTCGGTGATTGCTGTGGCCATGCGCTATACGCCGCCAGCATATTCGCTGCCCGAGGCCGAAGCGGCAGCTACATCCGGAGTGATTTCAACTTACGCGCATGGCGACGACTATCACGATGTAATGAAAAAAAGACTCAAGGCGCTGGCACGTGATCTGGATGAATTGCTGGGAGTGCATCAGCAACGGGTTTATGTGGATACCGCGCCGGTGCTGGAACATGCGCTGGCAGCCTCGGCGGGCCTAGGCTGGCAGGGAAAACATTCACTGACCATCAATCGTGAGTTTGGTTCATGGTTGTTGCTCGGGGAATTGTTTACCACGGCCGATATTGAGCCCGATACGCCTGCATCCAACCATTGTGGCAGTTGCAGTGCCTGCATCGACGTCTGCCCGACAGCGGCGATTGTGGCTCCCTACGTGGTGGATGCGCGGCGTTGTATCTCCTATCTGAGCATTGAATACCGTGGTTATATTCCACATGCTTTGCGTCCGTTGTTTGGTAATCGCATCTACGGTTGCGATGATTGTCAGATGGTGTGCCCATGGAATCGGCATGCCAGTGTATGCGAGATTGATTTCCTCAGGCCAAGAGGGGAGAACATTCTTCCGGAACTTGCTAGTTTGTTGCACCTGGACGATCAGAGCTTCCGCATTCGCTTTGCCCGGAGCCCGATTAAGCGCACCGGCAGAGATGCTTTATTACGCAATGTGTGCGTGGCGATGGGTAATTCCGCTGACAGGCAATGGGTGCCAATGCTGCATTCACGCTTGCAGGACGAGTCTCCACTGGTGCGTGCATTTGCTTTTTGGGCGATTGAGCAACTGGCTGGTGATGATCCGTTGGTTCGGGCAAGGTTGATGGACACAATGGCGTTTGAACATGATCAGTCAGCATACAAGGATATGTTTGAAACGATGGAACAAAACATTGAATGAATTATTGAATAAAAGGGGATGAACCATGAGTAAACCAAAAGCATTTATTTTCGATCTTGATGGAACGCTGGTCGATGCACTTCCCGATATTCAGGCCAATGCCAATCGTGCCCTTGCCTCTCTCGGATACGATTTTCAGATGAGTCTGGATGAAACACGTCCGCATGTGGGCGGTGGTGCTCAGAAGCTGGCTGCGAATGTGTTGAATAAGCCCATCGATGATCCGCACACTATGGCGCTGTACCACAGATTTGCTGATATCTATGAACAGCATCCGGCTGATTTCAGTAAGCCGTTTCCGGGTGTGATGGAAACATTGGTTGAACTCAAAGCACGCGGAATTCCGATGTGCTGCGTCACTGCAAAACCGGCCAAGGCGAGGATTCAGGTGCTGAATACTCTGGGCATCAGCGATTATTTGATGCTGGCCTTGTCACCAGAAGACGGGTTCGACAAAAAGCCTGCACCGGACATGCTGGATGAATGCTGCCGTGTGATGGGTGTTGGTACCGGAGAGACAGTGATGGTGGGTGACACACTTTTTGATATTGAGGCGGGTTTCAATGCGCATTGTCATACGGTGTGCTATTGCGAGCATGGTTATCAGGACTTGCCGGAAGAGTTTGAAGGGCGAGTGGTACGGCTGAATGCGTTCACCGAGCTGTTGAAGTTACTTGATGACTAAACGAATTTCCGGCATCTATGGCATTTTGCCGTCGGGCCTTACGACAGCAGATTTATTACATCAGGCCGAGCAGGCACTACAAGGCGGGGTGCGGTTGTTGCAGTTTCGCGATAAGGACGCAGGCTATAAAAAAGCCCTGAAGCGGGCCAAAGCGCTGCGTCAATTAACCCTTGCTTACGATGCGCGGCTGGTGGTGAATGATTCGGTGCAAATGGCCGTGGAAAGTGGTGCTGATGGTGTGCATCTGGGGCGTGATGATGAGATATCTAATATGGCCGGATTGCGACAGCAGATTGGTGATTCGATGCTGGTTGGTATCACCTGTCGTGCCGATGCTGTTTTTGCCAGAGTGATGCTGCAAAGCGGGGCGGATTACGTGTCCTTCGGCGCGGTGTGGGCCAGTAACTCCAAGCCGGAAGTGCCGGAGATGGGGCTGCCGCGCTTACTGAAAGCCCGGCAGATGTTTCCCGAGGCTAATATTTGCGCCATTGGCGGTATTGATCGTCAGCGGTTGTTGCAGGTGAAGGCTGCCGGTGTCGATTGTGCGGCGGTTATTGCCGCTTTATTTGCGGCACCGGATATTAAGGCTGAAGCACAGGCAATGGTGGATCTATGGAACGCATAACAACGCAAAGGTTAATAACGAAACGGCCGGTGTGTTTAAGTATTGGGGGTTCCGATTCTTGCGGTGGAGCCGGCATTCAGGCCGATTTGCGCGTCTTTGAAGCGCTGGGCGTCAAAGGTTGCTCGGTGATTACAGCGTTAACCGCACAAAATCCGCAGCGCATCACCCGTATTGAGCCTGCATCGCTGGCGCAACAGGATGCTGAAATACATGCGATTTTTGATGCCTACGACGTGACGGCGGTTAAAACAGGTATGCTACTCGATGCAGAGCATATTGCGGTGCTTGCCGCCGGATTACAGCATCATTGGCAAGCTCATAAAGCGCTGGTCATTGATCCGGTGATGATTTCCAGTAGTGGCAAACGTCTGTTGGCTGAATCTGCTGTTGATACCCTGATCAAAGCACTGCTGCCGATGGCGAGCCTGATCACACCGAACCTTGATGAGGCTGCTGTGTTACTGGGCTACCCTGTGAATGATAGTGAAGCTGCCGCAGTGGAACTGGCCGAGAAACTGGGCTGTGCGGTGTTGCTCAAAGGCGGGCACGCTGAAGTTATTGAGGCTGATACCATGCTGGTTGATATGCTGGTAAGCACTGATGGTCAAGTGCATCGCTTCGAACATCTCCGGAAACCCTGGGGTGATGAGCAGCGGCATGGTACAGGTTGCCGTCTGGCAGCAGCCATTGCAGCTGAACTGGCACTAATGCCGTCGCTTGAGCTGCCTTTGGCGTGTCACAAGGCAATTTCATTTTTGCAGGATGATGCGTTGTGATTGCAGCATTTGCTTTTGCTGCGACGCCGCATATTCACTTCGGGCAGGGAAGCGCATCAAAATTGCCGGAACTGGCTGCTGCTTACGGTCACAATATTCTACTGGTGACCGGGAACCGCTCGTTTGATGACTCTCCGGCCTGTCAGCGTTTATTGGCACAGATGCAAGCCACGTTGAGCTGTGAACGATATATCGTCTCCGGCGAGCCTTCGCCGAAGGTGATTGATGCCGCTGTGCAGCAATTTTCAGGGCAGGGCTTTGACTGTGTTGTGGCTATCGGTGGTGGAAGTGTCGTTGATGCTGGCAAAGCTATTGCCGGATTACTGCAAGGGCAGGGCTCGATCCTCGATTTTCTGGAGGGTATCGGTTCAGCGGTCTATGCCGGTTCGACGATGCCATGGATTGCCATGCCAACGACGGCTGGAACCGGCAGTGAAACCAGTAAAAATGCTGTGATTTCAGATGTCCGGGCCGATGGCTTCAAAAAGTCATTTCGCCATGCATCGCTGGTCGCATCGCATATTATTCTCGATCCGGAATTAACGCTGAGTTGTCCACCGGAAGTAACAGCCGCTTGCGGTATGGATGCGTTGACGCAATTGCTTGAATCGTATGTGTCGAAAAAATCCAATCCGATGACCGAAGCGCTGGCGTGGAGCGGGCTGGTGCGGATTCGACAGGCATTACCGGCTGCCTTTGCTGATGGTGATGATATCGCAGCTCGCAGCGACATGTTGTATGCCGCATCGATGTCAGGCCTGACGCTGGCCAATGCAGGGCTTGGCTCTGTGCATGGGCTGGCATCACCGCTGGGTGCTTTTTATACGATTCCGCATGGTGTGGTTTGTGGCACGATGGTAGCTGAAGCCTGTCGTATTAATATCGATGCGATGAAAGCCCGTGAGCCTGCAAATCCGGCGCTGGCTGCTTATGCCCGGGTGGGTCGATTGCTGAGTCAGAATCAGGGTTTGAATGATGAGCAGGCACATACGGCTTTGATTCAACAGCTGGATGAATGGATAGCGGTGATGGCAATTCCCAAGCTGGCTTCATTTGGTGTGCATAGCTCAGAAATCCCTCTCATTCGCGCTCACATCAGTGGCGGCAGCATGGGGACAAATCCGATTGTTTTAAGCGATGATGAAATTGCTTGCTTGTTGAGGGCGAGGATCTAACCGGCACTTCCATGGGCTGGCTATAAGCGATCCGTATTTAACGCTCTTTAAGTTCCGGCCAGGCATCGCGCAGATATTCGTAAGCGGACCAGAGGGTCAGAACCGCCGCCAGCCATAGTGCTACGATAGAAATCTGATGCACTGGCAGTCCGAAACAATCCACATGCAGAATCAGACCGGTGATGGCAATCATCTGGGCGGCTGTTTTCCATTTAGCCAGCATGGATACATGTACAATGGTGGCATGTTCTGCCAGCCACTCGCGTAAGGCTCCGATAGTAATTTCCCGTCCGATGATAATGATGGCAAGGGTGGAAGGTACAAGCTGTTGTTCGACCAGCATCACCAGCGCCGAAGCCACCAGCAGCTTATCTGCAACAGGGTCAAGGAAACGGCCGAAGGCGGTGACTTCTCCACGGCTTCGCGCCAGATAACCATCCAGCCAGTCGGTGATGGATGCCAACACAAACAACAATGATGCCGTGTAATGATTGAAGGGCTTGGGAATGAAATAAAAGGCAATGATGAACAGTGGAATCAACAGCACACGGCCAACAGTTAATTGATTAGATAGCGTCCATTTCATGGAGGTGGTTTATGCTCTAAAATAGCCGACGGGTAAAGCATTTTTTCGCCTTTGGGAAGGTGTTTTGCTACTTCATTTCAGCTAAGTTGAGTGAATACAGGAGCTTAGCCTATTCATCCACATTGTCTGTGGATAACTTGGTGGATAACTTTTACTTTTTTCCAATTATACAAGGCTTTTATGGCTATTCATGTTTGTGGTTAAAAAATAGGCATAAATTTAAGGTCAATGATTCCAATATGTTATGATAAAAATGAGATGTTCATGATTGAAAAGCAAGCAAAGTCTTAAATTACATTCATCAAATAAATTACGGTGAATAACTTTTTAAAGATAGTCAAGGTTTAACTGTCTGAGCGCTTCATAAGTGATGATAGAGCAAGCTGATGACAGGTTGAGTGAACGAACCGCTGCATCGCTGCGCATCGGGATACGAATGGCTCGCATTGAGGCTATGATTTCTTCTGGCAGGCCACGAGTTTCAGGGCCGAAAACCAACGCATCACCCGCATGAAAATCCGCTGTCCAGATCGTGTCACTGGCCTTGGTTGTCAGGGCAAACCAGCGGGCAGTCGGATGTGCTTTTGCAAAGGCTTCAGAAAACACCTGCCAGTCAGCGTATTCATAGACATTGAGATGTTGCCAGTAATCCAGCCCGGCCCGCCGCACCGCCTTATCCGACACATCAAAACCTAACGGATGCACCAAATGCAGTGCACAGCCCGTACAAGCGCATAAGCGGGCAATATTGCCGGTGTTAGGGGGAATTTCCGGTTGATACAGAACGATATGAAGTGGCACAGTCATGCGCTTTATATCTGATGAAACATCTTCATTGGAATGGATGATAAAAAATTAAAGCTTGCTGGCCAGCGTTGTCATTACTTTCGACATCAGCGGCATGATTTGCTCTTTAACGACTTTTGGCAGCTCAGCGGCACCAAGGTTTTCAGCCAATTGGGCGTGCCCCAGTTCATCCAGGCGCATTTGCGCTACAATGGCACGGCTGCGCAGATCTTTTTCTGACAATCGATTCAAATGACTATCCAGATGACTCACCACCTGATGTTCGGTTTCTGCAAGGAAGCCAAGGTTCCAGCGATCACCGGCAATGCCGGCAGCAACACCGATGGCAAAAGAGCCCGCATACCAGAACGGATCGAGTTTCGAGGGCTTTTCGCCAAGCTCATCCAGTCGACGACGGCACCAGTTCAGATGATCGCTTTCTTCGATGGACGCATGGCTTAGTTTTTCTTTTAATTGCGGGTCACGGGCGGTCAGGCTCTGTCCATGATAAAGTGCCTGAGCTGCCATTTCACCGGCATGATTGACGCGCATCATCGCAGCAGATTCGCGTTGTTCCTCTTTACTTAGCACGGCTTTTGTTGATGTTGTATCGGCAGGGAACGGACGCATACTCTTCTGGCGGCAAAAGATATTGTTCAGGGCACGATCAAGCTGCCCGATCACCATATCTGCAGCGGAATATTGGCGGAAGGGCTCGTTTTGAGTATGGCTGTCGGAAGCGTTATTCATGCTGCGATGATACTACCTTCTCGTGATCATTCAAATACAGGGCATTCATCCGGCGGATTAATTGTGGCAGCACATTCATTTTTCCGAATTCAACGTGCATGCGAAGCCTTGGTAGATGGCTGAAGCAGGGGGTGTCACGCTTTGGCCAATGCCAAACCTGTCTGATGTCTCCCCGGCACAGAATATCCGAGAATTCGGCATTCAAGCGCTCTAAGGCTTTATCTGTCAGCGGGTTGAGTAAACGCAGCAGAACTTCATCTCCGGCATAACGGAAGCTATGATAATTCACATAGAAGGACTGAATATGGCGAGTCGCGGCATCAACATCATCTGTATGATAAAGCAAAGCGGGGTCTTCACTGCTGATCAGGCCATCATCAACCAGACGACGGGTCCAGGAGCGAATAAACGGGCCCCAGAAATCATCTCCGGGCGCTTCCAGCAGCACGACAGGAATTGGCGGGGTGCGACCTGTTTGCAATAAGGTCAATGTTTCAAAAGCCTCATCAAGGGTGCCAAAGCCGCCAGCTGTCAGCACCACAGCATCACTTTCCTTGAGGAAAAAAAGCTTGCGGGTGAAAAAATATTTGCAGTAAAAGTGACGGGGAGAGCCCTGCACAACATGGTTTGGACTTTGTTCCATCGGTAACTGGATATTGATGGCAAACGATCTCTCAACACCTGCCCCTTCATTAGCGGCCTGCATCATGCCACCACCACCACCCGTAATAATCATAAATCCGGCTTCACTGAGTGCCTTGGCACAAGCATGGGTTTGCTTGTAACGGGGGTGTTCCTCTTTAATGCGGGCTGAACCAAATACGGTGACTTTTCGCCATGCCTGATAGGGAAGAAAGGTCTCCAGGCCGATACGAATCTCATGCATGACATGCGCCATCATTTTTAAGTCAGCAGGATTTTCGTGTTCATTGCTGATCAGGTTCAGTGCTTCAACGAGGATGCTGGCTTTATAATCACCATGGGGTTGATGGGATAGCACCTGCAGAAACTGATCGGCAGTTTCTCTGATGCTTTCAGGTAATTTGCCTAATACATTGTTACGAAAAACGGGGTCATTCACCGCGTGCCTCGATGACAAGATCAATGCGTCGGTTCATTTCGAGGCCCTGAACAAAATCATTGCTGGCAATCGGGCGAACCTCACCATATCCAAAAGCTTTCAAGCGTGAAGCATCTTCTCCGGCTGCAATCAGGAACTCCCGCACGGCTTCGGCACGTTTTAATGAAAGCTCCTGATTATCTTTTAGTTCGCCCTGATTGTCGGTGTGTCCTTCAATGCGGATATTCCGGTCACCATATAGTTCGAGCGCGGCTTTAATTCTGCCGAGGAAATCAAAATATTCAGCATCAAGACGGACACTCGATGGCGCAAATTTTAATTTACTCAGATGTATCAGTATGGAACCGTCGAGATTGGCAACCAAATCGGCTTCACCTTTTTCAAAAAGAGCCATGAGCTTTTTCTGACGTTTGATTTCAAAGGTTTCACGCTCAATTTTGGCACGGTAGGCATCTTTAAGGTCGGATAATTTAGTGTCCTGCTCCAGCAGCAGGGTTTCTTTTTGTCCGGCAAGTTGCTTTTGCAATTCCTGTTGATGCTGAATATCCATCAAATGCATTTGAGCTTTCAGAGATTGATTCGATTCATTTAGTGCGGAGAGGGTGCTTTTGACTTGTTGTATAAGTCGTTCAGCTGAAATATCCAGATCAAGCGCTTGCAGCTCTACATCCAGCTCACGTGCGATTTCCATGCGTTCATCACGTGCTTTCAGAACCAGTGCTTCGTGACTGTCTGTGGCTTTGCGCCACGATTTAACATTCAGCGATATTTCCAGGGCCTGTCTGGCTAGCAGTAGGGCCAGTGCCGGGTGATCGGGAAGTTTGCTGCTTTTTCCTGCGAAATATTGCTTAAGTTTATCAAGTTCGGTTTTGGCTTTCTCGTAGGTGACTGGGGCATAACTTTTGCCATTTTTTGCGGCCGCATCAGAAATGGTGGATTCGCACTGGTCAATCAGATCCGGCAGGGCGACATCGAGTACACGTTTGTAGGCGACTCTGGCTGCACCGGCAGCCTGTTGGCTGGCATTGAGTTGTCCGGTTTCCGCCATTTGGATGACTTTATCCATTTTTTGTTCAGCGTCGTTCATCAATGTAAACGGGTTGGGATCATTTAATTTATTGCGTGCATCGTCTGAGAGATATTTAAGCGATTCGACTGAAGCCTGCTGGCGGGTAATAAGATCCTGATGCTGTTGGCGAAACAGTCTTGCATTGGTTTCGGCTTCTTTAATGGTTGCCAGTGCTTTCTCCAGCGCTTCCTGAAGTTTAATTTCATTGTCCTCATCATTGGCAAGCATGGCTGCGCCAAGATATGCCTGTGCACGTTGCGCTGTTGATTTGGCGAAGCTGAAATCGGCACTCTTGCGGAATGTGTCGAGTTCACCTTGTACGGACTCAAGGCTTAGAGAGGCCAAAGCGATGGAAGGAAATAAAGCCAATGTGGCCAGTAATGTGAAAAAAATTCGTTTAAACAAGGTTTAACATCCTTTCAAGCGATAGTTTGGCCCAATGTTTGTGTTCCTGAGGGACAATGATCTGATTGCTGCGATTACCCTGTTGAATAGCTAGCAGCGTAGCATACAGGTGTTGAGGGTCTGTTCGGAACATGGTTGAACACATACAAACCATCGGCGAGAGAAACCAGATCGGTTTTTCCGGATTTCTAATGCGTAGGCGATTAACGAGGTTGAGTTCGGTTGCGATGGCAAACTTCGAACCAGCATCAGCAGCTTCAACATATTGAATGATGGCCTCTGTAGAACCGACAAAGTCGGCTGTTTCGCAAACTTCTCTGGAACACTCTGGATGAGCAAGGATTTTAATGCCCGCATGGTTATGCCGCATCGTCTGCGCATGCTCGGCTTTAAACAGTTGGTGTACCGAGCAAAAGCCTTTCCATAATATCAGTCTGGCCTGTTCGATAGCTTGTGCAGTATTGCCTCCCAATGGTTTCTCCGGATCCCAGATAATCATGGCTGATTCATCGACACCCATGGCCAGAGCTGTATTTTCTCCCAGATGCTGATCGGGAAAAAATAAAATCTTTTCACGCTTACTCCAGGACCACGCAAGTACTTTTCCGGCATTGGATGAGGTGCAGACAATACCGCCGTGTTCACCGCAAAAAGATTTCAACGCTGCAGTTGAATTGATATAGGTAACAGGCGTAACACAAAGATCAGGATTGATGACGGTGGATAATTCCTTCCAGCATTGTTTGACCTGCACCGCATCAGCCATATCAGCCATCGAGCAACCAGCGGCAAGGTCGGGCAGGTAAACGGCTTGATGATTCGCAGTCAGAATATCCGCCGTTTCAGCCATGAAATGAACACCGCAAAAAATAATATGTGGAGCATCAGTGTCAGCAGCCTGCTGGGATAGTTTCAGCGAATCACCGGAAACATCGGCAAAAGCGAAAACTTCTTCCCGCTGATAATGGTGTCCGAGTATCAGAACGCTGTCGCCGAGTTCATCTCTGAGCTGATGTGTTTGTTCGATAAGCTGTTCTTCCGGCGTGTCGTAAAGGTCGGAAAGAAGTGTTTGAGTTGTTGTCATAGGCAAAGTTTTGAGAGCATTGATGACGATGTCAATGCTAATCGATGCAGGGTTGTTATTTTGCTTCGATTAAAACTCAAATAGCTTTTGAGAAACGGTTCAGTGCTTCTTTTGTCAGGTATGCATCAAAGACCATGGCAATATTGCGAATCAGCAAACGACCCGCTGGCAAGACGCGTACACTGTTATCCTCCAGTGAGACAAGGCCATCTGTTTGCATGCTTTTCAGATGCTCAAGCGCATCTGAAAAATGTTCTTTGAAATCGATAGAGAAATCTTTTTCAACCGCCTGGAAGTCGAGAGCAAAATCACACATCAGACGCATGATCACCTGACGGCGCAAATGATCTTCTTCAGACAAGGTGTAACCACGAAATACCGCAAATTCACCCGACTCAATGGCTGCAGTATATTCATCCATGGTTTTGTGATTCTGGAAGAAACTGCCGCCGACGTAACCAATGGAAGTCAGCCCTAATCCGATCAGGTCACAATCAGCCATGGTTGAGTAGCCCTGAAAATTCCGATACAGCTTGCCTTGTTGCTGGGCAATCGTCAGTTCGTCTTCGGGTTTGGCAAAGTGATCCATGCCGATAAATACATAGCCAGCATCCAGAAGTTTATGAATGCTGTGTTCAAGGATATTCAGCTTTTCCATCGGTGAGGGCAGCGCAGATTCATCAATGCGGCGCTGTGGCATAAACATTTTTGGCAAATGCGCATAATTAAATAGCGCAATTCGATCCGGGCTGAATTCGATAATGGTATCCAGTGTCCGGTCAAATGTTTCAACAGTCTGATGGGGGAGTCCGTACATCAGATCAATATTCATGGAAGTGAAACCGTGGGCACGGGCATCTTCCAGAACCTTGAGTGTTTCTTCCTTGCTTTGAATTCGGTTTACGGCTTTTTGCACGACCGCATCAAAATCCTGAACGCCCATACTCATGCGATTCAGGCCAACTTCCTGAAGTGTGGAAATCGTACTGTCATCACATTCACGCGGATCAATTTCAATGCTGAATTCGCCATCATCAACAGAAACAAAGTTGAAGCGGGATCTCAGTTTGGTCATCAAGGTGCGAATTTGATCATCATTCAGAAATGTCGGCGTACCACCGCCAAAATGCAGTTGGGTGACAGGGCGCTTACAATCGCCTTGCGCGTCAGCCATCTGATCGGCAACCAGATCGATTTCCTTGAGCATTAACTCCAGATATGGCTGGGCACGTTCATATTGTTTGGTAACAATCTTACTGCAGCCGCAATAGTAACAAACGGTATTACAGAAGGGGATATGAATATAAAGGGACAACGGTGCGTCGCTTGTAGCAACACGCCTTAGCGTTTCTGCATAAGCTGTATTGCCGATGCCATCATGAAACATCGGAGCCGTTGGATATGACGTATAACGGGGACCAGCCTTGTCATATTTCTTAATCAGGTCCAGATCAAAAAGATCGGCGCCCCTCGTGAGAGAGGCGCCGATCGTAGAGGTTGAAGACATTATTTTAATTCATCCCGAATATAAGCAATGATATCCTGAATTTCATCACTAGAAAGTTTATTGACATGCTTACCTGCTTTATGCACATGGCGACCATGGCGTATGCGTAAGTCCAGTGTGTGGTCATCGATCTCTGAAAGCGTCTGTGAGCTTGCTGCATTGCTAATCAGTTTGATGCCTTTTGCAGTAGAGTGGCATGACTGGCAGTTTTCTTTGAATAGTATTTTGCCTTTTTTGTGGTCAGCATTATAGCGGAGTGAATAGACATAATTAGCTACGTCGGCGATATCTGGATTGCTCAACTGGTGACGCTTACTGTCCATCAGGGTGCCCGGACGACCATAGCGCATGGTATGAACAATTTCTTCCAGTCCAAGCTTGGTGTAAATAAGATTTTTGGCACCAACGCCGGTCTGTGCACGGCCATCTACACCATGGCACTGCACACAAACAGCTTCAAAACGAGCTTTACCGTTAGCCAGGTCTGGTTCGTATTCAAAGGTTTTGATGAAGTCGATAACAGCATCGATCTGAAGAGGGTCAAGCGTATATTTCTTGGCCTCCATAGCGGTACCCTTTACGCCGTAAGTGATAATACGACGCAACTCATCGCGGCTTACATATTGCGCAATAGCACGATGGTTTCTGGCTGCAAATGGTTTAAGGCTTTTGCCCATTTCGGTTGGTTCACCATTCATGCCATGGCAGGAAGCGCAGTTTCCCTGATATAGCTTTTTACCATCCATGCTGTCGTCTTCAGCGCATGCAATACCCGATGCAACGAGCATCGAAATAGCTAAGCCAGAAGCGATCATAAACTTGGATTTTTTTGTTTTCTGCATATTACTTCCTCCCATGACAGTAAATGTTCCCGAAGTGCCAACTATTTACTACAAGGATTATTAGTGCAAGGGCTGGTTGCTCTGAATATATGCAACCAAAGCTTCAATCTCTTCACCACTTAGTTTTTTGGCAAAAGCCGGCATCATTTTTCTGCCTTCCGTGATGGTGAGTTTCAAAACTTCCGCATCAACATTCATATCTTTAAGCGCAGGACCAACTTTTTTTGCATCTGCTTTATGACACATAGCGCATTTCTTTTTGAAGACTTTCTCGACATCAATATCACTGGCCAGTGCGGCTTGTGAAGACAGGCCGATCATCACGGCAGTCAATAATAGCATTGTTTTTTTCATCGTACGCTCCTTGTTGAACCCGCTTGAATATACAGCGAATTCTATTTTGTTTGCTTGTCACATCAATCGAAGAGAATGCTCCCACCGATCAAATTTTTACCCCGTTACATTTCGATATGATTTGTTTTGGGTTTATAGAACCACATTTGGTACAGGCTGGTTAATAGCTGCCCGCCAAAGGCCATGCCCATTAATGCACCATTGATTACTACGACATAGGCGAATCCCGGAATGTATTTGGTAATGAACCACGATAAAATGTCCATCAGCAGAAAGGCGAAGGGGATAGCTACGGTAATGCGTTTCAGCCAGGCGGACATTTCACAGAGAATAAAGATTCGCCCGACAAAGAAGAGAATAAAGGCGATGCCGAACAAGTGGATATGTGATACACGCACCAGTGCCGGAATGGTTGCGCCGGTATCCGTTTTTGTCATCTCCGAAACTTTGGCGAATGAGTCGAAATGGGGGATCGACATACCACTTTCAGCTGAATGGCACATCACGCAGTTGTCCTGAATAATCGGCTCAACTTTTTCATGATATTCTGCTTCTGTAGCGCCATGATTCAACCAGCCCAGTATTTCCTGCTTGGCTGCTTCATTCGGCAGATTCGGTTCCATCGGGCCATTGATGGCCGCACCGAGACGGGTCTGGTTGTGTGAGCCGTGATAGGCATACATCACATCGGTAACAGAAAGGCCGGGTTCACCGTCCCGACCCTGATGGGTATAATAAAGATTAAGCAGAGCGAAAAGATATCCGACACCAATGGTAATTAAAAACATCGAATCAAGAATTTTCTCACTGATGGACGCATCAGAAAAGCGTTTATATTTAGGCATGAGGTTAAAGCACCTGTGTTTTTTTTTCGACATGATAGCGATGGGGTTTAACGTATGCAACAGCTCAGAATGCCTGATGAAAAAGCACTGCCATGATATTTTCCCGCAGTCTTACTGGCTGAGTTTATGTAAGTGAAGGTGATATTCAGCCACAGATGTGGCTGGATTTCTGATCGATTCTGTTGTGCGTTTGCTTAACTGTTGAGCGTGTAATAAATAATCCTGGATGGCGGTTTTGTAGCCGACATTCCGCACCCATAATTTTTAATTTCAGGAATAACACCTGAGATAGCGAGTTCCCATTAGGCGCAACAGTTTCTCATGTTGAT
>PFXG01000026.1 GCA_002791545.1 Zetaproteobacteria bacterium CG_4_9_14_3_um_filter_49_83
AAGATATTTTCAAGAGAACTTTATCACCCATCGGGCTTGTCCAACAAACGGTTCAGATCGCGGCTCGCTTCGCTCCCGCGATCTAACCTTATCCGTTATGCGTTTTCCAAAATTTGCTGTTTCTTTTTACTAAATTCATCTTCAGTCAATAAGCCTTGTTCTTTCAAAGCTGCAAGTTTTTGGATTTCATCTGCCACGCTTTTCGGGGTTTGATTATTCACAACTACTTGCGTTGGATTTGTGAAAGACCATACGAAGGCTACAACCCAACCGAGCAGAGTCCAACCAAGTAGCAGGTTAAGAAAGAATATTGCCACAGCTGACTGATGCCCCCTATTCGATGCCACGATTGTTGGCAGGAAATATATCGCCAACAATATCGCCAAAATTATCAGACCACCGATTGCATCCATAATCTCTCCTTCATGTGATTCTTACGCATAACGGCTGCGCTCAGCCGCGGAAAAGCCGCGCAGCGGGTTTGACGTCGGCTGGAGCGCATGGTTGGGCTTCATGAGCACTCCACCTCTGCTCGATCATTTCTGTGAAGCACGCTAACGCTTCGGCCGTTTTCAAAGGAGAACTTCACCTTGACTCCCTCAGCAACGACCTCTTGAGCGAGCGAAATGAGGAGTGCGCCTTTAATGTGGCATTTTGTCCCGATATCCTCTAGGCCGAATTCGAATCCCGGCTCTCTGGTTTCTTCAGGCGCCTCAGTGGAACTGCGCCAGAAGATCAAAAATGGTTCAAAGTAGAGGCGATACCAAGCACCTTCGAAGCAGACATGGGTAATGTACGCTCTATCTTCGACCACTCCCTCGGCCCGGTAATCTTGGCACAGAAACGCCTCGCATCTCTTTCCCTCTATCTGAGGCACATCACCATTTACATACAGCTCGTCCATGCTTCACCGGTTCTTGTGAGCCCAACTAGGCAATACGTGCACTAGCTTTTCCATGTATTACCCTCCTATATACGCCCTTATTGTCCATGCTATTGCATATTAAAGTCAAAACACGGCACTTCATTTGATTTCCCTGAATAGATTCCAATTTTCACAGAACCGTTTCTGACTGTCCATTTTTTAGCTTAAAGCAGAAGTTTTTCTCGTTCTCACGCGCTGCGTAAAAATGAATACGATGATAGCATGTTGACAGGCAAATGTAGGTTCCCACGCGGGTGCATGGATACCAGGAAAGAAAACGGTTTCACCCACAAAAAACGAAGCGCCACCCGACAATCTGATGATCTTATCTGCCGATGACGCTTCGCCCTTGCGACTACAGTTTACTTTGAAGGCATTGTTTAGTCTTGTTTTTCAATAATCCGTTTCTGAATGGCTGGCGGCACAATTTCGTAACGATCAAACTCAATTGTGTACGTACCCTCACCGCCGGTCATGGCTTTGAGTTGCGCCTGATAAGATTGAATCTCGGCCATTGGAGCCTGTGCTTTGATCAGCGCTGTTTGTTCTTCCATATCAGTTGAGAGAATCTGCGCCCGGCGGGAATTGAGATCACCGATGATATCACCGATATGATCCTGCGAAACGGTAATCAGCATATTCACAATCGGCTCCAGCAATACCGGATTACATTCCATGAACGCCTTGCGAAAGGCTTTGTTGCCGGCGATCTGGAAAGCGATGTCTTTAGAATCGACCGTATGCATTTTGCCATCGACCAGCGTTACGCGTACGTCCGTTGCCGGATAATTACCCATCACCCCTTCTTCCATCGCCGCCTGCACACCTTTATCCACCGAGGTGCGGAAAACGGCATCAATCACACCGCCATGAATTTTATCGACGAAGGCATAACCCTCACCCCGGCCCAAAGGCTCCATATCGATCACCACTTTAGCAAACTGACCGGCTCCGCCGGACTGTTTCTTGTGCGTATAATCCACATCTTTGACGCTGCTGGTAATGGTCGCCATGTACGCAATGCTTGGCGTCGATGTTGTCACCTGCACTTTGTAGCGACGCTCTAGTTTGCCGAGAATCAGCCGCAAATGCAGATCGGACATGCCACTGATGATCAGATCGTGGGTGATCGGGTCACTGTGCACATGGAATGTCCGGTCATCATTTTCAAACTCATGCAATGCCGAGCCCAGCTTCTGATCATCCTTGTTGGTGTTAGGGCGCACAGCCAGTGACACCATCGGCATCGGGAATGTCATTTCGTCGAGCGACACCTCTGTAGCAGCATCGGTAATAACATCACACGCATGCATATCGGCAATGCGCGGAATCGCGACCAGGTCACCGGCAACGGCCTGCTTCAGGTCATCCTGCTTTTTACCCAGCACGCGGAAAATATGGCCTGCCCGTTCATCGTTGCCGGAACGCCGGTTGATGAAGCTGTCATGCGTAGAAAGAGTACCGGAAAGCACCCGCAGATAAGAAACTCGCCCGACAAACTCATCCGCTTCCGTGTGGTAAACATAAGCGGAAAAACCCTCAATCTGATCAACAGAAACCGGCTCACCATTCAGATACACCATGCGCTCAATTTCGCCCGGTGCCGGAGCCAGTGTTTTCAACACTTCAAGCAACTGCACCGTACCAATTTCATGTGCGGCGGAAGTTGCAATCACCGGAAAAAGACTGCCATGCATCAATGCATCTCTGAGAGCTGTCATCAGTTCTTGTTCGCTGATGCTTTCGCCCTCAAGGTAACGCTCCATTAAAGCATCATCGGTCTCGACAATGGCTTCTACAATCTGCTCATGTGTTGCCTGCGTTTCTGCATTGGTTTCAGGGCTGTGCAGCACAGAAAATAATTCAGAAAATGCTGCAGATGAAGCGTTCGGGATATACAGCGGAATGCAGCGATTACCAAAATCCGCCTTGATCGCGGCCAGCGCCGTAGCAAAATCCGCATGCTCAGCATCCAGCTTGGTCATGGCAATCACGCGCGGAATACCGCGCTGAGCGGCCAGACGCCAGACCTTTCGCGTGTTGGCTTTTACTCCGTCGATCGCGTCAACACACACCAGCGCACATTCAACCGCATGCAGGGCCGTCATCGCTTCTGCTACGGCATCAGCCGAGCCCGGAACATCCAGACAGTTAAACTGCGCACCCTCATAGTCAAATGACAGGGTGGAACAGTATAAGGATTTTTCATAGGCCTTTTCGTCCGGATCGTAATCACTAAGAGTATTGTGATCATCAATATTTCCCATACGATTGGTGATACCTGCAACGTGCAGCATGGATTCCAGCAAAGTGGTCTCACCCGCACCTTCATGGTCAAGCAAGGCAATATTTCTGATGTTTGAATTGTGCTGATTCAAGGTGTTCTCCCTGGTTAATGTTATTACAGGCTGACCGAATCGGACGGTCGGCGGGTTGTTGTTGGATACAAATACACATCGGTCTTGAAGGTTGAACTTGTAACTAAAAGCGTATCGGAAGTGCTTGTTCCGGTCAATGGGATACACCTGTTTTTCCGGTTGCCCCGGCGCAGGGCAATCGCATTAAAAAAGGTTATTTTCCGATTAGCAGCTTTTCCAAATAATCATTATCCCATCCAGCTTTTAGCCTTCGATTCTTAACA
>PFXG01000010.1:0-37745 GCA_002791545.1 Zetaproteobacteria bacterium CG_4_9_14_3_um_filter_49_83
AAGCGAATGATAGTGAGGGCCCAAAGAATGTCCAGACATGCTGGTTTACATCTTTAGAATCTAAGGGTTGAACCTAAGGGCAAATTTGCCGTGTTGGCAGTATGCGTCCATTTGACCTTGTATTTATCCATGCTCTTGTTCTTCTTCGAGTCTCGCTTTGAGCTGTGAAAAAACCTCATGTTGGGAGGCCTGGCGGTTGTGGCTGATGTCTGCCTCGCCCAGCGCAATCAGACGTAATAATGCAAGGGCACGCTGATTGCGCTGGTATTGTGTATAGTCTTCAACCACGACAGAAGCGCAACCATTCTGGGTTAGAATCAGTGGTTCGGAACTGTTGCGCAGTTCTTTGATTTGCTGACTGGCTTCGGCTTTAAATTGAGTAAGACTCATGATGTGTTCCTGCATGAAGAACCCCCTTATTCAAACTGAATTCGGTTATATTATGGCTATGGCACGATTCTACAAGATAAAATAGAAGGTAGACGTTTTATTGCAGCTTGCAATTGCTTTATCGTCTTGCATAGATTGCCAGAATGTATCGCACCTTACTTCAGCCGATTCAGTATATTCCAGGTGTTGGTCCCGGAATCGCCAAAAAACTGGCAGGGCGTGGTGTGCAGTGTCTGGGAGATTTGCTGCTGCATATGCCACAGGCTTATGAGGATGACCGTCATATCACGCAGATAGCAGCGCTTGAGGCTGGAAGTGTGCTGCGCGTGCAGGGACGGATTGTGCGTAAACAAGCGCAGGGCTTCGGCCGCAAACGGCAAGTCAGCATGCAGGTGGCCGATGATACCGGTCTTGTGACGCTGAGGTTTTTTCATTCCGGTTACATGATGTCTGATGCCCGTTTGAGCGAAGGGCGCTCGATTACATTGCGCGGCAAGGCTGAGGTGTGGCGTGGTCAATGGCAGATGGTGCACCCCGACTGGTCGATGCCAGAACAGTTTGTGCCGGGATTTTATGCCCGCTACGGCATGCTTGCCGGTTACAACGGGAAACGTATCGGCGCATGGATTGGACATGCGTTGACGATGCTGGATGCGGCTGCATGCAGCCCGCTTGATACGGTGATCGCCGGGTATGCAGGGCATGACAGTAACATGGGATTGCATGAGGCATTGCTGGCCATTCACAAGCCAAACGCATCGGATATGGCATTATCCGAGCAGGCCATGCGCCGCTTGAAGGCGGAAGAATTGCTGGTGTATTTCGCCTTGATGGGCGAGCAGCGCAAGAAAGCTCAGGTGATGGCAGCGCAGTTTGAACAATGGGGCTTGTGCGAACGTTTTTTACAGCAGCTTCCCTACAATCTGACGCCAGCACAGGCTGCGGCCTGGCAGGAGATTCGGCAGGATG
The DNA here is from genome assembly GCA_002791545.1 of Zetaproteobacteria bacterium CG_4_9_14_3_um_filter_49_83. Taxonomy (GTDB): domain Bacteria; phylum Pseudomonadota; class Zetaproteobacteria; order Mariprofundales; family Mariprofundaceae; genus CG1-02-49-23. Next base: position 1,360 of record PFXG01000010.1, read on the forward strand.
TATCAACGGGTAAACGTATGCATCGGCTGTTGCAGGGTGATGTGGGCTCCGGCAAAACCTGGGTGGCCGCACTGAGCATGCTGGCGGCTGTGGGCTCTGGTTATCAGGCAGCTATCATGGCACCGACGGAAGTGCTGGCAGGCCAGCATTTTGAGGTGCTCAGGCCGATGTTTGCCGCATGCGATATCAGGGCTGAGCTGTTGACCGGAAGCACAACGAAAAAGCAGCGCAAAGACATGCTTGTAGCACTGGCTTCGGGTGCGCTGCATGTGGTGATCGGCACGCATGCCTTGCTGAGCGAGGATGTACGATTCCAACAGCTTGGGCTGGCGGTGATTGATGAGCAGCATCGCTTCGGCGTGCGCCAGCGGTGGGGGCTGACGGAAAAAGGGCAGGGCGTGCATTTGCTGGCGATGAGTGCGACACCGATTCCGCGTTCGCTGGCGCTGGCGGTGTTCGGTGATCTGGATCTGAGTGTGATGCGCGGCATGCCGCCGGGGCGGTTGCCGGTTGAAACACGTGTGTATCGCAGTCAGCAGTTGGAAAAACTGTATCAGGGCATGCAGCGAATGCTGGAGAAGGACGGACGCATCTACTGGATTGTGCCGCGAATCAGTCAGGAAGAAGAAGAGTGTGGTGAAATGTCGGTGGAGGCGCGTTTTAAAACCTTGCAGGCGAGGTTTCCGCAGGAGTTGGTCATGCCATTACACGGGCGCATGAAATCAGCGGAAAAACAGGCAGCGCTGGATGCGTTTTCCATGGGCAAAAGCCGGATTCTGGTGTCGACAACGGTGGTTGAGGTGGGCGTGAATGTGCCGGAGGCGCGTTTGATGGTGATTGAACAGGCTGAGCTTTACGGACTGGCTCAGTTGCATCAGCTGCGGGGACGGGTTGGGCGCAGCGATTTGCAGAGTTATGCCATGCTGTTGCCGGGAGCACAGGTGGGCGAACAGGCGTATCAGCGATTGCAGAAAATGGTTCATTGTCATGACGGTTTTGAATTGGCCGAGGCCGATCTGGCACTGCGCGGGGCCGGTGATGCGATTGGCCAGCGGCAATCCGGAGAAGCGGGTTTCCGGTTGGTTGATTTGTCGGTGGATGCATCTCTGATCGAGCAGATTTACCATGAGAATTTGACTTTTGTGGCTTGTGCAGGCGCAGAAGTTATTCGCTTCTGGCGACCCGATGCCGAGTCAGTCGATTAGGGTAGGTTTTCGCTTAACCAGCCTTCGAACAGTTGGCGGATTTCTTGCAGTTGCGGCTTCGTTTCGGCTTCAAAACGCAGCATCAGACAGGCTTCGGTATTGGATGCGCGCAATAATCCCCATCCATAAGGAAATTCAACACGAAGTCCATCGACTTCAATAGGGTGATAACCGATGGCATGAAAATGCTCTTTGGCTTTTTTGATGATGTCGAATTTCAGCGAATCGTCGCAGGTAATTCGAATTTCAGATGTGGTCTCTGCTTTGGGAATGTCGGCAATCAGTTCGGGTAATGTTTTTTGTTCCGCAGTCAGCATTTCCAGAATGCGTAATGTGGCATAAATCGCATCGTCATAACCATAGTAGCGATCGGCAAAGAACATATGTCCGCTCATTTCACCGGCAAGCAGTGCGCCGGTTTCACGCATCTTCGCTTTGATGGGTGAATGTCCGGTACGCCACATGATGGCTTGTCCGCCCGCCTGACGAATGGCTTCATACATGCGGTTGGATGATTTCACCTCTGAAATCACGGTGATGCCGGGACGTGTTTTCAACAGATGCCGTGCCAGCATCAGTAACAGCATATCGTTCCACACCACGTTACCGTGATGGTCAACGACGCCGATGCGATCACCATCACCATCGTAGGCGACACCAAAATCAGCATTTGCATCGCGGACGGCCTGAATAAGGTCTTCAAGGTTTTCACATCTCGAAGGGTCGGGGTGATGGTTGGGGAAATGTCCGTCCGGCTCACAAAATAAAGGGATGACCTCACAGCCAAGGCGCTGCAACAAGGGCACGGCGACAATACCAGTCGGGCCATTACCCGCATCGACCACGATTTTAGCTGGTTTGACCGGCGCTGCCTGCGCACACAGAAAATCCAGATAGTCTTGCATGATATCTATGCTGGTGACTGAGCCTTGCTGCGGCGCGGAAACATGCTGCATTTGCATGCGTCGACGGATTTCCTGAATGTCATCACCATGCAGGCTGTCCCGGCCCTTCATTATTTTGAAACCGTTATCTGCGCCGGGATTGTGGCTGGCCGTGACCATGATGCAGCCGGCGGCTTGCATGTGAAATACGGAAAAATATGCCAGGGGTGTGGGAACCATGCCGATATCGATCACATCAAAACCAGACGCTGTGACGCTGTGTATGATGACTTCGCTCAACTGAGGGCTGGATAAGCGAACATCCCGTCCGATGATGATCGGGTGCTCTCTGGCATCAGGATTGGTTGCCAGTAGCAGGGAACAAAAAGCTTTGCCTAATTGAGCAGCGAATTCAGGTGTGATTTCGCTGCCAGCTTTACCGCGAATGTCGTATTCGCGAAAGACGGATTCCGAAAAGTTAAAGTCCATGGCGAACAATCCTTCTATAACTTAGTGCGCGGGTTTGCCAAACGGGGAAACTTTTTGCTCACCCTCGGCAACACCAACAGCGTCAGTTGCGTTGTTTATGAATGCAGCACGATCTGAAGTTGACTCAGTGTGCTGGACAGGGGTTGGTTGAACTGAGTCGCATCCCTCCAAGGCCAAGGCAGTCAGGCAGAAGATGGAAATATATGACCACATTATTGGGCGAATGTTTGGATGAAATATAATCATAGCGTAAATGATATCCCCTTTAAATTGGCTTGTAGAATAACGTATCCATAAACATAAAGGTATTATTTTAGGGTGCGATGTCGGGCATTTGATTCCGAACCTCTATTTAATTGATGTGCTAAATTTATCCGATGACTGGCGGCGGAATCTATTCAAGCACGAACCTTGTACATCCCTCATATGGGGGTTGTCGCAATATTTATCTTCATCAGGAAGCTGTGTTTCTGCTTTTGAGTGCAACGGTGGCGAGGCGTGGTTTTTTGATTGATTGTGTTATTTGAAGCACCCTCGCAAGGGCGCTCATTGAAGTTGATTCAGTTGATGGCGATTGGTTTTAAGACTCTCCGATGGTTGTTCTGTAAATTCCGAATTGCAATGCGGACATGTGGAGTCAGTCTACAGCCTTTAAATTAAACCGTGGCGTGAAACGTTGGCGGAAGCGGTGGAGGGAGTTGAACCATGGCTGAATATACGCCCAAGAATATGATGGTGACAGGTGGGGCTGGTTTTATCGGCTGCATTTATGTGCGTTATATGCTGGAAACGGATGAGCAGGTTCGTATTGTAAATCTGGATGAACTGACCTACGCAGGTTCACTGGATAATCTGGAAGGGTTACCTGATGAGTCGCGGCATACTTTTGTGCAAGGCGAGAAGGGGTGGGGTCAAGCCCAGTGTCGTTCTCATCATATTTCGACTGATGAGGTGTATGGCACGCTGGAAGTAACAGATCCGGCATTCAGTGAAACGACGCCGTATGCTCCTAATTCCCCCTATTCAGCTTCCAAGGCCGGATCAGATCATTTGGTCAGAGCCTATTTTCACACCTATGACTTACCAGTGACAACAACGAATTGCTCGAACAACTATGGTCCTTATCAGCATGGAGAGAAATTTATTCCGACGGTGATTCGTTCCTGTGTGGAGCAGAAAGCTATACCGGTGTATGGCGATGACTTATATATCCGTGACTGGCTGTATGTGAGAGATCACTTGCTCAGGCATTGATGCAGTGGTGCGCCGTGCTGCGATTGGCGAGGTGTACAATATTGATATTTGCCGTTTGATTTGCCAGCTGATGGATGAGCATAAGCCAGATAATGCAACCGCATGAGAAGCTTATCACGATTGTGACAGATCGCCATGGTCATGACTGGCGTTATGCGATTGATGTAACAAGGATGAATGATGATCTCAGTTGGCAGCCGGATGAAACGTTCGAAACAGGGATTAGAAAAACTGTGAAGTGGTATTTGGAGAAGTGATGCAATTAATCTATATTCAGTCTTCTTGGCTGGTCTTAATTTTTATGCCTGTATCAAGCATTTCGTAAGTCAACATGAATAAAACGCCAGTTGCTTTTTTTGCATATAATCGACCTGAGCATACATTCCGTGCTTTGGCTGCATTATCAAGCTGTAGGAATTTCGAAGAATGCGAATTTTATTTGTATGCTGATGGCCCGAAGACGGATAATGACAGAACGGCTGTTGAAGAAACCAGAAAAGTTTTGCGACTTTGGGCAAAGGAACATAACGCTCAAATTATTGAGCAGCCTGAAAATTTAGGCCTGGCTAGGTCAATCGCTTCGGGGGTCACCGAACTTTGTAAGCAATATGGTCGGGTTGTGGTTGTTGAGGATGATTTGGTTGTAAGTCCAGACTTTTTACATTTCATGATCCGGTCGCTGGATAGATATGAACATGAAGATAAAGTCATGCAAGTTGGAGGTTATACGCTCAGTTCGCCTTTAGGCATTAAAACTGATGCGTTTTTTTTGCCAGTTACAACCACTTGGGGGTGGGGTACTTGGCAGCGATCCTGGGAATTTTTTGAATGGACCCCGGCCAATTTAGAAGCTGCAAAATTTGACGATGATTGGAGTCGATTGTTTGATTTGAATGGAACGTGTTCATTCTATGCAATGCTTGAAGACCGCATGGCGGGTCGCAATGACTCCTGGGGTATTTTATGGTGGTATGCAGTGTCACGTCAAAAGGGATTGGTGGTTTATCCAGTTCATAGTCTTGTTTGGAATGGTGGCTTTGATGGATCGGGTATCCATTGCGGAAGTGGCGATTTTTTGTTGCAAGGCGATTCTTCGGACTATTTGGAGAATAGGCTTCCAAACATATGGTCATTTCCAGATGAAATATGCTATAAGGCAGAACATTTATTGCATCTGGAAACTTTTTTTCGTTCCAGATTGATGGGTAATCAATCAGACTTTGATCGAGCTGACATTAAGCTTAGTCTCATTGCATTAGCAAAAAGGATTCTGAAGAGGCTTAGAAATGCAATTTTTTGATCGATTAAGTCGAAGAGCGATTTCTTGGCTGTTTAGAAAAATAGAAAGAGAGCGTCAGCGTGAAGTTGGAGCAAATCTTTGCCTGTTGGGAGATGGGTCATCTTTATTATCAGAGTCAGAAATCAATAATTTCTCTGGAAGCCCAGAAGATATTTCAATTGGCAAACAATCACACATTCGAGGAAGATTATTAACTTACGGCCATGGAGGTAAAATTTCTATCGGGGACTGGTGTTATGTGGGAGTTCGAACTGAAATATGGTCGATGGAATCAATAGAAATTGGTGACAGGGTTTTAATAGCCCACGATGTAAACATTCAGGATGGAACTGCTCATTCTGTTGATTCGGGAGAGAGACATGCTCATTTTCGGCATATTGTTGAAAAAGGCCATCCTGAACTTGCCTCCGATCTTCCGGGAGTGTCTTCTTCCCCAGTAGTGATTGAAGATGATGTATGGATTAGTTTTGGAGTAACAATATTACGAGGTGTAAGAATTGGTAAAGGCAGTATAGTTGCTGCCGGTTCTATAGTTACACGTGATATACCCCCTGGGATGTTATACCGAAATCAGGTGACTCCAGTGATTACTCCATTACGAGTCTCATAGTTTCATAAAATAACTAAATCGAAGGTGAAAATGTGTCTTTCTTGAATGATATAGCCCGGAAAATTGCTGTCCCTGTTTCTCAACATATTGAAGGTGTAGTACAGCGAGCGATGTCTGCTCATAGGCAACAGATGGATGATCTTATGATTCTTCAGGGACGAGCATTAGCTGTAGAAAATAGCCGTCGTGCACCTCTTACCAGACTTCAGGATGCTGAGTTTAAAGTGTTCTCTCAATTTGGAGAGGATGGAATTCTTCAATATCTGATTCATGAAGCTGGAATAATGAGAGATGAGACTACATTTGTGGAGTTTGGAGTACAAAATTACGTAGAGTCAAATACTCGTTTTTTGTTGATGAATGATCATTGGCGAGGAATGATTATTGATGGAGATAAGCAGTATATGGACTCTGTTCGTAATCAGGATATTTATTGGCGCCATGACCTGACGGCGGTTAATGCTTGGATCGATAGGGATAACATTAACCAATTGATAGGTGACTCTGGCTTCAGTGGTCAGATTGGTATATTGAGTGTTGATATTGATGGGAATGATTATTGGGTTTGGGAGCGTATTGAGGTAGTTAACCCTATTATTGTTGTTGTTGAATGGAACAGTGTGTTTGGTTCACAGCATTCAATATCGGTACCGTATGACCCTTCTTTTCAGCGCGAAAAAGCTCATTACTCTAATTTATTCTGGGGTGCTTCAATTTCCGCTTTCGAACATTTGGGAGCACGTAAAGGATATAGTTTGCTTGGCTCAAACACAGTAGGGAATAATTTATTTTTTGTCAGAAATGATAGACTTGGTCGACTTAATCCGTTGTCTTCTACTGATGCATATGTCGAATCTCGATTCCGTGATTCCAGGGATGCAAATGGAAAGCTGAACTTCCTAGGTGGGGATAGGCGTTGTTTGGAGATATTGGATTTACCTGTCGTTGATGTTGTGAGTGGTGATACTGTATCCATGCGCACTTTGGATTCCCTGCATGACTAATGCTTTTCAAGCGGTAGAGGCTGGGTCTTTGAATCAAATGAGCTGGGAACAAGCAGTGCAGTGGTTGCGTGATCAGCCTGACCAACAAGAACTGGTGCGTGCCTGTTACTTTGACGACCCACTAAATGAGGCCGCTGAGCGGTTCTGGCAAAGTGCCGAGTGGAAAGCGATCGCTGCCTTGCTACCGCCTCCGCAAGGTAAGGCGCTGGATCTTGGCGCAGGGAGAGGTATAAGTAGCTACGCGATGGCCCGTGATGGTTGGCTGGTGACAGCATTGGAACCCGACCCCAGTGAGTTGGTGGGGGCTGGAGCTATCCGCTCGCTGGCTGAACAAAGTGACCTGCCAATCACAGTGGTTAGCGAATATTCCGAAAAATTACCATTTCATGATAATAGCTTTGATGTTGTTAATTGCCGCCAAGTGCTTCATCACGCCCGTGATTTGCAGCAAACCTGTCGTGAAATATTTCGGGTGATCAAGCCTGGTGGCGTGATGGTGGCCTCCCGTGAGCATGTCATCAGTAAGCGGGAAGATATGCAGGCTTTCCTTGATTCTCACCCACTGCATAAATTTTATGGCGGTGAAAATGCATTTCTGCTTGATGAATATTTGTCAGCCATGCAACTGGCAGGTTTGCATGTGCATAAAGCTTTAGCGCCGCTTGATTCACCAATCAACTACTTTCCGATGACCACTGAACAGCATTTCACATACTGTACTGGCCCCACAGCAGGGTTGATTGGGAAATCAATGTCAAACTTTCTCTTTAGCCAAGACCACGTATTTGGTAGAGCCTTGATGAAAATATTGGTTTCTGCATTAAATTATCGAGATCAAACGCCGGGACGCCTATATTCCTTTGTGGGTGTTAAGCCTTTGGCTGAAGGTCAAGACTGATGCTGCAAGACAATGTATCGGAAAAACAATCTGTAAAGAACATTCGCACTTATGAAGCATCAGACGAAGTCTTGGGGCCGATTAATTCAATAAGACTGGCATACCTAGAGATTTACTGGTCGCGACACGTACTTTGGCACCTTTTTGTGCGCGATTTTGTGTCTGGATTCAGACAAAAATTACTTGGCTATCTTTGGATTGTTCTGATGCCCTTGATAGGAATAGCCAGTTTTGTATTCATGCAGTCAACAGGTATCTTAAATCCCGGGAAAACTGAAATTCCATACCCTATCTATGTTTACATAGGAACAACTATTTGGGGGTTACTTATAAATGTACTTACAACCGTTGCAAATGGGTTGATAACTAATAGCGACCTGATTATGCGAACTAATATTCCAAAAATAGGGCTGGCTGTGACAGGTTTGGCTTCAGTTTGTTATAATCTTATTGTTAATTTAGTAGTTCTATTGGTGCTTCTATTAGTTCTTAGTTTGCCACCATCACCATGGGCACTTCTGTATCCTTTGATGATTCTTCCGATTATCATGTTAGGTGTAGGAATTGGACTTATTTTATCGGTGGTTGGTGCTGTTGCACGAGATATGACAGGTATGTTTACCACCGTGATCAACCTTCTGATGTATGTGACTCCCGTGATTTATACAGCACAATTTTCAGAACCATTACTCAAACTAGTAGTTCAGTGGAATCCACTTACCTATCTGGTTGATGTCCCGCGTAGCCTATTTATGTTAGGTGAAATGCCAAATCCAATAGGATACTCACTGGCTATCCTTTTTTCAGTTGTAGTAATGAGCCTGGGTATTCACGCATTTTACTTAATCAAAGATAAAGTGGCGGAGCGACTATGAGTGATAATGAATGGGCCATCCGTGCCGAGGGAATTTCAAAAAAGTTCGGTCTTACTTTGCGTCAATCTATGAAATTTGGCTTGCGAGATGTTGCCCGTAAACTTGCAGGTCGCCTTAGTACCAGCAGTGTGTTGCGTGAAGGAGAATTCTGGGCTGTAAATGATGTCAGTTTTGAGGTTCGAGGCGGAGAAGCACTCGGCATCATGGGGGTCAACGGCTGTGGTAAAACAACATTGCTACGCATGCTTAATGGCGTGTACGCCCCAGATGCAGGGCGAATTCAAATGAAAGGCCGGGTAGGCGCGATGATTGCTGCTGGGGCGGGTTTTGCTCCTATGCTCTCTGGTCGCGAAAATGTTTATGTTAACGGTACATTACTTGGTCTTACAACCAAGGAAATCGATGGCTTGATGGATGAAATTATTGCTTTTTCGGAACTCGGGCACTTTATTGACCTGCCTGTAAAAAATTACTCTAGTGGAATGTATGTCCGACTCGGTTTTGCCATCGCAGCATTAAGCAGTCCAGATGTATTACTGATGGATGAGGTACTGGCAGTTGGGGATCTTAATTTCCAAAAGAAGTGTTTTGAACATATTCTTAAGTTAAAACGACAGGGAACAGCAATTATTCTCGTTTCACACTCTCCCGGAGCTATCTGGTCTGTTTGTGATCGAGGCTTGTTTATGGATCGAGGAAGAGCACTTGTCGATGGTTCAGCAGAGGATGTTATTCGTGCATATGATGATCAGAACTCACGGAATTCCGTCACATCAAATGCACAATTCGACAAAGCCGTCGCAGAGCACGAAGGATCTTCTAAAGATGGTGACACAAAAGCCGAATACGGTCATTCAAAAGGTGGCACTGGGGATGTGGTTTGCAACAGCGTTAGTATTCATAGTGAGAACAGTGCTGTTCAAACAGGTGAATTCAAATTTGGTGAATCCTTTCTAATTTCTGCTGATATTGAAGTATTGCAGCCTCAGGAAAACTTACTTCTCCGATTCACTATTGATGCGGTGCATTACAGGTTTATTGCAACAATAGATAGTTATGAACAAGGCCTTCATTTGAAAACCGTACCACCAGGACGTTATCAGCTTAAGGTTCAGGTTCAGAACCCTAACTTTCGACCAGGAGCTTATACACTTAACGTTGGTATCACGAGGAAAGAAGTGGGGGTACATCTATTCTACTGGTTTAGTGCAGCCCGATTTATCGTTACACACCCCAATGATATATTCCTTTATGCAGATAATAATGCAGTCATGTATCTTGATAGCACATTCTCATTAACACCCATTGAAATCGATGATTCGGGCATGATTTTTTCAGTTTCGAGAGTTGACTAATATGAATGATGTCCAGGCCAACTGCCAAGATGTAAAAAATATATTTACTGTCCCTCGTGAAAATATCAGAGGTATTCGGCCTCCAAAGTTGAATCTCGGATTTATTTGGGAGTTTATTCGAGATGGCAGAACCCCTGCACGGGCAATGACTGATCAGGCTATGCGATCATTATTACCAGCTCTTGAAGGAACAGGGGAAATTATTGAACTGGGAGCTGGTGGGGATTATTACAAGGCGTATGTTCAACCTGATCAGCAGTATATCACAAGCAACCTGTTCCCCGGCAGCGATTTGATATTGGATATGACAAGCCTTGATTTGGAAGGAAATTCTGTAGATGCATTGGTTTCAGTGTTTGCTTTAGAGCACTTGTTTGATTTTGAAGCCTCTTTTCGGGAGCAGTACCGAGTACTAAAGCCAGGTGGAAGACTACTTTTAATTGTGCCATTTATGTATTATTACCATGCAGCACCAGATGACTACTTTCGTTTTTCATCTTCGGCGCTTGATAAGCTTTTGGAGCCATTCGATATAATTGTTAGGCAACCTCTTGGAGGGCGGTGGCTTCTATTTGCAGAGTTTCTTCATGAAAAGAAGGAAATGGGTTCAAGCCTTGGTTCTTTTTCACGATTATTGCTTAGGTGCTTGGCGTTACCTTTCCTTACATGTGCATTGAAGAATCATGATCCTCAATATGCTGTTGGATTTTCATATTTATGTGAGAAACCTCAGTGATATTCTCGAATATTATCCATCGCATAAGACAGCACCTTTCTCACTTGTTAAGAATAGTTGCTGATAAACTATGGGACGAATCGGTTAGTAAAAAGCAAGGGTCTGCCCCCTATTCATCTGAAGGATGGGATCACATTCCTCAAGGTCAATATGACTATGTTCCTAAGGGTACATACATTTATGGTCAAGCAGATAAATTTTTACTTGTTCCCAAGAATCGCTATCGTACAGTACTGTTGCCTGATCAGTCGCGAAGCGCTGCTCTTGGTGTTGGCTGGATCACCGAGGATAACTCGGCACAGGGTTATGACGAGCTGTGGGGCGATGCTACAAATTTAGAAAGTTTTCGTAGCGAGGCTGATCATGTTCGGGATAAGTTGACGATTGAGATTATTGATCATATCGAAGCCTTTATACAGCCGAATGCGCAGGTGGTAGATATTGGGTGCGGTATAGGCGACCTACTAGGCGAAATTCAAAAACGGCGACCATCGGTTGGGGTCTGTGGACTGGACTTCTCAGCCAAAGCAGTTGAAGGCGCACGAAATGCTATGCCTGATGGCGAATTTATTCAGTTCGTTATTGAACAGACACTGCCCTACGAGTCCGACTCGTTTGATGTGGTGTTATGCACGGACGTTCTTGAGCATTTGGAGCACCCTAGGCTGGTGGCATCAGAACTGGTGAGAATTTGTAGAGCGGGCGGGATGGTTGCTATCGTGGTTCCGGATGGTGATGTCGATCAGTTTTTCGGTCATTACTGGTTTTGGAATGAGCAAAGCTTTGCAGCCCTGCTATCCGAGTGGGATGCCAAAGTTACTCGCCTGCCGGAAACTCGCGAGTTTATTGCCTGCATCTCTGTAGTTTTCGTAGGGGCTGGCAGCTATGTTTGATAAGCTATTGGCATTTTTTGAGCGGATTCAAATCTCCTGTGTTGCACGTTTGATGCGAAGTCTTGCTAAACGTAGCCTTGATCATAGTGCAATACCAGATCAAACACTTTCTGGTTTGTTACCATTGTGGAATCAGTTGGTTGTTTCAAGAAGTGTAGCAATGAAACCAGAATTGGTTGCGGAAAGTTTGGCTGCTTTGCTGAATGGCCAACCGCTCTCCACATCTATTGATTTGGCTCGTTCTTTATTAATTGAACAATTTCCGCCTGAGGCTTGGCCACTTATTCCTTCGATGAATAAACGTGATGCTCCTGTTATGAGTACATGGACATTTCAAAACGAGGTCATGGAGTGGGATATCGCTGCTAACGAACTGGTGCTGGATATCGGTTCGGGCGGTTGGCCATTCAAGCGAGCAAATCATCTGGCGGATAAATTTCCAGATCAAACTACTCACCGTGTTGAGAATATGGTGCGTGACGAACGGCCATTTTTTGAAGTTGATCTTGAATATTTACATTTTGATGATCAAACTTACGATTTTGTTTTTTGTTCTCATGTGCTTGAGCATCTGGATAATCCCGGTCAGGCCATGCGTGAATTGATGCGTGTTGGGCTGCGTGGTTATATTGAGGTGCCAACACGGCTGTCGGATGTAATGTTCAATTTTACACGATTGCCAAATCATCATCGCTGGCATGGTATGGTGTTAGATAAAACACTGGTGTTAGTTGAATGGAATGAATGGGAAAGGCGTGATCTGGGAAATCAGTTTTTTGATGCGCTACAGAGTGAATTCTCAAACGCATTTCAGGATTTCTTTGAACACAATCGTGATCTGTTTTTTACCTCTTATCACTGGGAAGGGGTGATAAACTTTTTAATCATTGATAAGCAAGGGCGAATTATAGATTCGTCGGGAGGCAATGTTAATGCATGACTTCGATATGCGTGATATACGTTGCGTAGCTTGCGGCGGTGAGAATGTCACTCGTTCTAAAGGTGATGAGTCAGCGTTTCAATGTTCCGAATGTGCATTGACATATCAACGGGTTTGGGGGGTACCATTCTTCGGTCAGTATGAAGGGGAAGATATTCCCGGTTTGATTGAAATTGCTGCGAATGTTGTTAACAGAGGCAAGTTCGGTGTTAACCCTGAAGTGGTGGAGGATTGGGAGAGATTGTTATCGTCCTATGATCAATCGGAAAACAAGTCTGAGTTTATTAAAAGCAATCCTAATGCGCAGTCCCCATTCTTGTTGAATCGCTATGGCGAATGGCAGGAAGTAACGCACCTGACGCGTGATTTGGATTTACAAGGGTGCAAAGTTTTGGATATGGGTGCTGGTCTAGGGTTTGACAGCCATCGCCTATCAATGTTGGGGGCTGATGTAACAGCATTGGAGTTTTCGCCAGTGTTGGCCGAATCAGGTCAGCTTAATTTTCCGAAAATCCGTTGGATTGGTGGGTTTTCTCACTGCCTTCCCTTTAAGAAGGCTAGTTTTGATGCTGTTTTTTGCAATGCAGCGTTACATCATATGCGCGATATCCCGGCTGCAATTTCCGAAGCATTGCGTGTATTGCGTCCAGGCGGGGTATTGATTACCACGTGTGATTCATTCCGGCCTAACGACTCTGATGATGAGGCAGAGTTAAAAGTTTTTGATAGCGATCCTACAGTGTTACTTGGTGTAAACGAAGGAATCCCAAAATTCACTGATTTTGTTTCAACACTGCATTTACACCCGAATTTATTGGAAGTGGAGTTGTATACACATACACTTTATAACACTTTTGCAACGTTGACGGAGCTGACACGCTGGGACTGGAATAAAGATGAGGCCATGTTGTCTAAACGCAACGGCTCATTGGCTATGCGGGTGCGCCTTAAAAGTTGTTGGCCGGAGCCCGACAGGCTGCAAGTAAATAATGTGTTGGCCGCCGATAAGTATGTGTCGTGGATGAGCTCTGCGGCCGTTGCCGTAGCAAAGCTGGCATCATTGATGCCGTCACATTATGTTGATTTACCCTTTCCTGGAACTAAGGGTTCGAAATTTGAGTTGCTCAACGGTTGGCGTGCACCCAAGCCATTTCACCAGGCTCGGATAGCATACCAACGGGGGCGCTGGTTTCTGAGCCGCTCAGCGGAACAGGATACAATTATCTTTGATCTGGGACTTCCTACTGCAAGTGCTTCCAAAGTTGGTTCATTGGCTGTGCTGCTGAATGGTGATGTCTGTGGTGATTTTCCAGTTAGTCAAGGTGGCTGGAATCGCGCATCGCTGGATGTTTCTCATATCCCGATGGGTCAGGTTTTTGCGGTTGAAATACAACGAAATGCTGGGGAAGGGGATTCTTTAGATGAGGCATCTTTTGTTGTGCGTAATCGCCGTTTTATTTCTACTCGGAAGCTTCCAGCACTATCGGAAAGGGAAGAGTTGCACGAGCCTAGCGAAGCAACTGTGTTTGCAATCATACCTGTCTTTAATCGCCTTTGTTTTACGCTTGAGTGTATACAAAATCTAAAAGATCAGAGTTACAAATCTATCAGAATCATCGTGGCGGATGGCGGTTCCACGGATAACACTGTAGAGACTATTCACGCCAAACATCCAGATGTGCTAGTGCTGGAGGCTGAAACAGAGTTGTGGTGGGCTGGTTCCATGGCGATGGGAATTGATCATGTTATGATTGAAAGCCAAGATGAAGAAGATTGCGTTTTGATGATTAACAACGACACGCAGATACCTGAGGACTATGTGGAGACATTGATTCTAGCCTCCCAAACTTATGATGCTGCGGTTGGTGCATTGGTAGTTGATAGTCGTGATGCAAGCCAAGTGTTGGATGCGGGGGAATATATTGATTGGGCAAGTTATTCATTTCCGGTAAAGAATGACATCGATGTCGATGAAAGTTTTTGCGATGATGTGGATGTACTGCCTGGGCGAGGAAGCTTAGTTCCATTACGAATGATTCGCACTGCAGGAAATGTGGATGCAAATATGTTTCCCCACTACCTGGCAGATTACGAGTTTTTTTATCGCCTTAAAGAACATGGTTTCCGAATGGGCATTTGTTACGAAACGCGTATACTTGCACACATTGAAGAAACTGGAATTATACCGAGTAACGGAATATCCGGATTTAGTACCATTTGGCGCGAACTTTTTTCCCGACGTTCGATGAGTAATATTGTTGATCACTGGCGTTTTGTTGGCCTCCACGCTCCAGAGCAGTATCGTGTAAATATACAGCTCAGTTTGATGCGACGAGTACTTGTTGACCTTACGTTGCGCACGCCTCTCCGACCTTTATTTATACCACTGTATTGGTTGAGGTGTTTACCAAGGCGTATATTCTCTCTTATTCAAGGGCAGCGAAGAACATTTGCTCTATTTGCTCGTGCCATCAGAGAAGATGGTATCAGCGTGCTTTGTAATCCACAAAAATTTCCAGGCTTGATTCGTATGCCACTTTATCTTGTGGCTTCTCCCGGACCTCTTAATCGTGTAACTATTGAACAACAGGGGCTGGTTGTTGATGAACTGCTCACTCAGGGGATATTGCGCAGCCTAAGAGTGAACGAATGGTACGCATTGGAAACGCTCGAATTCTCCGATAAGCCCGAAGCTACAAAATTAAAGCGTTTTTTTTGGTCTGCATGGAATCCACTACGTAAGTTCACTAATTCACATGCATGGAAAGATTTGCTGAAAAAGGTCGAAACATGAGCAAGCCATTGAGGCAACTTACGATTGGCATCGAGTTGATTGATGATCCAGCCTGGATGGGTGGAACGCTCTACCTAAGAAATCTAGCGATATGTCTTGCTCGTTTGCCTGAGTCTGAGCAGCCGCAGGTGCGCTTGCTTGGTGCCCCTGACGTTGTATCGCGCTTTCTTGCTGAATGGGGTCATTTACAGATTTTTAACTCAACAGTAGTAGATACCAAGTTGGGGCGATTTTTAGGGCGCATTGGCTTGCCTGCGAAGGCAGAAGCACCAGTTGATGTGGTCTATCCAGGATTTGGTACCCAAATTCCTAGAGCGGTTACGATACGCTGGATTCCAGACTTTCAACATCGTTATCTACCTCACCTTTTCTCATCCACCGAAATAGCTGCTCGGGACAAGTCCATAGGAGCGATTGCGGAGCAACCGGGCGTGGTGATTTTGAGTAGCGAAGTAGCTGCAGAAGATTTTTGTCGTTTTTATCCCGGTCACAGGGCAACACCTCGTGTTTGGCATTTTTGTTCGCAGCTGGATACCACCAAGCCTGCATCTCACAGATCACTTGAGCAGTATAATCTACCTGAAAAATATCTCTATCTGCCGAATCAGTGCTGGGTGCATAAAAACCACATCACAGTTTTGAAAGCTCTGGCTCGATTGCGCCGGGAATATGGCATGATCGTCCCTCTGGTTTGTACTGGTGCTCAGTCTGACCATCGTAATGAAATACATTTTGCATCTCTGATAAAGTTTATCGAGGATAGTGAGATGACCGATCAAGTTTATTTATTGGGTTTGATTGATCGAAACGATCAGGTGAATGTATTACGCCACGCAACAGCCGTGGTTCAGCCCTCGTTGTTTGAAGGTTGGAGTACGGTAGTAGAGGATGTTCGTGCGACTGGCCGCCCCATTTTTCTATCCGATATTTCAGTACACCGCGAGCAAGCGCCGAATACCTGTTTTTTCTTTTCGCCAGAGTCGGATGAACAACTTGCATTAATGTTGTTGGACAGATGGTCTGATATGCAATCAGGCACTGACCCCTTAGCAGAGGAGATTGCACGAGTAGAGTTGAAAACAAGAATTTTAGAGTCGGCGCGGGTATTTTGTGATATTGCACAAAATGCACGGACCAACCAAATATATTGAAATTCAGCATACTATATTTAGAGAGTGATTTATGATTACTAGAATAATTAATCGGTTAAAGAGAGTTATTCGACCGAATGTGTTGCAAGATATAGCTCTCGAGGCTGACCTGCTGTCTCAGCGAGGGATGGTGAATCGATTGCTTCAGGAACCACATTGGGAACGTAAAATTGAAATCTATAATTGCTATGAATATTCAAGTGAGCAGGGCGTTTGGCTAAAAAAGAAGTCTAAGTATAGAGTGTCTGATACAGCGTGTGCAGATGTACTGTTAAGTGGGCAGGAATTAAAAAAAATAAATTATGGCTGCGGGGGGAACCTTAAAGAGGGGTGGTTAAACGTCGAT
Organism: Zetaproteobacteria bacterium CG_4_9_14_3_um_filter_49_83; assembly: GCA_002791545.1. GTDB lineage: Bacteria > Pseudomonadota > Zetaproteobacteria > Mariprofundales > Mariprofundaceae > CG1-02-49-23. Next base: position 18,094 of record PFXG01000010.1, read on the forward strand.
TTATTTCCAAATGATGCGCCTAATTACAAGCTTATTAATTTACTTGAAAAGCATCCATTCCCAGATAACACGACACAGTTTGGTTTCTCAGAGGATATGCTTGAACACTTGAATCAAGCAGAATCAATTTTTCTTATAAGTGAAATTTACCGGACTTTGGCAATTGGCGGGGTGTTGCGCTTAAGTTTCCCGGGGTTGGAAGGCGTCTTAAACAGACATTATTTGCCAGCGTCAGAGCTTAGGGTGAGGCAAGGCGAATTTGAGGCATATGCATTTTGGGATCATATTCATTTCTATTCAAAAGAAGAGCTATGCCTTGTGGCTAGACACATAGGGTTTAAAGAAATTGAGTTCGTTGAGTATGGGAAATCCAAACATTCTGACTTGTGTGGTCTAGATACGCGCTTTACCCAAATTGGTCTGAATACATATGTTGAGTTGACAAAGTGACCCTCCCCCTTCTTTTTCTTCACGTGCCAGGAGGTCTGCTTGAAACTTTCCTTCTGACTTTGAGTATGGCACAGGTATTGATTAGCATTACTGGAAATGATGTTTCTAGGGTTTTAACAGGTCGTTTGGTTTGAATACATCTGATTCGATCCGTGATACTGTGAAAGCAGCGAGTCTTATTGTTGAATTTATGGAGGATGCTAACTGGCTGGGTGGTTCGGTCTATATAGAGAATTTATTATCCACCCTTTCATTATTACCAGAAACATCCCAGCCAAAAGTTGAGCTTCTTTTTCTTTCGTCTCCTAACTCGCCGACTGCCAGGCGGTTGTTGAGTTATCCGATTGTCCAGAATAATGGAGATGGGCTTGATCTTCTCAATGAAATGGTGGTGATCATGCGTGGCTTCTATCGCCGAATTGGTATGCGATTTCCATGCCTTCGTTACTTGTCGTTTTCTGCAAGGAAAGGGGTTTATTTCCCGGTTTTCGACATATCGCAACCGAGGCGTAGAAACCTTTATTGGATTCCTGACTTTCAGCATCATTATCTTCCAGAGTTATTTAGTGCTTCAGATCTGGAACGAAGAAATCATCGATATGAGAGAATTGCTCAGGCTGAAGGAATTCTGTTGTTATCCAGTCAGTCTGCTTTAAAAGACTTCAGACGATTTTATCCCAATGTAAGCGTGGAACCTCGTGTCTGGTCATTCTGCAGCAGTGTTAAAGTAGACGATTCCGAGAGCTATCATTCTGTTCTGGAGAAATACAGTTTGCCCGCTAAGTTTTTATATGTGGCGAATCAGTTTTGGATGCATAAGGATCATAATACGTTATTTGAGTCATTGAGGCTATTGCACGAAAAAGGAATTGATGTTCCGGTCGTTTGTACCGGGAAAGAAGAGGATCCGAGAAATCCGGAGTATTTTTCTTCACTGTGTGAAAAGTTGGCCCGTCATTCAGTTAAACAGGTGTTTTTTCTCGGGATTATACCACGCAGTGAACAGATTCAGTTATATCGTTTTGCGGCAGCGGTTGTTCAGCCCTCCCAATTTGAGGGATGGAGCACGGTTATTGAAGATGCTAAAGCTTTAGGCCGCCCTATTATCGCTTCAAGTATTGATGTGCACAAAGAACAACTGCAGTGGGTTGAAAATGTACATTTGTTCAGAGCATCTGATCCAGTACATCTTAGTGAATGCATTGAAGTGTTATGGCCTGATTTGACAAGCGGCCCGGATATGGGTGCAGAAAAGTTGGCGGCGAAACGAAATGATATAAGGCGTATTGAATCAGCAAAAGCTTTTATGGTAATAGTTGAGGAGGCCATGACCTATCCTCAATGTAGAAAAACGTAAAGGGTGAACGAATAATGTGCGGAATTAGCGGCTTGATTTCTCGTTACGCGATTAACGAAACTGATGCATCAGTGGTCAGGAATATGAATCAGAGACTTGAACATCGAGGACCTGACTCTGAAGGATTCTTTTCTACAAAGCATGTGATGCTGGCGATGCGCCGCCTTTCTATTATTGATCTTGCAGGTGGCAAGCAGCCGATCTTCAATGAAGAAGGCGATAAAGCAATTGTATGCAATGGGGAGATATACAATCACCATAAATTACGAGAGGAGCTTGAATCTCTTGGTCATCATTTCTCTTCTAATAGTGATGTTGAAACTGTTTTGCATGCTTATGAGGAGTATGGGATTGATTGCTTACAAAAGCTGCAGGGTATGTTTGCATTTGCATTATGGGATGGAGCAGCGAAGAAGCTGTTGATTGCACGTGACAGGATGGGAGAAAAACCTTTATATCTGCATCAGGATGAAGGTGGGCAGTTATGGTTTTCCAGTGAATTGCGCAGTTTGACCGAGGCGATAGCAAGCCCACAATTAACTCCTGAGGCATTCAATCTCTTTTTGAGCTTTCAATATATTCCAGAACCATTGACGCCGCTAAGAAATGTTGATGTGCTGCCAGCAGGTCATTATATTGAGCTTGATTCTGAATCAATCGTGATCAATCCAAAACCTTTTTGGGATATGACTCTGGCACATGCAGATCCTTCACAGCCAGTGATAGTGACTGAGGAAATTCTTGACAATGCCTGTCGCATGATGGGATGTGCCGATGTGCCTGTTGCTATAGCTCTTTCAGGAGGTATTGACTCTAGTCTGGTTGCTGCGCTTACCGCGCGCCATTATCCGGGGCAACTGCATGCTTTTACGATTGGCTATAAAGGTCGTCCGGCTACTGATGAACGAGCATTCGCTGCTACTTTGGCAAAAGAGTTGGGGATTGGATTTACCGAAGTTGAAATTGAAACATCGGATGTCATCGAAGGATTTCCAGCCTTATTGGCGGCAATGGATTCACCTATTGGAGATATTGCTGCTTTTGGTTATTACTCGGTATGCAAGGCAGCAAGGGAGGCTGGATATCCGGTGCTTCTCTCGGGGATGGGCGGAGATGAGTTTTTCTGGGGATACGAGTGGGTGCGAGAAGCTGTTGTAAGGAATGAGAATATTCTGGCAGGTAATACGACAAGGCAGCCATGGTGGAAACGATTGTTTTTCAAGGAAAAGCCGCAATATCCTGATTTCTTTGGAGTACACCCCGATTTATGTAATGGCGATGGGTGGTCCCGCTCACTTATGCCCTCTAAAATGCGTGAAAGTTTAATTGCTGGCTACTGGCTTGATCAGGCTTCTTTGGATCTATCCCGTCCGGTTCATCAAGCGGTTTCGGAATTGTTAAATCGAACATGGTTACGGTCAAACTGTCTGGCTTTGGTTGACCGCATGGGCATGGCACACTCGGTAGAGGTAAGGTTGCCATTGCTAGATGTGGAGCTCATCAATCGAGTTGCAGGGATGCGTAACGATGGATTGGTGGACTGGATGAAACCTCATAAATGGCTGTTGGTTGAGGCGCTTAGCGATGCGCTTCCCAGAGAAGTTCTTTCACGTAAGAAGCAGGGATTTACTCCGCCGATTAGTGAGTGGATGAATGGTATTATCAAGCGTTTTTCCCCTTTGATCACTGATGGAGCACTGCTTCGCCAAGGATTGTTGGATTCAGAGCTTTTGAAAAGTAAATGGTCTAGCTTTGATCTTCCTTTTCAATATAAGCTAACATTGCTTGAGTGTTGGGTGAGGTTACATATAGAAATGCAGTCTGTTGATGGGCTGCTGAAAAGGTGATTTGCTAATGTCTGAAAAGAAAACTGTAATTGTTACAGGTGCTTTTGGAACCATCGGCCGGCAAGTTGCTTCAGCACTGGCTTTATGCGATTGGTACGTGGTCGGCGTAGGCCATGGACGATGGGGCGTTGGTGAGCAGAACAAGTGGGGAGTATCTGTTTGGAATGAAAGGGATATAACTTTAGAAAGCCTGCGTGAATTAGCGGTGAAACCGGCACTTGTCGTTCATTGCGCTGGTAGTGGCGATGTCGGGGCCTCAGTAAGATCACCTCACACAGATTTTATTCGTACTGTAACAACTACTGCTGCAATGCTTGAGTTTTTAAGAAACGACTGCCCCGATGCATCGTTTGTTTACCCTTCAAGTGCGGCTGTATACGGAGTGGTAAATCAATTTCCAATGAAAGAGGGGGTCTCTGGACAGCCTACCTCGCCGTATGGCGTTCATAAGAAAATTGCCGAAGAAATGGTGGTTGAATATGCGCGCCTATTTGGTTTGAAAGCTTCTGTAGTTCGTTTGTTTTCAGTGTATGGGGAAGAGTTCCGTAAGCAGTTGCTGTGGGATGCATGTCAGCGAATTTCTTTGAACGAGTCTTTGTTTTTTGGAACTGGCGAAGAAACGAGGGATTGGTTACATGTTGACGATGCTGCTCGACTTTTGATTCAAGCGGGAAATTACGCTTCATCGTTATGTCCGATTGTTAACGGGGGATTCGGAGAGTCTGTCTCGGTTAGAAATGTATTAACTGATATATTTCGGTTGATGGGCCGAAATGATCAGCCAAGCTTTTGTGGAACCCAGCGGCCTGGAGATCCAGTTCACTATCATGCTGATATTGGGGAGGCTTTGGCTTGGGGGTGGCGGCCTGAAGTTTCCTGGAAAGATGGTTTGGCTCGGTATGTTTCTTGGTTCAGGAAGGAACATGATTTAGATTGAGTCTAGGAGGCTGTCCGAAAATAGGAAGCGTCGCGAGGGAAAGCGTGGTTGAGTCAGTTTTTCCGCAGTAGGTTTTTCTATTCTCGGACAGGCTCCTAGGAGTCTGTCGGACTTAGGCAGCTGTAGCGAGAAATAGCAGGATTGAGTTGGTTTTTAGCATTGATTCGAGGCGAATGACGGGTCTATTTAACGAGAATCAAGGCGAAAACTGGCCAATATCCGCTTTTCCGCAGTAGATTATTCTATTCTCGGACAGCCTCCTAGCATTTTTGGCTCTTTTTTTGTGGGCGATAGGTGTTGATTAGCCCCAATGTTGGTAAATAGGTGTGTTTGAAAATGGAGTAATGGCTTTGAATTTTTTATGGACTTTACTTGCTGTACAGATGAGTGATCCTAAGGCTTTGAGATGAAAATTACAGTTGTAGGCTCAGGATATGTTGGCCTTTCCAATGCGATTTTACTAGCTCAGCATAATAAGGTGGTGACTTTAGACATCATGCCTGAGAAAGTGTCGATGCTTAATTGTAAGGAGCTCCCGATAAAAGATCGGGAGATGGAATATTTTCTGAAAAATAAACAGCTTGATTTTCGCGCTACTCTGGATAGAGCGGATGCATACTCAGATGCAGATTACATTATTGTTGCCACTCCTACAGACTATAATCCTGTAACTAACTTTTTTGATACGTATTCAGTTGAGTCAGTTATTCATGATATTATGAAATTTAACTCAAGCGCTTCGATAGTGATTAAGTCGACTGTTCCGGTAGGCTTTACGGCATCACTTCGAAATAAATTTTCATGTGATCGATTGATATTTTCTCCAGAGTTCTTACGTGAGGGTAGTGCTTTACATGATAACCTTTATCCCTCGCGGATTATCATTGGACAGAACTCCAAGAAGGCGGAAAAGTTTGCGGATCTTTTGAAAGAAGGAGCCATTAAGAAAGATATCCCTGTATTGTTCACTAATTCAACTGAAGCAGAGGCAATCAAGCTTTTTGCTAATACTTTTTTGGCTATGAGGGTTTCTTATTTTAACGAACTTGATACCTATGCTGCTACTCATGGTCTGGACACTCGGCAGATTATTGATGGTGTGGGATTAGATCCTAGAATTGGTAACCATTATAACAATCCATCTTTTGGATATGGTGGATACTGTCTTCCTAAAGATAGTAAACAATTGCTGGCAAATTATAAAGATGTTCCACAGAATATTATTTATGCAATTGTTGAGTCAAATTCAACGCGTAAAGATTTTATAGCAGATTCAGTTATTCGTATGAATCCCAAAGTGGTAGGGGTTTATCGACTTATAATGAAGGCCGGATCGGATAACTATAGATCATCAAGTATTCAGAGTATTATGAATCGAATTAAAGCAAAAGGAATTCATGTGATCGTATATGAACCAACGCTGAATGAAGCAGAATTTTCACGTTCGCCTGTAGTTAATGACTTGCTTTTGTTTAAATCTAAATCCGATGTGATTGTTGCTAACAGAATGAATGAAGAATTGTCTGATGTTTCTGAAAAAGTATATACCAGAGATTTGTATGGTAATGGTTGAATTTAGCTCTAACATGTTTTTAAAATATCTTTGCGAGGCTTGTCTTTTGTTTGAAAAGGAGGCGTTTGATTGATATCAATAGCTATTCCTGTTTATGGGCAGCAACAGTTCATAGCTACAGCCTTGGAAAGTGTCAGGTGCCAATCAGTAAGTTATGAAGTGGCGGTGATGGATGCAACTCCTGATGATTCTGTTCAGATGATATTGGATCAATATGCTGAAATTATTGCTTATAGCCGACATGGAAAAGATGATGGTCAAAGTTCGGCAATTCAGGAGGGTTGGGATAATACTTCTGGAGAGATTGTTGCTTGGCTTTGTGCTGACGACTACTACTTTCCCAATACTTTGGAGCTTGTGAATGATTTCTTTGATTCGCATCCTGAAGTGGATGTTGTTTATGGTGACAGTATGTTTGTAGATGCAAGTAGTCATTTTAAAATGTATTTTCCTGCAATTGAAAACGATGCGTCTTGTTTGCCAGTCCGTGATTGCATTGCTCAGCCATCGTGTTTTGTCCGGAGAAAAGCATTGGAAAGCGTAGGAGGTCTGGATGTTACTATGCACTATATTATGGACTGGAATTTATGGATTCGTCTCTATAGAAGTGGCGCAAAATTTCATCACATGGAAAAATGCCTTTCTGTAACACGTGTTTATCCTGAAACGAAAACAAACGGTATGTCATATGACCGCTATTGTGAAGTCAATCATCAATTAAAACAGGGAGCCTCATTTTCAAGGCGTGTCAGAGGATTACTAGGAATGTTTTATTGTGATTTGGCAGAAAATAAAAAGAACTTTGCTTCAGATGTTGTTTTTTCATTGCTAACATGGGGGGTGTATGCTGAAAGTAAAATTTTTAGAACCAAAGCCAAATACAAGTATGGTTTGGAATTGTGGACAAACAAGATCATCGATACCTGCGAAATAAATCAACCATGGTATCATTCAAAATCTCCGAAAGTCGTTTCCCTCACGGTGCTTCCGAATGTTGAAGTAACCTTAAGTGTGAACGGTCATCAAGTCATGTGTAATCACCTTGATAAGGATGCTGCACAGTTGTTTACCATTCCCGATAATCTTGCTAAGAATGAGCATAAAATGTGGCGTTTTCAGTTGCGAGTAGATGAACCATGTCGATTAGTCTCTTTTGTAGTGATGTGAAAGAGTTTCCTGAAGTTGTAATTATTCTTGCTTCTTTTAATGGTGAGAAATTTCTGTTGGATCAGATTCGAAGTACGGAAGTTTTCTCGGATAATAATTGTCAGTTGTTGATTCGTGATGATGGATCGTTTGATGCTTCATCTGAATTGATAAAGATGCTTAGTGTCCAATACCAGAATATTGAGTTTGTTGAGGATCGAAACGGAAACCTTGGGGCGGCAGAAAGCTTTTTCCTGCTTTTAGGGCGTGCTTATGAAAGTGGAGCAACCTTCATTATGCTGGCAGATCAGGATGACGAGTGGTTACCAGGAAAGAAAAACATCCAACTTGATTTAATGCGAACCTTTGAACGGAATCATCCAAACTGCCCTTTGCTGATTCATTCGGACTTAGAAGTAGTAGATAATTCTCTCAAGCTGATATCACCATCGTTAATGGAATATAATCAAATAGAACACGAATACTTTGATCCATTAAAAGTTTTGTTAGCCCAGAACTTTGTCACTGGATGCACAGTTGTTGTCAATAAGGCTTTGCTTGATGTTGCTTTACCAGTTCCAAAGGAAGCTGTTATGCATGATTGGTGGCTTGCTTTGTGCGCAGCCAGTTTTGGGAAAATAGAATATATTGATAAGCCACTAGTGAAATATCGCCAACATGCTTCAAATGAAGTGGGTGCTAGAAACTTCAGAAGTTTTCTAAATCCATTTAAGGTGAGTTGGTTGGCTTCATGGTTGAAAGGTCGATCTAATCTGGAAAAATCTGTGCATCAGGCCCATGCTTTGGCAGATCGAATTAAAAGGCATGATCCGGGAAATAGGAATTTAGAATTAATTGAGGCTTATTCAAAGTTGTTGGATGAAACTCCAATTGGGCGTTTGATGAAACTAAAGGCATTGGGAATTCATGCGCAGTCAAATTTGCGTCATTTGTTGTTGGTTTCGAGGTTGTTCTTTTGTAGAAAATCTACTGACGTATACGATTAATAGTGTTCGAACATTCTGAATGTTTCTTTGGTTGGTAAATTAGGATAATTAGGGGAATGATTTTGGAGAAGATTGAATGTACTTTCATTATTGTAAACTTTAATGGAGGTGTGCTTTTGACTGATTGCGTGAAAGCATGCCTGGCTTCATCGATATCACTTCTGGTATTAGTTTCTGATAACGGTAGCAACGATGGTAGTGTGAGTTTCTTAAAAAGACAGATACAAGATGATCGACTTAAAATTATTCTAAACAATAAAAATTTCGGTTTTTCTGCTGGTGTTAACAGGATCCTTTCTTTTGCCAAGGGTAAATTTGTGTTGTTTTTAAATCCAGACTGTATGGTTAAACCCCATACAGTTGAGAATATAATCAGAGAATTGGAAAAAAAAACAGATGCTGGGATGGCAAGTTGCTTGATTTTGAATCCTGATGGAACAGAGCAGGCAGGTTGTCGACGCAGGGTTCCAACACCGGCTCGAAGTTTTGTAAGAGTATTGGGGCTGGATACTTTTATGCCCGTTTTAAAAGAAAAAGGTATTCTTCTACATGAAAATCCTTTGCCAGATGATGTTGAGGAAGCAGAAGCAATCTCAGGTGCGTTTATGTTGGTTCGGAGAGAAGCATTGGAAGATGTCGGTGTACTCGATGAAGATTACTTCTTGCATTGTGAAGACTTGGACTGGTGCATGCGTTTTCGACGGCGAGGATGGAAGATATTATTTATTCCTCATGAGTCGGTTACGCATAAGCAGGGAACTTGCAGTCATTCCCGGCCCATTCGGGTAGAATGGCATAAACATAAGGGCATGGTTCGTTTTTACCGTAAGTTTTTCCGTCATCAATATCCTTTCTTGCTAATGGCAGGCGTTATTGTCTCTGTTTGGCTCAGATTTATCGTTGTATCCCTAGTGTTAACTGGAAAGCGGTTGTTTCGCACGCATATTCGCCGTGCCTGAAGATAATCAATCGGTTCTGGTAACAGGAGCGAGTAATCAAATAGGTTTTTTTCTACTTCCTCTTTTTAAACAGAAGGGTTTAACCGTAGTACCTGTGAGCCGGAAGGCGCATGAAGAGAAAGTGCATTGGTTACAACTGGATTTGTCCAATGTCAATTTGGCAAAAAAATTTTTACCGAATGTATCACAGCTAATTCATCTCGGACCACTTGATTTGTTGCCTCCTTTGCTGGAAACCCTGCATCAGAAAGGTGTTCGCAGAATCATTGCATTCAGTTCTACAAGTGTGTTCGTAAAGCAGGGATCGTCGGACTTGCAAGAAAAAGAGGTGATTCAACGCTTGGCTCAGGCCGAGTTGGATTTTCAAAAGCGGTGTGAGTCATTGGCTATTCATTGGACTTTATTCAGGCCAACCATGATTTATGGGGCGGGGATGGATACTAATGTACACTTCATCTCTGAGTGTATGAGGCGGTGGCATTTTTTTCCTGTTATGGGTAAGGCCATTGGGTTGCGTCAGCCTGTGCACGCAGAAGATTTAGCGCAGGCTTGTATTGATGCACTGTTAAATACCGCCAGTTACGGTGAAAGTTATAGCCTTAGTGGTGGTGAAACGTTAAATTATCGATCATTTTTGAAGCGTATTGCTGAAGCACAATATAACAAGGTGTTTCTGGTACCAGTGCCACGAATAATCTTTGTGATCGGCTTGATTGTGTTGAGAATGTCTCCATCTTTTAAATTTCTGAATCTGGAAATGATTGATAGAACAAACCGAGACCTTTGTTTTAGTCATGATGATGCCAAAAGAGATTTTGGCTATAATCCAAGAAGGTTTCTGCCATAATTAGTAAATGTTGCCAGAACACATCAGTCTTTAGATATTGTATCATGGAATGTATTGGACAGAGTACGCAAGTAAAATTTGTGTTTGTATTTCGATTTGTTAGGGGAGATTGATGAAAGCAGTAATTTTGGCTGGCGGCTTAGGTACGAGAATCAGTGAAGAGACACATTTGAAACCTAAGCCGATGATCGAAGTTGGCGGCAAACCGATTTTGTGGCACATAATGAAGACCTACAGCGCTCATGGAATTGACGACTTTATCATTTGTCTAGGATATAAGGGTTATATGATCAAGGAGTACTTCGCCAACTACTTCCTGCATACATCAGATATTACTTTTGATATGAATGATAACTCAATGAAGGTGCACCAGAATACGGCCGAGCCATGGAAGGTGACGTTGGTGGATACTGGAGATAGTTCAATGACAGGTGGTCGACTGAAACGTGTGGCCGATTATATTGGCGATGAAGAGTTCTGTTTTACCTATGGTGATGGCGTCAGTGACGTGGATATTTCAAGTTTGATACACTTTCACAAAGAGCAGGGTTGTTTGGCTACTGTCACGGCAGTTCAGCCGCCGGGCCGTTTCGGCTCCCTTGATTTGCAGGGGAAGAAAATTGTCGATTTTGAAGAGAAACCCCATGGCGATAGAGGCTGGATCAACGGCGGTTATTTTGTACTCTCCCCCAAGGTGATCGAGCGCATTGCTGGAGATGCAACCTCTTGGGAATTAGCCCCTTTAAAGACTTTGGCTGCCGATGGAGAGCTGGCAGCATTCAAACACGATGGTTTCTGGCAGCCGATGGATACGCTGCGTGATAAAACGCTTCTCGAAGAGCTGTGGGGTACAGGAAGGGCTCCCTGGAAGGTTTGGTAATGAACCCTTCATTTTGGAAAGGCCGACGGGTTTTTGTGACCGGCCACACCGGTTTTAAAGGCGGTTGGCTTTGCCTGTGGCTTAAGCAGCTTGGGGCTTATGTGACCGGCTATGCTCTTGAGCCGGAAACTGAGCCGTCACTTTTTGAAGTTGCTGGTGTTGCTGCTGGAATGCATTCTGTGATTGGAGACATTCGTGATCGGGAAAAGCTGTCTCAAGCCATGCTTGAAGCTAAACCTGAAGTGGTCATACATATGGCGGCTCAGGCTCTGGTTCGCTACTCATACCAGCATCCGGTAGAAACGTACGAAGTGAATGTCATGGGAACCGTGAATTTGCTTGAAGCGGTGCGCAGCAGTGATTCTGTACAGAGTGTGTTGGTGATTACCAGTGACAAGTGTTATGAAAACAAGGAACGGGAAGCCGGTTATCGTGAAGATGAAGCGATGGGGGGCTATGACCCTTATTCGAACAGTAAAGGGTGTGCCGAACTTGTGGTTTCAGCTTATCGGCAAAGTTTTTTTGATAATGGTAAGCATGTTGCAATTGCAACAGCCAGGGCTGGCAATGTCATCGGTGGTGGCGACTGGTCAGCAGACAGGCTGATTCCGGATATGGTTCGTGCGTTTAATGCGGGCAATGATGTGGTGATTCGCAATCCATCTGCAGTACGCCCGTGGCAGCACGTGCTAGAGGCGTTGCACGGTTATCTGTTGTTGCTGGAGAAGATGGCTGAAAGTCCTTTTGCATTTTCCCAAGGCTGGAATTTTGGTCCAGATGAGAGGGATGCGCGCGATGTTGCATGGATCGTTGAACGTTTTGTCTCCGTCTGGGGTGACGCAAACTGGCGTATTGAAGCCGACGCGGGAAACCTGCATGAAGCCCACCTCCTCAAGCTTGATTGCAGCAAGGCCAGGCGAGAGCTGGCGTGGCTGCCTGTATTGGAACTGGAGAAGGCCATGGAATGGATCGCAGAGTGGTATCGGCGGCATCGGGATGGTGAGGACATGGCTGCATTTTCAAGTCGGCAGTTGACGGCCTATCAATCAGAGGTCATCCGGTGAAGCTGGCGACAACGCCAATTGATGGTTTAATGGTGGCCGGGGCTAACCGGATGGGTGATCACCGGGGATCTTTTGCCCGGCTGTTCTGTGAGCAGGAGCTTAAACCGGCCTTGGGCGGTCGTCGTATTGTGCAGATCAATCAATCATGTACCCGCCGTGTCGGGGCTCTGCGCGGCATGCATTTTCAGTATGCCCCCCATGCTGAAATGAAGATGGTACGTTGCCTGAAGGGGCGCGTATGGGATGTGGCTGTGGATTTGCGGAAGAATTCGCCTACATTTCTTGTTTGGCATGCCGTAGAGCTTTCGGCAGAAAATGCAGATATGATGATTATTCCTGAAGGCTGTGCGCATGGATTTCAGGTGTTGGAGCCGGATAGTGAGCTGCTTTATCTGCATACGGCAGCTTATGTATCATCAGCGGAAGGTGGCATACGCCATGATGATCCATTGCTGGCTATAAAGTGGCCAATTGCTGTGACTGATGTTTCCGAACGTGATAAGGCTCATCCATTGTTGAATGATAATTTTTCTGGAGTTGACTTATGAAGTGCCGCCATTGTGGACATCCTCTACAGCATCAGTTTCTGGATCTCGGATTTGCGCCGCCATCCAATGCATATCTGAGATCTGAAGACCTGCATATGCCGGAACTCTATTTCCCACTGAAACTACATGTATGTGAACACTGCTGGCTGGTTCAAACGGAAGATTATTCACGCTCGGATGAACTGTTTACCGCTGACTATGCCTATTTTTCGTCCACGTCTTCCGGCTGGATGAAGCATGCTGCAGACTATTGCCACATAATCAGTGAACGATTGCAGTTGGATGAAAACAGTTTTGTGATCGAAGTGGCTTCCAATGACGGCTATCTACTGAAAAACTTTGTTGAGGTTTCTATTCCATGCCTGGGTATTGAGCCGACAGACAGTACAGCTGAAGTTGCGGAGTCACTGGGCATTCCGGTGCGACGGGAATTTTTCGGTCAGTCGCTGGCTGAGCAACTGGTAAGCGAAGGCAGGCAGGCAGACCTTATTCTTGGAAATAATGTTTATGCCCATGTGCCCGATATCAATGATTTCACCATGGGACTGAAAACTGCTCTAAAGCCGACTGGTACGATTACGCTTGAATTTCCACACCTGCTCAATCTGATTCAACTCAATCAGTTTGATACGGTTTATCACGAGCACTACTCCTACCTTTCACTGTATACCGTGCAGGCTATTTTCGCTGCTACAGGTCTGATGGTGTACGATGTTGAGCAACTGCCTACTCATGGGGGAAGCCTGCGTGTTTACGGTTGCCATACAGATGCGGGAAGAGTTGCCAGTCAGAATGTAGGTGTCGTACTGGAAGCAGAAGCAGCAGCAGGTTTACGTGAGCTGGCTACATATCAGGCTTTTCAGCAGCGTGCGGACAGAGTAAAGAATGATCTGCTGTTTTTTCTGCTGGAACAGCAAAGGGCCGGCAAATCCGTGGCTGCATATGGAGCTGCTGCCAAGGGGAATACGCTGCTGAATTATGCAGGTGTAAAGCCTGACCTGCTTTCGTTTGTGTGCGATGCTGCGGCGGCCAAACAGCATAAATTCATGCCCGGAAGCCATATTCCGATTCTCTCTCCTGATGCTATAGAACAGCAGAAGCCGGATTTTGTTGTGATTCTGCCCTGGAATATCAGTGAAGAAGTGATGAGAAAGAATGCAAACATCCGCGATTGGGGCGGCCGATTTGTCACCGCTGTTCCAGAGTTGAAAATATTATGAAATCTCGCATTCATTATACCAAACCTTCCATTACAGAGCTGGAAGTCAGTTATGCAACCGATGCAGCGCGCAATGGCTGGGGAGAACGTTGTTATGAATGCATTGCCAAATTTGAGCAGCTGTTTCGTGATCATTTAGATGTAAAGTATGCCATTGCCACATCCAGTTGTACGGGTGCCATGCACATGGGCCTGGCGGCCCTTGATATTGGTTCTGGCGACGAGGTGATTCTTGGAGATACCAATTGGATCGCTTCGGCCGCACCGATCACCTATGTCGGTGCAAAACCTGTATTGGTTGATGTGCTGCCTGATACCTGGTGTGTTGACCCGGCCAAGGTAGAGGCAGCGATTACGCCCAATACCAAGGCAATTATTGCCGTTCATCTCTATGGTAATCTTTGTGATATGGATGCTTTGCTGGCTATTGGCGAAAGACATGGCATTCCGGTTATCGAAGATGCAGCAGAAGCGGTCGGTTCAGAGTGGAAAGGGAAACGAGCCGGTTCTATCGGGGCATTTGGTACTTTTTCCTTTCATGGTACGAAAACCCTGACGACAGGCGAAGGCGGCATGTTTGTCACGCAGGACAAACGTTTGTATGAGAAGGTGCTTACCCTTAGCAATCATGGAAGGGCAGCGGGGCAGACGAAACAGTTCTGGCCAGATATGACTGGATTTAAATACAAGATGTCCAATATGCAGGCTGCTATTGGCTGTGCTCAGATGGAACGAATAGATGAGCTTATCGCTGCGAAAAGACGTATTTTTAAATATTATGAGGATGGGTTGAACGGGTTGCCGCTGGTTATGAATCCGGAGCTATCCGGCACTAGAAATGGATACTGGATGCCTACGATACTAGTGCATGAGGGGGTGAGGTTTGATCGTGAGGCCTTACTTGAAACATTTAATTCGGAAGAAATAGATGGCCGTGTGTTCTTCTGGCCATTGAGTATGCTACCAATGTTTGCAGATCAACCGGAGCATCATATCAGTTACGGGTTATATAAGAGGGCTGTGAATCTGCCTTCATATCATGATTTGACAGAAAATGAGATGTTGCGAGTCATAGCTTGCGTCAGATCACAGTTTTGAAGTGAGGATAAATAATGGATTTTGATCAGGTAAAAGCCTATTGGGAGCAGAGGGCAGGTAGCGATAGCAGTGCACAATCAACGACTATGGACTTTTATCTCCGCGATATTGAGTACCGGGTAGTAAGTGGATTGATCAAGATATACCTGCCGAAATCCGTGATGGATGTTGGTTGTGGTGATGCAAGGACTACCGTCAGGCTTTCTGCAGAACATCCTGAAATTGCATTTAGTGGTGGCGACTATTCAGCATCGATGGTGAAAAATGCACGAGGAAATATTTCTGCGATGGGCATTGAGAATCTTGATGTCATGGAATGCGATGTATTTCAGGCGCTGCCGGTTCATGACCTCGGGATGATTTATACTACCCGTTGTCTGATCAATCTTCCGGGATGGGAGATGCAGCAGGCGGCTCTCAATAATATTTGCAATGCTCTTGCTCCGGGTGGATTTTACGTGATGATTGAGAATTTTGTCGAAGGGCACGAAAATTTTAATGCTGTACGAAGAGACTTCGGTTTGCCGGAAATTCCGGTCAGAGAGCACAATTTCTTTTTTGAAAGAGAGAAACTGATTGATTTTGTTTCTGACAGGTTTGATGTTCTTGAAGAGGTGAATATCAGTAGCAGCTATTATCTTGCCAGCAGGGCGATATACTCGCGGATATGTCAGGATAAGGGTGAAGAGCCTGATTACTTTGATAGCCACCACCAGTATGCATCACAGCTACCGTTCTGCGGCGAGTATGGCCCGGTTCGTATGATTTGCATGAGAAGGAGATAAGAAAATGGATAAGCGCGGACTGGATTTTATTGTCGATACGCTTGAGGAAAAGTATTGCTATAACTTTGAATGGTTGTCTCGACCTATCATTCAGTTTCCTCAAGACATAGTGGCTATGCAGGAATTGATTTGGCAGATAAAACCGGATTTTATTATTGAGACCGGTATTGCGCATGGAGGCTCACTGATTATGAGTGCGTCAATGCTTGCGCTAATTGATTATTCTGAAGCCGTTGAAGCCGGAGTTACACTTGACCCACAGGCTACGAAGCGACGTGTGCTGGGGCTGGATATCGATATTCGGGCGCATAATCGTGCTGCCGTTGAGGCGCACCCTATGAGTCACCGAATTGATATGATTGAAGGTTCTTCCATTGCTCCGGAAATTATCGCCCAAGTGAAAGAGTTTGCTGCAGGATATGAACGGGTTATGGTGGTTTTAGACTCAAATCATACTCATGAACATGTTCTGGCAGAGTTGGATGCATACGCTCCGCTGACGAGCAAGGGCAGTTACTGCATTGTCTTTGATACCATTATTGAAGATCTGCCTGATGATGCTTTTCCTGACAGGTCATGGGGCAAAGGAGACAATCCCAAAACTGCAGTGTGGGAATACCTGAAATCTCATCCGGAGTTTGAAATTGATAAGAGTATTGAAAATAAAATTATGATTACTGTTGCTCCAGATGGGTATTTAAAGCGAGTGAGGTGAGGTCAGCCGCTAGGTGTCCTTAGTCAGGAAGAATATTATCGCCAACCTGATCGGAAGTGGTTGGGTGGCGCTGGTTTCAATTGCCTTTATTCCTCTGTACATCCATTTCATGGGCGTAGAGGCATATGGCTTGGTTGGCTTTTACCTTACACTTCAAGCCTTGTTCGTTGTGCTGGATATGGGGCTGACCGCGACGGTATCTAGGGAACTTGCTCGTTTATCTGCTACCAATAACATGCAGGATATGCGTAATCTGGTGAGGACTCTGGAGCTTATCTATTGGGTCATCGCTGTATCGATCGTGGTGTCTGTAACCTTTCTTGCGCCGTGGATTACGACGAACTGGTTGAATTCAAATGTGCTTACAGATGAGACAGTTCAGCTTTCAATTGTGTTGATGGGTATCATTATTGCACTACGCATGCCTTATGGGTTCTACAGCGGAGGACTTCTTGGTCTGCAACGGCATATATTACTTAATGGTATCAAGATAACTATTGAAACAATTAAGGCTGCAGGCGCTGTACTTGTACTTTGGCTGATAAGTCCGTCGATAGAAGCGTTCTTTTTGTGGCAGTTGTTGATCGGTGTGGTTGGGGTGGTGCTGATTGCTGTTGTTCTTTGGAGGTCTTTGCCTGGTTTCGAGCCTCCGAAATTTACTGGAAGTCTATTTTCGAATTTATGGCGATTTGCAGTTGGTATGAGTTTGACAGGTGTGTTGTCTGTGATCTTGGTGCAATCGGACAAGGTGGTGCTTAGCAAGCTGTTGCCTTTACAGGAATTTGGATATTATATGCTTGCATCTACAGTATCTATGGGATTATATGTTATTGTAGGTTCTGTTTTTTCCGCAATATATCCGCGATTTACTCAGCTGGTTTCATTGGGAGATGAAAAGAGTCTGATCCATTTGTATCATAAGGGTAGTCAGTTAATAGCAGTGCTTGTAATGCCTCTTGCAGCTGTTGTGTGCGTGTTTTCCAGCGATCTCCTGTTGATCTGGACACAGAATCCAAATGTTGCTGAGAAAGCCGCTCCTATTTTGAGCCTGCTGATAATAGGCACTTCATTGAATAGTTTGATGAATATTCCATATGCGCTCCAGCTTGCATATGGTTGGACAAAGTTAGTGGTGTATATGAACGCTATTGCCGTGATTATACTAATTCCAGCACTTATTGTTGTGGTGGACGTACTTGGGGCAATTGGCGGAGCACTGATTTGGCTATGCCTGAATGCCGGATATTTGCTGTTTGGGATAAGTATTATGCATCGGCGCCTGCTGACTGGAGAGATGGTGAAATGGTTCAGGTATTCTGTATTTATACCGGTGATTGTAACAGTCACATCAGTCCTGTTAGCAAGGTTATTAATGATTGACGTTACTGATACTGGCTTGCGAGTGGTATTGGTTGGTTGTATCTATTTAGCTACTTTGGCTATTACTGCGTTATCAACGCCATCTACAAGAATATTGATGCTGAAAATGGGAGGGCGTGCTTGAAGATGAAAGCAGATTCATACGTTACCTCATTGATATGGCCGCTGCGCCCCTCTGCCTTAGTCTGTATGCTGTTGGTTTGCTCATTTCCGTTTGTCGGGATATTTTATCTGATGGTAGGCGAACAATCAGTTCCTTGGGTAACTCGCGGGTTATACTTGATGTACATAGGGGGGTGGTGTTTATTTGGAGCACACAAAGTTTTCAGGAGACGTATTCAATTAGGCTGGCTGGACGCCTTGATGTTTGCCTACTTCGTATTGCTTCTATATGGTTATATCAGATCCGATTTCGCTAGTGTTGAATTTAAATATTTTTTTGCATTAAATTGTCTTCCTTATTTGATTGGGAGGCTTTCTTCTCCAGATGAGATTCCATCAGCTTTAGTATACATGTTGATGGTTTCTATTTTGGCAACTGTGTTGTTTGACTTTTCTTTGCCTGAACTGTTTGAAATATGGGCCCGACCAGATCAGTATCTGCAACACCCCATTATAAGTACGGTCGGGGGAATTGATGAAATTATGGGGATGTTGTCAGTCTTCTCCGCTGTGTATCTTCTCCAGTATTCCGATTGCCTCAGTAAGAAAAAAATAATTTTACTTATCGTGATTGTCATGTTGTGTGTTGCCATGGCGATACTGCTTTCATCTCGAACTGTGTATGTCGCTTCAGTAATCACGATAATTGTGTCTATATTTTTTGTTGGGAATGTTTTTCAAAAGAAAAATCTATCGCTTTTGTTGTTGGTGGCGCTAATTTCATCAACATTAATGACTTATTCATTCGCGCCAGAAAATAACAAGAGGTTTATCCGGCAGTTAGGAATTGGAAACCTGACAAAAGTGTCGGACAGTATTGCGCGACAGTCGTTCGACGGTATTGAAGCCGGTGATGGCGTATCGGTTCGCTTAGCGTTATGGGGGGAAGCTCTGAAAAAGATGTCGGATTCTCAGTGGATTGGTTCTGGGGTAGAAAAGTGGACTTATACACATCCTAAGCCGCACCCTCATAATGTCGTGCTCGAAAGTGGTCAGGTTTTTGGTATCCCATCGGCATTTATTTTATTGACTTTTTTTGGAGTAATATTTTTTTCGAGTAAGGATTCAAAGTTGGTTTCAAAAAAGGAACAATTGGTCAGGATCTCCGTGATAGGCCTGAGCTTCTATTTCCTGATTAACAATCTGCTCCAGGGGCAAATAGGCTCCTTTCGTAGTTTGCCATTGTTTCTCCTTGCAGGTATAGCGACGGCTATAATTGCAGAAAGTAATTTGGAAAAAAAGGAAATAACAAGTAAATTATGACGTTTCAAAATGTAATGTCTGATACATCAACAGTAAGCATCGGGTTGCCCGTCTATAATGGCGAAGCGCACTTGGCCGAGGCTATAGAGTCACTGCTTAGGCAGAGTTATTGCAATATTGAACTGATTGTCGCCGATAATGCTTCGACTGATCGGACTGGTGAAATCGTGAAATTATTGGCGTTGAGTGATTCACGTATCCGCTATTTTAGACATAATTCAAACTTGGGCGCCGTGGCAAATTTTGATTTTGTGTTGAAACAGGCTAATGGTGAGTATTTTATGTGGGCTGCTTTTGACGATGCATGGGATCCTAATTGGATCGAATCCATGCTTAAAGGTTTTGAAAATAAAGATGTAGTACTTTCCTTTGGGAGGGTCGCAGCTGTTGATTTGGACGGTCGTATAATTCGAGA
>PFXG01000010.1:37755-109026 GCA_002791545.1 Zetaproteobacteria bacterium CG_4_9_14_3_um_filter_49_83
TGCTTCGACTGGTTAAATACTTTTGGATGGAAGAGTACAGTGGTAAAGCCTGTTTAATTTATGGTTTATTTAGAACCAGGTTTCTTCTGCAAAGAAAATCTTTTGCAAAATTTGGGGCGCAAAACTTTTCTGATATGCTGTTTGTGTTTAACTGCCTTAATCATGGTTTGGTTTACATTGACCCCTCTGTACAATTTTATAAACGGATGCCTCCGTTACAGTCTGGGAATGTTTCAATTGTTACTCGCATCTGGAATTCGGTGTTCATGATGGATCGGATCAACTACTTTATTGGCCATGTGAGTGAGGCAAACGCTATTCTGGATAGAGCAGTTTTGTTATTACTGTTGCCTCTAAAATATGTAAAAGCGGTTATTTCGAATATTATTCGTACAGTGATCCGATGAAGGTTTTTATGCAGATACTTATTATGCAGTTTATAACCAATCTTTTTTTGGCGCTTTTGAGAACGGTAAGAAAGCTCAGGTTTTTCTTGTTTAGGCTGGCCTTGAATACGATTCTTGGTTCCCTTGGAAATGGTGGATACATCTATCCCGGGGTTGTGATCAGATCCCCAAAAAATGTATTTATCGGAGATGATGTCTCTATTGCTCCAGGCGTAGTCATAGATGCTTCACCTAAAGGAAGCGTTAGTATCGGAGATCGGTGTGCAATAGCAGCAGGGACAAGGATTGTAACGTACTCCCATGATCCTGAGGTACTTCCCGTATCCAGGGTGAGTATTTATAAGTCGGTTAAAATTGGCAATGATGTCTGGATTGGCACAGCCGTCGTTATTCTGCCCGGAGTGACAATACATGATGGAGCTATTGTGGCAGCCGGCGCAGTGGTAACCAGGGATGTGGAACCGGATTTTATGGTTGCCGGAGTACCTGCTCGCAAGGTCAAACAACTTGATAGCAGGGAAAACAGATTTGACAACGGAGAACAATAAAGCTGAATGACTACACTTGCCTTTCAATTTCAATGCTATCTGATCTTGCAGCTATGCTGGAGGAGAAGTGAAGCCTGATTATAAAAGCGTATATTATGACTATCAGACCAAGGCTCGAGGGTTGCTGACAAAAGAGAGCCTGACTGCACGCTTTATGCAACTTTCCAAGTGGTATGATGGCAGGTTAAGCCCCTACCTTCCTAAGAATAAACAGGCTCGTTGTCTGGATATTCCTTGCGGTTTCGGGAACTTTCTTTATTTCATGGAAGATAAGGGTTATTCGAATATTCAGGGCGTTGATCTGGATGCCAAGCAGGTGGAGCTGGCAGCACTGGTTGATCTTCCAGCGGTGCAGGGGGATGCCTTTCAAATTCTATCTGATGAAGTATCGTCGTTCGATCAGATATCCTCACTCGATTTCATTGAGCATCTGGATAAAGACAAGGTGCTCGAATTTTTATCGCTCGCATATAGTGCTCTGAAGCCCGGAGGGACGATAATCCTCAGGGCTCCATGTGGTGATGGCCCGTTCGGCGCCCATGATGCATGGAATGATCTGACCCATCAGTGGGGTATGACTTCCAATGTCGTGCGTACATTGCTTGAGATGCACGGTTTTAAAAATGTGAAAATTCTCGATGAGCGCCCGCAACCGGGAGGGATTATTGATACCTTTCGCTGGTTGGTTTTCTTTCCTGCGAAGCTGATTGCGGATGGATTCTGCATGGCGCTGGGTATGCGTCCTCCGGCAATCTGGACGCGCTCCATGATTGCCATAGGTCACAAGCCGATCAAAGCCAAGTGAAAATCCTCTGCGTCTTCGGGCAGCATAACTACGGTGATCCCGGGCGCGGTCTGGGTTACGAATACACAAACTTTATTCCTGCTTTGAAGAACCTAGGGTATGAAGTGCTGTTTTTCGAAAGCCTGAACAAGTCTAAATATTCTGATTATGCAGACCTGAATCGTGCTTTGTTGCAAATGGTAGAAAATGAAAAGCCGGATTTGATCTTCTGCGTGCTGATGACTTATGAAATCTGGCTGGAGACTCTGCAGTTGATCCGTGAAGGCAGCGATGCAGCACTGATTCACTGGGCCACAGATGACTCATGGAAATATGAGCAGGGATCACGTTTTCTGGCCCCATCATTTGATTTGCATGCGACGACTTATCCGTCTGCAGTAAAAAAAGCACGAAAGGATGGATTGGATAACTTTGTGCTTACCCAATGGGCTGCCGATTCCACGCGTATGATGCCACCTTTACCGGCGTCTGAGTGTCGCTATACGGTCAGCTTTGTCGGTTCCACCTACGGAAAACGGCAGCAATGGGTAGATGAACTGAAACATAGAGGAATTGTTGTTGAAGCTTTTGGTTATGGTTGGCCAAATGGCCCTGTGGCTGCCGAAGATGTTGGCCGCATTATGCGCGAATCCCAGATAAGTCTGAATTTTGCGGATTCAGGGTTGGTCATTGTGGATGGTAAGCCCGTGCATAGTCGTCAGATTAAAGCTCGAGTGTTTGAGGTGCCTGGAGCAGGAGGCTTGTTGGCAACCGAATCTGCCGATCATCTGGAAGAGTATTTTATTCCAGAGAAGGAGGTTGTTGTTTTCAATAATGCTGATGATTTGGCTGATACGATATATGATTTGCTGGCACATCCGGATAAGCGTGATGCAATTGCCCGTGCCGGTTATGAAAGGGCATTGGAAGAACACAGCTATGAAGCCCGATTCGAGCCTTTGATTCAGCTGGCGTTGGAGAAAAGAGCAAATCGTTCGGAAGCATCGCAAGGAATTGATTTTAAACGCTTCGAATCAATTGCCTTGTCGCACAGGCCGGGTTTGTTTCTCTGCATGCTGAAATATATATTGCTGTTGCCATGCTTGCTTATTTGGGGAAGACAGCGTGGGCCAAGGGCGGCCAGACGTTTTCTGTTTGAGTTGAGCTGGCGCTACATGGGAAAAAAGACTTACTCTGCCAGTAATTGGCCGGGTAGGATTTTTTACAAAGTAAGCTAGGATCAGAGTGCTTGGTCATTGATTCATGGATGGGAGTTGAAATGAAAGTTCTGGTACTGGGCGGCAATGGCTTTATCGGGTCACATGTCGTAGATCATCTGCTTTTGGCCGGGCATCAGGTGCGCGTGTTTGATCGATCTCCCGAGCATTATCGCGAGCCTCTGGCCAACGTCGATTACCAGTTTGGTCAGTTCAATGATATCCATCGGATTGATGAAGCCTTGCGTGACGTGGGCGCTGTTTTCCACTTGATATCAACAACTGTTCCGGGTACTTCTAATCTGGATCCGGTTGCTGATGTTGAATGCAACCTGGTGGGTACCCTTCAACTACTGGAGCAGATGAGAAAGCAAAGTATTCGAAGGATTTTATATCTCTCCTCTGGCGGTACGGTATATGGAAACCCTGAAATATCACCTGTACCTGAAAATCATTCGCTTGATCCGATCAGCTCATATGGTGTGGTCAAAGTAGCCGTTGAGAAGTATTTGTATATGTACCAGCAATTGTACGGCTTTCAGCCACTGGTATTGCGCCCGTCGAATCTTTATGGACCCAGGCAGGGAAACACAGGCGTGCAGGGATTAATAGGAACGCTACTGGCAAAAATGTTAGCTGGCGAAATGCTGGATATATGGGGGGATGGTTCAATTATCCGCGATTATTTACATGTCAGCGATCTGGCCAGATTATCTGTCTGCGCACTGCAAAGCGAAACCTGCGGTGTTTTTAATGCAGGAAGTGGCAGAGGGTTTTCAGTGAATGATATTGTAACTCAAATTCGCAGTTTAACTGAGAATGATCTGATCGTAAATTACAGTGAGGGAAGACCCTATGATGTAAAAGAGGTTGTGCTGGATATCACCCGTACCATGAGAGCATTTGACTGGAGGCCGGAAGAATCTCTTTCTGAAGGGATTAAGGATCAGTTTTTATGGTTGAAATCACTGTGATACCCCGCATTACGATTGCTTTGGCAGTGTATAATGGTGCTGCGACGCTGAAGGAAGCTGTGCTCTCAATTTTGAATCAAAGCTTCATCAACTGGGAGCTGATTATCCTCAATGATGCTTCTACTGATGATAGTCTGAAGGTGATGCGTTCTTTTGATGATCCGCGCATACAGTTGGTCGAGGGGGAAGAAAATCTTGGTTTATCAGCCCGGCTGAATATGGCAATGGATATGGCGCGGGGGGAATATTTCGCACGAATGGATCAGGATGACCTCAGTTTTCCTGATCGTTTGGAAAAGCAATTACAATTTCTGGAGTCTCATCCTGATATCGACCTGCTGGCAAGTGCGACCATTGTCTTCAGAAATCAGCATGAGATACTCGGGCGATTGCCTGTACAGATTCAGCACGATGATATTTGTGCGTGTCCGTGGAACGGTTTTCATTTTCCACATCCGACATGGATTGGAAAAACAGACTGGTTTCGCCAGCATCGATATGATTCAAAGGCTGATGGAGCAGAAGATCAGCAATTTCTGCTGCGAACATATCAAACCAGTCGCTTTCACTGCTTGGAAGAGCCTTTGTTGGCATATCGGGAGGTTGCCAGACCCCTTAAGAAGATGCGACGGGCTAGAAAGATTTTTACCCGTTCATATGTCAGCTATTTGCTCTCTCAGAATCGCTATATCATGGCAATGAAGGTTGTTGTCATTGCTGTGATCAAGTTAATTGCAGATGGTTTGTATTCACTGACCGGGTTTAGTTTTCTGCGTAATTCACTGTACCCGTTGTCAGAGCAGGAATTAGCTGCATTCAAGGCCTTATGGCACCGTTTGGAGCGGATGCCATGAATAAGTTGAAAGATAAACATGTTGCACTGGTTTCAATAACACCATGGTTTGTTGTTTTACAGTTAGGAGAACAAATTAAATATTTCCTTTCGCAAGGAATGGATGTGACAGTGATTACCTCAGCCGGAGAGGAATTACATCGCCTTGAGCAGCATGAGCGGTTACATGTGATTATTCTGAATATGTATCGTAAGCCTAAACCCTGGCAGGATTTGAAGGCTATAAAGAGCCTGTGGTTTTTATTCAGAGATGAGCAATTTGATATTGTGCATTCATTTCAACCCAAAGCTGGGTTGCTGTGTGCAATCGCAGGGAAACTGGCCGGGGTAAGGTGTCGTTTTCATACGTTCACCGGACAAGCATGGTTGAGTCAACATGGTCTGATGAGATTGGTGATGCGATCTTCAGATCGATGGATAGTCAGGTTAATGACACATTGTTATGCCGATAGCGCAACTCAGCGTGAATTTTTGATTGCCGAGCATATTGCTTCAGAACATAGATTAAGTGTGATGGGGAGCGGGTCCGTGGGAGGCGTGAATTTAAACAGATTCAGGCCTGATCGTTGGGGGCAACAGGCAAAGCTGGATATATTGGATTCTTTGGAAGTCCGAAGGGACTCAAAGATCGTCACCTTTATTGGCAGAATCACAAAAGACAAAGGGGTTGATGAATTGTTACTGGCCTTTTCCAGGTTGCCTCAGAGTAAACAAAAGGTTGATTTATTGTTAGTGGGGCCAATGGATGGTGATCAGGGCTATGAGGAAAGAGTCAGGGAAATGAAGCATGTTCACTGGTTAGGGTATCAATCAGAGCCGGAAAAGTTTTTAGCTGTTTCACATGTTTTTTGTATGCCGAGCTATAGGGAGGGATTCGGGACAGTGGTCATTGAGGCTGCTGCTATGTCCATTCCATGTGTCGGAACTGATATTCCGGGACTGAGAGATGCTGTAGAAAATCAACAAAGCGGAGTTCTGGTGCCTGTGAAGAATGTTGATGCTCTCTATAAGGCACTGGAAAATTTCATTACAGATGATGCTATGAGGATAAAGATGGGCGAATATGCCAGAGCACGAGCTGAAAGGTTGTTTTCATCAGAATTGGTGAGTGAACACTTTATTGATGAATACCATCGTTGGATGGCTCATTGATGAAGCATGTTCTGGTAACCGGAGCCAGCGGCTTTATCGGCTGGCGTTTGTGTCAGCGTCTGGTAGATGATGGATGTATAGTGCGTGCTTTGCTGCGTACGCCCCAGGAAGGCCCATGGCAGGAGAGTGTGCTTGGTGATCTGGAGCATCTACCCGATGACTTGATGCAGGGCATCGACACGGTGTTTCATCTGGCCGGTAAAGTGCATGCACTGCAGCCCACCTGGCAGGATGATGAGGAGCAGTTCCGCATCAATGCCGGAGGGACTCGCAGGCTGGTTGCATTGGCTGATAGTGCGCAGGTTAAGCGGCTGGTTTATTTCAGTTCTTTGAGTATCTTTGGCATGCCGCCAAAGGGCCAGAGCTATGATGAGAACGGTGCTCTGGATTATCAGAATATCTATGGTTTGAGTAAGTATTATACCGAATGCAATTACATCTTTTCAGGCAATGATATCCCGCATGTTACTGTGCTGCGCCCAGCAATGGTGTATGGCCCATCCTGTAAAGGGAATATGAATCGCATGATTGAAGCCATTCTTAAAGGGCGCTTTCCTTCTATTCCGCAAGGCTATGGATTTCGTTCCATGGTGCATGTAGACGATGTGGTTGAGGCAGCATTGTTGGTTGCCAGCAGAGATGAAGCTGCCGGTGAAGCATTTAATCTGACCGATGGCTCTGCATATTCTTCACGGCAACTTTACGATTGGATCAGTTATCAGTTAGGGAAAACACCGAGCCGATGGACTATGCCGGTATGGTTGTTTCGCCTGATGGCATTTGTTGGCGATGCTATCGGTATTGTGTTTGGGAAAAGATTTATATTTGATTCCAGCACCTTTCAAAAGTTGTTTGCGAATGCCCGGTACAGCTCTGGAAAAATTGAAAAAGTTCTGGGCTTCCACCCGAAACATCGCTTGCAGGAATCATTACCCGACATTGTTAAAGAGTATCTGAATCACAGGCCCTGATTTGTGCCCTGAGGATCGTTCGGCCGATGTATGCGTCGTGGTGGCTGTCTTTTTGCCACTTCGCGATGGCTATACCTATCGATGGCCAGCCATGCTCGGTGCTCCAGAGGTTGGTATCCGGGTTCGTGTTCCTTTTGGCAAGAGTATCCGGCATGGCATGGTGATTGAGCTTGCGCCGGAACAAATGTCTGCTGTGGACATTGTTGATGTTCTGGATCGTTTGGATATTGAACCACTGCTTTGCGAAGTGCGGCTTCGCTGGCTACGTCGCTCTACTCGCTATTATCTGTCGAGTTTCGGTGAGATGCTCGATATGGCAACGGCCTGGGCTGATGATGCTCGGCGAAAGTTCAGATGTGTGGATCAGAGCAAGCTTGAAGCATTCGATTCGGGCCTTGCTCGTTTATTTCCCAGAAAGGCTTATTTTTCTTTGGCGACCCTGCGTTTGAGGGCGGAATTTCCTTCATTGCAATATGCATTATTGAAGGCCTTGCAGGCCAATCTGATAGAGGAAAAAATAGCCGCAGGCAGTGATGCCAGCGACTGGACAGTGGAAAGTATCCCGGAACATCTGACCCGGGCGCAGGACGCTGCTCTGTCAACATTGCGCCAGCAGAATACAGGGTTTCATCCATCGCTGCTGTTCGGTGCGACAGGCTCAGGTAAGACTGAAGTTTATCTGCGCTTCGCCGCAGAACTGGTTGTGGCAGGCAAACAGGTGATGATTCTTGTGCCGGAAATCGGCTTGACTCCGATGTGGATCAGTCGCCTGCAACAGCGCTTTAACAGGGTGGCGATGTGGCACTCAGCCATGAAGCCACAGGAGCGAATCGCAGTGCGCCATGCTTTGGCTGAGGTGGATGTGCTGATTGGCACCCGTTCAGCCTTGTTTTTGCCGCTGCCAAGGCTGGGACTGGTGGTGCTCGATGAAGAGCATGACAGTTCTTTTAAGCAGCAGGATGGTGTGAATTATTCAGCGCGGGATATGGCACTGCTGTTGGGGCAGGAGCTGGATATTCCTGTGCTGATGGGCACGGCAACACCCAGTATGGAAAGCTGGCGTCAAGTGCAACAGGCCAGCGTGAACCTGCTCGAATTAAGTGAGCGCATTGCTTCGATCAAAAATCCCCATCTTCAACCCTCGACATGCGAGATCGTTGATATGCGCGGCAACCATAGCGTGATATCAACGAAGCTGTTGAGTGCACTGGAGCAAACCCGAAAGGCAGGTTTGCAATCGATCTTGTTTTTAAATCGGCGTGGCTATGCACCCGCATTGCAATGTACGGCTTGTGGCCATGTTCCCGAGTGTCCGCATTGCACGACGCGTCTGACATTGCACCGCAAACACGGTCAGCTCAGATGTCATACCTGCGATTATTCCCGGCGCGTTGCCGGAGTTTGCGAAGCCTGCGGTGAGGCATCACTATTGCCACTGGGGGCTGGCACCGAGAAGCTGGAAGACTTGCTGGGCCAGCAATTGCCCGAGCTGCGCTTTGCCCGCTTTGATCGCGATGAAGTGCGTAATCACGATCAATTGCAGCAAGTGCTGTACAGCTTCGCCAAAGGCGAGCTGGATTGTCTGGTGGGTACACAAATGCTGGTTAAAGGGCATCATTTTCCCAAGGTGGCACTGGTTGGTGTCGTGAATGCCGATATGGGGATTCATATGCCTGATTTCCGAGCCACAGAACGCTGGTGGCAACAGATGACCCAGGTCATGGGCCGCGCAGGGCGAGGCGATGTGGCCAGTCGGATCATGATTCAAACATCAGATCCGGATGCGCAGTGGATCAATCAGCTGGGCAATGAGGCGGCGAGGCTAACGCTGGATCGTGAGCTTTCGTTGCGGCAGATGCTTAATTTTCCGCCTTATGCGCGATGGGTTCGGGTCGTCTTTTCTTGCATGCAAGCCGACAAAGCTTTGCAGGCGGCGCAAAAGTTTTACGATCAATGTGTTTTGCCAGAAGTGCGTATGACATCACCCGCGCCATGCGCGATGGAGCGCCGGGCCGGGCGTTACCGCTTTGAAGTTTTGCTCAGGGATGAGACAAGAAAAATATTACCCTGGAAACTGGCACCACTGTTGCAGTCCATCAAAGTAGCATCCGGCGTACGCCGCAAGGTTGAGGTTGATCCTGTCGATATGCTTTAGCTTGGATCATTCATCATCACGGTTGATATTTTCGGGTTGCGCAGGCGTGCACGTAGCATACTGATACCACGGGACGATTAAGGCTGTCTGAGTCTATGCCCTACTCGGCATATTTCTTTTTGCGCATGCGGAACAGGAAAAACAGCGCTGTGCCTGCCAGCAGTGGTGCCAGAATTGCTTTGATCAGCAGGGGATCGGCCTGCATGCCCATGAGGACTTCTACTTCTTCGACTACATAAGCCGTCAGATTCACCGCGTAATAGGTGAAAATCGCCACGGATAAGAGTTCGGCCGCTTGTTGTAAACGCAATTGTAACTGGAAACGCATATTCATGGCTGTCAGCAGTTCCTGATTCTGCCGTTCATGTCGTACTCCGATACGGGTTCGCAGTAAGTCGCTGGCATGCGAAACACGTTGCGAAAGCTGATCCAGCCAGCGAGACACCGATTCACAGGTGTTGCGTGCCGGTTCCAGCCGACGGGCCAGAATACCGCTGATTGAGGGTACTTTTTCCACCGGCTCTTCGTGCAGATCCTGTAATCGTTTGAACACCAGGTCGAAGTAGGCGCGCGAGGCTGATAAACGACGATAATTGGCTGCCACCAACTGCTCTACATGCGCCGCCAGCGCTGTTAACTCTTCCAGCAGGGCATCGTCATCCATGCCATTACCCTGAGCAATGGCCTGTGTCAGGTGTGTCAGTTTCTGATCCGCTTCAGGCAATAGATGCAATAAATCGCGCGCATCCGGTAAAGCCATCAGGGCCAGCATCCGGTACGTTTCCATTTCGATCAGGCGCAGCAGTAAACGTCCGTTCTGCGATGGTAAGCGGGCACGGGTCAGCACCAGCATCCGCATCAGACCATCGTCGCGAATAGCAAAATCTGTCAAAATCATGCCCTTACTGCGTCCGACCTGGGAGGCGGTGAATGATGTGGCATCAAATAGCTCGGCGTAACGCTTGACTACGTCGTCAGGCGTGGCATCCCCGTCACAGGCCAGTACCGTGATATCCAGCGCCGTCAACGTGTGCCCCGGAATGTTGGCCAACCAGCCTTCTGGCAATAATGAAAGCAGCGGCACATCGAACGGCGCGTCCTCCACGGACTGTTCCGGATGATAAACAAATTTGTAGCGAGTGAATTCCTGATGCCGTTCGATCTTCAGGCGCAGGCTGCCGAAATAGTATCGAACCTGATTTCCCCGGCAGGAAGGTTCGGAACCACCCATACGCTCTGCCAGTTCGGCCAGATGATCATTCTCACAGCGACGCTCCTGCTGACTCACCAGTACAGCCAGATAAAGTACCCGCTCGGGTGGCGTGAGTGGTTCATAGGGGTGGATATGCAACTCATCATTGAGCGCATGGCGAAGGGCGTAGTCTTGCGGATAGAACTGTGTCATTTATTCAGATTAAAGATATCAAACAGCATGGTCAAAGTTTGCTTGTGTGTTCCGAATGATATCGAGCAGTGGCTGATGGATTGCCGGTGATGCGGCAAGAATAGATTGCGTCATTTTCAGCCGATCAAACAGCGCACCGTTGGAGAAATTACTGACCTGACAGCCTGCTTCTTCGGCAATCAGACTGCCTGCGGCATAATCCCATATTTTTTCTCCGCCATGCACAATGAAATGCCCGCGTCCGGCTGCCAGCCAGGCCCATTCCAGCGCACATGTGCCGATATTACGCTGACTGCGATAGAGATTTTTTTGCAGAAAGAGTTCTTTTTGTGCCTGTTCCAGACGTTTGAAATCGATGAAGCCAACAGCACAGGCAAGTTCACGTTCATGGGTGATGTGAATGGCAACACCATTTAAAGATGCACCAGCATGCTTGATGGCGGTAAATGTTTCTTGCCGAACAGGGTCATGAATGCATGCCAGAAGTGGTTTCCCATCTTCAATCAACGCCAGTGACGTGCCAAAAACGGGGATGCCGGCGGAGAAGTTGGTGGTGCCATCGAGGGGGTCAAGGCACCAGAAGCGACCGGACGAACTCATTTTTTGACGTTGCTCTTGCTCGCTCATTTCTTCGCCGAGAAAAGCAATCGAGGCATCGAGTTGATGCAATTGATGTTTCATCCAGCTTTGGCTGAGCGTGTCGGTTTCGGTGACAATGGAACCATCAGTCTTGAGCTGGCTGGTAATGCTGCGATTAAATGCCGGAAGAATGATTTCCCGACCGGCTTGTTCGATGATGTGGCTGATGTGACTCAGCAGTGCGTTGTTTTTGCACATGTGTGTGCTCCTTAAAGGCCCAATCTTGCATGAATGGTAGCAATATTTTTTGAGGATGCGATGTGGTTCTTTTATCGGTATGATGCGCTTGAGTTGAATATTGGATACTAATCTGAACGGAGGATGTGAATCATGGCATTGAAAGGAAAAATGGTCATCGGCCAATCCGGTGGTCCGACCACCGTCATTAATCAGTCACTTGTTGGTGCTATTCTGGAGGCGCGGAAGCACGAGGCGATTACCGGTATTCTGGGTGCCCGTCACGGTATTGCAGGGATCATGAAAGAGGATTTTATCGATTTAACAACGCAAAGCGGAAGTGATCTCGAATGTCTGGCGAATACACCGGCAGCAGGTCTTGGTTCGGTACGTCTGAAGCCGGGCAAGGCAGAATGTGAACGTGTGTTTGAAGTGTTTAAAAAGAATGATGTGCGATATTTCTTTTATATTGGTGGCAATGACTCTGCCGAGACAGCCCATATTATTGCTGAAATGGCCAAAGAGGAGAATTATGACTTCTGTACTATCCATTTGCCTAAAACCATCGACAACGATTTACGCGTAACCGATCATTGCCCGGGCTTTGCTTCTGCGGCTCGTTTTGTGGCATTGGCTTTTATGGGTGATGATCGTGATAACGCTGCGCTCAGCGGTGTTAAGATCAACGTTGTGATGGGACGCCATGCCGGTTTCCTGACTGCTGCCTCAGCCCTGGCCCGACAGGATGAAAGTGATGGCCCACACCTGATTTATTTGCCGGAGCGCGTGTTTGATGTGGCATCATTCCAGCAGGATGTGAAATCAGTCGTGGCTAAATATGGACGCTGTGTGGTGGCTGTCTCTGAAGGTGTAGGCGATAAAGATGGTAACCCGATTGCATCAACCGGCGAGCGTGACTCGCACGGTAATGTGCAACTCTCCGGCACCGGCGCGTTGGGAGATTTCCTTTCGGGCAAGGTGAAGGAAGCTTATGCGGGTGAATCTGTTCGTGTGCGTGCCGATACGTTCGGTTATCTCCAGCGTAGCTTTCCAACAATAGTGTCGGAAGTTGATGCCAGAGAAGCACGTGAATCCGGTGCTTTCGGTGTGAAACAGGCTGTTGAACAGGGTGAGAATGGCTCTGTGGCTATCCGGCGTCTGTCAAGTGATCCTTATGCAAGCG
The DNA here is from genome assembly GCA_002791545.1 of Zetaproteobacteria bacterium CG_4_9_14_3_um_filter_49_83. Lineage (GTDB taxonomy): Bacteria > Pseudomonadota > Zetaproteobacteria > Mariprofundales > Mariprofundaceae > CG1-02-49-23. Next base: position 50,221 of record PFXG01000010.1, read on the forward strand.
ATTACTTTATCACACCACTTTCAACGGTTGCCCGTGAAGCGACTGAAATGAAAGATGAATATATCAGTGCTGAAGGTAACGATGTCACCGAAGCATGGTTAACTTATCTGCGGCCATTGGTGGGCCCGATGCCACGTTTGGGTAAACTTTTTTAACCCGGATTATTTATGAATCGTTGTGAAGATTGCGACGAACGCTTGTTCGAAACGAATTCTGAAGAAGACGTGCGTAGCAGTGCATACGACAACTGATGAAGGATTTGTTGCGGACAAAGGGGCAAGCAAGGGCGCAATAAAATTTATGAATAATTCGGGTTAAGCTAATGGGGATGCATGTGGATTCATCTGTTCAGATTTCTGAGTTAATGCAGCAAAGCAATGTGAAGTTTGGTACCAGTGGTGCACGGGGACTGGTAAGTGATATGAATGACCGGGTCTGCTATGCCTATACACTGGCTTTTCTCGAATACATGTTACAAGCCGGTTTTACTGAACCCGGTAAACCGGTGATGATTGCCGGAGATTGCCGGGCCAGCTCTGCGCGAATTATGGCCGCCGCCGCCAGAGCCGCTAAAGATGTCGGTCTGAACCCTGTGCATTGCGGAAAAATTCCGACGCCGGCGCTGGCTCTGGCAGCGTTGGAGCACCAGTGCGCTGGCGTCATGGTGACCGGCAGTCATATCCCGGATGATCGCAATGGCATGAAGTATTACCGGCCCGATGGTGAAGTGCTGAAATCTGACGAACAGGCAATTTATCAGGCCCGGATCACTTTGCCTGAACATATCTTTACTGCTGACGGTTCGTTTGCGGTAGCTGAAGTTTTGCCGGAGCTTGATGCTTCGGCATCACGGGCATATATCGCCCGCTATGTCGATGTGTTTTCCGCTGATGCACTTTCCGGTTTGAAAATCGGGGTGTATCAGCACTCTTCGGTGGCTCGGGAAATGATGGTTGAGCTGATTGAAGCCCTGGGTGGAGAAGTGGTTCGTCTGGGTTATTCTGAGGCGTTTATTCCAGTGGATACCGAGGCTATCCGGCAGGAAGATGTTGATCTGGCGCGCAAGTGGTCGCTTGAGTTCGGGCTTGATAGTATTATTTCAACCGATGGTGATGCGGACAGGCCCTTGATCAGCGACGAGAAAGGTGAATGGTTGCGTGGTGATGTGGCTGGTATTCTCTGCGCCCGGTTTTTGGCTGTTGAGCATGTTGTAACCCCTGTGAGCAGCAATTCTGCAGTGGAAAAATCGCAATATTTCAGACAGGTGATGCGTACCAGAATCGGTTCTCCATACGTCATCGATGCGATGAATTTACTCCTGCAAGAAGGCCATTTAAATGTTGCCGGATATGAAGCCAATGGTGGTTTTCTCATTGCCAGTGACTTGATGCTGAATGGGAAATCCATGAAAGCTTTGCCGACACGCGATGCCATTATTGTATTGCTGACTATTCTGGTTCAGTCCCGGCAAAGCGGTCAGGCGATATCCGCTTTGCTGAAAGCTTTACCACAGCGATTCACGTTCAGTGATCGCATCAAGAATTTTCCATCCGCTGATAGCCAGAAGATGTTGGCGATTTTCAATTCAGGCCATGCAGAAGCGGATGTAAGCGCGGCGGATCTGATTTTTTCTGAACTTTTCGGCCCGGCCGCTTCGATAGATTCTACGGATGGAGCCAGAATTTCATTGGAATCCGGTGAAGTTATTCACCTCAGGGCATCCGGTAATGCGCCAGAATTGCGTTGCTATAATGAAGCAGGATCTGAAGAGCGTGTGCGGGATATGAACGCCATGTGTATGAAAGTTTTAAGCGATTGGAAAGCTTAAGCCGGGCTATTTTTGAATCATTGAGGGCAAAGCAGTAAGCCGCAATAAAATTCATGAATAGTCCGGGCAAGCTAGAGTGTCATTGACGCATATCTTCATTTTGGTGAGGGTGCGCAGCCAAAATAAATAGTTTTCAAGGTGTTATTCACATGTCTGACTCAACCACTCCCAAGTATCATATTACAGATGCACCGCGTCTGGATAAAACATCAAGAGCTCTGGTGAACGGTATCCAGCGTCACTTTTTGCGAACACTTGGTCAACATACATCCAGTACTTCTCCGCATTATCGTTATCAGGCACTGGCTTATACGATTCGTGATCATTTGATGGAAAACTGGAAAAACACCAAAGATGCTTACGAAGAGAAAGATGGTAAGCGTGCATATTATCTGTCGCTGGAATTTCTGATGGGCCGGGCACTGGGAAATGCGGTGCTCAATCTTGGTCTGTGTTGCGAAGCTGAAGAGGCTTTGCATGATCTGGGTATGAGCTTTGAAGAAAAAGTTGAAAGCGAGAAGGATGCGGGCCTGGGTAATGGTGGTCTGGGTCGTCTGGCTGCCTGTTTTGTTGATAGTTGCGCTACCTTGCAATTGCCGGTTATGGGTTACGGCATTCGCTATGAGTATGGCATGTTCCGTCAAAGAATCGTGAATGGTTTCCAGATGGAGGAACCCGATCACTGGTTGATCAATGGCAATGTATGGGAAATTGAACGTCCTGAGTATATTCAGTCCATTCAGTTTGGTGGCCGCAGCGAGCATTATACAGATGAAGATGGAATGCCACGCGTGCGTTGGGTGAATAGCAAGGATGTTCTGGCTATTCCTTTTGATACGCCGGTTCCGGGATATAAAAATGGTACGGTTAACACTTTGCGCTTGTGGAAATCATCCGCTACCGATGAATTCAATCTGGGTGAGTTTAATGCCGGCGATTATGCCGAAGCTGTGGCTTCAAAGAACCAGGCCGAAGATATCTCCATGGTGCTTTATCCGAATGATGCCAGTGAAAATGGTAAAGAATTACGCTTGCGTCAGCAGTATTTTCTGGCCAGTGCCAGTCTCAAGGATGTGATGCGCCAATGGACGAGAGTTCATGGTGAAGATTTCACTCACTTTGCCGAGAAAAATGTTTTTCAGCTGAACGACACCCATCCGACAGTATCAGTGGCCGAGCTAATGCGCCTCTTAATGGATCAATACAAACATGACTGGGATAGCGCCTGGGCGATCACCAGCAAAACGCTGGCTTATACCAATCACACCTTACTGCCGGAGGCGCTGGAGCGCTGGCCTGTCTATCTGTTCGGCCGTTTGTTGCCACATCTGCTGGAAATTATTTACGAAATTAACGCCAGATTTCTGGCTGAAGTTGCCAAAAAGTGGCCGGGTGATGTGGCACGTATGAGTCGCATGTCTATTATCGAAGAGGGTGATGTTCAACAGGTGCGCATGGCCTATCTGGCAATTGTCGGCAGTTTTTCGGTGAATGGTGTGGCGCAGTTACACTCGGATTTACTGAAAGAAGGGCTGTTCTCCGATTTTAACGAGATGTGGCCTGAAAAATTTAACAATAAAACTAATGGCGTAACGCAACGTCGCTGGATGGCTTGGTGTAATAAGCCGCTGTCAGCCCTGATTTCATCCAGAATTGGTGATGGATGGATAACTGATCTGGATCAGTTGAAGCAGTTGGCACCGTTGGTGGATGATGCTGAGTTCCGCCAACAGTGGGCGGCCTGTAAATACCAGAATAAAGAGCGCCTGGCTGAACTGGTTCAACAGGAATGCCGTGTGACATTCAGTCCGGATGCGATGTTCGATGTTCAGGTAAAACGGATCCATGAATACAAGCGTCAGTTATTGAATGTATTACATGTGATTCATTTGTACGAGCGAATTAAGCGTGGTGATACGCAGAACTGGACACCGCGTTGTGTGCTGATTGGCGGTAAGGCGGCACCCGGCTACTATATGGCCAAGCAAATCATCAAGCTGGTCAGCAATGTGGCGGCAGTGGTGAATAACGATCCTGAAGTCGGAGATTTGCTGAAAGTTGTTTTCTTCCCGAATTATCGTGTGTCAGCCATGGAAGTTATTTGTCCGGCTGCTGATTTATCTGAACAGATTTCGACTGCCGGTAAGGAAGCGTCAGGTACGGGCAATATGAAGTTTATGATGAATGGTGCTTTGACCATTGGTACGCTGGATGGCGCGAATATCGAAATTCGCGAAGAAGTCGGTGATGAAAATTTCTTCCTGTTCGGTTTGACGGCTGAAGAGGTTGAGGCAGCACGTTCTTCTTATAATCCGAATGAAATTATTGCTTCAGATGATGATTTTACGCGTGTTATGCAGATGCTGGACAGCGGCCAGTTCAATAAGAAAGAGCCTGGTTTATTTGCCTCCATTTGCGGTTCAATTCGCAGTCCTTTTGATCCATGGCTGGTTGCAGCTGATTTCAGATCATATCTTGATGCTCAGGTCGCTGCTGCCGAGGCATTTCAGGATAAGGAAAACTGGACACGTATGAGTATTTTAAATACAGCTTACAGTGGCAAGTTCTCCACCGACCGTACGATGCAGGATTATAATCGTGAAATCTGGGGTCTGACTCCGATCAAGCCAAATAAATAAACCAAATAAATAAGCCCACAGATGCTGCTGCAGAAGCCATGTTATTTGAAATAACATGGCTTCTGCCTATACTTGAAAGTAATAGCGTGTAGGGTTTTCTTATCCAGGACAGGAGGTTGTATGAAAGATTCATCAGTTATTGTGGCTGATACTCAGGCCGATGCCCGTCAGCCGTTTCCGAATTCGAAAAAGGTGTACATCAGGGGTTCCCGCCCGGATATCCGCGTTCCGATGCGTGAAATTACACTTTCACCAACCACGACCAAGCATGGCGTAGAAGAAAATCATCCGATTCTCGTTTACGATACATCCGGTCCTTACACCGATCCGACAGTTGAACTGGATCTGGAAAAAGGTTTGCCGGATGTGCGCTCCGCATGGATAAAAGAGCGAGATGACTCTGCGCCATTGGCCGGTTTATCGTCCAAATATGGTAATGAACGGCGCGATGATGAAAGTCTCGATCATTTGCGCTTTGAACATCTGAAGCAACCGCGTAAGGCTAAAGCGGGCAAAAACGTCTCGCAAATGCACTATGCACGGCAAGGCATCATTACACCGGAAATGGAGTATGTGGCGATCCGTGAAAATCAGAAGCGCGAACATTTACGCGAAATCACCCGGCAGCATCCCGGAGAATCATTCGGGGCAAACATTCCGCATGTGATTACCCCTGAATTTGTGCGGGAAGAGGTGGCGCGCGGAAGGGCGATTATTCCGGCAAATATCAATCATCCTGAACTTGAGCCGATGATTATCGGGCGCAACTTCCTTGTGAAGATCAATGGAAACATTGGTAATTCAGCGCTTTCTTCGTCGATTGAAGAAGAAGTGGAAAAAATGACCTGGGCTACCCGTTGGGGTGCAGACACCATCATGGATTTGTCGACAGGTAAAAATATTCATGAAACTCGTGAGTGGATTATTCGTAATTCGGCCGTGCCGATTGGTACGGTGCCGATTTATCAGGCTCTGGAAAAAGTCGATGGTATAGCTGAAAACCTGACATGGGAGGTTTTCCGCGATACCCTGATTGAACAGGCCGAGCAGGGCGTAGATTATTTCACGATTCACTCGGGTGTACTTTTGCGCTATGTGCCAATGACAGCCAAACGACTGGCCGGGATTGTGTCGCGTGGTGGCTCGATCATGGCAAAATGGTGTTTGTCACATCATAAGGAAAATTTTCTGTATACCCATTTCGAAGATATCTGCGAAATCATGAAGGCCTACGACGTATCATTTTCATTGGGTGATGGCTTGCGCCCCGGTGCGATTGCTGATGCCAATGATGAGGCGCAGCTGGGGGAGCTGAAAACGCTCGGTGAGCTTACGCAGATTGCCTGGAAACATGATGTGCAGGTGATGATCGAAGGGCCGGGTCATGTGCCCATGCAGATGATCAAGGAAAATATGGATTTGCAGCTTGAATATTGTGATGAAGCGCCATTTTATACGCTGGGGCCGCTGACTACCGATATTGCACCGGGTTATGATCATATCACTTCGGGTATCGGTGCGGCGCAAATCGGCTGGTATGGTTGTGCCATGCTTTGTTATGTCACACCCAAAGAACATTTGGGTCTGCCTAATCGCGATGACGTGAAAACCGGTGTTATCACGTATAAAATTTCAGCCCATGCAGCAGATTTAGCCAAGGGGCATCCGGGTGCTCAACAGCGCGATGATGCTTTGTCCAAGGCACGCTTTGAATTTCGCTGGGAGGATCAATTCAACCTGAGTCTTGACCCTGATACGGCACGCGCTTATCACGATGAAACACTGCCTAAAGATTCAGCCAAGGTTGCGCATTTCTGTTCGATGTGCGGACCTAAATTCTGCTCGATGAAAATCACTCAGGATGTGCGGGATTATGCGGCCGAGCATGGTCTGGATAGTGCTGAAGCGATTGAAGAGGGCATGAAAGAACAATCCGACGTGTTCAATAAGCAAGGTGGAAAAATATACCAAAAGGCTTAACATCGCAGGGACTTAGTTATCCATGTGATATAATGAAGTCATGACAAAGGTAAGGAGGGCATCATGCTGACTGCAAGAGATATAATGAACCCGGAACCACCATATTGCCAACTGGATACACCTTTACTGGAAATATCTCGCAGGTTTGCCGATGAGGCCATGCACGGTATGCTGGTGGTGGATGATGAGATGCGCCTTTTGGGTGTGATTACTCAAAGTGATCTGATTGATCAGCAGGCTAACCTTCATTTGCCGACTGCGATTGCCATCTTCGATATGGTCATCCCATTCGGCGAGAAACGATTCCAGAAAGAGATGGATTGTTTTCAGGCCATCGTTGCTAGCGATATTATGGTTGAAGATGTCAGAACCGTGGATGCAGATGCTAAAATGATGGATGTAGCCAGCATCATGAGTGATGAGCATATTCACCATTTACCAGTGCTGGAAAACGGCTCTGTCATCGGCTGGGTGACCAAGGGCGATATGATCGGGGCGCTGGCCAAACATATCCAACGCGATCAGTAACGGGCGGTTGATGTCGATATTATTGCAAAATGAGCAGGCGACTATCCATTTTGCACAAGAATTCTCAAAGCGTATCCATCCGGGTACGGTGATTGCCTTGTCAGGCAATCTTGGTGCAGGTAAAAGTTTCTTTGCGCGCGCATTGATGCGCGCTCTGGGAGTGCAGGATCACGCTTTACCCAGTCCGAGTTTTTCGATTATTCAAGAGTATCGGGGTATTTTAGCTGATGGTATACCTGTTCGGGTAGCGCATATGGATTGGTACCGCTTGTCCGGCCCCGATGAAGTTGAAACGCTTGCTGTGCGTGATTATTTCGATGAGCCATGGGTCAGTATTATCGAATGGCCGGAAGTTGCGCTCGAATTGCTGCCTGTCGATACCGTTCGTGTGCATTTTGAATATGTTCCCGATGAGCGTAACGCTCGATACGTTAGGTATGAAGTTTAAATCGACCACCTGTTAAGGATTGAAAGTGGCTTGTGGCGCTGATTTTCTGCATGTCCGCTTTCGGCCAGCATCAGATGATCAGTACTTTATAAAAGTAGAAGGTATAGGCCTTAAGCTACACAACCCGTAGGTAAGAAAAGCGAAGCGTCATCCGGCAAAACATTCATCCTTTACCTGATCGTGTATGGGGGGCTTAAAAGATGAGTTCCCGTTTCACTGGCAGGCCTTCGGCATCTTGTAGCAGCGTTTCAAACAATGTGGTTGATGTGCATGCGCCATTGGCGTGAGCTTCATGAATCAGGTGAAGCACAGGGTTCTTTCCCGTGAAAGAAATCAACTGACCGGATTCAGACAGCAGGCTGCGAAGGTGCGCAGGAATTTTTTCCAGAGCCGTTCCGATGACAATAATATCGTACGGCCCCTGAATACTATCGCACTGCTGCATCGCAGACTCATCCATGGCATTAATATTGAGCAGGGTTACATTATCAATGCCATGATCGGACAGATTCTTTTCTGCTTGCCGGGTCAATTCGGCGTGAATGTCACAAGAAGTAACATGGCCGGAACGTAAAGCGAGGAGGTTGGTCAGGTATCCGGAACCGGTACCGATTTCAAGTACACGATCCTGTCCTGTGAAGCTCAGTTGTTGCATGATCGTGGCTTCCTGCAAGGGGCTGTGCATTTCCTGACCACAAGGAAGCGGTACTCTGCCTTCCATATAAGCCAGGCTTCTTACGTGTTCAGGGACATAGTCTTCTCTTGGCATGGATGCCAGCATGTCCAGTAAATCAGGATCAAGGACTTTACAGCAGCGGATCTGATATTCGATCATATTTCGACGAGCAATCATGAATGTATCGTTTGAATTTGAGACGCCTGACATCGGAACACCCCTTTCCTAAAAGTAGGTCAAATATGAAGTAGTTTTCATCTAAAGACAAGCTCGATATTGTTCAACGGCGAGGCTTGAGTGCTACTCGGCTAAGTTGATTTGCCTGCGTTTTACGACGTTTCTTTTGAAATCACCGGGTTCAATAACGGTTACGCCATTGGCGATGACTTCAAGCATGGTTGAATTGCCGGAGGTCATCCAAACGGCTGATTCAGGTGTTTCAACTGCAAGTTGTCCGCCTTTTTTAATCAGATCCTGACGCAACGGGGCGGTGGCATCTTCACTGGCATACACCTCAAGCCAGATGTCGCCCTGAATGGCTTTGAAAACAAAGGTATTGCTGGTGGCTTTAATGCTTGTGTCAGCGCTTTCTGGCGTGGCTGCTACGGGGCTGCTTGTGTTGCTGTTTGTTTGAACAGGCTCGGTTTGAACAAGCTCGGCCTGATTATTATTTGTCTCCGGTTCCGGCGTTTGTTGCTGCGCTGCGGAGTTATAGCTTAAATCAGTCGTTATGTTTTCTGGCACAGGCAGAGGTGCTAATGGCTGCTCAGAAGCTGTTGGATGGCTGGTAGATGTCTCTTTCGGGTGGTCGCCGGCATTCCAGAAAATGTTAAAAATGACGATGAGAAAAACAAATAATAATGCAGCAACAATGACCCATGATTTATTCGGGGCAATCGGTGGATCCGGAAAGGTTAGCGGTTTGGTCAGTTTGTATTCATCGGATTTCAGCAGGGTGATTTCGTGGTCGATATCGATGCCAAGAAATTTGGCATATTGACGCAGGAAACCCAGCGCATATACCGCTTCAGGCAGCTCTGACCAGTTGCCCGATTCAAGCGCCTGGATGTACGATAAGCGAAGCTTCAGATTCTGGGCAATTTTCTCTTTGGATAAGCCGCCGGATTCACGTGCTTCATGTAGCGATTTCCCGATGTGAACGAGTAGTTCTTCGCGTGTTGGTTTGATTTCAATATCGGGCTGTTTTTTCTCACTCATGAATTACCACTCCGATACATATTTTAACTGATCACTGGCCCAAACTTTTTGCGTGGGCTCCTGAACCTGGCCGCGAAAGGTGTTGAGTATTTGTCTGGCGGTAGAAGCATTGCGCTGGGTTTTCAGAAGGTCCAGATAATCAGCAACGACGACCTGGTCGATCGGGTCACGTCGCAATAAAGTTTCATAAAGCGAACCTGCATAGTCCAGACGTCCGGACTCTCTGTAGATTCTGGCTTCTTTGATTGATGGCAGGCTACTGCGTGGCTGTAATAATCCGGCTTTGCGGTAGTTCATGATTGCGCCATCGAATTGCTTTAGGCCAGCCAGCGCATCACCCAAATTAATAAATGCGACAAATTGACCGCTGTAGCTGGGGTCGGACAGTGCCTGGCGAAGCTCTTTCTCGGCTTCTTCATAGCGCTCCAGAGAAACCAGAAGGCTACCGTAATTGGTATGTGTGGATGAACCGGCACCGGCATGCAGTGCCTGTTTGTAAAAGTTCTCAGATTGAACGAAATCGCCACGAACACGCCATGCATAAGCTAATGCGTCAAGAACTTCCGGTTGTTTGGGATTGATTTCATTGGCTCTAATTAATGATTCAAATGCCTTTGGCATCTGGTTTTTATGCAGTGCATCGATACCGATCTGATATTGCAGCTTGGCACGTTTGTGATCCTTCTCAGTCTGAGCTTTGGAGCCATTCTGGCATCCGCCGGTCATCAAAACGATCAGGCAAAGCAAAAACAACGCTTTCAAAGTAAGCGCTCCACAAGAGCATGAATAGGGCGAAGGGATGAATCAGAGCATTGTTTTAAATCAGCGAACAAACCGTGTTCCAGGGCCGATTGGCATGCACAGACGGGGTTGTCTCCCGTGGTTTGAATTGCAGTGGATTTTACGCGATGATCCAGAAAGGATTTCAACATGGCTTTTGCCTGCATGACATTGCCTCGCATGACTTCAACCACACTGGAAACAGAAACATTGTCTTCTTCTTCATGCCAGCAATCAAAATCAGTACACATGGCAACGGTGGCGTAGCAAATTTCAGCTTCACGCGCGAGTTTGGCCTCCGGCATATTGGTCATGCCGATAATGTCCATTCCCCACTGGCGATAAAGGTTTGATTCTGCCCGGGTGGAAAACTGCGGGCCTTCCATCACCAGATAGGTTCCGCCCAGGTGCGTTGTGATGGGTTGCTCACAGCAGGCGGCATGAAGTTCATTCTGTAAACCGGAGCAAATGGGGTCGGCCATGGAAACATGCGCAACCAATGGCCCTTCGAAAAAGGTTGAGGCGCGACTACGGGTACGATCTATAAATTGATCCGGCAGAACAAAATCACCGGGTTTGATTTCTTCGCGTAATGAGCCAACAGCTGATATGGAGATGATCTCTTTCACACCGGCGAGCTTCATGGCATAGATATTTGCTCTGTAAGGAACATGGTGTGGTGGAAAACTATGATGCTGGCCGTGACGGGGTAAAAAAACAATCTCCTGACCTTGATGAGAGGCAAGCATAAGTTTGTCGGATGGTTTTCCCCAGGGTGTATCGATGTTCATATAATCCAGAATTTCCAGACCTTCCAGATCGTATAATCCGCTGCCACCGATAATGCCAATGCGAGATGTCATGATGTCTCCAGTGTCATAAGTCTCAAATTTAAAATGCTCTATGTTACGCTTTTAATGTCTGGTCAGCTTTAAGTTGACCACAGGCGGCCATGATATCCTCTCCGCGTGATCGCCTTAGCGTGGCACGAATCCCTTTAGAAATCAAGCGTTGCGAGAATTTATTCATGTTTTCCTTTGATGATCCTTGATAAGGGCTGCCCGGATAGGTATTAAACTGGATCAAATTAACGCGTTCTCTCAGTGGATTGGCAAACTTAATTAATGCCGCTGCAAGTTTTTCATCATCATTAACGCCGCCAAGCATAACATATTCCAGCGTAATATGACGTTGGCTGGTTAAGGGGTATTCATCCAGACAAGCACGTAGCGCAGCTAAAGGATATTTGCGATTGATCGGTACCAGTTCATTACGTAGCTCATCGGTAGCCGCATGCAGGGAAATGGCCAGATTAACCGGAAAAACTTCTCCCAGACGCTGGATTTGCGGTACCAGTCCGGAAGTTGATACCGTAATGCGGCGGCGTGAAATATGCAGTCCCTCTTCCGACAGTAGCATGGCAAGGCTCTGGTGGAGGTTTGCTTCATTGGCCAGCGGTTCACCCATGCCCATATAGACGACATGCGTCAGCTCGTTGTGCAGGTTTTCAGGCATAGGGTTTTCGGACAGGTCGGCCTTGATAGCCAGAATCTGGGCAATGATTTCACCTGCCGTCAGATTGGTCTCAAAAGCCTGTGTGCCGGTATGGCAGAAAGGGCAATCGAGCACACAACCAACCTGTGATGAAATACAAACCGTGCCGCGCTGCTCTTCCGGAATACATACCGATTCGATCATTTTTCCACTGACCCGACTGCGAGTCAGGGCAAAAACATATTTGCGCGTGCCATCAGTCGAAACCTGTTTATGAATAAGCTTCAGGGGTTGGCAAAGTACTTCTGAAGCGAGTTTTTGCTTGAGTTCAGCCGGTAAATTCCGCATCTGTTGTGGCTCAAGTACCCCTTTATTACGCCATTGCAGAATTTGTTTGGCACGAAAAGCAGGCATATTCCAGGATTTCATCAGCGCCAGCAGATCTTGCAGCGACATGGCTGGCAATTGCGGAAGTTCGGCAGCGTTAGGCGCAGGCGTTGTCTGAGCTGAGGTGTTCAGAGGAGGAGTAGAGCTTGTTGAAGGTGGAATCATCGACGAATTGTGACAGACATGGGGGTGCTGGGATAGCTTTGCCGTCATGATCACCCATGCTCCCCATCCAGACCAAACTTCGGAACAATTTGAAATGGCGGATACATCGTTAGCCAGCGTCATGCCGATTGATATTCCGCGTGACGATTTTGATCGCATGCTGGCCTTTGCGCGCCTGATGCATCGACTCAAGGATAATACCGACTACCTTGATGCTTTAGCCGATTCGTTACCCGCTACTGCCACAGTGAAAACCTCCTGGCCCAGCTTGCTGATGGGATTTGATTTCCATCTGACGCCCGATGGTCCGAAGCTGATCGAAATTAATAATAATGCTGGCGGGCTGTATGTCGGGGCAGGATTATGGCTTCCTCAGTGCGACAACGCCGAATTCACGGGAGATCTGATGCAGCGTGTGCTGGCAATGTTTCCTGAACAATGGCAAGCCATAGCCATCATGGATGAGGATATTGAGCAGCAATTTATGTTTCCCGAGATGTGTGCCTATGCCGATGTATTACGCGCAGCTGGCCGCAAGGTGTTTTTGGTCAGCCCTGAAGGTTTAACGCTTCGCCAGGATGGCCTGTATTGTGAGCAGATGCGAATTGATGCGATTTATAATCGGCATACGGATTTTTATCTCGAAAGCGAGCCGCTTGCGCATATAAGGCAGGCATATATGCAGGGGCTCATCGAATTAAATCCGCATCCGCGCAGTTATGCTCTGATCGGAGATAAGTTGCGGATGGTGGACTGGTGGCAGAAAGGACTTCTTGAGCGCTGTTTAAGCGAAGATGAGGTGCAGTTTATTCGTCAAATTACACCTGAAACACTACATCTGGCCCAAATTGATGAAGAAGAGATCTGGCAGGATCGAAAATATTGGGTGTTTAAGCCTTCAGCCAGACATGGTGGGAAGGGCGTGCTGATGGGTAAGTCAGTAAGCCGTGCTCGCTTTGCCGATCTGGATCGCACTGAAACGGTTGCGCAGCGCTGGGTTCCGGCGAGCATGGTTAACATAGCCGGACAAGAGCTGAAGCTGGATATACGACTGTATATGCATGGTACGAAGTTGATTGCCCTGGCGGGGCGTGCCTGGCGTGGGCAAGTTACCAACTTCCGTGAACCCGGTAGTGGTTGGGTGATTCTGAACGTTGTTTAAAGGCTTTGAATTTACTGCCTCTATTGATTACGTGGTGCATTTTTAAATGGAATTCAGCGAGAAATTAAATTAAGGGAGAGGGGTAAAATGCGCGAAACAAGACCCCTATCACTTTAAGGAAGTTGGAGGGGAGGCATCAATCATCGAAACGATTTATGAAAAGTCCGGGTTAATGTGTTGTCCAACGTCATGACTGAGTGATGTTGGTCGAAAGGAGCCTGTTTATGGTTTCCTGTCAGGGCTCAGAGCCTGCAAGAGCTGTTGTAACAATTGCTGCTGAGATGCCAGAATTCTTGCATTGAGCAGTGATTGAAGAACTTGCGACTGATCGTCGGCACCTTGCAACATTTCCAGATTGTTGGTGATAAATTCCTGCGTAAACTCAAAGGGCTGATTCAGTCTGGCGAACAATGATGGTATGTCGCCCATTTCTGAAATGACTAATTCAGAGGAGATCGAGTCGAACATTCGGGCCAGCGATAGCACTTCGCGTTTTTCTTTGCGGGATTTTACCGTTGCGGATGCAGCCGTATGTGTCAATAGACTGTTTTCCCGCACAATCATGTCCCAGTCCGAATGTACGGGCTGTTGGTTGACTTTCAGCATCATCTCGATGGTTTTCTGATACAGCTTGGCGGGAAGGTCATCATTTTGCATTGAGGCATAAATTTCCATGCACTTGCAGCTGAGCGACATGAGATTTCTCAGGGAGTAAAGGCTGTGCTGAATCTCTGGCATGTCAAAAACATCATCTTCTTGCGAAGGGCAAATGACAAAGCGGCCCGTCAGATAGGGGTGAATGTCGGTTTTTCCATAAATGGCCAGTTTTTCATGATAAATTGTATTGCCAAAGGGAGCGCTGTTAATGATTTTGCGGATATCTTTTTCACTCATTCGGCGATTGGAAACGCTGACTTTATAGGAAAGTACCGGTGAGATGAGGCCTTCTTTCTCCCAGTCATTAAATGCATCGTGCTGTTCAATCACGGATAAACGCTTTGAATCCGATGCCATCCAAATGCCAAGGAAATAATAATAATCGGATGCCAGTGAATCATCCTGTAAAGAAATGATGACGCTTGCCTGTTGTCCGCCATCCAGTTGGACGTCAAAGGCCATTATGTCATTGTCCCAGCTTATTCTGGCATTTTGACTGCCCAGAAAAGCCAGCAGGCTGATACAGTTGCCGACAAACATTTCGCGGCTCATATCTGTTTTATCAAAGGCCCAGACGTGCCCGTTTACCGGTAATTGATTGGGTTCAAGGATTCTGTCGTTCAACGACAAGGCGTGCAATAAAATGGAACGGTTCATCGAGGCTCCTGCGAATCAGTTCGAAAAATCATGTTTAAATGCTGTGCTATAACCACATGGTCAGAGTATCGGCGAGGATTCATTGATCTCATCACCGATCTCCTCTGCAAGGATTTCAAATTCAGACTGGAAAGATTCCACTGAATCGGCCGCGTCTTCGATATGTTTAAAACGGGCAATATGGCAAATCGCATCACCTTCATAGACCAGCGGGAGGTTGGTTCGACCAATCACGATGCCTGAAGTGGGTGCTATGACTTGTTCTTCATTGCAGCCATAGGGGTCATCAATCAGCCCCAGCAAATCACCCTTGTTTACCAGAGCCCCCATCGGAACGAGGCTGCGATAGATGCCACTTTGATGGGTTCTGATCCAGTACGACTTTCTGGCGACTTGTGGCAGATATGGTTTCTTTGTCCGGCGTTTGGGAAGCATGCCGATTTGCCGCATAACTTGCAGGATGCCGCGTTG
The DNA here is from genome assembly GCA_002791545.1 of Zetaproteobacteria bacterium CG_4_9_14_3_um_filter_49_83. GTDB lineage: Bacteria > Pseudomonadota > Zetaproteobacteria > Mariprofundales > Mariprofundaceae > CG1-02-49-23. The sequence goes on from PFXG01000010.1 coordinate 65,311, forward strand.
CCCGGCACGAATCGACACCTCATCAAAGCGTAAGGCTTCGCCCGCCTCGTAAACCAGCCAGGGTATATTCAGTTTGGACGCCGCTTCGCGTATTGTTCCGGGGCGAAAGGGTGCATCGAGCAGTATGGGGACGGGAAATGCATGCGCCATTTCAAGCGTTGCCGGATCGCTCAGACAGGCACGCACCTGAGGTAAATTATCGCGATGAGTGGCTGCTGTATGTAAATCGATACCGTGGGTGCATTTTTCAACGATTTCATGAAGAAACAGATAGGCCAGACGGGCGGCCATGGAGCCTTTATCCGAACCGGGAAAGCAACGATTTAAATCGCGCCGATCCGGCAGATAACGGATTTGATGGATGAAGCCGTACACATTGACGATGGGTATGGCAATCAAGTCACCACGCAGTCGGGAAATCGCTTTATCGGAAACCAGTCGCCGGATAATTTCAACACCATTAATTTCATCGCCATGCAAAGCAGCACAGACGAGCAGCCGGGGGCCATTTTTTCGTCCGCGAACGACATGAATCGGCATCTCCAGCTTGGAATGCGTGGTTAATGGGGGAAGGGGTAATTCGATGATTCGACGTTCCCCCGGGGCAATGCTTTCCCCGCCGATAATGAGTTGCTGACTCAACCTTGTCCTTTTGTGCGGGTGTTTTTTGAGTCTGCATGCTTTTCGATACAGCGGATAATTAAATCAGCGATATCTTTGCCGGTAGCTCCTTCGATCCCTTCAAGGCCGGGCGAAGAATTCACTTCCATGACCACCGGTCCGTGGTTGGAGCGCAGCAGGTCAACACCGGCGACTTTCAGTCCCATGATGCTGGCAGCCCTAACCGCAGTGGAGCGTTCTTCCGGTGTGATGCGTACCAGTTCAGCCGTGCCGCCACGATGCAGATTGGAGCGGAATTCACCCTCCTTGCCTTGTCGTTTCATACTAGCAACAACTTTGCCGTCGATGATAAAACAGCGGATGTCAGCACCACCGGCTTCTTTGATGAATTCCTGTACCAGAATATTGGCATTGAGTCCTAAAAAAGCCTCAATCACACTTTCGGCGGCTTTTTTGTTTTCAGCCAGTACCACACCAATACCCTGTGTGCCTTCGAGTAACTTGATAACAAACTGCTCGCCACCGACAGAATTCAGTAAATCGTCAATATCATCCGGATTGCGGGCAAAGCCGGTGACAGGTAGTCCGACACCTTTACGCGCCAATAATTGAATTGAGCGTAATTTGTCGCGTGAGCGTGAAATCGCTACGGATTCGTTCAGCGGGAAGACCCCCATCATTTCAAACTGCCTGAGTACCGCAGTTCCATAAAATGTTACGGATGCACCAATGCGCGGAATAACAGCATCAAACCCGAGTTGCTGTTCACCCCGGAAACTGACGGTCGGCCGCATGGAGGTGATATTCATATAGCAGCGTAAATGGTCCAGAACATGCATGTCATGACCACGGAGTTCTCCGGCTTCAACGATTCGCCGGGTTGAATACAGTCTCTTGTTTCTGGATAAGATAGCTATTTTCATAATGCTTGATCAATACTCCTTCAACGGGTTGGAAAAGCCTGGAGATAAGAATGCTCAGGATTCACGAGTATCCGGCCTTCCATCGCGGTGCGGCCCAACAATACTCTAAACCGCATGGTATCGCGATTGGTTAATGTGAACTCAGCAGTGAATGATAATTGGCCTAAACCGATGGTTGTCCGGATGATCGGGCGCACTTCTTTATGGCCACCGGAATCGGAGACCATGCGTTCGTCGATCATTTCAGCTTCACAGATCAGTTCAATGTTGGCGTTCATTTGCACCGGATGCACGCCGAAGCGAACCCATGGTGCTCCGCGCTGAGTGAATGTTTCAAGGCTGAATGCATGCAGGCATGAAGTTCTGGCACCTGTGTCGACTTTGGCTTTGATCCGGTCAATACCCAGTTCAGGTAAAGCCAGCCATTCGCGCCAGCCGATAGTAATCAAATGCTGATTATTCATGCGGAGGCAATGAGCAGCATTTCGCGAACTGCCTTGGCTGCCAATACAGAAGAACAACCCGATGTGTCCAGCTGCGGTGCCAGTTCCACCACATCAAGGCCTACCAGATCACAGTCAGCCATGGTTTTGATAAAGCGCTGGAATGTCCACCAGTCGATGCCGCCGGGTTCAGGCGTGCCGGTGCCCGGAAAACAGGCCGGATCAAATACATCAAGATCAACAGTCAGGTAAACAGGGCGTCCGTCGACCCAGTCAAGCAGCGCATCCAGATCAGCATCCCTGAATGTTGTCAGTGTATTGTGATGACGCATGATTTCGTATTCGGCTCTTGTGCCCGAGCGAATGCCAATTTGCTTTATCTGAGTGTCACCGATGACCTCGGCAACACGGCGCATTACACAGGCGTGCGACAGTTTCACCCCCAGATAATCTTCGCGCTGGTCGGCGTGGGCATCGAGTTGAATCACCACCAGATCGGGGTATTTTTCCGATACGGCTTCAATGGCCGGCAGGCTGACCAGATGTTCACCGCCAAGAAGAAACGGAATAACGCCGTCATTCAGGCATTCATCGACAGCTTCGCGGATGATGGCCATCACCGTTTCTACATGACCCATCGGCAGTTCAAGGTCTCCGGCATCGGCATATTTCACTTGCTCAAGGTCAGCATCGAGTACCGGTGACCAGGTCTCCACACCATCGGATGCATCACGGATGGCGCTTGAGCCAAAGCGCGCGCCGGGGCGGAATGACACCGTGCCATCAAAGGGTACGCCGATGATGCGGATGTCATGCGCTTTATCGAGATCGCGGTCAGTAAAATCAAACATATACGAATCCTCTACTCATGATGTTTTTTTGACCTTCATGCTTTGAAGGTCCGCTATGATTGGATATCCTTTGAAGAAAGCAAAGGTTGATAATTATCGCATGCGTGTTTCTTCACCAGAGCAATCCACATCGGCGATAATAACAGGGTAAGGGCAATGATAGCGATAATCAGTTGATATGTTTCCGGTGTAATGATGGCAGCACCAGCACCGACAGCGGCCAGCACAAAACTGAATTCGCCAATTTGTGATAAAATCGAGCCGGAATAAAAGCTGTAGCCCCAGGGCTCGCCGAGTAATCTTAAGACCAGCGCGTTGATGCAGGTGTTCAGTAGCAGTGCCAGCAGCGCAAACAGCAGGATTTGCCACCAGTATGCGGCAATAAACTGCATGTTGACCAGCATACCGATGGAAACAAAAAACAGCGCGACGAAGACGGTTTTAAAAGGCTCCAGACTGTGGTGAACCCATTGGGTTTCGTGCGCCGCAGCGACCACCATACCCGCAACAAAGGCGCCCAGTGCAGCGGATAGCGAAAATAAACCGGTGATAAGCGCCAGGCTGAAACACAATAGAAAGGCGCCGAAGACCTGAAGCTCATGGTCTTGCTTGACGGCATCGCCAATGAGAGGGATTTTGAAATCAGGGCGATTGAATACCCAGAGACATAATGCCATCAGCAACACACCGCCTATCAGTTGCATCGTTGCTTCGACAGAGGAAATATGCTCGCCACCGAGCATGCCGATAATAATAAGCATGGGAATAATGGCGATATCCTGGGCCAGCAGGATAGTCAGCACATCCTGACCATGTTTGCTGTTCAGCTCACCCCGCGCCTCCAGTAAGTTCAGTACGACGGCTGTACTGCTCAGGGAAAGTACAAAGCCAAGGAGCACGCAGCGCACCAGCGACCAGCCAGCCAGATAACCGATGCCATAGATGACCATCACACTGATGGCGATTTGCAGAAATGTGCCGATCAGGGCCAGTTTCCACTTTCTCGCCAGCATCTGGGGTGACACTTCCATGCCGATAAAAAACATCAGCATAACCACACCGAAAGCGCCGAGTCGATCCAGCGTAATCTGATCGGTAACCAGGCCGAGAGCGGAAGGACCGAAAAGGATACCGGCAATCAGATAGGCAATGACGTTGGGTTGTTTGAGTGCATGCATGATCAGTGCAATCGACAGGATGCCGATGATGGCTCCAACCAGTGTCGGTAATGCCGGGTCCATATGCATGACGATTCCCCTTGTGAGTCCGTATGTTGCTCTTTTGCATCGATAGGCACACAGAGTACGTCCAAAACAGGTGTGATGACAAGGCATCTTGCTCAATGAAAATATTAAGCGGACAATCCTGCCGCTTGTATACGGGCTTCGGGGAAATATATGGATTTTGCCAGTGATCTGGAGATCAGTGCGGTCAGTAAATACGATAAAATTGTTGATGATCTGGTGGCGACCGGCTTATCTGTATTCGATGGTTTTGTTTCGCCATTGCAGCAATTAAGTTTATCGGATGAAGCCGTGACGATGTATCAACGGGGAGAATTCCGCCATGCCCGGGTTGGTCGGGGTGAGCATAAACAGCTGCGCCCGGATATCCGCAATGACCATATTCACTGGCTGGATACATCGGCCCCCACAGCGATTCAGGCTGCTTATCTGGGAGAACTGGAAATGCTGCGCCTGACAATAAATCAGCGACTGTTTCTCGGGCTGTTTGAATTCGAAGGGCACTATGCATTGTATCCGCCCGGCTCTTTTTATGGTGTTCATTATGATCGTTTTATCGGCGCGATGGATAGGGTTGTGACCTGTATCCTCTATCTTAATCAAGACTGGCAAGCCGAAAGCGGCGGGGCACTTAAAGTTTATGCCGGTGAAGATCATGCATCCGCGCATTTTCCGGTTGAAATATTGCCGCAGTCCGGGCGTCTGGTGACCTTTATCAGTGAGCTTTTTCCGCATGAAGTGCTGCCGGCACAACGTAACAGGTTGAGTCTGACCGGCTGGTTTCGCATACGTGCTTCATTGAACTAAACCGGGCAATATTTAATCGAAGCTGGAATGCTGCTGCATTTAAACGGATACTGCCGAGCATAAAATCAATGTGAGGGACTTCATGTCTAATACATTCGCAACATTTGAATTCACCGATGAGCAACATTCGCATGCCCTGCCGATCCTGAAAGGTACACTGGGACCATCGGCTATTGATGTGCGAAATATGTATTCGAATCAGGATATTATGACTTACGATCCGGGATTCCGTTCTACTGCATCCTGTCAGAGTGGAATTACCTATATTGATGGTGAGAAAGGTGTTTTGCTTTATCGCGGTTATCCGATTGAAGAGTTGGCAGAGCGATACAGCTTTACTCAGATTGCGCATTTATTGACCAGTGGAGAACTGCCGGACTCTCAACAGCTGGCGGTGTTTGAAAAAGAACTTCGTCGCTATAATTTACTCCATGATCAGGTGCTTTCCTTTTATAAGGGTTTCCGTCGCGATGCACATCCGATGGCTGTGATGGTGGGTGTGGTCGGAGCGCTTTCGGCATTTTATCAGGATGCACAGGATTATAATTCACCCGACGACCAGCATCGGGCCGCTATTCGCCTGATCGCAAAAATGCCGGCAATTGCTGCTGCCAGTTATACTTACAGTATCGGTCGCCCCATTCGCCATCCGGACAATAGCCTGAATTTTGCCTCGAATTTTTTACAGATGATGTTTGGTCGCCCCAGTGAGCCTTATCATGTTGATCCGTTACTGGCCAAGGCGATGGATCAAATCCTGACCTTGCATGCTGATCACGAGCAGAATGCTTCGACTTCGACCGTGCGTATGGCTGCGTCCAGTGGTGCCAATCCGTTTGCCTGCATTGCTGCCGGAATCGCCACTCTTTGGGGGCCGGCACACGGTGGTGCCAACGAAGCTGTGTTGAATATGCTGGAAAATATCGGGGCACCGGAAAATATTCCGGCCGCCATAGCCCGGGCTAAAGACAAAAAAGATCCTTTTCGTCTGATGGGTTTTGGGCACCGCGTATATCGGAATTACGATCCGCGTTCAGCGTTGATTCGTGAAACAACCAAGCAGGTTCTGGCGCATCTGGGTATGGAAAATGATCCGTTGATGGCGACAGCGCTTGAGCTTGAGCGTATTGCTTTATCCGATGAATATTTCATCAGTAAAAAATTGTATCCGAATGTTGATTTTTATTCCGGTATTTTGCTGCGTGCGATGGGTTTCCCGAGTCGAATGTTTACCGCTGTGTTTGCCGTAGCCCGTACTGTTGGTTGGGTATCGCACTGGCTTGAGCTTAAGCAGGAAGCCCATGGCATTGATCGCCCGCGCCAGTTGTATACCGGTCCGACGTTGCGGCATGTCGACAAGCGCTGAAATTTATACGGATAACATGCGGCGTAAACGCTCATATACGAGCGAATGATCCCGGCTCATATTAACAAATATCGGTGACTCAAGAGAGTTGACATCGGGTACTGCCAGCAGGCGTGCATCGTTCAGGTAGGGCTCTGCCAATGTGCGCGGCAGCCAGGCTGTTCCGCCGACCTGAAGCAGCCATTCCAGGCCCAGCCAGGCCACATTCGTATCTGCCAGAAGTGTGTGTTTTGTCTGTCTGAACTCTGCCATGCCGGCTCTGTGGGCATCACCCCAATCCACATCAACAAACCAGTCTGTTTGCTCGCCCGAGGAAGTGCCGGCAGAGCGAACCAATACCAGTTCAAGTGAGGCAACCTGCACGGAATAAATACCGGGATATTTGATTTCTGCCGGTAACACGGCGCAATCAAGGGATCCATCAATCAACTTTCGGGTTAATTCAAGGCGGGAGCCGGTTCTGAGGGTAAAAGAGATATCACTGAAATCGGCCATGCTTTGTAATTTGGGCAACAGCCAGGCCCGCCAGATAATATCCGTTCCACCCAGGCGAATGGATAATAGGTTCTGCTCTACCTGCAGGACTTCCTGTTTCAATTTATTCCACTGCTCGACCATGGCTTCGGCACGGGGTTTGAGTCTTTCACCGGCATGTGAAAGCACAACGCCATTGCGTCCTCGGTCAAATAATTGCGCCCCGATTTCGCCTTCAAGTTGTCTGATTCTTGAGCTGACTGCCGATGGCGTCAGATGCAAATACTCGGATGCTTTACGCAATCCTTCAAAGTTTGCAACCGCAAGAAATGTACGCAAGAGGTTAATATCCATGCGTTCTCCCGTTTCGAACATATTGTGCAAAACATTTTGCTTTACCCGCCATTGGCTTGTCCACACCTTTCACATTGCTGTCCAATTTTTAAGTATAAGGAGAAGCCCATGTCTATTCAAAATTACGGAGATTTTGATCACTTAGACGCAGAATCCAAAACAGCAAATCAGCAAATGGATACCTTTTCAGACACGGAGTTCAGTGATGACTGGGTCAGTCATATTGATGATTTTAACGATGAATTTTTAAACTATAACGGAGAAGATTAAATGAAAAAAAGCGTTTTTTATGCACTGATAATCGGTTGCCTTAGCCTTACCTCAGCTTCGATGCTGATGGCTGAAGAGCAAACTGATAATCAATCTGTGAGTGAATATGGTGACAGCATGAATCCATGCGATGCAAATCTGTATGGTGATGAATTGCCAGCTCAGGATGATGTGCATGCTGATTCATCAGAAGATATGTCGCCTGAGAATAATCCATGTTTCATGCCACAGGATGATGGAGCAGAAGCTCCGGCTGTAGTACAAGAATAAGGCTGAGCTTTGCAAAAGTACGAAACGGGCTCTGTTAAAAGAGTCCGTTTTTCTTTTGATGCACTGTGTGCAATTATTTTGGGTTATGTGTTTAATTATTTTTGTTTTACAGTCGTGTGTGCTTTTCTTATCAATTCACGTGGCTGTTCAACGTAGCAGCGATTAAGGGGTTTGTTGAGAGAGGCTGAGTTTATTCAATGCTGACTTTTCACAACAATCTGAAAACATATGGAGAAGAACATGGGTTTTATTCCTGATAATGATTGGGATGATGATGAAAATTTTGAAGAGCAACGGAAAATGAAAAAGAAAGATAATCATCCGCGACGTGACAGGGACGATACAAGTGACTGGGAAAAGGACAGGGGTGATTCATAATCATCCCATACAAACTCCTGGCATGCTTCGGAGAAGCAATAATCACGGAGTCCGATGTTTACTGGCAAGGCGCTAGTTAATCTGTTTTAAAGTCTTCTAATTCACGTAGTGGAATATTGTAGCAATCCGGGCAGATACTGTGACTGAATTGGGCTTCTGAATGATCATCAATATAGGATTCAATTTGCTTCCATGATTCATCTTCAGGGTCTTTGATCCGTTTGCAGTATGAGCAAATCGGCAGTATTCCTTTTAATACTTTGATTTCATTCATGGCTGATTCGAGTTCGCTGTTTTTGATGGCAAGCATGCGGTTGATGCGAAGAACTTCTGCTGTTCGCCGAATTGAAAATATGGCGAGCATGATCGCAAGAAGTATGGTTGTAGAAATAATTTCATCAATTTCAAATTCCTCATGTTTGGCGGAGAAATTCACGATGAGCTCCAGAACATCAAGCTGTGAAAAAATCAGGTATGAGACAATCGCAATGATGATCATCGTTATCAGTTCTGATTTGATGCTGCCCCTTATCATCTTAACAAAAACCTCTCATTTAATCCGGGATCGATCAATGTCTTGATTGCAGTGAATTATATACCCTGTTTGATGATGAAATAAGGGCAAGAAAGCGATGCGGCGTATTTTGTGATTTTCACCTACCCTGCTGAAGGTGTGATGGTTGCTTGCAGGATGGTGCAATTAAATGACACCGTGTGGCAATTGAGCTATTGTGCCGACGTTTTTTGAGGGCACGTATAGCCCGAATGATCAGGTGCGGAGGTAGTGATGTTTAAGACTAATGAATATTTTGACGGCCAGGTGACGTCTATTGCATTTGAATCCGAAGAAGGCGCTGCTACGGTTGGCGTGATGGCAGAAGGCGAATACGAATTCGGCACTTCAAGTAAAGAGGTGATGAAGGTTATCTCCGGACAACTGGATGTTAAACTGCCGGGCTCGGAACAGTGGGTTGCGTTTCATGCCGGTGAGCAGTTTGAAGTGGCGAAAGATCAGCGATTTGGTGTTCGTTCGGTTGGCCAGTCGGCCTATCTGTGTCTTTATAAGTAAGTAAAACCGTGCTTAGTTACCAGCACATCTACCATGCCGGAAACCATGCGGATGTTCTGAAATATATTGTTTTAAGCGAACTCGTGGCTGCTATGCAAATCAAAGCCACCCCTATGTTTATGCTCGATGCTTTTGCCGGCAGAGGTATCTACCAGCTTGATAGCTGCGAAGCGCAGAAGAATATGGAATATCAGACAGGTATTGCACGACTGTGGCCTGTCGATCAGCAGCATGCACCGCTGGGTGCAAAACATTGGAGTGGCTTGATTGCCGAGCAGAATCCCGATGGTGGATTTTTACGACTGCCCGGCTCATCAGCGCTGCTGGCTTCGCTTTTACGTCAATCTGATCAATTGGCCTGTTGTGATCTGCATCCTCAGGAAATTGATTTTTTGCGCCAGTTCTGTCGGACGAAGGGGCATGTGGCGGTGCATCACCGTGATGCTTTTGATGCTTTGAAAGGCCTGCTGCCACCAAAGGAAAAACGCGGTCTGGTATTTCTGGATCCTGCCTACGAACAAAAGGATGAGTACCGTCGCGTCGGGCAGGCCGTTACCGGCATTTACCCGCATTTTCGTGCCGGAGTCTATGTGATCTGGTATCCGGTCTTACCCGCTGGCCGTGAGCGGGAGCTTTTCACCACGTTGAGACATTCAGGTGTGCGGAAAATTCTTCGTATTGAGATGTCGGGTGATTTCCCCGCTATGCAAATGCAGGGGTCGGGCATGTTGATTATTAATCCGCCGTTTCAGGCCATGCAGCCATTGCAAGACGCACTGGCCTGGACGATGGCGCAATTAACCGGTGGCAAGGGAGCTTTGCATTTCGACTGGTTGGTGGGCGAATAAGATGCTGATGCATCAGATGATAGTTGGAGAAATTTTGTGAAGCTGCTGCATAGCATGGTGGCAGTCACGCTGTGTACACTGGTTTTATCCTGCTCAGCCGAATCACACTCCGGTTCCAGACCGAATTACGTGCTGCCTGAAATTATAAAAGTGACTTCATTGCCCGATTTTTCAGCATATAAAGATGTGACGCAAAAGAAGAAAGCCTTTTTCGATTTTATGCGTCCGATTATTCAGAGTGAAAATGCCAGAGTGGCGTATACACGCAAGCGCCTTCAGACTTTAGCAAGATCCAGTCGTTATGGGCAGCATATTAAAGATAAAGATGCTCAATGGATTCGCGATTTGGCCGTTGATTACAAAGTAGAAATGACATCGATTCAGGATGAAGATGTTTGGCGCGCACTGCTCAAAAAAGTCGATATTGTACCGCTTAAACTGGCTCTGGCACAGGCTGCCAACGAGTCTTCGTGGGGAACATCCCGCTTTGCCCGAGAGGGTTTCAATATGTTTGGCATGTGGTGCTTCAGTAAAGGCTGTGGCCTTGTACCCAGTCGGCGTCCACCGGAGATGTTGCATGAAGTAGCCGTATTTGATTCAATCGATGATTCGGTTGCGGCTTATATTTTGCATATTAATCGAAATAAGACTTACAAACCGCTGCGCCGCATTCGTACTCAGATGCGCGCGGAAAATGAAAAACCAACCGCCCTGAAACTGGCCGAAGGCCTGAGCGGTTATTCCGAACGCGGCGAAGCATATGTGCAGGAATTACAATCAATCATTCAAAGTAATGCTGCGCTGATGGACGGGGTACCGGTCACTTCCAAACAGTAATATCCTTTCAGCTTATGGACCTGCTTGTGTTTTTTTGTGGGAAAAGCCTCAGTTGCAGAAAAATCCCGGATTGTTTTCGATGACTGGCTGCACGAATGTCGATACCATCGCGACCTTTCAGGAGGTATGACGATGGCCAAAGTTCTTATCATCGGCGCCGGTGGCGTCGGTCGAGTTGTCACCCATAAATGCGCCCAGAATCCGGAAGTATTTTCCGATATCTGCCTGGCATCTCGCACCAAGTCCAAGTGCGATATTATTGCTGCCGAAGTCAGCGAAAAGACCTGCCGCACTATTGAGACGGCCGCTGTTGATGCCGATAATGTGCCGGAACTGGTTGCGCTGATTAAACAGGTTCAGCCCTTTATGCTTATCAATGTTGCGCTGCCGTATCAGGATCTGACCATCATGGATGCCTGTCTGGAGACCGGCGTTCATTATCTGGATACTGCTAACTATGAACCGCTGGATGAGGCGAAGTTTGAATACAGCTGGCAGTGGGCTTACCGCGAACGCTTTGAACAAGCAGGTTTGATGGCGTTGCTTGGTTCCGGCTTTGACCCCGGTGTTACCAACGTTTTCTGTGCTCATATGCAGAAGCATCATTTCGATACGCTCGATTATGTCGATATTCTCGACTGTAACGGTGGTGACCATGGTTATGCATTCGCCACCAACTTTAATCCGGAGATCAATATCCGCGAAGTGACCAGCAACGGCCGCTACTTCGACAACGGTGCGTGGATTGAAACCACGCCGATGCAGTTCAAGAAGCAGTTCGACTTCGAACAGGTCGGGCCTAAAAACATGTACTTGCTCTACCATGAGGAGATGGAGTCACTCTCCGTCAATCTCAGTGGTGTCAAACGGATGCGTTTCTGGATGACCTTCGGTGATGCCTACCTCAAACATCTTGAGGTGTTCCGCAATATCGGCCTGGATTCGATCGAACCGATCATGTTCGAAGGTCGCGAGATTGTGCCGATCCAGTTCCTCAAGGCGCTGCTGCCTGATCCGGCCTCACTTGGCCCGCGTACCGTTGGCAAGACCAACATCGGCGTTATTGTCAAAGGCACCAAAGATGGCAAACCGCTCTCTCGCTATGTCTACAACATCTGCGACCATCAGGAATGTTATAAAGAAACCAATGCGCAGGGCGTTTCTTATACCACTGGTGTACCGGCGATGATCGGCGCGATGATGATGATCAAAGGCGAGTGGATGAAAGCGGGTGTCTACAACATGGAAGAGTTCGATCCCGATCCATTCATGGCCGCACTCAACGAACACGGCCTGCCATGGACTGACATCGAAACCAATATCGATGTGGACTCCCTGCCAGAATGAAAAAGGAATTTCACCACGAAGATACAGAGACACAAAGAAAATGGTTAAACAACTTTGTGTTTTCGTGGCTTTGTGGTTCATAAGGTTTTCATATGAGCTTTGATATGTCGCAAATCCCATCTCCCTGCTATCTGCTGGAAGAGGAGAAGCTAATCGGTAATTTGAAAATCCTGAAGCGGGTTCAGGATGAATCCGGCTGCACCATCATTCTGGCGCTGAAGGGTTTTTCCATGTGGTCAGTGTTTCCGCTGCTGAAGCCATACCTGCCCGGCTGCACCGCCAGTTCATTGTGGGAGTTGCAACTGGCAGCGGAAAAATTCGGCGGCGAGAACCACATTTATTCAGCGGCATATCGCGATGATGAGTTTGATGAAATTATCGCCATGGCCGACCATCTGGTTTTTAACTCGGTGGCGCAGTGGCAGAAGTTCGGGCTTAAAGCACGCGGCGCGGCTGTCTCTTGCGGTTTGCGCGTAAATCCCGGCATCAGTGAAGTAGCAACTGATCTCTATAACCCCTGTTTCTCAGGCTCACGTCTTGGTGTGCGTCCGCAGCATCTGGCTGGTATGGATTTCACCGGCATTGAGGGGCTGCATGCGCATGCGCTGTGCGAGAATCTGGCGGATTCCTCTGTAGCTCTGATCGATGCATTTGAAGAGAAGTTCGCCGCCTATATTTCTGAATTGAAATGGGTCAATTTCGGTGGCGGTCATCTGATGACGCATAAAGATTACGATCTCGATAAACTGATCGAACGCATCCGGCGTTTCCGTGAAAAGTGGAAGGTGAAAGTTTATCTTGAACCGGGCGGGGCCATTGCCTGGCGTACCGGTTCACTGGTGACATCGGTGCTTGATATCGTGCCAACGGATGGACTTCCGGTAGCTATTCTCGATATTTCGGCGACGGCGCATATGCCGGATGTGCTGGAGATGCCGTATCGTCCGGCCATTATCGGTGGCGGTGAAGCGAACATGCAAGCGCATACCTACAAACTCGGCGGCACCTCATGTCTGGCCGGTGATGTCATCGGTGATTATTCGTTTGACGCACCGCTTGAGGCAGGCTCACGCCTGATTTTTGAAGATATGATCCACTACACCATGGTTAAGACGACAATGTTCAACGGCGTACGCCATCCCGATATCGGCATCTGGCACACGGATGGCAGTTTTGAGCTGGTGCGCCGCTTCACCTATGAGGATTTCCGTAATCGCCTGTCGTAAAAGGAGGTTTAGTTGATGGTGGAGTTTGGAAAGTTACCGCTTTTGATATGGATGTCTCGCTGCGGGTAGGGGATGGTGATGCCTGCTTTTTTGAAGGCACGCCAAATCGCCAGATTAACCTCCGAGCGCACACCGCCCAAACCATTTTCAGGGTCGAGAATCCAGATACGCAGTTCAAGTGCGATACCATTGTCGCCGAATTCCATCAGTCGTGTTAACGGTTCGGGATCATCCTGCACACGCGCAGAGGCTTTGGCACATTGCAGCATCAGTGCCATGGCTTCTTCCGGATCATCATTGTAACTGATCTGTACGCGGATTTTCATGCGAATATTCGGATCGGTATAACTCCAGTTGATGACTTCTGAAGTGACCAGATTTTCATTGGGAATCAGTGTTTCCACGCCGTCGCGGTCACGCACCACCACATAGCGGGCGCGCAGTTCCTGTACCCAGCCGAACTTGTCACGCACGGTAATCACATCACCGGGCTTGATCGAGCGGTCAAACAGCAGAATAAAACCGCTGATGAAGTTGCTGGTGATTTTTTGCAAACCAAAACCGATGCCGACACCCACAGCACCACCAAAAACAGTCAGCGCTGTCAGGTCAATGCCGGAGGCGTCCATAGCGACAAGAATCGCAATGGCCAGCAACAGGAATTTACTGAATTTCGCCAGCGCAACACGTGAACTGCTGCTGATATGATCCGAGTTATGCAAGCGTTGCTCAATCATATTGGATAGCCAGAGAGCCAGTATCCAGAAGAAGCCGACGGTGATGATCAGCTTCATCACCAGCAGTATTGATATGCGACTTGTTCCAAGATTAAAGGCGAAACTATCCAGCGCGCTCACCACACCGGGCAACCAGCCCAGAAGATGCAGTGCAACCAGTAACCATATGCCCGTGGCAATGATGTTTTCCCAGGCCTTGACCAGTGGGCCGGGGGAGAAACCTTTGCGTAACATGTAAATGGCAATGCGAATTCCGGCCAGTGATAACAGCAGCGGCGTCGCGATATTCAGTAGCGGTGTTGTCAGTTCAAGATGATTGAGGCTGGCTTTGCCGACCAGTGTGACCATCAGCATGCTGATGGGGAACTGAATACGATCCAGTCCTTTGCGCGAAATTCTTTGCAGTTTACTCGGTGTATTTTCTTCTATTAATTCTACATCCGAACGTTTCATGGCGCTGCGTACAAAATAAGCCGCTACCGTTGCCAGAATGATGACAATAATTTGTAACCAGAATTCTGTTTGCGAAAGCAGGTTCAGCCAGGATTCACGGTTGGCCCCGAAATAATCTATCATCATTCCTCCTCGCTGGTTTTATTCCAATGGCTGGATGCAGAATAGATTACCACCATTTTTTGAATTTAAAGAAGGCCGCTAAAATAACACCGAGCAACAGCATACCCCACACGGACAAGGCAAAACCGTTCGGGTATTCGAGCATGTCCATGTGGGCGAAGTTCATGCCAAAAATTCCGGCGATAATGCCCATGGGCGTTAATACCACCGTCATGACGGCAAGAAAGGCCATCACCTCATTGAGCCGCTGACTGAGCAGCGATTGTGCCGCTTGCATCACATTCAGGGCATGATCCGCTTTGGATTCAGCAATCGATGCTGCCCGGTGCATGTGCTCGTGAGCATCAATCAGTAACAGTTTGTTTTTATACGTCGGGTCGAGCATCAGTTTTTCAATGGCGATGCCGTTGGTTCGGGCATGGCGCGCCAGTTCGGCGATTTCCTTGCGCATGGTGAGCAGCCGACCAAGATCGGCTTTATTGACATCTTCCAGACACTCTTCCTCAAACTCATCCATGTCTTCGCGCAAGGTGTACACGCGGGAGAGCAAGTGATCGACGAGCTTATGAATGATTTTACTAACACATTCGTCAACGTCCAGTCCCATCAGATCATGGTGCGAAAAATAGTGAAAGCGTTGGCCGGGCCAGATGAGTGCACACATCCGCGCATCGGCAATAATAGATACACTGGTAACTTTGCTGATTTCATCCTGTGGTTCCTGCTCAACCGGAAAGCGCAGAATAATATGCAGCACACCGTGATCCAGGCGGGTAAAATGAGGCGGATGCAGAGGATTGCGAATATCCTTGATATGCAGTTCATCCAGAGAAAAGCGCTCGGCCAGCGCAGCGAGCGTTGCCAGTGAGGGATTGGCCAGCCGCAGGATATTTTGCTCTGTTTGCAGTGCCTGTTGCCAGTCAATCTCCTGCATATCGGCAAGGTGATTGGCCAGCACAATATCTTTTGATGTCAGAGTGTCTTGATCAGTTTGCATGCGGAGCCCTCAAGCAAGACTATAGATTTAAATTTCTAAAATGGCGACAGTTGCCCGGAAGCTTGCAGGTTCAGACGTTATGGTTTCATGCCCGGCATTTGTTCTTCCAGGTAGGTATAGCCGGCCAGCCCGTCTTTATAAAAGCGCAGGAAGCCATTGGCTTCAGAGGCGGTCAGACGTTTTTCGGTGCGAGCCTGAGAGAGTTGGCGGCGCATGCGATCCAGCAATACTTTTTCGTTGAACTGCACATAATCCAGCACTTCAGCCACACTTTCACCTTCGACGATCTGTTCAAGTTCATAATTTTCGCCATCCATGCGTACGTGGACGGCATGCGTGTCGCCGAATAAATTATGTAAATCGCCGAGAATTTCCTGATAGGCACCGGTCAGAAATACGCCGATCAGGTAATCGTCGCCATTGTTGATAAAATGCAAAGGCAGGGTGGCGGAATGTCCCGTCGCCAGTGGGAAGTTTTGCATTTTGCCGTCCGAGTCGCAGGTGATATCAACCAGAATACCCTGTTGTTCCGGTTGTTCGTCCAGACGGTGGATGGGTACGACCGGGAATATCTGATCTATGGCCCAGGCATCGGGCAGGGATTGAAACACCGAGAAATTGCAGAAATAACGGTCAGCCAGTTGAGTGCGGATGCCGGGCACCAGCTCGTTGGCTTCATCTTCATCCAATACGTTAATCAGTCGGCTGATCAGGTGCCAGTACAGTTCATCGCCCTGAGCGCGTTCGGATAAGGTGCAGTGACCCAGTACAAAAAGACGATTGATATCATCGCGCAGGGAAATGACGTCGTGTAATGCCTCGCGAGGGGCAATCTCTTTGAGATCTTTATAAGTGTCCCAGAGCTGGCGGAGCTGCATCGGGGCATTTTTCTGAGGTTCGGATAAAGTCAGTGTGCCACTGCGTTTGGTGACACCAAGTACATCGATAACCAGAACGGCATGATGCGCCACCAGTGCCCGTCCCGATTCTGAAATGATATCCGGGTGAGGCAGGTCTTTTTCGTCACATACCGTTTTCATCGTCCAGACAATGTCGTTGGCATATTCCTGCAGCGAATAATCGATCGAGGAGTGTGAGCCGGAGATAGCGCCGTCGTAATTGACACCCAGGCCGCCGCCCACATCGATAAATTCAATGGGTGCGCCAAGCTGGCGCAGTTCGACATAAAAACGCGCGACTTCCTGCATTGCTTGTTTGATGTTGCGAATGCGCGGTACTTGCGAGCCGATGTGGAAATGTAACAGGCGAAGAGAATCAAGCATTTGGCGGTCAGAAAGTTTGCGCACAACATCCATGATTTCACCGGCGGATAAGCCGAATTTCGAATTGTCTCCACCAGAGTCTGCCCATTTCCCCTGACTGGTAGCCGCCAGTCGACAACGCAGACCGATCAATGGTTTTACATCCAGACGCGCAGATGCTTCCATTATTATATCGAGTTCATTGGGTTTCTCGACAACAATAAAGACACGTTTGCCCATTTTTCGGCCCATCATGGCCAGTTCGATAAACTCGCGATCTTTATAGCCGTTACAAATGATCAGCCCTTCAATATCTTCCAGCATAGCCAGGGTAGCATGTAGTTCGGGTTTGGAGCCGGCCTCCAGCCCCCAGTTGAATTCAGCCCCGAATTCGACGATTTCTTCGACAACCTGTCGTTGCTGGTTAACCTTGATCGGATACACACCGTAATAGCGACCCTGATAAGCGGATTCCTGTCGAGCAATGGAGAATCGGTCATGAATCTGTTGCATACGCTGCTTCAGGATATCAGAGAAACGCAGTAAAAGAGGAGGATACAGGTCGCGTCCAGCCAGTTCATCGCAAAGCCTTTTCAGATCAACCTGATGTTCACCATCAGGCACGGCAACCATGTGACCGGCCTCGTTGATTGAAAAGAATCCATTGCCCCAGCCGTCAATCTGATAAAGATCGGATGATTTCTGAGTTGACCATTTTTTGTTCGGCATATTTTCTCTCTCATCCACTTTGATTTGAACGCGCCAATTTCCCGGGCATAGTAATTTGGCGGCGGGTGCCTATCAAGGTGCGTTTATAATCTTCGTCACAGTAGCACAGAAGAATCAAAGTATCTCGAATCCATATCTCATTGACTGATATGCTTAAAGCCAAGGATGGTGATTTCTACACTTGGACTGGTTTTGCAACCACAATATGGTGGAGTTTCTGGCTGTTTGCGCGTCGATGTACAATCCCGGTTGGTATGGCTGCACTTTTGGAAATAGTCGGGGGAGCAGAGCATTGAGGCACGCAGTGAGGATGAGACGATCTGGTTATCGCAAAAGCTCATGGCGGAGCTGTTTGCGGTGGATGTGCGCACCATCAGTGAGCATCTGAAGAATATCTACGAATCCGGTGATTCAGCGTGAGGCAACGATCCGGAAATTCCAGACAGTTCAAACCGAAGGAAAGTGAGTGGCTTCTGGAGTAGGCATTGTTGTCGAGGTTTCATAACTTGATAGTGACCATCATAGCTGGCCTTATTTTTTCAACCATTTGATTCGAGGCTTGGTTTAGTAACTCTTCTTTCCTCGGCGATTTTCGCCGGAAACTGCTTGGTTGATAAACTGATTCAGGCCTTTTTGTGGGGTGAGTGAATAACGTGGTCACGCATTCAGATCAGTGTTTACGAAAATCACATCATCTTCTTGAATGAAGGGCAATTGCCTGAGCATTGGACGGTAGTGCGACTGTCGCAAAACATCCGTCAAAACCGCACAATCTCCATATTGTCAACGCATGCTTTCGTGTCGGGCTGATTGAATCGTGGGGTAGAAGTACGCTGAAGATTTTCAGCGAGTGCAAGAGCGCTGGAGTTTAAAAAGATGTGTTTTGGGGGCATGTTTCGGTAAGTCGTGAAATATTAGTGACTTAGCGAGTTACCCACAGAAGCTGTGGATAACTCTGTGAATAGAAATCCATTTTGTCATGTATTTGTCATGTTCGGGGGCCTGAAAACAGGCTGCCTAAATTTTAGGCTGTAATTATTTGGCAATAAAAACAACATCTTATGTCATTTGTAAAAGTTCATCTGACAGGGTGGGCTGTTTGCTAGCTCATGAGGAAGGTGTTGTGGAAAACATTTCAAATACTCTGTGGTATTGTGCTTGTCCAGACTTTTTTGAGACAATATCCCCGATTGTGATGTCATCATGTCCCTGACCAGTATTGAGTTACGGTGACATATATGGAGTTACGGTGACAGTTTGCTAAATATACTAATTATTTTAGGTTGGCAGCATGGCTCGTTTACCACGGGCGGACTCAAAGTATAAGTGCAACAGCGATTGAGGTTAAATTGCTGCCATGGGAAAAAATTATACATACTTAAATACAGAAGAACGAAGTTTGATCCAGGTTAGCTTGGAATTAGGTCAAACGCAGGCTGATATAGCACGTAGTTTACAGCGTCCACGTAGTTGTATCAGTCGTGAGCTTGCACGCAATGGCTGGACGAACCCTACCGCACAACCCCGCTCCCGAGGTCGCCCAGCGATTGCTGGTGGATACCGTTCGGTAGATGCTCACCAGCGTGCCAAGGATAAAGCTTCACAACCCCGCAACCCCAAACGACTGGTTGCTGGAAGCGAGCTTTGGGATGAGGTGGTGTCGTTGTTAAAAGGCTTCCACTCTCCTGAACAGATTTCAGGTATACTCAGGCGCATGAACGCTGATGACAAGACCATGCAAGTGAGCCACGAAACCATATATCGTGCCATTTATGCCATACCTCGTGGGGCATTGAGGAAGGAGTTGATCGCTTGTTTGCGCCAGTCTCGCAAAAGCCGCAGACCTCGAACTCGTGGCGAAGACCGTAGGGGAACTATCCCGAATATGGTCAGCATTCATGATCGACCATCAGATATTGAGGAGCGTATCATTCCAGGGCATTGGGAAGGTGATTTAATCAAAGGTTCGCGTAATGCATCTTCGGTTGGCACCCTTGTTGAACGAACAAGTTTGTTTGTAACGCTGGTCAAATTAGACTCTGCTACTGCCAAAGATGTGGAGCAAGGCTTTGCCTATGTCCTCAACCGCATTGATGCGCAAAAGCGTTTAAGTATGACCTATGATCAAGGTCGGGAGATGGCATGGCATGAGCTGTTGGCAACAGAAACAGGGATCAAGGTGTACTTCGCTGATCCACATAGCCCTTGGCAACGTGGGCGCAATGAAAACACCAATGGATTGCTTCGACAGTATCTCCCCAAAGGTACTGATTTATCAGTCTATTCTCAGCAAGAGCTTGATGAGATTGCTTGGAAGTTAAACACACGGCCACGAAAATCCTTGAACTTTAGATGCCCTGCTGAAATATTCATGCCTGAGTCCTTCGACTTTCACAAACATTTTGCGCGTGTTGCACTTAGAGCTTGAAACCGCCCTCCAATATACGCCCATGATTTCTTTGATATTAGATATTAAACTGCAAATAAGGAACAGTTACCCTCACCCAACCAGTGTGACCACTTCTCCATCAAGCGGGTGAATTGTACCGATGCGATACACTGTTTCACCGGTTTCACGCAATACTGCTTCGGCTTTTTCTGCTTCGGCTCCGGGTAAAATTGCGACAAATCCGATACCCATATTGAAAGTGCGATAACGCTCATTACGCTCAACATCGGCAAAAGAAAGCAGGTATTCAAATACTGGCGGTACCGGCCACGATGAAATATCAACTGTAGCAGCTAAGCCTTCGGGCAAAATACGTTCGATATTATCGAACATGCCGCCACCGGTGATATGCGAATAACCATGCACTTCGACAGCCGCTTTAATCATCGCCTTGACCGCAGGAACATACAAACGCGTCGGTGCCAGCACTGTATCAATGGCTGGTGTACCATCTGAAAGTGTATCGTTGGTAATATCAGCCGCGCCCACCTCGATTAACTTACGGATCAGGGAAAAACCATTGGAATGCGGGCCGCTTGAAGCGATACCCAACATCACATCACCAGCGGCAATGGTGCTACCATCAATAACTTTTGGTCTATCGACAACACCGACAGAAAATCCGCCGATATCGTAATGACCCGGTGCATACATACCCGGCATTTCAGCTGTTTCACCACCGATCAGCGAGCATTCACAAATACGGCAAGCTTCAGCAATGCCTTCAACCACACTGGCAAGCGTGGCATCATCGAGTTTTCCGGTTGCCAGGTAATCAAGGAAAAACAACGGTTCTGCAGCCTGTGCTGCCATATCGTTAACACACATCGCCACCGCATCAATACCGGCGACGTGTGGGCGCTGATGCTGTTGTAGCAGTAATAGCTTGGTACCGACACCATCGGTCGAAGAAACGAGGACCGGTTCTTCCATACCGGCGAAATTAGCCTTAAAAAGAGCACCGAAGCCACCCAGTCCACCAATGACTTCCGGACGCGTGGTGGAAGCCACGGCATCCTTGATACGACCAACAAAGGCGTTTCCTGCATCAATACTTACGCCTGCATCGGCATAGGTCAGCGTTTGTTTTTTAGCTTGATCAGACATCGAGATTTCTCACCTTCAAAGCATTTTCCTGAATAAACTGGCGACGTGGCTCCACTGCATCACCCATCAATGTTGAAAAGGTTTCGTCAGCATTCACTACATCTTCCAGCATCACGCGCAGCAACGTACGGTTGGCTGCATCCATGGTAGTTTCCCACAATTGATCCGGATCCATTTCACCCAAACCTTTGTAGCGCTGGATGTTCAAGCCTTTACGGCCTTCTGTTTCAATAACACCGGCAATATCTTCATAATGAGAAATCGGCCAGACTTTTTCACCGTGCTTGATGCAGGCACCTTCACCAATACTTTCCTGAATTGTGGCGCATAGTTTCAAGGCTTCAACAAATTCAGCCGTTGCAATCAGATCACGCTCCAGACGGGAAATCATCATGCGGCCATGCGTTCTGCGCTCAAACTGAACCCAGAAACAACCCTGATCTGCATCTTCAAAGGTAGTCCATTTCAGCGTATCACCCTCACGGGTTCCGGCATCATGCGCCTCACCCAGCTTTTTCAAACGCTCATCCAGTCGCTCTTTATCACGTAAATCAGCCGTGCTTATTTTTCCACTTTCGAGAAGGAATTTCAGTACGACCGCATCAACGCGTTGTGACAGACGTGCAATCAGGCGCTGCAAACGATGGATGCTCTTCACCAGTGCCACAAAGCGGTCGCCGGTCATGTCACGGGCATCTTTATGTGACAGATACACCTTATCCTGAATACCCATTTCAACCAGAAATTCGAATAGTTTTTCTTCTGATGCCACATAGCGTGATTGCTTACCCTTAGCCACGCGGTACAACGGCGGTTGTGCAATATACAGGTAACCGCGTTCAATCAGCTGTGGCATTTGCCGATAAAAGAAGGTCAAAAGTAACGTTAAGATATGTGATCCATCGACGTCCGCATCGGTCATGATAACAACTTTGTGATAACGCAGCTTAGCAATATCAAAATCGTCTTTACCGATTCCAGTGCCCAGTGCGGTAATCATGGTGCCGATTTCCTGCGATGAAAGCATTTTATCAAAGCGGGCTTTTTCTACGTTTAGAATTTTACCTTTCAACGGCAAAATCGCCTGTGTTCGACGGTCACGACCCTGTTTAGCGGAACCACCAGCAGAATCACCCTCCACCAGGAATATTTCAGAAGCTGCCGGATCTTTTTCCTGACAGTCAGCCAGTTTCCCGGGTAAACTTGAAATTTCCAGTGCGCCTTTCCGGCGGGTTAAATCACGTGCCTTACGCGCAGCATCGCGCGCCATTGCTGCTTCTGCTGCCTTGCCGACAATACGTCTGGCTTCAGCTGGATTTTCTTCAAACCACTCGGCCAGTTTTTCATTGACGGTACTTTCAACGGCAGGACGAACTTCAGATGAAACCAGTTTATCCTTGGTTTGAGACGAAAATTTTGGATCGGGAACTTTGACCGATAACACAGCTGTTAAACCTTCACGGCAATCATCACCGGTAAGCGTCACTTTGTGTTTTTTCAACAAGCCGTTATTGGCGGCATAATTATTCACACAGCGGGTCAGCGCACCTCGAAATCCTGCCAGATGCGCTCCACCATCTCGCTGCGGGATATTATTGGTGAAACAAAAAACATTTTCCTGATATGCGTCTGTCCACTGCATCGATAATTCGATACCGATATCGTCTTTTTCTACTGTGATACCGATACAATCCTTATGCACAGGGGTACGAGCACGATTCAAATGCTGAACAAAAGCGGTGATACCACCCTCATACTCAAAAACCTGCCGGTTATCATCGCGCTCATCGACCAATTCAATGCGAACGCCACTATTGAGAAACGATAATTCACGTAAGCGCTTGGAGAGGGTATCGAATGACATATTCCGGTGTGAGAATGTTTCAAGACTCGGTAAAAATCGTACGGAGGTTCCTGTTCCAACAGCATCACCAACCACTTTGAGTGGTTCAACCGTGTCGCCTCGTTCAAATCGGCAGAAATGCACTTTTCCTGCACGTCTGATCTCCAGTTCAAGGTAGTCAGACAAAGCATTCACCACCGACACACCTACGCCATGTAATCCACCCGACACTTTATAAGAGTTGTTATCGAACTTTCCGCCAGCATGCAGTACGGTCATAATCACTTCAGCTGCTGAACGACCTTCTTCAGCATGAATATCTACCGGAATACCACGTCCATTATCGCGTACGGTGACTGAATCATCGGAATGGAGAATAACTTCAACCTTATCGCAATAACCTCCCAATGCTTCATCAATGGCATTATCCACAGCTTCATACACCATATGATGTAAACCGGTTCCGTCATCGGTATCACCAATATACATACCCGGACGTTTTCGCACCGCATCCAGACCTCTGAGAACTTTGATATCATCGGCCCCATATTCATGGAGTGTTTTGTTATCATTCTGTTCATTTTGACTCATGCTGCTTTCTCCATATCTGCCGTGAATCTTTGTTGTTGATCCGATTCACCACAGTCTTCTGACATGTGTAAAATAGTTGCACTGATATCCTCTGGCATCATCAGATTATTGGGTGCTGTCATTAAAATCTGACCGGGATATTGCTGCAAACGCAACAGCAACCGAAACCGCCGTTTATCATCCAGTGCTTCCATACAATCGTCTAACAACAACAACGGCCACAAATGACGATATCCATAACGGGTTGCACATTCTGCCAGTCTTAAGGCAATGGAAGCCAGTTTTTGTTGTCCTCTGGAGCCCACGGTACGAATTTCTCTTCCCTGATGTGTAATCCGAATGGTGTCGGTATGCGGACCAATACTGCAACGTCCGGTTTTTCTATCTTTTGACCGATAGTATGCTAAAGCATCTGACCAGTTCATCATTGAACTATCCGAAGCTACTTTAATCTCTGCCTGATCGATATGTATTTCTAAAGGTGCATCCAGCCATGAACTCTCTTCACATAAATGGAAATTTAATCGCTCGATGACCTGTTGGCGTAACTGGCGCACAATTTTACCGTGTTGTACCAATTGATGCTCCCAAACATCCAGTTGGGCATCATCCTGTTGACGACGTAACAAACGTGACCGCTGCATCATCGCCCTGAGATATGCTGTATAATGGGTTTGAAAGGCAGGTTCACAAACAGACAATAGTTGATCCAGCCAGCGGCGTCTTTCTCCGGTTACACCATCAATTAATCGTCTTGCCTGAGGTGCATCAGCGATAACCGGAAGTGTTTCAATCAGCTCTTTCCGTTTGGCTACAGCTTTACCCTGAAGCTTTACTTCAGTTCGGCCACGTTTTCCGGTGATAGATACATATACCGGGCCATAACGCTGCCATTTACTTTCAAGCTGAAAGCTTTTGGCCTGCCAGTTCACCAGTTCCGGATCTCGTGATTGTCGAAAAGAACGACCATGCGCCATCATATACGCAGCTTCCAGAACAGTGGTTTTACCTGTTCCATTTTCTCCCTGAAAAATATTCATGCCTGAATTTAATTCCCAGGATTTCAAGCTATGACAGCGAAGATTGCGAAGCGTTATGCTTTTCAGAATTAAGGGTAAAGCAGTACTCAAAGCAAGACCGGTTTAGATGCGCATTGGCATAACTACATATTTTGCATCGTCTTGTCCTTTTCCCCGGATCAGTACCGGTGATAATTCATCACGTATTTCCATTTCAACACTTTCAGAAGTCAGCGCAGCCAGCACATCACGCAAATATCGGCCATTAAATCCAATCACTGCTTCACCGTTTTCTATATTTGCTTCTACAATACCTTCAGCCTTTTCCTGTTCCGTATTATGTGCTGATACTTCGATATTAACGGTTGAGAAATTCAATTTAAGATCGTGTGTAAAATCGTTAGCTACAATCATGCTACGACGAAGAACCTGATCAAATTCATTACAGTTCACTGTAACAATGATCGGATTATCTCTCGGAATTACATCCAGATATGAAGGGAATCTCGCATCAATAATTTTACTGGTTAATGTGTAATCACCTGCTTTAACACGAATTTGTCGTGCTCCTAAGGCAACCGTGACTTCTCCCTCATAATCTTCGCATACTTTTTTGATTTCAGTCACTGCTTTTCTCGGCACAATACATTGTGCCGGTGAAGAGGATTGATCGATTCTTGTTTCTTTAAGCGCCAGACGATGACCATCAGTGGTTACGATCTTAAATCCATTGCTATCATCCATTTCAAAAAGTGAGCCAGTTAAATATTTACGAGTTTCATCATTGGACATGGCGAATGCTGTACCGGCAATCATTTGAGCTAATAATTTTGCATCGATACGAAAGTTCATCTCTGTTTCATCTTTCGGCATACCGGGATAATCATCAGCAGGTAATGTTGATAGCCGGAATTTAGAACGACCATTTTTAATTTCCAGGAAGTTATTATGATATTTCAGTAATACTTCTTTTTCTGCATCGAGTTCTTTTACAATATCGTGAAATTTCTTCGCTTCAACTGTGATTTTTCCGGCCACTTCAACATTCACACCGGTTGAAGATATCACAGCGATTTGCAGGTCTGTTGCCATTAAAGTAAGTGCTCCGTTTTCCGCCTGTAAAAGGAAATTACTCAGGATCGGACTCGTGCTTTTCTTCTCAACAATATTCTGACAACGCTGAATTTGTTGCAATAAGGATGCTCTTGAAATTGAAATCTGCATGCTTACTCCTTTCATACCTTTTTTATTTAAGATCTTTTAACAGCCATCATAGGGGCTGTGGATAACTGGATAACACGTAAAAATGTAATGTCTGATAGCTTTTCACGATGATATTTATTCAGAAGAAGCTATGTAGGGTGTGTTAATACTTTGTGGATAAACCTCATCTGTTTGCAAATTAAAATCAATTACTCCAATGACTCCCATTTTATCCACACCTTGTTGATGTATGTTTCCATAGCTTTTTAGCACTCAGTTTCGTATGGATGAAATAATACGTGACACTTCGTCATCAAAGTTTTTGTCGTTTTCACACATGGTATTAATTTTTCTTACGGCATATAAAATCGTCGTGTGATCCTTTCCGCCAAATTGAGAACCTATTTCCGGTAATGACAATTGTGTCAGTTCTTTACTGGCATACATCGCAACCTGTCGAGGAAAGGCAATATTGCGGCTGCGCTTATTTGATCGCATATCTTTTGGGTTAATGCCGTAATATTCAGCGATTTTCTTTTGAATATCGTCTACAGAAATACTCCTGACATTCACATGCAATTGATCTCGCAAGATATTTTTAGCCATATGAATATCGATGGATTGATTGGTAAGATGAGCAAAAGCTGTTAAGCGTGTTAATGCGCCTTCTAGCTCACGAACGTTATTGACGATACGTGAAGCAAGAAGATAGGAAACCTCTTTATCGAGTTGAATGCCCGCCAGTTCAGCTTTTGCTTCAAGAATTGCCAGACGTGTTTCCAGATCCGGCGGCTGAATATCGGCTACTAATCCCCAGTTGAATCGTGATCGCAAGCGTTCTTCTAAATGACTCATGTCTCTGGGGCTTCGGTCTGACACCAGAATAATCTGTTTCCTGATTTCATGCAGTGCATTAAAGGTATGGAAAAATTCTTCCTGTGTACTTGTTTTTCCGGCAATAAATTGTACATCATCAATAATCAACACATCGACGCGTCGATATTTTCTGCGAAACTGATCAGTTGTACCTTTTCGAATTGCTGTAATCAGTTCGTTAGTGAAGCGTTCGCCGGTTCGATATGCAATTTTAAGAGGGCTGTGAATGATAAGTTCATTGGCAATAGCATGAATTAAATGTGTTTTTCCTAATCCTACACCACCATGGATGTATAGAGGATTATAACATTCACCGGGTTTCTCTGCGACTGCCTGACTGGCTGCAAAGCAAAATGCGTTGCTGGATCCGACTACAAAATTCTTAAATGTAAAACGTGGATCGATGTTGCCATCAACTGTATTTTTGATCAGAGCAGCATCTTGTTTAGGGGGGGCTTCAGCCTGGTGTACTAAAGAAGCATCTATCTGATAGATAATCTCAGTTGATTCACCATATTGCTGATAAACAAGTTGGGTTAGCAATTCACCACAATCTTGCTTTAAGCCATCCAGAAAAAATCGGCTTGGTACAATGACATGAAGTTTATCGTTATGGTAACGAGCATGAACAGGATGTACCCAGGCATCGAATTGTGCTGATGAAAGTTGAGCTTTAAGTGCTTTGACTATTTGATTCCATTTATTAATCGACATTTTCGGAATTATACATGCACCGTAATGCTTATCTACCTACATCCTTATGTTAAATTCTTACGACACGCATGCGCGGCTATTGACATTGGTGCTTGCAAAATTATCCTTCGCGACCCCTTACATATGCCTCTAAGCAAAATCAGGGTGAAAGTAGTGAGCAGGAGAGAATCATGAGTTTTACATATAAACCAAGTCGTGTCCGTCGCGCTCGTACTCACGGATTTCGTGCACGTATGGCTACCAAGTCCGGTCGTGCAGTTATTAGTCGTCGTCGTGCAAAAGGCCGTAAACGTCTTTGTGCATAATTTAGTCTGAGCTTCATATTTCCGCCTGAATACCGCCTTCGTACGCGAGAAGATTTTTCACGCTTACGACAGGCTAAAAGGTTTCAGTGTCAGGGTTTGGTATGTGTTTATCAAATCAATCAGTTGGATCATGGGCGTCTTGGCATGGCGGTTTCGACAAAA
Organism: Zetaproteobacteria bacterium CG_4_9_14_3_um_filter_49_83; assembly: GCA_002791545.1. GTDB lineage: Bacteria > Pseudomonadota > Zetaproteobacteria > Mariprofundales > Mariprofundaceae > CG1-02-49-23. The sequence continues at coordinate 93,209 of PFXG01000010.1, forward strand.
TTTGGACATTCAGCACATCGCCATCAGTTAAAAAGATATATGAGAGAAGTCTTTCGACAACATCCGGTCAGGAATATATCAATTGATATTCTCCTGATTCCTCGTATTACAGCCAGGGATATGTCTGATCCATCATGTCGGTTATTAGCTTTGTTTAATCAACTTTCGCAAAAGTTTAATCACCATGATTAAAAAAATGATCCTTTTCCCTATTCATGTTTATCGTTATGCTATCTCACCTTTTTTTCCTTCCAGGTGCATTTATACCCCTTCATGTTCTCAGTATATGATTGAGGCTATTCAAACGTTTGGAATTGGCAGAGGTTTATTGTTGGGAGTCAGACGTTTTTTTCGTTGTCGACCTGGTGTGGTTGGTGGCTATGATCCGGTTCCGGAAATTTCAGAATTTACAAAGTAATGCAAAGACCGAAGGAGTTGTTAAGTGGAACAACGTAACGTATTAATATTTTTTGTGCTTTCTATCATGATATTCATGGTTTGGGGTGAGCTGTTTCCAAATCAGACAGTTCAGGATTCTGTGAATGTATCTCAGCAGCAAACCTCTTCGGCCAACGCTACTGCTCAGTCCGGACAGGAAATTACTTTAAATCCTGATGATGTGCCTGAATTGCGACCCTCAGATGAGTCGGTAAATACTGCCAGTGTTGCCAAGGATGTTCAGCCGCAAGGTCAACAGTTTGTGCTTCAGAATGATCGTTTACGTATGTCCATGGATGACCGTGGCTGGATCACTGATGCCGAGTTTTTACAGTACACAGACAGTATAGAAAGTGGTTCACCCCAGGTTCATATGTTTACTACCAGTGAGTCTATTCAGCGTTATTTTAATGCCGGTTTGATTGGTTCTAAACGGACGGGGCCATTTGTAAAAATATCCGAATCATCTGTTGATGGCGGTACAGTTTTTCTTTTTCACGCCCCTGTTGAGCAAGGTAAACAGTGGCAGCGTCAGATTACCTTAATACCCGGTTCGTACCTTATTCACTTACAGGATAGAATTATTGGTGGGGCAGGTATAAAGATGTTCCGTCAGGTTGTTGAACGTAACCCGGATCGGAATTTAGACACATTTTATGAGCATGTTGGACCTATCGGCTTTTTAAATCATGAGCTTAAAGAAGTTGGTTATGACGATCTCGATGACGATGGTCCTGTAAAACTCGCTGCTATCGGTGGTTGGACCGGTATGATGAACCGATATTTTATTGCCGCTATGGTTGGAAATAGTGAGCAGGACTATCGTTACTATTATAAAGGTGATGGTCGCTCTTATCAGTCCGGTGTTTTGGATGATGGTATTGTTGAGGACAATGGTGTTTTGTTTGATTCCACTTTATATGTCGGACCAAAATCTATTTCATTGCTACGCGGTTTAAATCTCGATCTTGAGCGCAGTGTTGACTACGGTTATTTTGCCTTTATTGCTAAACCGATGCATGATTTTATGATGTGGATGAATAGCTACATAAGTAATTTCGGCTTTTGTATTATTCTGTTGGTTGTAGCTATTAAAATTCTCTTTTTCTATCCAACGCAAAAAGCTTATGAATCGATGGCTTCAATGCGAAAAATTCAACCTGAAATGGTTCGTCTGAAAGATCTGTATGGTGATGATCGGCAGAAGATGGGTCAGGAAATGATGAAGCTTTATAAAAAGCATAAGGTTAATCCGATGGGGGGATGTTTACCCATTCTGATTCAGATACCTGTATTCTTTGCTTTATATAAGGTGCTGTTGATGTCGATTGAAATGAGACAAGCTCCGTTCATTGGATGGATTCATGATTTATCCGTTCAGGATCCTTATTTTGTATTACCTGTTGCTATGGGTTTGTCCATGTTCATCCAGCAAAAGTTAAATCCTCAACCCACTGATCCTATGCAAGCCAAAGTACTGCAATTTTTGCCACCGGTTTTCACAATTATGTTTTTATTCTTCCCGTCGGGGCTGGTTCTGTATTGGCTTGTGAATAATATTCTTTCAATTGCACAACAGTATTATGTGCTAAAGGTAAAGGATGCTATTTAATTTCTAGTTTTTACCTCAATTTAACGTGATGATTTTCCTATTTAAGTGATTGATCTGCGTAGTCATTTAACCATTGCTGCTATCGCCACGCCTCAGGGGCGTGGCGGCGTAGGTATTATTCGTTTGTCAGGCAACCTTGCATTATCCGTTGCTTGTGCGCTTTCTAATCTGGATAAACTTCAACCACGTCATGCAACATTGTCTCAATGGTGGGGGCATGACGGTTTGATTGATTCAGGTATCTGTATTTATTTTCCGGCTCCGCACTCTTATACAGGCGAAGATATTGTCGAATTGCAGGCTCATGGCAGTCCTGTTGTATTACAAATGCTACTTAAGCGTTGCTTGGAGCTTGGTTGTCATCCGGCAGAACCGGGTGAATTTACGCGTCGTGCTGTGCTGCATGGTAAGCTTGATTTATCTCAGGCAGAGGCTGTTATTGCTTGCATAGATGCTGATACTGAACGGGCTGCAAATCAGGCGCAGAGACAGTTACAGGGCGAATTTGGTCGTAAAGTTGAAGCTCTGATGGATGAAATTACCGGTTTTCTTGCGCACGTTGAGGCTTGCTTGGATTTTTCCGAGGAAGAAATTCCTGATTTATTTTTAGACCAACTAACAGAAAAATTAACTCTCCAACTTGTTCTGCCTATGGATGCTATGTTGGCCACTGCTGATTTTGGCGAGCGATTGTTTAATGGTGTTCGCGTTGCCATTGTTGGAGCTCCGAATGTTGGAAAGTCCAGTCTTCTTAACGCTTTGTCGGGTCACGATAGGGCCATAGTGAGCGATATTGCCGGCACAACACGGGATACGCTTGAAATTGATTTTGATATCCATGGTGTACCGGTTCGTTTGGTGGATACAGCAGGCATCCGGCAGAGTGATGATCTGATAGAACGCGAAGGCGTCCGTCGTGCTTTAGAATCTGCCAGGCAAGCCGACTTGGTCATATTTGTTGCTGATGCATCACGTCCTGAAACATGGACGTGCGAAGCAGGCTACGATGTTGCCGTACTGAACAAATTGGATGTCTCACCGGTCTCAATCCAATCTGAGATTCCTTTCATTCACGTCTCAGCTAAAACAAAAGAAGGCCTGTTACTGTTGGTTGATACGCTGGCTAACTTTTTGGGCGAGCAGCAAGCTACTGAGGATGTTTATATTACCAGCCACCGTCATCGTGTTGCTATCCAGCAATCTCAAAATCATATTAAACAGGCTATCCCATTACTTGGACAGGAAGCTACTCTGGATCTGGCTGCGCTGCACTTGCGGCAGGCCTGGTCGGCATTGGGCGAGATTTTAGGTGTTGGCGATGTGGAAGTTATTCTTGATCGTGTGTTTTCTGAGTTTTGTATTGGCAAGTAACAGTTATGATACTATGCACAGCTATTTTTTGCTTATTTCTTGATGATATTATGCGGATCAGCCATAATGTCGTTCCATTTTCTTGCAGGGCCATTTTCTTTCAGGTTAACGGCTCAAATTCATAAGGGAGGGATGATATATGTCTGTTAAACATCCAGTAATTTCTGTTACCGGTTCATCTGGGGCTGGTACAAGCACGGCTAAGACGGCTTTGGAGCATTTGTTTCGTCGTGAAAAAGTGACGCCTGCTATTGTTGAGGGTGATTGCTTCCATAAATTTGACCGCATGGAGTTTCGTGCAAAAGCTAAAGAATATGAAGCAGCCGGAAAGCGCCTGAGTCATTTTTCTGATGACGCTAACCTTTTTGGTAAGATCGGTGATCTTTTCAAAAACTATGGTGAAACAGGTATTAGTCAGGCACGTACATATGTACATGATGACGAAGAGGCTAAATTCTATGGCGTTGAGGCGGGTAAGTTTACCGATTGGCGTGATGTGGGTGAAGGTTCTGATCTGCTGTTTTACGAAGGTCTTCATGGCGCGGTTGAAGAAGCACGCCCTTATGTTGACTTAAGTATGGGTATTGTGCCGGTTGTCAATCTTGAGTGGGTTCAGAAGATCCATCGTGATACGGCAATGCGCGGTTATTCTTCAGAAGCGGTTGTTGAGAATATCTTGTCTCGTATGCATGATTATGTTCATTTCATTACTCCTCAGTTCACCTATACGGATATTAACTTTCAGCGTGTTCCGTTGGTGGATACCTCAAATCCATTTATTGCTCGTGACGTTCCAACACCGGATGAGAGTCTGGTGGTTATCCGTATTCGTAAGCCAGAACAATGGGGTATCGATTTCCCATGGTTAACTTCAATGCTGAAGGATTCGTTTATGTCACGTCGTAACACGCTTGTTGTTCCAGCTGGTAAGATGATGCTGGCTATGGAGATGATTCTTGCTCCGATTCTTCATGACCTTCTTGAGAATAAAAGAAAGTCTTAATTGTAATGTGTGTTATCCTGAAGGGAGGGCTTTATGCCTTCCCTTTTTTTATGTCCTATACAAACTGATAATTACATTTATACCATACAGTGTGCTCAATGTTTGTAGTAATATCGATATATTGTATGTATTGGTTAAACAATAGATTTAGCTGAAAAGTTAATTATGCTTCTGATATGAATGTTGATAAGAATAAAATGTTTCACGTGAAACATCCTGATGGATGTGTTGATGTACTGGTTATCGGGGCCGGGCATGCGGGTTGCGAAGCTGCGGCTGCGGCTGCGCGACGTGGCGTAAAAGTTCGCCTGATTTCACAGAATCTTGATACGATTGCGAAGATGTCCTGCAATCCCGCTATTGGTGGAATTGGTAAGGGACATCTTGTGCGTGAGGTTGATGCTCTGGGTGGTCTGATGGGAATCGCTGCTGATCGATCAGCTATTCAATATCGGGTGCTTAATAGAAGAAAAGGTCCGGCAGTACAAGCAACGCGCACACAATGTGATCGGCGTGTTTATCATCAGGTGATGAGAGAGTTGCTGGATGCTCATCCAAATCTTTCCCTGCATCAGGGGACGGTAAATGAACTTACCTTCAATGCTGATGTGGTAACGGGTGCGATAGATGAGTTGGGTGTATTACACGAAAGTAAAGCTGTGATTCTGACAACCGGTACTTTTCTTGGTGGTTTGATTCATGTTGGGCAAACGAAGTTTCCAGCCGGTAGGGCGGGTGATGCAGCGGTTGTCGGGCTAACAGATGTTTTGTACAGACGCGAGTTTCGACTGGGCCGGTTGAAAACAGGTACGCCGCCCAGGCTTGATAAGCGATCAATTCGATGGGATGCATTAGCAAAGCAGCCGGGTGACGAAGAAGCGATGCCTTTTTCGGTGAATCATGACTGTATCGTGCGCCAGCAACATGATTGTGCAATCACCAGAACAAATGCAAAAACACACGAAATCATACGTGCAAACCTTGATCGCTCCCCGATGTATTCAGGTCAAATCGATAGTCGTGGGCCCAGATATTGTCCAAGTATTGAAGATAAGGTGGTTCGCTTTGCTGATAAAGATAGTCACCAGATTTTTCTGGAACCCGAAGGGTTGGATCATGCTGAAGTTTATCCGAATGGTATTTCAACTTCTTTACCCATTGATGTGCAATGGCGTGTTGTTCGTTCCATTGAAGGGATGGAAAATGCTTTAATCATCAGGCCCGGTTATGCGATTGAATACGATTACGTAGATCCGACAGGGTTGAAGGCAACACTGGAAAGTAAGCGTGTAACCGGATTGTTTCATGCTGGGCAGATTAATGGAACTACCGGATATGAAGAGGCGGCAGCACAAGGCTTGATCGCAGGTATTAATGCAGCCGCGATCGCATGTGATCTTGAGCTATGGGTTCCGGACAGGTCAGAGGCATATATCGGCGTCATGATAGATGATCTGGTGACGAAGGGCGTAAATGAACCATACAGGATGTTTACGTCGCGGGCGGAATTCCGCTTGCAGCTTAGGGAAGATAATGCAGAGCGTCGATTGGGCGCTGTGGCGTTGAAGTTGGGTTTATATACTGAAGAGCGCGTGAAGGCATATTCACTTCGTCAACAACGGGTATCGTCTTTGGAGGATCAGGTTCTGTCGCTGCAGTTGGGTAGCGGTAAGGAGTGGCAGGAGAGGTTGAATTCACATCGCTTACCAGAGGTAAAGAAGGCCACGGGATTTACTGCATATTGTCATCGCGTAGATGTGGATACTGAGCAGGCCTTGGCCTTGTTTGACGATTACAAGGCACTCTCAACGCAGGAAAGGATGACGATCAAGGCTATTATTCACTATGACGGATATCTTGATAAGCAATTCGAAGAAGCTGAAAGATTCAAAGCAATGGAGCTGTCCGCGATACCTGAAGCGCTCGATTATGGCGATGTTAAAGGGATGAGTATTGAGTGTATGCAAAAGCTTTCTCAGACCAGACCGGCAAACCTTGGTCAAGCTGCGCGAGTATCAGGCGTGACGCCTGCCGCATTAACCAGCTTAATGATTCATCTAAAGCGTGCCCGCTGAGCTATGGATCATTTAATAAATTCAGAAAAAATGCATGCCTATATGGCTCTTGTTTTACGTTTTCGTAAGGTGCTTAACTTAACATCTGTTTCCGATGCGGCTATATTCAAACGCAGGTTCATCGATCCAACTGCGCTGATGTCTGAATATATACCGGATACCGGTCGTATGCTTGATATTGGTAGTGGCATGGGAGTTCCGGGCATACCTTTGTTAATCCTTAAGTCCGGAGTTCATGGGGTGCTTGTCGAGCGAAGGAAAAAGAGAGCAGAGTTTCTAAGGCATGTAGTACGCGAGTTGGGTTTATCGGCTGAGGTTCACGATGCATCAGTAGAAGATCTGCCTTGCATGCATGTGGATATCTGTGTGGCGCGCGCTGTAACGCGGGTGAACGTCCTTTTGGATATGTGTTCTATGCATACCAATCGGGGTGCTACAGCGGTCTTTCCTGTGCCTATCAATGAAGTTCCGGCAGTGTCAGCAGGTTGGACATTCAAAGAAAGTTTTATTGCGAATGCTGGGAGTGAGCAGCGCATACAAATTTATAAATGGGAGGATGTTTCACGTGAAACATAGCAATGTGGGTAAAACAGTTTGTATCGCCAATCAGAAGGGTGGGGTAGGTAAAACAACAACCAGCATAAATCTTGCTGCTTCATTGGCAGCATTAGAACATAGAGTATTGTTGATCGATATTGATCCACAGGGAAACTCGACGACCGGGTTAAATATCGAGAAAGCAGATGTGACGGCCGGTAGTTATGACTTGCTAACAAACAATGCAAGCTTACAGGAAGTCATAGTAAAAACAGAATTCGATAATCTGTTTATTGTCCCTGCAACCATGGATTTGGCGGGAGCTGAAGTCGAGCTGGTGAGTGCGAACAATCGTGAGCAAGTCATGCAAAATGCATTTCATCAGTATGAGGGAGAAGTCTATGACTTTGTCTTGATAGACTGTCCACCGGCACTTAATTTGTTAACACTGAATGCGCTAACAGCATCTGACCGCGTGATGATCACGCTTCAAACAGAATTCTACGCGATGGAAGGACTCAGTCAGTTGATTGATACTATCCGACGAATTCGTCAGTCGCTTAATAAAGAATTAAGCATCGATGGCATTGTGCTGACAATGGTGGATCGTAGAAATAATCTGGCACAGCAAGTTGAAGATGAGGTCAGGGAGTATTTTGGAGAGCAGGTGTATGAGCAGATCATACCAAGAAATGTAAGACTGTCAGAAGCGCCAAGCTTTGGAATACCGGTATTATATCATGACATGAAATCAGCAGGTGCTCAGGCATATTTGCAGTTGGCGCAGGAGTTTTTGCAAAGGGAAGGAGAGAGTATTAATGGTTAACGAGATTAAGAAAAGAAGATTGGGTCGAGGGCTTGAATCATTGCTGGGAGATAAACCGGCGAAAGAAATAATGAATCAGGCAAGACCTGTGCTGATCTCAAAGATTAAACCAAGCAAGTTTCAACCAAGAACTCATTTTGATCCGGTCGATCTTGAACGCTTAACTGAGTCTGTTCGTAAAGAAGGTGTGTTGATGCCGATCCTTGTTCGTCCACAAGGGGATGGCTATGAGTTAATAGCTGGAGAACGACGCTGGCGGGCATCACAGGCTGCCGGACTGCTGGAAATTCCGGCTGTTGTCAGAGATGTGGATGATTTGCAGGCGCTGGAATTTGCGATTATTGAAAATGAGCAACGCAATGATTTAACAGCCATTGAATCTGCTAGGGCATATAAACGATTAATAGATGAGTTTTCGTATACCCAGCAGCAAGTGGCTGAAAGCATCGGTGTATCACGTGTGCAGGTGAGCAATATGATACGTTTGATGCAGCTTCCTGCATCCGTTCAGCAGATGATAGAAAAGCGCGAATTGACGATGGGGCAGGCAAGACCATTGGTCGGCCTGGACGCAGCCAGAGCTGAAACCCTGGCTGCGAGTTGTGTCAAACATGGCTTGAGTGCTCGTCAAATGGAAAAAGAGGCTAAACGCTCAACCAAACAAGAAATCGTAAAAGCCAAAATGGAAGATGCAGACGTATTGGCACTGCAAGATGAATTAACAAGAAAGCTTGGTCTGCCGGTAAATCTGATGTGTCGAAAAAATGGTTCGGGTGAATTAAAGATAGGTTATACAAGACCTGAAGAACTTGATGGCGTATTAAGCCGATTGCGTCAACAACGATGAACGTTAACGGAATTCACTATCAAGCAGTGTTCTGGAAAAACAGCCCGTTAGCGGAAGGGGAGGTTTGTTGGATCGACCAGTGTGCATTGCCAACTTTATTTCGCATCAAATCAAGCCGTGACCCGGAAGTGGTTGCGCAAGCGATAGAAAGCATGGAAGTACGTGGTGCACCAAGTATTGGTGCTTTCGCTGCGCTGGGGCTGGCTTTGGCAGCACAGCAGGACTGGGATCGTGTTGAAAGTTATTGGCTGGCACGTTTCCGTCGCACCAGACCGACGGCTGTAAATTTATTTCATGCATGTGATGCCATGCAACAGGCGTATCAAAAGGCCAAACATAAAAGAGACATGGTTGATGCAGCAGAAAATTACTGTGCCGCAGAAGTGGCGCGTAATAAGCAGATAGGTGGTTACCTGGCAGAGGTGTTGGCCGTAGGTGAAAGAAGAATTCTGACCCACTGTAATGCCGGTTGGCTGGCTGCTGTGGACTGGGGAACGGCACTGTCCGGTATTTATCATTTACAACAGGCCGGGGAAACCCCGTTTGTTTGGGTCGACGAGACAAGACCACGCCTGCAAGGCGCACGACTTACAGCATGGGAATTACATCAGCAGGGCATTGCATGTCAGATTCAGGCAGATTCGGCAGCGGCCTGGATGATTGCATCGGGCAAGGTTGATGCCATTGTGGTCGGGGCAGATCGAATTGCCAGAAATGGTGATGTTGCAAATAAAATAGGTACGTACGGCCTTTCATTAGCAGCTAAAGCGCATGGCATTCCAATGTATGTGGCAGCACCGGAAAGTACATTCGATACAGCATGCCCAACGGGAAAAGATATACCCATTGAGCAGAGAGCGGATGATGAAGTGTTGATAGCCGCCGGGCCAGATGAGCAAGGAATTGTGCAGCATATCCATATTTCAGCATCGGGCGTTGGGGCAAATAATCCGGCATTTGACGTGACACCGTATGCCAATCTAACCGGAATCATTTCTGAAAGAGGGCTGTGGCAGCCATAAACACCATGTTAAGGCATTGCCTCATTTTGTTATGTGTAAATTTGCTATTAAATATGACGGCTGTGGCAGCTATGCCAGAACAAGAGATCAATCATATTCAAATCGAAGGCCTTAAATACAGTGATCCTCAACTGCTGCTCAGAGAGCTTCCATTCACAGAAGGAGAAATGTGGGAGGATGGATTTGTTCAAGTCAGTGAACGGCGATTGCGGAATCTCGGGGTTCTGGGAGATGTGACGGTATTTGCACCTGACGAAAATGGGACGGTTATGATTCGAGTTTCGGACAGGTGGCCGGTGTGGCTGCTGCCGGTTGCGAGCCGAAAAGATGGTGGTGCTTCCAGCGCCGGACTGGTGCTGACTGAATACAATCTTTGGGGGTTGAATCATCAGTTACGCATGTCTGGAGCCATTGATACAGGGAAAAATTTTTCGACCAATCAGGGGCAAAGCGCGTCATTTTCATATCTATGGCGTCGTGTAAATAATAGTAAAGTATCACTGGATATGAGCACAAATCGTGGCAAAAGTTCTCTGGATGTATTCAGAGCTGGAATATTTGAGAGTGGATATGAACGCAATACAAATGATGTGACAGTAGGGATGTCATACGCGTTGGGAGAGGTGCCGGGAGAAGGCTGGGGGCTTCGCCTTGGCGGAAGCTTTAGTGATGCTCGATATACATTGAAGCAGGGGCCAGCTCAGCCGGATGTAATTAACAGAAAGCGCAATGCCTTTCAGGTCGGATCATCGTATCAATGGCTGGATGATCATACGACATGGCTCAATGGCATGGCGTTTGATTACAATGCAGACGTAGCAGTACCTTGGTTAGGCTCAAACATCGGGGTGATACGACAATATGTATCATGGCGGCAGCATGTGCCGGTGTACGAACAGAACACCATTGATGTGCGTTTAAACGCTGGATGGATGCAGGGAGAAATCCTGCGGGATGGCTTGTTTGACCTGGGTGACGGTCAGGCTATGCGAGGCTATTACCCGGGTGACCTGCTAGGCAGTGCATTTATCTATGGCACGCTGGAGTCACGCATAATTTTAAAGCCGTTTGATAATGTCCAGTGGGTTTCATTTATCGATGCAGGGCATATTTCACGAGACGGGCAGCGCGCTCTTGGTAAATCGGTAGTTGCGGGAGTGGGAGGAGGTGTCAGATGGGTGTTCCGCTGGTTGGTTAACGGCACACTCAGGGTAGACGTGGCATATGGCACAGCACTGAATAAATGGCGCATTCACGTCGGCGCCGGGCAAGCCTTTTGAGAAAGGAGTAAGTCGGAATGCATGCACATATTTTGCAACATGTACCATTTGAAGGTCCGGGCTATATCGGCCAGTGGCTGCAAATGTACGGCTATAATATTTCAGTCACGAAATTATATGAAGAGCCGAGACAACTACCGGATATAAACAGCATAGATATGGTCGTGATGATGGGTGGCCCGATGAGTGTCAATGATGAAGCGGACTACCCCTGGCTGATAGATGAAAAGAAGTGGATTCAGCAGGCTATAGATGCAGGTAAAGCAACGCTGGGAATATGTCTGGGTGCCCAGTTGATAGCAGATGTGCTTGGCGCAAAAGTATACTGTCATAGTCGGAAAGAAATAGGATGGTTTCCAGTAACAGCGATAGAGCATCAGTCCAGGCAGATCTTTCAGTTTTCGGATAATTTCAAGGCATTTCACTGGCATGGAGAAACTTTCGATTTGCCGGAAGGAGCGATACAGCTCGCTAGTAGTCAGGCTTGTAAGCATCAGGCATTTCAATGGGGAAGGTCAGTACTTGCATTGCAGTTCCATCTGGAGATGACGGTTGAAGCTGTGAAGACGATAGTTGAGCATTGCCGCAGCGAATTAATCGCAGATGATTTTGTACAAGAAGAAGCGCAAATTTTATCGGCAAGCCGGGCCGACTACCAAGCTCTGAATCAGCAGATGGATAAGCTGCTTGTATGGCTGCATGAAATGGCAAAAGACGGGCCGCAAGGATGAATAAATTGTTTCTGCATGGCGTTTTATTTTGTAGTGGTTAGCCTTTGAACTTATCTGAATGGCCTGAGTGGCCCGATTGATTTTCCGGAGTAGAATTTATGTCGCTTTCATCCAAACAACGAAAAGAGTTACGTGCCGCAGCACATCACCTGAAACCGGTCGTCCGTGTCGGTCAGAACGGCGTGTCGGAAGGTGTCATTGCAGAAGCTGATCAGGCGTTAACTATTCATGAGTTAATCAAAGTGCATGTGCAGGGTGAAGATCGGGAAGAACGTAAGCAGGATGCAGAGCGATTATGTGCAGCCACGCGAGCAGAGTTAGTCACCAATATTGGTAAAATATTTGTTGTTTACCGTGCCAATCCGGATGAATGATACACTGCAAGAGCTTGAAACCCTGTTGAATAAGGCCTTTGAACCATCATTTTTGCGTGTGACAGATGAATCGTGGAAACACGCCGGCCATGAAGGAGCAAAATCCGGTGGAGGCCACTTTGTTGTAGAGATCACAGCAGAGAAGCTGACAGGACTTTCGCGCATTGCCGCTCACCGGAAGATCAACGAGGCAGTACGATCACTGTTTCCTGCCCGAATTCACGCTTTAAGTATAAGGATTTATCACATATAATTTGCAAGATTGCGGCTATATCGGCCTGCTATTTACAGTCGATGTCGGAAATTGCAGTACAATCGGTTACCATTGTTCGATGAATCTTCAGCCTAAGATCCACCTATGAAATATGCTCAGCTTAAGGATGATTTGAGTCACCTCCCAGGCGATATCTGGGGCGCTGTATCTGCTGCCGCGCTGGTATTACCGCAAGCGATGGCGTTCGGCATAACGCTTTGGGTTCCATACACACATGAGCCGGCCATGGCTGCATTATCCGGCCTGATTACAGCGATATTCCTCTGTTTGGCTTCGGGGATATTTCGCGGTACGCAAGGCATGGTCTCGGCCCCGACCGGGCCATCTCTGGTGCTGCTGGCCGGAGCCATGGCAGCGTATGCAGCAACAGGGCTCAGCGGCGAGGCATTAATCACGGCAACGGTACTCACCATCGTGCTGGCAGGGGTGTTTCAGGCGCTGATTGGTGGATTACAGCTGGGGCATCTGATCAAGTATATACCCTATCCGGTTGTGTCCGGATTTATGACCGGCTCGGCGATTCTGATGATACTCTCACAATCGCATGCCATTCTGGGTAGTGAGCAGCTGACAATGACACAAGGGGCATGGATCCCTTTTGCAACAGCGGCAGCCACATTGGCATCGATGATAATTTTACCAAAATACACGCAACGGATCCCCGGTACAGTGCTCGGGCTGGTTATTGGCACACTGGCATTTCATCTCTTCGCAGCCATGCAGAATCATGCTTTACCGGAGTATTGGCTGGTTGGTCATTTGCCGGATATAAGTTCGATGCGGTCAGGCGTAGCAGCCGGAAGCCTGACAGCAGGAATTCCATGGCTGCTGGTTGCAGGGTCAGCATTGGCGCTGGCTGTATTGGCCTCATTGGATTCGTTGCTGACTTCGGTGGTGGCGGATGTGGCCAGCGGTTCCCGACATAATGCAAGGCGTGAGCTCATGGGGCAGGGCGTCGGACATATGCTGAGTGGAATTTTTGGCGGGATGGCGGGTGCAGGAACAACAGGTGCGACATTGGTGGCTATTCAGAGCGGTGGCCGTAAATGGGTAGGATTGGTAACCGGCATCAGTATTTTGCTGTTGATTGTATTTATGGGGGCCGTTGCAGCATTGCTGCCGATCAGCGTATTTGCCGGCATTATCTTGTATGTGGCGATATTTGGCATGCTTGATAAAGATATTCTTCGCTGGATAAAAACACCGCAAAGCCGCATTGATGCAGTTATAGCCCTGATCGTCACAGCCGTCACCGTATTCAACGATTTGATGGTGGGCGTGGGTGTAGGTGTAGCGCTGGCAGCAGCGGAGTTTATTCGCACACAGGTGCAATCAGCGGTGATTCAGCGACGCTGGACATCGGGAGAGCGCACGTCGTTACGCCGCAGGCCCAAGAAAGAAAAAGAATGCCTGATCGAGCACCCCCATATCATTGTGGGTTATGAGCTTAAAGGAACCCTGTTTTTTGGTACAACAGATCATTTGTTTGAAGCTGTTGCCAAAGACCTGGGAAGCGTCAATGCACAATATATTATTCTGGACATGCGCAGGGTGACGCAAGTGGATCTCACAGCGGTTCGTTTGATTGAACATATGCACGGCGTGCTAAGGCAACGTAATGGCGAATTAATATTGGCCAGCGTTCCCAAAAGTATGGGCTTGGTAAAGCGAGAGGGGTCACGCCACGAAAAGTTAATCCCGTATCATAAATCAGTGCGCTTACACACGTTTATTGACTCTGATCGGGCGCTGGAATACGCCGAAAATTGTGTAATCAAGCAAACATGTAAGCTGGGAACGGATGATGTCAGGCAGTTGCCACTGAGCCAGTGTGAGCTGCTTTCGGGGTTCAACGATAAAGAAAAGGAAATCCTGCAAAGTTACTTTCATATTCAAACAGTTCAGGCGAAAGAATATCTGTTTCGTGGCGGCGATCATGGCGAAGCGTTGTTTGTATTAATCTCGGCAGAAGTGGAAGTGCTGCTGAAATATGAAAAAAGAAAACGTCTGCGGTTGGCGACATTCGGGCCGGGTATGACAGTTGGAGAAATCACATTCCTTGAGCCCGGACCAAGATCGGCTGATGGCAAGGTTTTTAAAACAGGGGAAGTTGCAGTCTTCAGCAACAAAGACTTTAAACGCTTGAGTAAATCGCATGCCGATATCGGCATGCGACTGCTGATGCGGTTAGGTCACGATATCAGTAAAGATTTGCGCATGGCGGATGCCGAGTTGCGGCGGCTGGTATCCTGAATAACGCTCAGAGCTTCCAAGAAATATGCATCGATAGGCAAACAAAGCGATTCACGAAGCGGCTCACAAAGCGGCATATTTAATGAGATGCTCAGGAATTTTATCTTTAATTTTCTCATGTAGCTCAGGCAGACGCGACCAGTGAACACCTTGTTTGTGGTGGTGGGCGGTATGGTATCCCAGATTACCCGTGGTGATATTGTAAAAGCGATTAAGATTATTCCTTGATGCTTCAAATTCATTTTCAGTATTCAAACCGGAATGATGTTCATAAGTCGCCCAGGAAGTTAACAGAACCCCGCAAAGCATTGGCAGAATGAATAGAAACAGACCTTGCGCCGGTTTGAACCAGGTCAGCAAAATGACAAACATCAGTGATAAAAGCGTATAGTATACAAATTTCTTCTGGAATTTAGGGTAGCGTTTTCCCACGTTGTAACCACGAATATGAGCCGTACCTGCAACATTAAGGGTGTACTCAAGTTCACCCATCAGCTCACCTGATTTGCGTTGCCAGCGACTTTCATCCTTCGTCTGGTCCAAAAAGTTCAGATGATGACCCAGCACGTGGTGTAGTAACCATAAGTTTGTAGTCACACCAGTATGCAAGGCATAACAAAGCTCCAGGCCACGGTTCAACACCTTCTTTTTAAAGGTGGGTGTATGCTGGTGATGATGATTCCACGCACCAATTTTACCTTTTGGAATAATCAACAATATCCAGTAAGCAGCCAGAATCCAGACTTGCTCAACCATAAAATAGAGACAGAAATCGAGGCATGTAATAGCCAGAATAATAGTAACGGGCAGTCGGTCAGCGGGGTATCTAAACACAGGTAAAGTCCTTGTTTTTCAAAAATAAGAACGACACATTAACCACATTCATCAGGAATGAAAGGATGTCCACACACACATGCCAGCCGAAAACAGTGAAAGCGACATTCAACTGTACTAATAGAAAAAGTCAGTGCAAATGAGTTTTGCATGCTTTGTAATATGGTGATCGGAAGAGTTCGGCCAAAAGCGGACGGTCAGAACATTATCTATTAATGGCTAAATGAAACTCAATGTTGTCTAGAAAAACGTAAGCGTCAAAGCAACCTCATCTACCGCTTATAAATTGAAGGCTCAGACTTCGCATTAAATTTGATGTGGAGGCAATATAATGGCAGAGA
>PFXG01000017.1 GCA_002791545.1 Zetaproteobacteria bacterium CG_4_9_14_3_um_filter_49_83
CATTCACATGAACCGGACGAACCGCGATCCGATCAAGCTGAAATTCTCCTTCATGAGTCTTATGCATGAAGCGAATGATAGTGAGGGCCCAAAGAATGTTCAGACATGCTGGTTTACATCTTTAGAATCTAAGGGTTGAACCTAAGGGCAAATTTGCCGTGATTATCGAATAATGTCACCTTGCATCAAACCCGTTCGAAATCTACAATTGAGCTTAATTGACTTGCAATTAACCACTCAAATCACTATGTTACATCAGTCTGTTCAGATGATTTTATAAATAAGGAGACGCAGTGAGCGACGATCAGGATTTCCTCGAACTTTCAGGCATTCACTCTGCAAACATCAGTGCTAAAACTGAATTATCCTCAGGTAATTTCTCTTTATTAAAAGGACTTAGCCCACTTAGCCTGCGCATTCTGAACGACGCCAGCCGCCTCCTCTACGTCTCCAAAGGCGTCGAAATCATGCATGAGGGAGATAACCCGCATGACCTGTATTTCATCAAAAAAGGCAAAGTTGCCATAGCCCGAAGTACTGCAGGACAACAAAAAGTTGCTGCTGTATTAAAAGAAGGAGATCTGTTCGGAGAGTTCGGTTTACTGCGTAAAAAACCACGTGTCGCATCCGTCTTCACCACCGAAGAAAGCATTCTGATCCGGGTCAAAAGCGAGTCTGTGCATCAGGTATTGCAAGCTGATGCGGAATTCAAAGCTCGATTGGAACGGCTGTTAAGCCTGAGGCTCCTGAGCTCTTTCTTTTTCAGCCACCCTGTGTTCAGCGCCTTACCTGATGTCATTCGCTCTGCCCTGTCCAATGAACTTCAGGTTGAATATATTCAGGCGAACGAAAGAATATTCTCGCAAGGCAACAAGCCCAATGGTGTTTGCCTGATCATATCCGGCGAAGTTGAAGTATCACACGTCAACAAAAAAGGACAGGACATCCTGGTTGAAGTGCGCCGCAATAGTGATGTGTTAGGTGAAATTGCCACCAAAGATGGAACGGCTCTGGCCTATTCAGCTACAACAGCCAGTCATCTTGATATGCTCAAAATTGACTCTGCCAGCATGAAACGACTTCACGATGCATATCCTGACGTTTACAAACGTCTTGAGACTTATATCTCAAAAAGAGCCAGCCAGACAGCTTCGCGCCTGAAAGACATCAACAAATAGCCGACTGATCTGCCGACTCCGGGTTGCTGATCAGCGTTACCGGGTTGTTGATCGGCTGGATTGTTGATCGTCCTCGCCCTTGATTCTCTCCAGCTCCCGAACACCACCCAACTGCCAGAACACCCAGGCGCCAGGTAAGGCTGAAATCGCCAACACAACTATCCATAACGCCGCCATTGCTGTTGCAGCTCCGGCATCTGCCTGAAAGAAAACAGCAAATCCGACATACCCGGCTTCGCGCACACCAAAACCATTAAGTGAAATCGGCAATATTGCGACCAGCGCAACCAGCCCGACCATTACCGCATAAGCGAACCAGCTCATCTCCAGACCAACAGCCATACCGAGACTCCAGTGCGCCTGGATAACCAGCAACTGAAAAACAAACGACACCGGTAAACTTTTCCACCACATTTTCTGAAATTTCAACTCATGCAAAGGCAGCCGCTTCACGGCATGCAGCATATCCGGCAAGCGATGATGAACCCACGGATAGGCCAGCATGCCTCCCCACATCAGCAACACCAGAGCTGACCAGCCCAACCAAAGCGATACAGGCCAGTCAAACATCATCAAACTTCCCGTCAACAACAAGACCAGTGCATACAAACCATTCACACGATCAAGCACCACACTGGCGACCGCATGTAAGCGCAGCTTTTTCCTGTGCTCGCCTTTGGCCATCAGCACACCCCGGACAACATCCCCGCCAATCGTTGAAGGTAGAAACAGACTGGCAAACATCCCCAGAAAATAGAGCTTTATTTTCTGACTGCGCGACACATCAATCCCCAGGCCCTCTGCAATCCAGGCCCATCGCAGACCACAAAGCACATAACCACCGGCCATACAAGCCAAAGCAGCCAATAGCCATAATGGATTCACACTCGAAATTCTTTGCCACACGTCAGTCAAATCGACATAAGATGCAATAAATGCAATCAGCCCGACGCTCAACAACAATTTAATCAGGAATATAAAGGATGATTTCATAGGAGCGGCAACGTATCACAGGATGTTCGATTTTTCTAACCCAGATTATTCGTGAATTCATGCACCCTCGCAGTTAATCTTGGCCGCAATGAAAATCATTCCAGAGATGCCGATTACCGCCTACCCCATACTCATCACCATAATCTGGGCGATTTTGACGCTTCCTTTCATTGGTATCGTTCCTCTTTTTGATTACGATGAAACCATCTATGCGCAGACGGCATTGGATATGATGCGTCAGAGTGAGTGGACTGTACCCACTGCCAATGGCATGCAGTTCTTCGAAAAGCCCCCCTTTACTTACTACATGATGGATGCCTGTTATGCACTGTTTGGCGTGAATGCTTTCTCAGCCCGTTTACCTTCCGCCATTTTCACACTACTCACCGCTCTGCTGCTATATCGCTTCGGCAAGAGCACAAAATCTCCTCAGTTCGGCCTGATAACCGCCCTCGTTTTCCTCTCCATGCTGGAAGTAGGCTTACTAGCTCATGCTGCCATTCTGGATGCCGTACTGAACTTTTTTATCGCCGCCTGCTTCCTTTTCTACTTTCGCTGGCTGCAAACCGACAGCCTGAAACATGCTCTATGGTGCGCGCTGCTGATGGGCGCAGCCGTCAGCATTAAAGGCCCTGTGGGTGCAGTGGTTCCTGTATTGGTCATCATCGCCGATCGATTACTGGCTGGTGATTTCACACAAACCTTAAAGCGCATCCCATGGCTGGCTGCCTTGAGCGTATTTATCGTCGCCTCGACACCCTGGTATGTCATGATCTTCATGAAGCATGGTTCTGACTTTCTGTACGAATTTATATGGGTTCACAATATCGGACGTGCCCTGAATCCCATGCAGGGGCATGGCGGTGGCTGGCATTATTACATTATTGTATTTGCTGTATCCATACTTCCATGGCTGGCATGGTTACCTCGAATCCTGTCAAAACATACATCACAGCAGCACAGTGGTCTTTTCCGTTTATGCTGGCTGTGGACGGCTGTCGTGATTGTTTTATTCACCTTCGCGCAAACTAAACTTCCGCATTACATCTCCTGTGTTTTTCCGGCAGTTGCCCTGCTCATCGCCATGGCACTTGAGCAAAACCATGAAGAATTACGATCATTGAAAAAGATACGCTGGAGTACAATAGGCATTCTGCTGCCTGTTTCACTTATCCTTATCGGCTTCCCATGGCTCTACGAATGGATTCCGCCATTGATTCATCACCCACGAGCATTGGCGATCATCAATCAGCCGCTGTCACCTTCGCTCAGCATCAGCATCAGCGGATTGATCCTGCTCGCTTGCTTACTCTGGTTACTAAAACGCCACACATATAGCGCCGTTCAATTTATTGTTCTCGGCTTTGTCTTGCAGTTATGCCTGCTGATACCATTGGGTGGTTTTGCCGGCAAGCTGGTTCAGGGGCCCCAATCCGCCATTGCCGAAGTAATTCGCACATTACCCGAGCACATGCCCGTTTACAGTTACAACCTCAATTATCCATCCATATCATTTCAATCAGGGCGCAATTATCAGATTATCCTGAACCACGAAGGCAGCCAAACCATTTACTCCTCAAAGCCGCCATATGCCGTTATCATGCGCAGCGAATCACTTGAAGAGCTTTCCTGGCTTAAGCCTTACAAAGCGGAAATCAATCAGGGTGGCTTCCTGCTTTATATGATTCGTCAACCTGTTTCCGGAGCTGCGCCATAAAACTTTCAGTCATCATCCCAGCTTTTAATGAACAAGCCCGCCTGCCGCAAACATTGCAGGAAGCATCCGCATGGCTGAACCAGCATTTTGCGGACACTTATGAAATCATCGTTGTTGATGACGGCAGTCAGGATGAAACATGTCAGCGCGTCAGTGCCCTGCAAGATGAAATCAGCAGCCTGAGTCTGCTCATTCAACCTGAAAACAAAGGTAAAGGCGCAGCTGTTCGTCGCGGCATGCTGGAAGCCCGGGGTAAGATTTGTTTATTTATGGATGCAGATCACTCCACGCATGTTCGTGAAGTCCTCAAAGTTCAGAGTGTCATGCAACAGACGGCAGCTGATGTTGTCATCGCTTCACGCCAACACCCGGATTCACAAATCAGCCAACATCAATCCTGGCTTCGTGAACACATGGGTAAAAGCTTCAACCTGTTGATGCGTTCATTGATCGGCCTCGACTTTCCGGATACCCAATGCGGCTTTAAAGCTTTCACTCAGAACGCCGCCAAAGCCATCTTTGCCAACCAGCAACTGGATGGTTTCAGCTTTGATGTGGAAGTTCTTTTTCTGGCTCAGAGGATGAATCTGTCGATACATGAAGTGCCGGTTGAGTGGATCAACGAACCCAATTCACGGGTTCGCATGCTGGTTGATCCGGCAAAAATGTTCGCCGACATCCTGAGAATCCGAAAAATCCACCGACAATAACACCTCATGAATTCAAGTTGTAAGCGATTGACTAAATTCCCTCTGGCAGCTGATCATTTCAATGGCATCAGCAACTCGATCTATATCTCAATAGTCAAAATATCCTTTAGACTCCTTTAGATTGTTGTTCAGTTCGAGCTCAACCGCTAGCCTTCGATTCATAAACTTTTTCTGAGGCCTCATGGACAAAATCATCATACAGGGTGGCGTGCCACTTCACGGAACTATCGAAATAAGTGGCGCTAAAAACGCTGCTCTGCCTTTGCTGGCAGCCGCCATTCTCGCTGATGGTGAGGTAATCTATCAGCGTATCCCGCATCTGAAAGATATCAGCACCATGATGACGCTACTGGCACATCAGGGCGCTGATGTCATGTTTGATCATAAAAATTGCCTGCACGTTGATACACGCATGGCCGATAAACCCGTTGCGCCTTACGAACTGGTTAAAACGATGCGTGCTTCAGCACTTGTGCTTGGACCATTGTTAGCCCGCTTCGGTCACGCTGAAGTCAGTCTGCCGGGTGGTTGTGCCATTGGTGCACGGCCGATCGACTTACACCTGAAGGGCCTTGAAGCTATGGGCGCTCATATCGAAGTGGAACACGGCGTAGTAAAAGCCCATGCGCCACAAGGTTTACACGGCGCGCGTATATTTTTCGATATTGTTACCGTAACAGGAACTGAAAACCTGATGATGGCCGCAACCCTTGCCAAAGGGGAAACCATTATTGAAAACGCCGCCAGGGAACCGGAAGTCGTTAATTTAGCCGACTCGTTGCGCCGACTCGGTGCTAAAATCAAGGGGGATGGAAGCGGCACCATCACCATTCAGGGCGTTCCTTCTTTGCATGGCGGAACAATTGAAACTATTGCTGATCGTATTGAAGCGGCTACTTATTTATCCGCTGGCATCATTACCGGTGGCGACATCACGGTCACCAAAACGAACCCGGCTGATCTGGAAGCATTCCTGACGAAAATCAAGACCTGTGGCGTTAAAGTGGATAGCGGCGATGACTGGATTCGTTGCCAGGCACCCAAACGGGAAAATGGAGAAAAACTTAAATCGACCAACATTCAGACCCGCCCGCATCCAGGTTTCCCGACTGATTTACAGGCTCAGTTTATGGCACTCATGTGCCTGGCTGAAGGCACATCGGACATCACCGAAAGTATTTTTGAAAACCGCTTTATGCATGTTCAGGAATTGGCACGTATGGGGGCAGACATCCATCTGGATGGACATACGGCAATCATTCGCGGCGTTTCGCAACTCTCCGGCGCACCGGTTATGGCCACCGATCTTCGTGCCTCGGCCAGCCTTGTGCTTGCCGGTTTGGCAGCTCAGGGCACAACCACGATCTCCCGTGTTTATCACATTGATCGCGGCTATGAGCGCATTGAAGAAAAGCTGAAACAAGTTGGTGCGCAGATTGAACGCCACAGCACCAGCGAACAACTTATTCCGCAAGGCATGCTTTATGATTGATACTTTAACCATCGCCCTTTCCAAAGGGCGCATTCTTGAACAAACCCTGCCGCTGCTGGCGACTGCCGGATTACCCCCCGAAGAAGATGTTCAGCACACACGCAAGCTGATTGTGAATGGACCGAAGATTGAAAACACGCAGGTTCGTTTCCTTGTCCTGCGTGCAGCTGATGTCTGCACCTATGTCGAACAAGGTGCTGCTGATATGGGTATTGCTGGCAGAGATTTGCTGCTTGAGCATCAACCGCATGTATTTGAACCGCTGGATCTTCAGATCGGTCGCTGCCGCATGTGTATCTGTGGCCCACGCGAACTGGTTGAACGTGGCAAACCCGAAACGGGTAGCCGCATTCGTGTCGCCACCAAATACGACAATCTGACACGACAGTATTACCTGGAACATGGTATCCATGCCGAAGTAATTCATCTGTACGGCAGCATGGAGCTGGCGCCGCTTGTTGGCATGGCCGACCGGATTGTCGATATTGTTGAAACAGGAAGTACGCTAAAAGCCAACGGTCTGGTTGAGGAAACCACATTATTCGACATTTCAAGTCGCCTGATTGTCAATCCGGCCAGTGCCGCCACCAAACAAAAACTGATTCATCCGATTGTGCAAACGCTGCGAGCAGCGTTACAATCAGCATAGGAGTAAGCATGACTAAAACCGCTTCAATTCTGAGATTAAATGCCAACGACACTGATTTCCGTACTCAGCTTGACGCGTTGTTATCAAGGGAAACCGATACAGGTCATGACGTGCAGAGTCTGGTCGCCAATATCCTTGAAGATGTCAAACAACGCGGCGATGCAGCCTTATGCGAATATACCCAGCGCTTTGACGGATGGGATTGTACAGCTGAAAAGATGGTAATCAGCAGGCAGGACATGGCAAACGCCTGGGGCCGCGTTTCTGAAGAGGACCGTCAGGCTTTAACGCTGGCAACCGACAGAATCCGCGCCTACCACGAACGCCAGTTGCAACAAGACTGGGAATTCACCGATGCTCAGGGACTCACCCTGGGTCAACGAATCACGCCTATGGATAAAGTCGGATTATACGTCCCCGGCGGCAAAGCGGCGTACCCGTCATCGGTACTGATGAACGCCGTTCCGGCGCATGTCGCCGGCGTTGAAACCATCGTCATGGTTGTACCCACACCGGCAGGCGATATCAATGATCTGGTGCTGGCGGCTGCGCATATTTCCGGGGTGCAACTGGGCTTTGCAGTGGGTGGTGCACAAGCTGTTGCTGCACTGGCTTATGGCACGGCAACCATTCCTGCCGTTGATAAAATTGTTGGTCCGGGCAATAAATTTGTTGCTGCTGCCAAACGTCAGGTCTTTGGTACTTGCGGCATCGATATGATTGCCGGGCCCTCTGAAATTGCCATCATTACCGATGGCGGACATCCTTCCTGGCTGGCTGCTGATTTTCTGTCGCAGGCAGAACATGATGAGGCAGCCCAGAGCATTCTCGTATCAACCAGCGCCAAATTATTGGATGAAGTAGCCAAACATATCGAGTCTCACCTGAAGAACTTACCGCGTGAACCGATTGCCCGTCGTTCTGTTGAAACCCATGGTGCGCTGATTCTGGCCGACTCACTGAAGCAGGCTGCCGAGATCATCAATATTGTAGCACCTGAACATCTGGAACTTGCTGTTGATGATCCCGATGCACTTCTGCCGGACATCAAACACGCTGGCGCCATCTTTTTAGGCCATTTTGTGCCTGAAGCCTTGGGTGATTATGTTGCCGGTCCCAATCATGTACTGCCGACCAATCGCACCGCCCGTTTTTCTTCACCACTGGGTGTTTATGACTTTCAAAAGCGTAGCAGCGTTATTCGCTCCACCCGCGAAGGCGTAAAGAATATTGGCCCGGCAGCAGCCCATCTGGCGCATCGTGAAGGCCTGCAAGCCCATGCTTTAACGCTCGAACTTCGCCTTGGAGATGATGCATGATTCGTAACGATATCAAGTCTTTAGCGGCTTATCACGTCCAGGATTGCAAAGGCCTGATCAAGCTCGACGCCATGGAAAATCCGTTCGCGTTACCTGAAGGCTTAAGGCAATCATGGGCGGAATACGTTGCCGCCAGTGAAATCAACCGCTATCCCGATTCCGACATGCTCGAGCTCAGACAGGCCATTGCCGAGCACGAAGGTGTGGAGGCCAATCAGGTATTACTCGGCAACGGTTCGGATGAAATCATCCAGATGTTGCTCATTGCCTGCGAGCCCGGCACTTGTGTAGTGCCTTCACCAACCTTTGTGATGTACAATCTGATTTCGCGCTGGCTCAAACGACCGGTTGCCAATGTCGAATTGTTGAAGGATTTTTCACTCAGTGCCGATACTTTCCTGCAAGTTTGCGCGCGGGAAAAAGCCTCCATTGCATTCCTGGCCTGCCCGAATAACCCCACCGGCAATCTCTGGTCACAGGAAACTGTTGAGAAAATCGCCAAAAACTTCAAAGGTCTGCTGATCATTGATGAAGCGTATGCGCCTTTTTCATCTCGTTCGCACACGTCGTTAATTGAATCAAACACGGTGATTCTGAGAACCTTCTCAAAAATTGGCTGGGCCGGATTACGTCTGGGTTACTTATTGGGAACGCCGGAAATTATCGCACACCTGAATAAAGTCCGTATGCCATACAATATCAATGTACTGACTCAGGCCTCGGCAAAATTTCTATTACAGCATAGCGATTTATTTCGGAAACAGGCTGAAGTCATTTGCAAGCAACGCAAAGTGTTATCAAAAAGCCTGTCTGCCATAGCACAATTAGAAGTATTCCCCTCGGAAACCAACTTTCTTCTGGTGCGTGTGCCGGATGCCACCGCTACTTTTGCTGCCCTCAAAGCAAAAGGCATCTTAATCAAGAGCATGCATGGACAACATCCTCTGCTGGCACAGTGCTTACGTATCACCATTGGAACAAGTGAAGAGAACCAAAGTGTTATTCAGGCTTTCAAGGAGATATTCGAATGAATCGAACAGCATCCATAGACCGTAGCACTAATGAAACATCCATCCATTTATCGCTGAATCTGGATGGCTTAGGCAATGCTGAACTGGATACCTCTATTCCATTTCTCGATCACATGCTCGATCAAATCGCGCGCCATGGCCTGCTTGATCTTGTCGTTAAAGCCAAGGGCGATCGTGAAATTGATGATCACCACACGGTTGAAGATATTGGTATTTGCCTTGGAGAAGCTTTGCGACAAGCTATTGGCAACAAAGCCGGCATTCTACGTTATGGTCACAGCTATGTGCCACTGGATGAGGCTTTGTCTCGCGTCGTTATGGATTTCTCGGGGCGTCCGGGGCTGCAATACCACATTGATTTCCCTAAGGAAAAGGTCGGTGATTTTGATATCGACCTGTTCAAGGAATTTTTTCAGGCCGTCAGTAATCACGCTCAAATCACCTTGCATATTGATTGCATTCGCGGTGACAACAACCACCACATTATCGAAACCGTATTCAAAGCATTCGGCCGTGCCCTGCGTATGGCGGTGAGCATGGATGACCGCCATAGCGGCATCCCTTCAACCAAAGGATCATTATAATACCGTGAATCACATAGCGCTGATTGATTATGGCATGGGCAATCTGCATTCGGTAGCCAAGGCTCTCGAAAAAGCAGGCGGTACTGTTTCATTGGTACGTGATGCCGATAAGCTTAAAGAATATAACAGCATTGTTTTGCCCGGCGTCGGTGCATTTCGTGATTGTATGCACACCCTCAAAGAAAGTGGACTTGATCAGGCCATTATTGAAGAGTCCGGCAAGGGCAAGCCTTTTCTGGGTATCTGCCTGGGGATGCAGGCTTTGATGAGCACCTCTCTGGAGCATGGATTACACAAGGGCTTAGGGCTGGTTGCCGGATCAGTCAAACCATTCCCTGACACCTTACCTGCCATGGGTTACAAAATTCCGCATATGGGCTGGAACGATGTTGCCTTTGCAGCAGATCAAGCGATTCATCCGGTGCTGACTCCCCTGCAAGGCCAGCAGGTATATTTTGTTCACTCCTATTATTGTGCACCGGACAATTCGCAACACACACTTGCCGCGACTTCCTTCGGAGGCTTTCCTTTTGCCTGCGCTATCGGTCACGACAATATCGTTGCCGTTCAGTTTCATCCCGAAAAATCACAAAAACATGGCCTGGCCATGCTGCAATCCTTTATCCAATGGAAGCTTTAACCATGAAAACTTTTGAACTCATCCCTGCGATTGACTTAAAAGACGGCCATTGCGTCCGTCTGAAACAAGGCCGCATGCATGATGCCACCGTCTATGGAAAAGATCCGGCTGCTATGGCCAGCCACTGGCAATCGCTGGGGGCAAGCCGTTTGCATGTGGTCGATCTGGACGGCGCATTCGCCGGAAAACCCGCCAATCGTCAAGCCATTCAGGCTATCTGCTCGGCACTTGATATTCCGGTTCAGCTCGGTGGTGGTCTGCGTGACCTGTCAATGATTGAAGGCATGTTAACGCTCGGTATTCAACGCGTTATATTGGGCTCGATTGCCATTTCCAATCCGGCTCTGGTTACCGAAGCATGTGCCGCATTCCCCGAGCAGATCTGTGTGGGCATTGATGCCAAATCCGGTCTTGTTGCAGTACACGGGTGGGATGATGTGACCGATGTAAAAGCCGTTGATCTGGCCAGACAGTTCGAGGATGCCGGTGTTGCTGCCATTATTTATACCGACATTTCGCGTGACGGCATGTTATCAGGCCCCAACATCGAAGAAACCGTTCAGCTGGCGCAAGCCGTCTCTATTCCGGTGATAGTTTCCGGCGGTATTTCCACCATGGCCGATGTCCATGCATGTGCTAAACATGTGGATGATGGTATCTGCGGGGCCATCACCGGCCGCGCCATTTATGAGAATACTTTCGATTTCGCTGAAGCCATGCGACAACTGGCCGCCTCATGCTGAGCAAGCGTATTATCCCCTGCCTGGACATCGCCCACGGCCGCGTTGTCAAAGGTGTTCAATTTGTTGATATCATTGATGCAGGAGACCCAGTCGAAGCTGCAATTCGTTACGATGAACAGGGCGCTGATGAGTTGTGTTTTCTGGATATTCGGGCCAGCCATGAAAACCGGGATACTCTGTACGACATGGTCACGCAGGTCGCCGAGCACGTGTTTATGCCTCTGACTGTTGGCGGTGGTGTTAAAGCGGTCAGTGACATCGAAAACCTGCTGCATGCCGGAGCCGATAAAGTTTCCATTAATACAGCAGCTATCTTCAATCCGGAACTGGTTAAACAGGCTGCCGAGCGATTCGGCTCTTCAACCATTGTCGTCGCCGTCGATGCCAAAAAAGTGGATGAGCACTGGGAATGTTTTACCCACGGTGGCCGCAAACCAACTGGCATCAATGCAGTGGATTGGGCCAAAAAAATGTCCGATTACGGGGCAGGAGAAATCCTCTTAACCAGCATGGATGCCGATGGCACCAAAGCCGGCTACGATATTCCTCTGACACGCGCAGTATCTGAAGCTATTTCAGCCAATGTCATTGCTTCGGGCGGTGTTGGAACGCTGGAGCATCTGGCCGAAGGACTGAAAAATGGAAAAGCCGATGCTGTGCTGGCTGCATCCATTTTCCACTTCAATACCTATTCCATCCATGAGGCTAAACGTTACCTGTTGGAGCAGGGCATCCCGGTACGCATAACAGATTGAAGCTCGCGAGCGTTGAGAATAAGCGGGGGAAGTTCAGCCCTTCTTCTTATCTTCCTTTAAATATCCCAACGGCTTCACAGCTCCATTTATCAGTTTGACCATCCTGACTTCCGATCAGCGAGCAATCACAGGCCTGACGCTTCCATTTTATAAATTTGACTGTTTTTCCACTGCGAAGCACATAATTTGACGCATTAGCCCGGGAACTTTCCTGTGCACTGCTGCAAGCTATTGCTTGAACCTCAGCACTCTTCTGTCCTTTAAACATCATGCCATCATGGGAATAAGCACCTTGCATCGACAACAGGAACCCTCCAATTGCAACTCCTGCCCCAATCAACACCTTCTTTTTCATAAACCTCGCCTTTTCTTAACGCCTGATTTTTCCAGCGCATCGTGG
This sequence comes from Zetaproteobacteria bacterium CG_4_9_14_3_um_filter_49_83, assembly GCA_002791545.1. Classification (GTDB taxonomy): domain Bacteria; phylum Pseudomonadota; class Zetaproteobacteria; order Mariprofundales; family Mariprofundaceae; genus CG1-02-49-23. The sequence goes on from PFXG01000017.1 coordinate 12,212, forward strand.
CGAAACCTATATAAGGCTTACCCTTGTACATCCCACAAACAGGGGGATGCTGATTTTCCCCATATGTACATGTATCCAACCACGCACATTGTCTGCCCGTGTCCGGCGTTAAATACGGTGAGCTACACAGTCAAAACAACGAACATTTTTTGATTATTTTTTACCCAGATACGTTGGATTAAGCCCCATCTGACGATAGGTGCGAAAACGATCACGCGCTGCCTGCTTCAGACTTTCATCCCAGCCATCAACAAAATCGACAATATGTTTGAACCCTGAAACATCGATCGGCACTTCCAATCCGCCATTGATCAGCACTTCAGGGCCATTATCATGAATAATATCAGTCGCCAGCAAAATGGGTTGTGCGGCATTTGCCTGAGCATTTGGCGTAGCCACGGCATGGGCCAGAAATGATTCCGGATGAATCATCCACAATCGCTCGTCGAGCTTGGCAGCAAAACCCTGATCAGGACACAAAATCAACACCGGCGGTTTCAGCCTGCCACGCCGTAGTAGCAGTTTGGCAACACCTTCGATGCGATCCGGTTTATCCAGTAATTCGAAAAAAACCTGTGCATCAGCCATGAGTCAGACTTCCCTTTTTCCAATATCTCGTCAGCAGTACAAGCGCCACGATGGGTAACACAGCCGCTAGTGGCTGCGCTGTAGCTGGCTGAATATGGTAGCCGAGCCCCAACACAGCCGCCTCAATGGCCACGATCATACCAATCACCCGCGCCGACCACGCAGATGTCTGCCAGTGCTCAACAGGCCATGATTCCGACCACCGCCAGCATAACCACATACATGTAATACCCAGCAACAGGCCAACCACCACATCCAGAGGAAAATGTACCCCACCATAAATGCGCCCTGTCGCCGCCAGCAGAAAAACCACCGCCATGGCCCAACTGCGCCAGTCGCGCAGCGTCCACAAAAAGAAAGCCGCCAGCAGCAACACACCATCACTGGTGGCATGACCGGACGGAAACGAGTGTGATTGCAGGGCCGCTCCCAGCACATGAACGTTCTCAAGCACCGCCGGAGGACGCGGCGTATCAAAGATGCGTTTAAGCAATTGCGCCAGCAAGCCGGACAAAATAAACGCCAACAGTGCCGCCATGCCCAAACGCAAGCGATACATCATGATCAGCCCGCACAGCAAAGCGATCACCATCCCGTCACCGAGCCCACTGATAATGCCGAATAACACATCCAGCAGCGCATTGTGCGCATGATTGATAAGTTGAAATATTTGCGTGTTAAGACCTGATTCCTGCATAGCGCGGACGCTAGCGATGAAAGGTGTCAAATCCAGAATAATTCTCAGTTTATTACAATTATTCGTTGTCACACTGATATCAATCCGGGTTAGCAATGAATCTGTGCAATTCAAAGGTACGGAGATCAATTCAAGTTAATACAAACAAGTCATACTTAACTGATATCCAAATAAATCCGAGTCTGAAATAAAACAGACTCAACATCATAGCGGCGGTTGAACAAACCAACCGCCGCTATGATTCGGCCTATTACTGTGAACTGGGCCTGATTTTTCTATCAGGTGATTGATGTCTTATCCGTCACATCAGTCAAGCAAGCCTCACTTTTACAGAATATAGGAACATCTCCTGAACTTCTGTGCGAAATCAGTACAGCAGCCAAAATACGCATAATACCAGCCTGTGGTTTACCCATTATGGACCCGTGTTAAGCAATACACTGAGATTGGATGAGTTACGGTTACTCAATACCACATCCAGCCTTCCATCCCCGTTCAGGTCTCCCAGAGCAATGCCTTCTGGATCGGTTGCTCCGGTTACAACATAAGTCATAACCGGATAAAAGTTGCCAGCCCCATCGCCTTTCAGAATGCCTACGCTATGCGTCAGTGATTCGGAAACCACAATGTCAGGGTGACCATCTCCATCCATATCTCCAATCGCTGCCTGTCTCGGTTGACTGGAAACACTTGTCAAATAAGTCGATGGAGACGAGAAATTACCACCACCGGAACCGAACAGCACAGAAATAGAAGCCGCCGCAGAATTGACCACGACCAGATCAGCATAGTTATCATGGTTCAAATAACCACCCACCACATCCGTTGGTGATGCGCCGACGGTGAAATTGGCCTGGGTCATGGTATATTGGTCCCATAGGCTCAAAACACCGCCATTAAATTGTGTTACTGCAATGCCTGAATAGCCATCAGCAGTGATGCCATACATACCCGTTGTTGCCAGCAAATTAATCGGCGTAGCTAAAGCAAATCCACCACCTGTCCCCTGTAAAACGCTCAAGGTTGAGCCGGTTCCTTCAGCATAGTTGGCCGTCACGATATCCGAATAACCATCCCGATTCAGGTCCGTGACAACAGCTGAAGTTGGTGCAGCATAGGTATCAATGGCATAACTATAAGGTGAGAAAATGCCTGCGGCATCGCCATACATGACTGCCACCAGATCCAGTGTCTGACTCGGCATGACAATATCAACATATGGATCAGCATTGACGAAGCCCCAGGAGAACCTGTTCATCACACCGGTGTAGCTGTCGTAGATCACCGGTGCAGACAAAGCAGCGCTGCCATTACCTGTATAGACATAGAGTTTACCAGCCAGATCACCGGCAATCACATCGGCATAGGCATCACCATTCAGATGACCAACAGCAACCGAATTCGGCTGTGAAGCTGTCAACGCCACACTGGTTGCCACTCCAAGCAATACAGGCATGCTGGTATTGCTTAACGGGTTCGTTCCCCGGGCAATCTCAACATTATCATTGAAGCCATCGCCATCGGTATCAAGTTTGAATGGGTCGGTTCCATAGGTATTCCATTCATTCAGCACACCCGCAATACCATCGCCATCAGGATCGCTTGCCTCTTCATCCAAACGTAGCTCATCAACATACATACCTGTCGTATT
>PFXG01000027.1 GCA_002791545.1 Zetaproteobacteria bacterium CG_4_9_14_3_um_filter_49_83
AAATCTCCGCCTCGGATGCGCTTACCGCCATCTTTACTGGCGATGCAAACGCTGCAATCTCTTTGATTGCTCAGAGGGCTGAATAGTTACCAATTGGAACCTTATGGCATTCTGGCTATTGCCCGCAGCGGCCCGGTGGGCATGCGTCGCGACGCTCAGCCATTCACCTTTAACGACGCCTGATCCGTATTCTTTATCAGGGATAAAAATACCTGAGTAGAAATAGCTTGCCCTGATAGTGATAATGATTATCATTTGCATATATGCAACGATTATCCTATCAACGGCAAGCCATTCTGAATCTGATTAACACCAGCAACCACCACTGGGATGCTGAGGAGATTTCGCGCACTTTATCCGATCAGGGTGAAAGCGTTGGCATTGCCACCGTATACCGTGGACTGGCGGCACTGGAATCGGCCGGACTTATTGAATCTATTCAGCTTGATAACAAGAAACGCTATGAGCGCGCCAATAAAGCACACCACGATCATTTAATCTGTGAATCCTGCGGCTCGATTAAAGAGTTTATACATCCTGAAATCGAACAACTTCAACAAAACATTTGCACTGACAATCAATTCAGCATGAATGGTCATCAGTTACTGATTTTCGGAACATGCAACACATGCCGGCAAAACAAGGGGGTGAGCCTATGATGGCTTCATCAATTATCGTATTCCGCGAGGTGCTGGAAATGACGCTCGTGGTAAGCATCCTGCTTTCTGTCACCAGAGGCCTATATCGCAGCCGAGCATTGATTTCGATCGGTGTGATCTCAGGCCTGATTGCCGCCTCGATTGTTGCGCTGTTCATGCAGGAGATGGAAGAGTCGATGGATGGCAATGGCGAATTTGTATTTAATGCTGTCGTTCTGCTCATTGCCACCTGTCTCATCGCATGGACTGTCATCTGGATGAGCAAACAGGGACGGCAAATGGCCAGCGATCTAAAACAGGCTGGCGCACGGGTCGTGGCCGGTGATGCACCGAAGCTGGCGCTGATTACGCTGAGTTTCGCCGCCGTCATGCGCGAGGGTTCAGAAGCCGTGTTTTTTCTTTTCGGCGCGGCTCAGATGATACAGTCCGAGGCAGATATGTTTTACGGCAGTGTCCTTGGCTTTGTTGCCGGTGGCCTTCTGGGCTGGTTGTTATACCGTGGACTTTCCCTGCTGCCGCTACGCCCGATGCTACAACTAACCTCATGGTTCCTCATTTTACTGGCTGCTGGCATGGCTTCTCAGGCCGCCTCGAATCTGGTTATCATCGATATGCTTCCACCGCTTGTTGATTCGCTGTGGAATACATCGCAATGGCTTTCCGAAGACTCTTTTCTGGGTGAATTCCTGCAGGTTGCCATCGGATACGACACGCAACCCAGTGGCATTCAGCTGTTGGCGTTCATCGTTGTACTTGCAGGGATTGGCGCATTTAAACATCATGCTGAACACATGACATCAAAGGCTGTACCGTCGCATTAATCACCAATAAAATCAACGCAAGGAAAATGATTCGCATTGAAAAATCATCCAGCCATCCCGACAAAAACCGGCATTCTGATCACCAATCTGGGCACACCGGATGCTGCAACCACATCAGCTCTTCGTCGATATCTGAAAGAGTTTCTCTGGGACCCCAGAGTCGTCGAACAACCCCGCTGGCTCTGGTGGCTGATCCTCAACGGCATCATTCTGAATACACGCCCGGCTAAATCTGCCGCCGCCTATCAACGGGTATGGACACAGAACGGTTCGCCGTTGTTAGCCACTTCAAAAGCGCAACAGCATGCCATCCAGGAAGCGCTGCAAAACATTGCTCCCGACACCATCGTGGTTGAGCTTGCCATGCGCTACGGTAACCCTTCGCTCAAATCCGCGCTGCAATCCCTGCAACAGCAAGGATGTACAAAAATACTGGTCTTGCCTTTATACCCGCAATATTCCGCAACGACGACAGCCTCTACTTTTGATGCACTGTTTGATGCACTCAAAAGCTGGCGGCGCATGCCAGCTTTACGCACCATCGACTGTTATCATGACCGGCCAGCTTATATAGAGGCACTGGCTGTCAGTGTGCGTGAGCACTGGCGTCAGCATGGACGTGGCGAGCGCTTACTGATGTCATTCCATGGCATTCCTGAACGTTATTTCAAGGCGGGTGACCCCTACCCTTGTCACTGCTGGAAAACCGGACGCTTACTGCGCGAAGCACTTGGACTTGATGAGTCACAGGCCTTCACTACTTTTCAATCGCGCTTCGGCAAAGAGCCCTGGATGCAACCGTACACCGACAAGACTCTCGAAGCATGGGGAAAAGAAGGTATCGGCGACATCGATGTCATTTGTCCCGGCTTCTCCGTGGATTGCCTCGAAACACTGGAGGAAATCCGCATTGAGAATGCTGAAATTTTCAGGCATGCCGGAGGCGGATCATTACGCTATATTCCTGCATTGAATGATCAAACGCAACACATCGCCATGCTGGTTGATTTGATTCGCGAACAACTGCAAGGTTGGTTAAATTAAACACACCTTACTTTCAAGCCTATTTTTCAATCAATACAGGAGTAAAAGAACATGACACCCGTCTCTATAACCATCCTTGTGCTTTGCTTATACCTGGTGTTTTACCGGTTTTATGCCAAAACATTCCTGAGCACGAAAATATTCAATCTGGATGATTCTACTGTCACTCCGGCGCATAGCTTAAATGACGGTGTCGATTATGTACCTTCGAACAAATATATCCTGTTTGGTCATCACTTTGCATCCATTGCCGGACTGGCGCCCATGCTGGGCCCAGCCATTGCGGTGATCTGGGGCTGGGTTCCCGCCCTTTGCTGGGTGGTCTTCGGCACCTTGCTGATCGGTGCCGTACACGATTTTTCTGCCCTCGTCCTTTCTATCAGGCATAAAGGGCAAAGTGTTGGAACGATTGCCCGCGATGTTATTGCACCGCGCACCCGCCTGCTGTTTTTGCTGGTTATTTTCTTCCTTGTGGCTCTGGCGATGGGCGTGTTTGTCCTTGTCATTTCGGGATTGTTTGCCGCCCCCGATGCCGCCAACATTCCTAAAACCGCTCACCCCGAAGCGGTATTTCCAACCTATTCACTGATGCTGATCGCCATGGTCATCGGATTCCTTGTTTACAAGAAAAACATGCCTGTATGGCCATTAATCGGCACTGGCTTTGTATTGATGCTAGTCACCACCTGGTGGGGGCTTGGCATGCCGATCACAGGTGTATCTGCCAACACATGGACCTGGTCGTTACTGATTTATGCCTTTCTCGCCAGCGTATTGCCGGTCTGGCTATTGTTACAGCCGCGCGACTTTTTGAATTCACTGTTATTATATCTTGCCCTGTTTTCAATGCTGGCGGGGTTCTTTGTGCTATCGCCGGACTGGGTTGCACCGGCAATAAACCCCAACCCCATTGGCGCACCGCCCATGTTACCGTTTTTATTTATCGTCATTGCCTGCGGCGCTGTATCCGGCTTTCACGGGCTGGTTGCATCCGGCACAAGCTCAAAACAACTGAACAAAGAAACAGATGCCCCGTTCGTCGGCTATGTCGGCATGATCGGCGAATCCTTACTGGCGCTGCTGGCGGTACTGGCAACCACAGCCGGTGCTTTCACCTCGCGTGCAGAGTGGGAGAATTTCTACGGTTCCTGGGATAAAGCTGTCGGATTACATCAGAAACTTGGCGTGTTCATTCAGGGCAATGCCAACTTTATCCACCAACTCGGCGTGCCACTCGACTTTGCAGCAGCCTTTATCAGCGTCGTCGTGGTTGGTTTTGCCATGACATCTGTCGATACAGGGGCGCGACTACTGCGTTTCAACATTCAGGAAATCGGTGAGACCATTGGTGTAAGAGCATTAGATAATCGCTATGTCGCCACTTTCCTTGCAGTTGCCGCGATCGGCTTTTTTGCTTTCTTCAAGATGGATGGGAAGCCAGCTGGCTTGTTTTTGTGGACGCTGTTTGGCACGACCAATCAGGTTTTAGCCGGACTGACCTTACTCACCGTCACCATTTATCTGTACCGCAAAAAGAAACCGGTGATTTACACCATGCTACCGATGTTCCTCGTTCTGGGGGCAACCATTGCCGGCATGTTGATGGGAATCAGCAAAGCTATCGGTGATGAACAATGGACAGTTGCTGCTGTTGGCGGCGCTATTTTCCTACTTGCTTCGTGGGTACTGGTGGAAGCGCTGATCGTTGTCGCCAAAGTACGCCAGGAACATCAGAAAACAACTTAAGGAAATCTGAACATGCTGCAAACATTCACCCTGGTTTTTATCGCGGCTGTCGCCATTCACAGCCTCATCGAATTCTGGCTTTCAGCCCGGCACAAAAACCATATCACCAGCCACCGTGATACCGTGCCAGCGCGTTTTTCAGCTCACGTGTCACTTGCTGCCCACCAGAAAGCTGCAAATTATACCCTGAGCAAGCTCAGCTTTGAAAAGTGGAGCGGACTATTTTCATTAATGCTGCTAATGGCATGGACACTTGGCGGAGGCCTGCAATGGCTCGACTCGGCTACGCAAGCACTTGCCTTGGGAAGCTTGCTGAATGGACTCACTTTTATTATTGGTTTTTCGATGATTAGCAGCCTGCTTGAGCTGCCGTTTTCCTGGTATCAAACCTTTGATCTGGAAGAGCGCTTCGGATTTAACAAGTCGACCACGCGCATCTGGATCATGGACATCCTTAAAAACACACTGGTGATGCTCATCCTTGGCGCACCCTTGCTGGCACTTATTTTGTGGTTCATGCAAAGCAGCGGCAACCTCTGGTGGCTCTGGGCATGGTTAAGCTGGACAACTTTCATGCTGCTGATGATGTGGCTATACCCCACCGTCATTGCCCCTTTGTTCAATAAATTTAAACCACTGAAAGATGATGCTCTCAAAGCACGCATTGAGAACCTGTTAAAACGTTGCGGTTTTGAAAGTCAGGGCCTGTTTGTGATGGACGGTTCTCGCCGCTCCGCTCATGGCAACGCCTATTTTACCGGCTTTGGCAAGTCGAAACGCATCGTCTTTTTCGACACACTGCTCAAGCAGCTCAATGCAAATGAAACTGAAGCGGTACTGGCACACGAACTTGGACATTTTAAACATGGTCATGTGCGAAAGCGTTTACTGCTGATGATATGCACCACATTTGTTGGCTTTGCCACACTCGGCTGGTTATCCGGTCAAACGTGGTTTTATCAGGGGCTCGGTGTCGAGCATGCATCGCATCATGCTTTGCTGGTACTGTTTATGCTCGTTTTGCCGCACTTCTTATTCTGGCTTTCGCCACTATCAAGTCTGCTTTCTCGTAAGCATGAGTTTGAAGCAGACACCTATGCCAGCCAGCAAAGTAATGCCGACGATCTGATTTCCGCGCTGGTTAAAATGTACGAGGACAATGCCTCGACACTAACGCCGGACCCGCTATTTTCTGCCTGGCACGATTCCCATCCACCGGCTGCCATTCGCATTGCACACCTTGAGCAAACTGGCAGCCCGGATCGTTAATTCCGGAATTTATTGTGCATCATCAAGGCGTTGCGACGTAAGCCTGGCCTGCGTCACCGCATTGCCGATATAAGTTGCCGGCGTTAATGCCAGTAACGACTGACGTGCATCGTCAGGAATATCCAGTCCGTGAATAAATTGCGCCAGTGCTTCCGGCGTAATGCCTTTGCCACGCGTCAAGGCTTTCATCTGTTCGTAGGGGTTTTCCAGACCATAGCGGCGCATGACGGTCTGTACAGCCTCGCCAAGCACTTCCCATGATGCATTCAAATCCTGGGCAATTCGTGCGTGGTTGCACTCCAGCTTACTGATACCCTTCAAGGCAGAACTATAGGCAATCAGACTGTAACCAAAACCCACACCCAGATTCCGCAGGACTGTTGAATCTGTCAGATCCCGTTGCCAACGTGAAACAGGCAGCTTACTCGACAAATGTCCCATGACCGCATTGGCCAGGCCGAGGTTACCTTCCGCATTTTCAAAATCGATCGGATTAACCTTATGTGGCATCGTCGAGGAGCCGACTTCACCCGCTATGACGCGTTGCTTGAAATAACCCAGAGAAATATATCCCCAGACGTCACGGCAGAAATCGATCAGAATCGTATTAAAGCGACAGCAGGCATCATTCAACTCAGCGACATAATCATGTGGTTCGATTTGCGTAGTATAAGGGTTCCAGCTCAACCCGAGAGATTCAATAAAGTCTTTAGCAACGGCTTCCCAGTCAATATCCGGATAACTGATCAGATGAGCATTGTAGTTACCAACCGCACCATTAATTTTGCCGAGCATTTTCACATCGGCAATCTGCTGCCGCTGGCGTTGCATACGATAAGCCACATTCGCCCATTCCTTGCCCACGGTCGTAGGAGAGGCTGTCTGACCATGCGTACGCGAAAGCATTGCGATATCGGCCATCGACTCAGCTCCCTGACGAATAACCTGAATAAGGCTGTCCAGTTGTGGTAAAATCACTAACTGGCGAGCTTGTTGCAACATCAGGGCATAAGAGAGGTTATTGATGTCCTCAGAGGTACAGGCAAAGTGGAAAAACTCCGCCGCCGCAGCCAACTCAGGAACATCGGCAACTTTCTCTTTCAGAAAATATTCCACTGCTTTCACATCATGGTTTGTTGTAGCTTCGATTTCCTTAACCCGCAACGCATCTTCAGCAGAAAAGTTTTCCACCATAGCATCAAGAATGGATAAGGCCTCAGGAGAAAAACTTGCCACTTCAACGATTTCTTCGTGAGCAGCAAGCATCTGAAACCAACGAATTTCTACCGTAACCCGGGCACGAATCAGGCCGAATTCACTGAACACCGGTGCCAAGGGTTGTACCTTTGCAGCATAGCGGCCATCCAAAGGTGATAAGGCCAAAACAGCAGCCAATGCTTGAGAATCAGACATAAATCTCTCCAAAAATATGATAAGGGGTAGAAAAGACACCGAAAGGTACACTGCTCCCCCTTGATTTCCAGTGGCCGATTGATAATGATGTGCATATTAATTTTATAGATGCACACAACATCGCGTGTCATCTTTTAAGAAATAGCTATAGGTCAAAGTGTTTTTTCGATTAGCTAAGTTTGAAATTCACGAAAGGGGGAACTGCATGATTCGGTTTTTTGCTAATGTAGGGTTATGTCTTTGTTTGGTCAGTATAGCCTTGGTAACTGAAGCTGTGGTGGGTAAAGCTGTAGCTGTAGCAGTTGCTGACGAAGTTAGGGCGGAAACAGCACCTGATGCAATCAAAGGAAAAGGTATTTTCGATATGATTTGTTCGCATTGTCACCGAACAGATAATCAGGCCAGCTCTGTGGGGGCGCCAGGGTTAAAAAATGTTCTTGATCGACATGAAGCCACATGGATTGACCAGTGGATACATAACCCTGAACTTTTTGCCGAGAAAAATGAAACAGCTAAAGCCCTTATTAATTCGAACCCGTACGGCCTTCAAATGCCAACAATTCCTGAAATGCAAGATCCTGAGAACCGGGCAAACGTCATCGAATTTCTGAAAACTTTGAAATAAGACGACACTGCTTTTACCACACTTTTTACTTTCATGGCGCATTGCAGAATTTTTGTAGATTCCGATCTGCATGAACATGAGAGGCTTATCATCCCGGACGACCAGACTCACTACCTCAGACAAGTGATGCGTCAAAAAAACGGCGATCAAATTACCGTCTTTAATGGACGGGGTGGTGAGTACACCGCGAGCATTGAAGACGGCACCCGGCAAAACTGCTCATGCATGCTCGACTCATTCCATGACATTTCGCGAGAACTATCACTACCCGTTCATATCATTCAGTCGGCAAACAGGAGTGAAAAGATTGATGTTGTACTACAGAAAGGGACTGAACTCGGCGCTGCTTCTTTTTGCATAACCGAAAGCGAACGCTCTGCACTCAGACTTAGCGGAGCCAAACTTGAGAAACGTCTTCAACGCTGGAAAAAAATCATTATTGAAGCGGCTGAACAAAGTGGCCGCACCTCTGTCCCGGACATCTTCTGGCAATCCAGCCTTCAATCGCTGCCCCAGCGTGGCTTATGCTTTGCCCTGCATCCGAGCGAAGTAACCACTTGGCAATGCCAACGTCAAAACATTACTGAAGCCAGCGAAATATCTCTGGCCATTGGCCCTGAAGGAGGATGGAGTCCGGCTGAATTAATAAATCTGACCGCTATTGGATTCCAGCCCATGCAATTTGGTGGCCGGATTCTCAGAACTGAAACTGCTGCACCTGCACTATTAGCAGCGATCCAGGCAATTCTGTGAGAATTGCGCATCTCCTATTCTCAATTAAAAAACTGTCGCTATACTGCGCGCTTGCCGATCCGGTGATTGGCAACATTCAAGATATGCCGATGTAGCTCAGATGGTAGAGCATCTCACTCGTAATGAGAAGGTCTCCGGTTCGATTCCGGACATCGGCTCCACTTTTTTCATATAATCACCAGAGCCCGAATCAGAAACAATCCCACAACGGCTGTACTTTCTTAAGATTTACATTCTTCAACCCTTTTGCCATAATAAGAGCCACGCGTAGTAGCTACGGCTGCATTCACTTAAACAGAGCGCAGGGTACTAACATGGCAGAGAATAAACCCGCAAGAAAGAAAATCATTCGGCATCAGTTGAGTGTGACATGCTCTATCGATGAAGGTGTCCCGGCTGTGTTTCTGTGCAACCGATGCAAGAAACCGTATTGTGAAGATTGCATTGGCCATGAAAGTGCCAGGGAAACCCTTTGCCTGCATTGCGCGGCCGTTGGCGACAGCAAAAAAGATGAGGCACGGCGCAAGATCAGCTTCCCTGTCGTCCCCAAGAAGAAAACGTTGTACATGACCTTTGGGGTTCTGGCCTCGCTCGGCATCATATTTAATATGTATATTCTTCTCTCAGATAAACTTGAGAGCGATGCATCACAAGCCATCGAGCCCAACATCAGCTTACAACTTAAGGGCATCTCAGACTGTAAAGCAAATCTGGAAGCTCTGGCCGCTGAAGCTTCTTCCTATAACAAAACGTTCGATCGCCCCCCTTATTCCATGGATGATCTTTCATCGATGCTTGGCATATCCGGAAAAACAGAAGACCCCATTACCCTCAAGCTTTATATCATCGATTATGATGGTGAACATAGCATCATTCGCTGTCCAAACCCTGAAGAGCACGGGGTCACCAGCATTACAGCCGTACCGGGAAAACCGGCTCGCGTTGTTTATAGCAACACCAGGAGCATACCATGATGCGCCACCACTCTATAAAGACCAGAAACAACGCCGGTTTTACACTTATAGAATTAATGACCGTGATAGCAATTATCGGCATTCTGGCTAGCACATCGATTTCATCTTACAAATCGCTTATCCGGAATGCTCAACTGCTTACAGCAGAAATACAGCTGAAAGTAGCACTACAGGAGTTTTCATTAAATCTCGAATACAGCCCGGCCTCAGGCATGTTGGACGAGCTGGTAACAGAAGGTTATCTGGACGCTATTCCCAACGACCCGTGGACAGATAAGGTAGACCCGGCCCTCACCGGCGCTGAAGAAGCAACGGACTGGTATTATGAAAATGATGGCGATTATTTGTACCTGTATGCCATGTCTCACCCTGGCAGACTCTACATTTTCCCCAGTTTTGGTTCCCCGACGCTGCTGTCGCCTCCGACTGGTACACCTCCGACTGGTACACCTCCGACTGGTACGCCTCCGGCTGGTACGCCTCCGGCTGGTACACCTCCGGCGACAATGGCCGAAGCTACGAAAACAGCCAATCAAATGCGCCAGGACGCCCAGCAACAGGCGAAACAAATCCGTAACGATGCTAAAAAACAAGCCCAGGACGTTACAAAAGCAGCAGACCAACAGGCACAGCAAATGATTAAGCAGGCCCAGGCGGCTGCCAAAGGCATGCCAAAAGCGCAGGCAAACAAACTTATCAAAAATGCACAAGCCGCAGCTAAACAAGTGCAATCAGCCGCACGTAAAGATGCCAATGCAATTCGTGCTGCCGCAAATGCAGCCGCTAAACAAACGATTAAAACAGCAAACAATGCGGCCAAAAAATTGCTGCGCGACACCAAGAACGCCCTCAAATAGTTGAACTTTACACCAACCTCACCCCCCCCCAACTGGGGGGTTGATGTCTTTCGTTAAGCGTTTCATATTCGCAGCTATGAAGATTAAAAATCCTCTATATTTTCACCAATTTATCGTTTACCTGATTCTGGGGATCGGCTTCATTCACCCCGCATGGGCAACAGCCACCGATGAGCTTCAAATCATTAAATCAGCCACTCACATCAACAAACCTGACAGCACACCCCCAACTTCTTTCGCTGAAGGGTCTGTTGTTTCTTTACCCCATGATTCATTCCCTTCGCCTTCCGAGTCTTCGTGGTATTTGCTCTCATTTTCTATTAATGAGAACCATCAACAGGTCGCTGCATACCTGCCACTGATCAATATGAATGCCTCGCTATATCTCAACGGAAACCTGATCGGCAATACCGGTAGCTTCGAAGAGCCCATGTCCAGATTCTGGCATACCCCGGTGATGTTCCTGCTTCCATCGCTGTATCTGAAACCGGGACAAAACACCCTGCAGGTTCGCCTAAAACCCAGCCCACCGAATGATTTAGCCCAACTCGGACACATTTATGTGGGCGATGAAGAAGCTATCCATCAGCTCTATTCACGGGATTATTTCTTCTTTTACACCATTCACCTGATGGCCATGTCCGCAGCCATCTTTCTGGGCTTCATCGTGTTCTATCTGTGGATGATCCGCCGCGCCGATGAATATCTCTATTTCTCACTGGCTTGCCTGAGTTGGGCCTTATCAGCCATGAATATTGTCATTCATCGCCCTCCGATACCAACGTTATACTGGGAATGGTTGATGCAGATGAGTGTCGGCTTAGCGGCCGTATTCATCACACTGTTTATCCGACGATTGCTCGCTATTAAATCATCATGGATTGATAAAACGATTCTGCTCTCCAGCCTGACCTTTTCCATCGCCATGTTTCTCGTTCCGAATCACTGGTTCTTTATCACAGCGCATATCTGGCACTCTACGGTCATCCTGTTTGGCCTTCATGCCATCATTCTTTTAATAGACGACTACAGAAAACATAAGACCATACATTCGAGAATCCTTGCCGGAGCCTTTGCCATCGTGGCTGCCTTTGCCACCCATGACCTGTTAACACAGGCCGGGATATTACCATCCAGTGACCGTTTCTGGCTCGATTTCTCGGTTCCCTTGCTTATGCTGGCCATTGCCATTGTTCTGCTTCGTCGTTTTGTCGATGTTTCCAGCGGACTGGAGCAGGCCAATGCCACGCTCGAAGATCGTATCAAGGAAGCTGAAAAGCGCATTGAAAACGCTTATCAAACCATTGTTCAGTTGCGCACACAAGCGGCTGTCACCGAAGAACGTCAACGTATTTTCAGCGACCTGCACGATGACCTGGGGGCAAAGCTTCTTTCTATCGTCTATCAAAGCGAAACCGAGAACCAGCGTAATCTGGCCAGACAGGCGATGGACGGGTTACGCGAAATTGTCAGTTGCAGTCAAACAGAGTCATTTCAGGACAATTGGCTTGATCAACTCAGGCAGGAATCTTTACAACGCTTTTGCCAAATGCCATTTAAATTACACTGGCGACAGCACACCGATGATATTTTACTCTATTTCACGCCCGCAAAAACCGCTCAAATTGCAAGTGTGCTGCGCGAGGCGCTGACCAATGTTTTGAAACATGGCGATCAATCCGATGCCTGTGTGCATATATGGATCCGTTGCAATGCAGCATGGATGTCCGTACGTAATCAGGGACACTTTCAAACAGACGACAACTTTGACGGCAATGGCCGCAGAAATATGCAACGCCGCATTCATGCCCTGCATGGCCGGATTCGCTGGCGTCGCGGCCTCAGGGGCGGCTGCCATGTCATCTGGTTTATCCCACTGGAGGAAATTGACGCATGACTACCAACCATCAAATTCGGCAAATTCGGCAAATTCTACTGCTTGAAGATCACCCTGATGCCCAGCTCTGGCTTACCGAAGCATTACACATGGCCTTTGGCGATCAGATTTACATAAAAACCACGCCTCTGCTTGAAGAAGCAAAGCAAATATTCGCTCAACAAACTTTTGATTTGGTCATCGCCGATTTACATGTACCTGATGGTTCCGGCATCAACCTGATCCGGGCGGTAAAATCGTCTGATCATAGCTGTCCCTGTATTGTGGCCACCATATTTTCAGACAAGCAGCATCTTTTCCCGGCACTGCAAGCCGGTGCTGATGGATACCTGCTCAAGGATGAAGGAAAAGCTGAAATTTCAAATCTGTTGCAGGGTATTCTCAGCGGCAGGCCGCCCATTTCTGCCAACGTTGCCCAACAAATGTTACTTCACTTTCAACAAGTCACACGAACTAAAAAAGAGCCTCCCTCCAAACTGACCGAACGCGAACAGGAAACCCTGCTGTATATTTCAAAAGGTATGAGCACCAAGGAATGTGCGGAACTGATGGGCATCAGCACCCACACCGCCTCGGAACACATCAAGAACGTCTACAAAAAACTCGGTATTCATTCGCGTGCTGAAGCAGCCTCTGAAGCTATTAATCTCGGATTGTCGTAATGGTTCAAGCTTCCCGACAAAAGTTCTGCATTTTTCTACACGGTCTTGATATTGACCAAAATTTTCAGCGAATTTTCAATCAGACACCTTTTCTGAAAGACATCCGTATCTCGCAAACCTTACCCGAACAGCAACTGCTACCCATGCAACATGCGCTGACACCGGCATTGACGCATTTTGGCTGGACACCGCTACAAATGCGTTATCGCTCTGAATTGCCATTCCCCGTTGCCGCTGATTTTCTGCATGCCGATCTTATGACGCTGGCAAACAGACATCACTGGCGCTATGACAATACAGTGTGGATCGGCTACAGCACGGGCGGCCTGGTGGCCCGTTCACTGTTCGCTAAATTTCGCTATCCCTGCACCAAGCTGCTGACACTGGCCACGCCACATTGCGGACTGCTGGATTTTGCCAGCATTTTTTCACCTGTTCCGGCTGCCGCTGCCATGCTCAGAAACTCACGTGAACTGAACTGGCTCAACAACCATCCAGTCGATATTTCTGCAAGGCCGCGCTATCGCTTTCACGGCGTTTCATTTAACGGCATGTTTGGTTTCGATTATCATGATGATGACGGACTGGTCCCCATCACCAGCGCCATGGGACTAGAACTTCAACCAAGGCCGGAAGGCATGGGAAGAATTCATCTCGCCAATAGAACACATGCCCCGCTGGATGGTCTGGTGCATATGAAAGAACTACTGGAACCATCCTGCATCATGCCCTTTATCGATGATTGCCAGTTCGCCTTACAGCATCACTAAGATGCACAAAAGCTAGAAAAACGTCGTCAACAGCAGGTAAATATCGCGCACATCCGGCATATTGCGACCCCGGTATGTTTGTTGCATTTCAAGTTTGGCGATCAGCGGTATCGGTAATTTCTCTTCTTGCCATGCATGAATACCACTCCACGATACCGATGCCCGCCACTGATCGGCATCAATTTGCGTGAATGCCATTAAACCGGCGGTATTGCTGCCTTTGGACGAGGTATATACATCGCTGTTTTTCTGCCAGCGGTGCCAGGTTCCGGCCAGACGCCAGTCGCTCAAGACATAGCCAAGCTCCACATCATATTCCCAGTAATCGCCCAGATTTCTTTTGAGATTTTCCTTGCTGGCCAGAGTTGCCAACACTTGCCCAAGAGCCGCAATACGCCGGTTCACATGATCGGCAAACTGCCATGCTCGCATGGCTTTCAGGTGCAAATCAACGCCCATACCGAGACTGCGGAAGTATTCAGCCTGTGCGAAGATATCATTCGAACTGTCCGCACCGATCACGTCGAACAGGTTGTCCGGGTCATCGTTTTTCGCCATGCCGATACGGCAGGCTCCGCCCAGCACCACACTCTGCTCATCATCGGAATAAACCCGCCATAAGCCGCCAAATGCAGGATCGCCAAAAGTTAATACTGTCACGCTCTGAATCGGCTTATAGCCAAAACCGAACAGCGGCGAGGTCAATATTTTCTGTACCCCTTGCGTACCAACCGGCGCGACCGGACCGCCCGCAGGCGCAAACGGGAAATTTGCCGCTCCGATTACATTGGCCGGATTAAACAAGGGGTTAAAACCGACATTGCCACCAGCCACCGAAAACGCCACGTTGGTGCGTGTTGTTGAATAATCCATGATCGTGCCAATGGTGATGTTTTCACTGATGCCATAGCCCAGTGTAATCTGCATACGCTTGTACTGCACCTCGGCTGTCAGTGCTGTCGTGCCCAGTGACGCGCCCGCCCCAAGCAGGCCAATCGCAGGAAACATGCTTGCATCAAGATTTACACCATCAAACGGTGCGCCCAGCAGCCGTTTATTGCTGCCTGCATCGTACTGCTTATCGTAACCATTCTGACGCAACTCAATCTGCAAAGCCCAGCGACCCTCCGGTGCCAACAGCGCCAGAGCATGACTGGAAGAGCTTGTCAATGGCTCGGCTGCCTGAACACTCATAGTCATCAGAGACATCATCCAACATAAAAAAATCCATCTCGCCTTGCCTGAAATAACAAATCGCTTTTTCATCTCCACCCCATTATCCCTGACGCCATAAGTCAAAGCACTTCTTAAAAAAACGGGTACACAATATCCTTATTAACACCTCCATACATCCCCCTCAAACAGGGGATTGCCGCACCCAAATCCGGCTCATTATCCTCGCACTAATTCTCAAGGAGGAGTTCATGCAAATACCATCATATTTACGCACTATTTTACTCGTGCTGAGCATCGGCGGCTTACTTGCCGCCTGTTCAAACAGC
>PFXG01000012.1 GCA_002791545.1 Zetaproteobacteria bacterium CG_4_9_14_3_um_filter_49_83
GATTAGGGAGATGAGCTTACATTTTAGATGATTTGGCGAGAGGGAGGGTATTTGAGTGCGTGAATTCTTTTTCTCCGCGATAGCGGGTTCGTCCAACTGCTTGTTCGGATTGAAAGTATTTCCCGGGTATTTATCTTTTTTTTATTATCATCATTGACAATTGAATGGTTATCGCCACGATTTGCCCACTACATATTCGTGATATGTGAGGGATATTAAAAATGGAGGAATACCACCTATGAAAAAAGTAAAATTATCAGCGCTGATGTTTTTTTTCGGATTGTCAATGGTACAGAATGTTTCAGCCCGTGAATTTGCTGATATCTATGTCGATTGTGGATTAGGGGCGATGATTGCTCCAAAGACACCTGTTGTCGCTGCTGTTACCAACGTAACCTGGGATCTTGGTACAACTGCAATGAGTTCTAACTATTCTTCACCTGAGTCTTGCAAGGGAGGTAGCGCTAAAACGGCTGCATTCATTAACGATTCTTATGCGCCGATTGAGAATGAGCTTGCTCGCGGTGAAGGTGATTATCTGACTGCAATGATGACAACAGCCGGTTGTGACGAAGCTGCTCAACCAGCACTTTCGTCAGCTGTTCGTAAAGATTTTGCAGATCGGGTTGCATCGACTGATTATGCTCACGAAACTGGTTTTCAACATGCTGAAGGTCTATATAATATTCTACAAAATCAAATTAATAACAATTTTTCAAAAGTATGCAGTGTAGATTTTAAAAGCTGAACACTGCTGATGTAATAAATATGCCCGGCTACGCCGGGCATATTTTTTTGTTGCAAAATAACTATAAAGGGTCATCGGCTTATGTGGCTTTTCCGTGTCGTAGTTGTTCTATGTATATTGAATACTATTTCAACAGTTGCCTGGGGTATGTCGAACGACGGAAACAAACCTGATATAGATCAGTTATCACAAAAGCCAGTTTGGCTTAAACTTTTACATTTTGATGAAAAGATGGGCAGAAGTGAGGTTGTATCGGGCGATTTCTTTCTTTCGCCAGATGGGAGTTATGATCCGGAGTCCGAACTTGTAGCCACCTTACGAGCCTACAACTCTCCATGGGGAAATGATGCCAATGCGCATCCCCGATGTCGCTTCCCGGCCAGATATCTCTGGTTGTCACAACAGGGGGTATTGCCTGCTTATGAAAGCCGACCTACACAGTGTACTTCACTTGAGCATTGGGCTCTCTTTGATAAGGTTAATTCGATAAGTTTCCTTCTTGTTAGTGGTTATTTGGGCAACCCCGGTTCAACTTTCGGGCACTCGCTGTTAAAGTTTAATTCTAATGCTGGCACTGAACGAGGGTTGTATGATCTATCAGCCAGCTACGGAGCAATGATCCCAGAAAATGAATCAACGATCCGTTATATTTTCAAAGGTATATTTGGCGGCTATGAGGGCAGTTTCTCAGATCGATTCTATTATGCTCAGGATCTGGTGTATTCGCACACAGAATTTCGTGATGTTTGGGAGTATGTGCTTAACCTCAGTGAGTACGAACGCCGTTTTCTGACTTTTCATCTCTGGGAAGTTGCTGGTAAGAAATTTGATTATCTGTTTCTCACTAAAAATTGTGCATATCGATTATCTGAGATGCTTGAGATGGTTACTGGTGAGGCATTGTTAACGCATTCGACGCTCTGGTATATCCCGGTTGAGACCTTTCACCGGATGCAGGAAGTGGATGAACGAAGAACACGCGAAGGCAAAGCAAAGCTTGTAAAGTCAGTGCGTTTCATACCTTCAAGTCAGCGAAAGTTAAATTACTTAGTGTCGTTATTAAACGATGAGGAGAGGGCGCTGATTGAAGATGTGGTGGCGCACGGTACGAATGATCTGGATAGCAAAATTACCAAATTTGATGCGAATCGGCAGCAATTTATTCTCGATACGGCATTGGCGTATTATGAGTACAAACTTGTTAAAGAGCAGCCTGATCCGGATCAGGTAAAAATCGATACTAAAACGAAGCTATTACTTAAAAGGTTGCAGCTACCAGCGACTTTATTGCCATTGCCCGAAGTGCCTTACCTCATGTCGCCTGCCGATGGTAATCCACCCATGTTAGTTGGGGCAGGTATCGGTTCCCACCCGCTAGAGGGTGAGTATTTTAGACTTCACTGGGCACCATTCAGCCAGGAGAGTATGGGGAAAAACAGTTTGGAGGGTAGTGAAATCGTATTGCTTGATACCAGGTTAGGCATAGGAGGAAAGCAGCGAGGATTGTTTCTGGATCAGTTGGATGTACTTCGCATTCGTAAACTCACATTTTCTACACTCGATGATACGGACGAAAACCCATGGTCATGGCAACTACTGGCATCTATTGAGCGTAGTGGCTTTGCCACAGGCGCTGATTATGAGGGACAATTTCGGATTGGTGTTGGGCGTGCATGGAAAGTGAATCAGTCATTTGCTATCTCAACGATGACCGACATCTCGTTACATACGCTGGCACCTTACGGTCGAATTCGGCCTCATGTTAATGTGATGGCTGACTTTGGTGGGTTGAAGTGGCAAGGCTATGGAGGCATGGAGAATCGCCGCCTTCACCCGGGTGCTGTAGCTATTTGGGGTGGAGAGTTACAACAAAACTTTGGTAATGAGATGTCGCTACAAGTCACATTGCACAAGACGGCACAATCAAAACGCGCTGGGGCAGATATTCTCTGGCGCTGGTAGTGATTTGCCTGCTAGGGCAGACCAGGTGAGTTTCACTTAACGGTTACGGTCATGGTCATTTCCATGCTTGTCGTTCTTATCATTACGGCGGTTATCGTGATGATCTTTGTCTTTGCGCTGGTTTTTTTCCTGATAACGGGGGACATAGTCGCGTTCATACCAGTCATCTTGCACGAAATAGACGCGTTCATCGCAGGCGTTGTATTTGTGGCAGTGTTTGCGCCAATGTTTGGCGTGATCCTGATGTACACGCAAATAAATGGGAGGGCGGTCTCTTCCCGTGCGCTCGATTATGATCGGCTATCGATAAATCACGCGTGGTGCAGGGAATTCGCCGATGTCGAGCTGCCCATAGAAGCCCGGTTGTCCGATGCTTACTGAGATTCCCACGTCGGCAGCCAGTGCCGGACTCATGCTGATTACAGCTGCAACTGCCGATGCAATAAGAAAGATTTTCATGTTGGGCTCCTTTGCCTGAAGTTCTGCTTGATGTCATACGCGCTAATAACACATATCCGACATTCCGCACCCTTAAAAGCATGTTTTTTATTTATGGAAATAGGTCGAAATAATACTATTAAAATGATGTTAAACTACTGATATATAT
>PFXG01000076.1 GCA_002791545.1 Zetaproteobacteria bacterium CG_4_9_14_3_um_filter_49_83
CATGGATAAAACCTTTGTGATTGCTGCGGTTAACGTGGTCTTTCCATGGTCAACGTGACCGATGGTTCCAATGTTAACGTGTGGCTTGGTACGTTCAAACTTTGCCTTTGACATCTTTTCTTCCTCTCTTTCTCAATAATCTTCTGCAAATGCTTCTTGCAAAACCAGTCCGCACTCACACAAAACAAACTGGAGCCCAGGGCGGGAATTGAACCCGCGACCTCATCCTTACCAAGGATGTGCTCTACCCCTGAGCTACCTGGGCCAAATGCCGAACCTGCGACATCTGGAGCGGGCGGCGGGAATCGAACCCGCGTCATCAGCTTGGAAGGCTGAGGTGCTACCATTGTACCACGCCCGCTTCAACCGAAAGACGCTCAGGGGCGAGTCATCTTCAGTGCTTAACTGGTGGAGAGGGCTGGATTCGAACCAACGTAGGCTGAGCCAGCAGATTTACAGTCTGCCCCCTTTAGCCACTCGGGAACCTCTCCTTAACCCATGTTGTTGAAAGTCTTAAAATACTTCAAAATAAAACTGGAGCCGGCAACAGGAATCGAACCCGTGACATCCTCATTACAAGTGAGGTGCTCTACCTGCTGAGCTATGCCGGCCATTCCAACAACAATGGGCGGCGCATCTTACCCAATAGAATCCTAAACTCAAGCGTTTAATATTCACGACTCTTTTTTGCATGTTTGCTCTGGTTTGTTAAGCTGTTGGCGTGACATTAAGCAAGGCATTTTCACGCCGACCTTCAGGAGCCCGCACAACATGAAAATTTCCCCCAAAGCTTCACACATCCCGGACACGCTACGAGCATCATTTTTAAGTCTGGCAGAGCCTCTAAAATACCTTGAGGGCGGTGTTATCTGTAAAGAACGCGATTATGATCGCAGCCTGTATATGCTTGCCGAAGGGCGCCTGAAAGTCTCCAAGAGACATGATTCAGGTACCGAAAAAACTGTCACCTTACTGGAGCCCGGTGATATTTTCGGAGAAATTAATTTCGTCTATGGATCACAGCGTATCGCCTCTGTCGTCGCCATTGAGCCCTCAACCGTTTATCGCCTGTCGCCACAACAGGCTGAGGAAATTATTCGCACCTCTGATGATCTTTACGTTTTTCTTCAATCACTTGGTACTCGGCGCTGGGTGGCAAGCCTGCTGAACACGCTTGATTTGTTTCATGACGTATCTGAAGAGAACATTGCCAAGCTCATCCAGCACAGCAACTATCGGATACTTGCCGCAGGCAATCGCCTGTATTCCCCCGGCGACACACTGAACACCTTTTACATTTTACTTTCCGGCATGCTTGAAATGGCTCACATCAATGGCACTGAGATTGAAGCCGAGCACGGTCAATGCCTGATTCCTGCTGAAGCCATATCAGGACACAAGGTTTCATGGCGGGCATCGTCTGTCTCTGAAACCATAATCGCAACCATTCCGATGGCGCAGATCCTGCTTGAACGTCAAAACAACCCGCTGTTTGCAGCCAAGCTGGAGAAAGTATTAGTCAAGGCTTCTTAATCTTGATATTCCAACTTTCAAACGGCGGAGGGTTTCTTCTTTACCCAGTAAATCAAGCGTAACATCAATCGGCGGTGAAACCGGACCACCGGAAACCAGCACCCGAATCGGCTGCGCCAGCTTGCCCATATTGACCTGTGCCTCTTCACTAACGCTTTCAATTAAATGATGGACGGCTTCACCGCTCCACGCCCTCAGAGCTTCAACCTCACCCAAAAACCGCTCCAGCAATGGCCATGTTGCGTCTTTGAAATTCTTCTTCACAGCTGCTTCCTGATAAGACTCCGGCGGGCAGTAAAAAAACCTTGCGCCCTCAGCCAGATCAACAAGATTTTTAGAACGCTCCTTGAGTGATTCAATCACCGACACCAAATCCGGACCCGACGCAACATCAACAGCCAAAAGTCGCGCCACTTCTGCCGCCATCTCTGCGGCAGGTGTTTCTCGCAACCAGTAGCCATTCAACCAGTCCAGCTTCGCCTGATCGAAACGCGCCGCTGACTTGCCGACCTGCTCGATATCAAATAATTTAACCAACTGCTGACGGGTAAACGTCTCATCATCGCCATGTGACCAACCCAAACGTGCCAGATAATTCACCACCGCCTGCGGCAGGTATCCCTGATCTCGATATTCGGTAATAGCTACCGATCCATGACGTTTGGACATCTTGGCACCGTCCGGGCCATGAATCAGCGGAATATGGGCAAATTCCGGCACCGCCAGACCCAGAGCCTGATACAGCTGAATTTGCCTTGGCGTATTATTCAGATGATCGGAACCACGGATGACGTGGGTAATACCCATTTCAGCATCATCCACCACCACGGCCAGATTATAAGTCGGCGTACCATCCGAGCGCATGAGGATTAAATCATCCAGTTCCGCATTGGGGAAACACACATCACCCAGCACCTTATCGCGCACCCAGGTTTCGCCCTCATCGGGTGAGCGAAAGCGCACCACATACGGCATTTCATCCGGTGTTTCAGTCAATCCCCGGCAACGCCCGTCATACATCGGTTTATTGCCCGCCTGCCGCTGCGCTTCACGCATGCCGTCCAGTTCTTCCTTACTGCAATAACATTTGTAGGCCTTGCCTTCGCTCAGCATTTGCTCAACAGCCGCTACATGCTTGTCTTTTCTGGCCCCTTGATAAATCGGCTCACCATCCCAGTCCAGACCCAGCCACCGCATGCCTTCGAGGATGACTTGCGTCGCCTCATCGGTTGAACGCTCCTGATCGGTGTCCTCAATACGCAAAACGAATTCGCCACCATGATGGCGGGCATAGAGCCAGGAAAACAAAGCGGTACGAGCACCACCGATATGCAGCATACCAGTGGGCGATGGAGCAAAACGTGTACGAATAGTCATGGTCGGCATTCCTCAAGTTCAATATCAATTCGTTAAAAGAGGCGGCACTGTAACAAAAAACCAAAGAATTAAAATGCTGGCATCACCTGTTAAATTACGTACATTTGAATCTGCAACGATGGCGTAACAGACAAATGCATCACAAGAGGGATGGCAGCAACCATGGAATACCGTCAACTTGGTTCCACCGATATCCGCGTCAGCACAATCACCCTGGGCAGCATGACCTGGGGCATGCAGAACTCCGCATGTGAAGCATTCGAACAGCTGGATTATGCGCTGGATAAGGGCATTAACTTCATTGATACCGCTGAGTTATATGCCATTCCTCCTACGGCAGAGACCTATGGCAAAACCGAAACCATCATCGGCCAGTGGCTGGCGCAATCAGGGCAGCGCCAAAACATCATTTTAGCCAGCAAGGTATGCGGCCCTACGGCATGGGTGCCGCACATCCGGCAAGGTAAGGCGCGCCTCACGCGACAACAGATTGTTCAGGCTTGCGAAGATTCACTGAAGCGACTGCAAACCGATTATCTCGATCTGTATCAGGTACACTGGCCGGAACGGCCTACCAACTTCTTCGGACGACTGGGCTTTGAACCGGACAGCGTTAATTTTTCACAGGATACTGATATCACACCCATCGACGAAACCCTGTCTGCACTGCATGAACTGGTGCAAAGCGGAAAAGTTCGACACGTCGGCATTTCCAACGAAACGCCATGGGGACTCATGCAATACCTGAGCGCTGCGACAGAGCGAGACCTTACGCGCATCGTATCGATTCAAAACCCTTACTCACTGCTTAATCGCAGCTTTGAAATTGGCCTGGCCGAGTGCGCCTACCGTGAACATGTCGGCTTACTCGCCTACTCACCCCTCGGCTTTGGCATGCTCAGCGGCAAATATGACAACGGTGCTCTTCCAGCAAACGGGCGCATCACATTGTTTGAGAATTATCAGCGTTACCGTACCGCCGAAGGTATCGCCGCTACCCATGCGTATTCCGCATTAGCACGGGAACATGGACTGGACCCGGCGCAAATGGCACTGGCTTTTATTCGCGCCCAGCCCTTTGTTACATCGGTCATTATCGGCGCAACCAACATGCAGCAGCTCACAAGCAACATTGCCAGTGCCGATCTCAACCTGAGCGGAGCGGTGAACGAAGGCATCCAGCGTATTCACAAGCTACACCCCAACCCCTGCCCATGAATTTACTATTGAAAGGACAACTTGCGATTGGTGATATTCCTTTTGCCGTTCAGGCAGGACTCAGACAACGGGCTGATGGCTTGCTTGAGCTGCCCTTTTGCCCGCAAGTCCATAATCATCTGCAAACAGTGCATGCCAGCGCCCAGTTCACACTGGCAGAAACAGCCAGCGGCATGTTTTTGCACCAACAGTTCCCCGCTCTTGCGCCGCACGTGCTGCCCGTTTTACGCAGCAGTGAGACCACGTTCCGCAAGCCCGCCACTTCCGGCTTAACCGCTTACCCGAGCATCCGTGAAGCTGACATTTCCACCTTTGAAACCACGCTGCATCGCAAGGGCTTCGCACTGATAAAAGTCAGCGTGACTGTCAAGAATGAAGAGGGTGCAGCAACACTCACAGGCCGTTTTATCTGGTTTGTGCAAACTCGCGCTGAGCAACTTCGCACAAATAACATTTCAACCAATCATTTGACCCAAAACGTTTTAAACAACTCGCATGGAGCATCATCATGAATCGCATATTACTTATCCTCACGCTTTGCCTGGGCCTGTCAGGCTGCGGCAATGCCAACACAGCCAATACAACCGCCAGCGGCGGCAATGCGGCTGGCAAAATGTTTGTTGGTGTAAGCTTTTTGTCTCTTCAGCCTGCCCTGTACACGGCCTGGGAAGGCAAAGCCGCACATCGCATTCACCGTGTGCATCGTTTCTTTGATTTCAACATGGCCGCCAGCGGCAACAACAATATTTGGACTGAAGTTGGCGCATCACTGACGGCCGGTTACTCGGTCATGCTGACTCTGGAACCTACTTTTGGCGACAATTACACCAGCATGCTACCGCAAATCATCAACGGCTCGCTCGATCCCTACATCGATGCACATATCGCCGGAATAAAGACATTACAAGCCGCCTGGCCAGCCGCAGACATCTGGATGCGCTTTGGCCACGAAATGAACGGCGACTGGTATCCATGGGGCGGTTTAAACGGACATAACGCCAACACCGCCCAGAATTACATTGATGCTTTTCAACATGTGGTGACCCGCTTCCGCAATGCCGGACTCCCTGCCGCTATGGTCAAATGGGTCTGGTCACCCAATGTATGGACAACCGATAATTTCAGCGCTTATTATCCGGGTGACCCGTATACCGATATGATCAGCGTTTCCGGTTTCAACTTCGGCCCCAACACCACACTGCATCCTGCCCTCGTCTGGGAAAGCTTTAATACCATCCACAAATTCACCTATGACACACTTACCACGCTCCACCCGAATCTGCCGTATTTTATTGGTGGCGTTTCAAGTGCCGAGTCCGGCGGCAGCAAGGGTGCATGGATTGATGATATGACTGTGCAGTTGCTCAATGGATATCCGAACATGGCCGGTATTTTCTGGTTTAATGTGGACAAATCAGGCGCAGGCGAAGCCAATTGGACCATTGACTCAAGCCCTGCGTCATTGGCCGCCGTGCAGCGCATGTATACGACCGCAAAACTCTGGCAGCGTTAACGACGTTAGCGGAAGCCATGAAGTCGCAGGCTAAATCGCTGGAGAAAGCTTCAGATCTGTGCTGAACTTCGGCCCATGAAGCTGCCGACACATATCGAACAAAAAATCCATTCGCTGGCCTGCGATCCGCAGACACTGAATTGCTACATTTACGATACAGCGCCCATGCGTGATAAACTCATGCATTTAAAGAAAATCATGCCACGCGGCGTCGAAATCTTTTATGCCATGAAAGCCAATCCGCATCCTGAGTTTTTGCATCAGGCACGTGAAAGTGGCGCTGAAGGCATTGAGATTGCCAGCCTTGGTGAAGCTAAAAAGGCCGTTGCTGCCGGTTTTTCCGGCAGTGAACTTATTTTCACTGGCCCCGGCAAATCCAAAGAAGAATTATCCTGGAGTGTCACCCAGGGCGTACGCACGATCCACATTGAATCGCTGACCGAAGCGCATCGACTACAGCAAATTTGCCAACAACTCGATCAGTCACAAGACATTTTGCTGCGCATCAATGCCAATTTCGACATCCATGAAGCGCAAACAACATTTTCCGGCGGCTCCAAAAAATTCGGCGTTGATGAAGAAAAGCTTGATACTGTTTTACCTCAGATACTGGCACTGGATCGGCTCAATTTTCGTGGTCTGCATGTGTATGCCGCATCGGGTGTATTACGCGTCAGTGACCTGCTGAAAAACTGCCAGCTGGTGTTTGATCTGACACGGCGGATTGAAGCATACTACGATGGCGTGCGTTGTGACATTATCGATTTCGGCGGTGGTTTCGGTGTCGATTATCTGGAAACCGGCCACGATTTTTCACCCAACGACTGGGCCGATGGTTTGCAGTTGATGATCGATCAATTTAACTTTTCCGATCGTCATTTCGTACTGGAACTGGGGCGTTATCTGGCTGCTGATTCCGGCTATTTTTGCTCCGAGATTATCGACATCAAGGAATCACGCGGTAAAAAACAGGTCGTCTGTGCCGGTGGCATCAATCATTTCCGCCGACCTGCTGCGTTATCGATCAATCATCCGATGTGTATTGTCCCTAACAATCACGAACCGCTGTTTGACGGACAGGAGCATGTACGTCAGGAGTCGGTCTATTTTGGCGGGCCGCTTTGTACCGGTGCCGATAAGCTGGCCAATGACGTCTACATCGAATCTGCCGATGTCGGTGATATTGCCGTGTTCGGCCTTGCTGGTGCTTATGGTTTAACCATGTCCAACCAGGCTTTTCTGAGCCATGAGCCACCGCAGGAAATTGTTATCAGGAAAAATTCAGAGCATTAAATTATTAGAAATCGGCCCTCGCATCATCTGTTTCAGAATGTAGAGTGGCCCCTCGTTTAAGGAGTTTATCATGAATCATTTACAGAGTGTTATTGATACCGCATGGGAAAGCCGTGATTCCTGGAACATGCACACCGTTGATGCTGAAATCCGCGAAGCTGTTGAGCGCAGCATCCAGTTGCTGGATGCCGGAGGCGTACGTGTGGCCGAACGTGACGACAGCAATAACTGGGTCACCCACGAATGGCTGAAAAAAGCTGTGCTTTTGTATTTCAAGCTACATGACAATCAGCTGATTCATGGTGGCGACAACAATTATTTCGACAAGGTTCCAACCAAGTTCTGCAATTGGGGCGAGCAAATGTTCCGTGAGGGCGGTATGCGTGTTGTTCCGCCAGCGACAGTTCGCCGTGGTGCGTTTATCGGCCAGAAAGTGGTGCTGATGCCTTCGTATGTGAATATCGGCGCCTATGTTGATGAAGGAACCATGGTAGACACATGGGCCACCGTCGGTTCGTGCGCCCAGATTGGTAAAAACGTACATCTGTCCGGCGGCGTCGGCATTGGCGGCGTGTTGGAGCCATTGCAGGCAACCCCGACAATTATTGAAGACAACTGCTTTATCGGCGCCCGCTCGGAAGTGGTAGAAGGTGTCATCGTGCGCGAAGGCAGCGTGATTTCAATGGGCGTGTTCATCGGCAAATCCACCCGCATTGTTGACCGCGAAACCGGCGAAATCTTTTATGGCGAAGTGCCGCCGTATTCAGTCGTCGTATCCGGCTCGATGCCGGGCAAATCCGGTGGTCCGAACCTGTATTGCGCTGTCATTGTTAAAAAAGTGGATGAGCAAACCCGCTCCAAAACCGGTATCACCGAGTTGTTGCGCGACTTTTAATTTTACTTTGACTTGTTTGCAGAAAGGGAGGTTTTTACCTCCCTTTTTTTATTGCCCGGTCAATACTGTAAAACCTGAAAATGCACCGACATACGGCACATGTAAATAGTCTGGCGGATGACGCTTCGCTTTTCCGCCCTACTTGTTATTGATCTGTTTCACCTTCCACCAAGTTTGAGGCTGAAATAAACGCCAGAATAGCATCGCGATTCTTGTGTCCTTCTATCAATGTTTTGAAATCCTTTGCGGACGAGAATATTTCCGGCCCCATCAGCGCTTCAAAACGTAAGCGGCTGTTTTCTTCTGAAGCCCGCTCTCGAATTTTACGCTGCCATACATCGGTGGAAATGCAGGTAACATGATTTGCCAGCCCCTTCGATTTCAGAAAATCCCATTCGCCACCATCGAACCAAACCTCCTGGCAGCCAAAGCAATAATCAAGCTTGTGATCTGAGTCTGCTGATATCCGGTATTTCAGCATCAGCCGCTGACATCGCGGGCAGCTCAGAGCCTGCTTACTGTCCGTCGGATTTATCGCACAGTTGTCAGGCTCACTGACTCGGGAACTTAGTTCGCCCGGTGCATGTGCCCAGTCAAGGTATGTGGACAGGGATAGCAGGCTACCTGAACACGTTTGGCAAATGTAACCCGGCAATCCGGTCTCTAACCGTCCGGCCTTCATGCTGTCAGAGCTACAGCATGGGCACTTCATGACCCGGCACCTGTTGTGAAGCAGGGATAACACAGAGAATGCATTGCTAATTTTTTCTCTCTATAGATGAACATATTCCCTCCAATAGAAGCATGCAAAAACGGAATTGCGAACCTCCTCAGCATGAAAGCTGCATAGCTGCAAACAGTACAGCGCACAAAATGCAGCGCATCATCCATATGAATGAAAATGCGCAATTAATTTTAGATTTTTTTATTAAGCACCTGATATCCAAGCCGTAAAAGCAAGCGTGTACGACAAACGGGAAAAGTCCGCCCCGAACTACTCAGCAATATTCACCAGCGCATACACATGATTCGGATCATTCAGCTGCAAGACTGACTTCACCTGCTCCAGCATCGGCAGCATGGCTTTGGCATACCAGGGTGCAGCGCTGCTGCGCGTGTCCACGCCCACCATCGCCAGCATCCGGTGTAAGGTGTCTGCTTCGCCGAACAGTGCTTCAGCCAGAAGTTCTCTCGGGCCTTTAGGGGGTTCCACATATTTCACGCTGTAGTCTTCTTTGAGCCCGGCATATTTGGCGGTTGCAGCAATCGCTTCATCCAGACCACCGAGCTTATCGACCAGCCCTTTCTGCTGTGCATGCAGACCACTCCAGACGCGCCCTTGCGCCAGTTCATCCACCTGCTCGACACCCATATTGCGGCTTTCGGCGACCAGTGTCAGAAAGCGTTGATAGGTATGATCCACCCCCATCTGGATAATGGCTTTCATTTGATCCGGCATCGGTTTGTCCGGACGCATGGCTCCGGCAGTGGCGGTGGTGCCCAGACCATCGGTGTGAATACCCAGCTTACCCAGCCCGCGCGTGACATTCGGAATCATACCGAACACACCAATTGAACCGGTGATGGTTGTCGGCTGAGCCCAGATTTCTTTGGCTCCGGCAGAAATCCAGTAGCCACCGGATGCCGCCACACTACCCATCGACACCACCAGCGGTTTACCTGAATCGTTCAAGCGAATCAGACTCTGACGAATCACTTCCGATGCCAGCGCAGAACCACCCGGTGAATCAACCCGCAACACCACACCCTTCACCGCATCATCCAGGCGCACCTGACGCAGCATGTCCGACAACGTATCCGAACCGACGCTGCCGGATGGTTGAGCACCCGCAAGAATTGTACCGCTGGCCGTAATCACGGCGATCTGACCACCACTGCCTTGCTCAGCTTGAGGATTTGCCGCATGCAGATAATTCTGGAAATCAATCTCAGGCATAGGCTCTTCTTCGGCCCAGTTGACCTCTGCCGCCAGATACTGGTCAGCCGCAACGCTATCGGCCAACACATCCACAAGATGTTCCTGCAACAGCATTTGCGCCACATCGCCATGATAACGCTTGATGTAGTCTGCCGGTCGGTCGAGGACCTTTTGAATGTTTTCCGCTTCAATGCCGCGCATTTTTGCGATGTCCTGCTTATAGGCCGTCCACATCACATCCATCCATGCCTGATTGACGGATTTACTGTCGGCAGACATATCATTGCGCATCAACGGTTCCACGGCCGCTTTATAGCGTCCCGCCCGGAATATGTGCATATCCACACCCAGAGAGTCCAGTGCATCTTTGAAATAATTCTGATACACCGCTATGCCGGATAATTCGATCACCCCCAGCGGATTGAGAAAAACTTTATTGGCCGTGGCCGCCAGATAATACTGACCCTGTGAAAAACTGTAGCCCTCGGCCAGCACCGGTTTGCCGCTTTGCCTGAATGACTCAACCGCCTGAGCAATAATTTGCAGCTTGGCCAGTGAGGCGGAACCCATCGCATCCAGATCGAGGCGCATGGCAACAATGCGCTCATCATCTTTCGCCGCCTTGATCGCATCGGTAATATCACGCACCCGCGCCTGATGTACGGTTGGCATACCCAGCGCCAGGAAATTCGGCACTTGTGCCTCAAGCTCCTCCACCAGTTTACCCTGCGGATTAATCACCAGCACCGCATTGACCGGGACGGAAGGACGATTGACAAATATCAGCGCAATCAGCACCAGCATCATCAAAACGAACACACCATTGATGATGATGCGCCGCAGCACATCGAAAAAACCGAACACTCTGGAAAATAGCTGCCTCATTGCTGCTCCTTGCTTCCCGGGGAGAGGGAAGCTCTGAATAGACTCATGCAAGCGGATTTTGTCAAACATGGCAAGCTACTTGCGCCTGCGTCTTCCATTGTGGTTCACATCAAGGGCCTGATCAAGGTTCCGATATCAATCAACGGATGCGACTTGTGTTGTCAGCCAGCCATCCTAGAGTCCGCCGGGCAATAGTTAGATTTCTCTACTGCAGGCCATTATCAGAGGATTCACATTCATGGATATCATTCAGGCGATTATTCTTGGCATTATTGAAGGGGCAACCGAGTTCCTGCCCGTTTCCTCGACCGGACATCTGATCGTGGTCAGCGACTGGCTGGGTTTATCGCAAACCGATGATAATAAAGCCTTTGAAGTGATCATTCAGCTGGCGGCTATTCTTGCCGTCGTTACCAACTACAGCAGCCGCTTCGTGCTGAACGACGCCAATATCGAGTTGTGGAAAAAAGTGGTGCTGGCATTTATTCCCATCGGTGCGGTGGGATTTCTACTGCACAAACAAATCAAGGAATTGTTCTCTGTCGAAATTGTTGCGGTGATGTTCATCGTCGGCGGCATTGTTTTCCTGATCATCGAATATTTCATGAAAAACAAACAACAACCAACGCAATCACTGGACGAGATGAGCTACAAGCAAGCGGGCTGGATTGGTTTCGCCCAGATTTTTGCCCTGATTCCGGGCACCAGTCGTGCCGGTGCGACAATTGTCGGTGCCCTGCTGGTTGGCCTGAGCCGCAAAGCCAGTGCTGAATTTTCCTTCCTGCTGGCACTACCGGTGATGCTTGCCGCCAGTGGTTTTGATCTGCTGAAACATTATCAGGATTTCAGCGGTGCCAGTTTCATGGTGCTGGCTGCCGGTTTTGTTATTGCCTATTTATCGGCCTGGCTGGTGATGAAATTGTTCATCCGTTTTCTGGAACACTTCACCTTCGTTGCTTTCGGTGTCTACCGCATCCTGTTTGGCCTGCTGTTGCTGGGATTGATGTAAAGCATGGACGCTCCTCAGATCGATCCAGTCGCCCTGCAAATCGGGCCTCTGGCCATCCACTGGTATGGCCTGATGTATGTGCTGGGTTTTTTTTCAGTCTGGTACCTGGTACGCAAGCAATTGATGGAAGCTGGCCTGTGGGGTAAAACTGTTTCAGCCGAGCAATTTGAAGGCCTGTTCACCACGCTGATTCTCGGCGTCGTTCTTGGCGGCCGACTGGGCTACGTGCTGTTTTATAATTTTTCCTACTACCTGCATCACCCGATTGAAGTCTTCTTCGTCTGGCAGGGCGGCATGTCTTTTCACGGTGGCCTGATCGGACCGATTATTCTCGGCTGGTGGTATTGCAAAAAGCATCAGCTGCCTTTCATGCAATTGATGGATCGTTTCTTTATCGTCGCGCCGATTGGCCTTGCCTCCGGCCGCATCGGCAATTTTATCAATGGTGAATTATGGGGGCGTATCGTCAGCAGTCCGGCAGATGTGCCCTGGGCGATGATTTTTCCCGGCGCCGGTCCCGAACCACGACACCCCAGCCAGTTATATGAAATGGCGTTAGAAGGCGTTGTTCTGTTTTTACTGTTATGGTTTACCAGAAATCGGCCGTGGGCAACCGGCTCACATGTTGCATTGTTTTTACTCGGTTACGGTGTCGCCAGAACAATTTGCGAAAACTTCCGTCAGCCTGATGCCCACATTGGCTTTTTATTCAGTTTTGTCACTGAAGGCATGCTGTTATCGCTGCCGATGATTCTGGTGGGCGGAGCATGGTTTATCTATCTATCACGAAAAAAGGTCTGACTAAGCGTCACATCATCAGCTGACTTTCAATTCTGCTAATTTCTTTTTGCGTCTGACCGGCATGCCTTAAAGAAAATATAAACGACCAGAAACATGCCTCGCGCACAAAATAAGCCGTCCGTCCCGGATACTGAACATAAAGACCGCGCTTCTCTGAATTCACTGAAAATGTACGGATCGTACTGAATGCTTTGGCAATGGTTTGAGCTCTGGTTGACGTCATCGCGGCACCTCCCTGATTACGTTTCAACTCACCATAACCAGCGGGTCACAGCGTCGCTGTGACTGCTATCACGCAACACCCTTGAGCCACATCAACTTGCTTGTATGCTTGGCCTATGAAAATCGTTACCTGGAATGTCAATTCACTGAATGTTCGTTTGCCACATGTGCTGGAGTTTCTTGAGCAGGTGAAACCGGATGTCCTCGCTTTGCAGGAAACCAAGCAACAGGACAAAGATTTCCCGCAAGCTGACATCGAGGCGGCCGGTTACCACGTCGTATTCTCCGGCCAGAAAACCTACAACGGTGTTGCTATTGTCAGCCGCCATGAAATTTCAGATGTTATCGATTCAATCCCGAATTTTGACGACCCGCAACGCCGTCTGCTGGCTGTAAGCATTGAAGGCGTCCGTATCGTCAACGTATACATTCCCAACGGACAGGAAGTTGACTCGGATAAATACCGCTACAAATTCCGCTGGCTGCATGCCATGCGGAATTACCTGCGCAGTGAAATTGCCAACCACGAAAAGCTGGTACTGCTGGGTGACTACAACATCGCTCCGGCCGATATCGATGTTCACGACCCACAACGCTGGAGCGGCAAAATTATGTGCTCCGAGCCCGAGCGTGCATGGTTCTCATCCATGCTGGAGATGGGCCTGATTGATAGCATTCGCCAGCTTTATCCGGACGAACCCATGCATAGCTGGTGGGATTACCGCATGAATGCCTACCGCAGAAAATGGGGCATTCGTATCGATCATATTCTCGCCACGCCAGCCATGCGCCCGCTTGATGGCCGGGTGTGCAGCGAATTCAGGGAAAAAGAACGTCCATCAGATCATGCGCCCGTATGCGTGGAGTTCGCATGAATATTCATCAGCATACATTCAGCATCGCCACGAGGGGGCGCGGCATCTATCCGGTCAGCCGCCAGATTCAGAATTGGGTACGCGAGCAAAAGGTGCAGCAGGGGCTATTGAATTTGTTTGTACAACACACCAGTTGCTCATTCATCATTCAGGAAAATGCCGACCCTGATGTGCTGCGCGACATGGAAATGTTCATGCAAAGACTGGTTCCCGACGGTGACCCTCAATTCCGTCACATTGATGAGGGGCCGGATGACATGTCGGCGCATATTCGCATGGCGCTGACGCAGGTGTCGCTTCAGGTTCCTGTTCAGCATGGACGACTGGCTCTGGGCACATGGCAGGGCATCTATTTGTATGAGCATCGATTACAGCCGATGAATCGCCATATTTGCCTGACGCTTATTGGCTAGCAGGCTGAAATGTTACCGCCTGAATCCGTATCCCGGCGGATTCCCGATTACGATTTTCAGCTTGCGGCCAGAGTGGAATGATTCTGTCGCTGGCAATTCCCCGTCTGGAAAGAAAAGCCTCTATCCGTTGTTGCTCCTGCCTGATGAGTTCAATCATGCGTGCATCGATGTCATATTCACCCAGTTGTGGCACCAGTTCAACAAAGCTTTCCGGTTGTTCATTGAGCTGACTAATCACCTGCCGCAAGCGTGTTCGCTCGTTGTGCGAGAAGCCCTCCATATAGCCAGCGACCCGCTGCCCTGCCTGAAACATATGCAAGCGCATTCGGCTCAACACATTGACTTTTTTCTTAACATTGGAGACATCCGATAAACTTTCGGACTGCTTCAAACGCTGCATCAGCGCCTCTCCCAGAACACCTGCATGAAAAGTTGTTCGAGGCTCTGCAAACTCAGCCAGCAGCTGAACCGACGCTCTGTCTTTCAATCGATCCAGAAGTGCCTGTTGAGAGTAACCTGTCATATCCACAAAGCCTTCCAGAAAATTGATACTTTGCTGAAATGCGGGATCATCCAAACGTATCTCTATCGTACCTTGATAAGCGGGCTTTTCATCGATCATTGAATCCTGTATCTGAAGGGTTGTTGACACTCGCCCGTGAATCATGGTCGGTAACGATGAAAAACGAAGCCAGTCATTCAACGTGAAAGGTAATGCAGCATCCAGCGTCGCCCGCAGAGCAAAGGGGGAAGAGGATTCAGCAGGATTCCATTTTCCGCTTACATTCAACCGACCAGCGGAGATATTTCCCGTCAAAGACACATCAGTATCCTGACCTGCCCCGATATAATTCATCTCCGCATCAAGGCTGTCGCCCCAGATGCTTTCCGCCTGACCTAAAGAAAAAGTGCCATCGCGCAAAAGTAGCTGATTCACTTGCCAGCCCGCCAGCCATGCTGTTTCACTTTCAATCGCTGTGGCTCTTTCAATCGCGGCGGCCTTTTCGGTCTCCGCTGCCTTACCCATGTCAGTTGGCTGATACGGATCCGCATCCAGCCTGCCGGTTGAGACGGAAAAAGGCACCAGTGGTGCCAGCACATGCCAGTCACTGACCGTCAGTTGCTTGACTGACCATTGCCGCTTGTCGCGCCCTGAATATTCATCCGAAATAAAAGCAGTCACGCCATCGGCAAGCAGCGCATCGGCTTGCCATTGCCATCCGCCGCGTTGCCATGACAGATCTCGCGCACGGACATCTCCGCTGAATGCCCATTGCTGATCCCAAGTTCCCTGCATATCGATATCCAACTCGCCACTCAACGCGGCCGCTTCTGATATTCGCGTCGGCAAATCCTGACGGAAATACATCAGCGGCAAATGCTCTGCCTGCAATGCCAACTGAGTCAGAGCCTTCCCGCCATAATTCAGCTGCATGGACCAGGAGCCGGATGGCGACTGAGCATCGTTTGTTGCGGTGTCATTCTCCAGACTCATGAAAAATGCGCCGCCATTCCATGATCCCGAACCCGAAATATGCTCAATCTTCAGCCCCCGTGCGGGCATCGCAAATGTCATTTGATTCAGGTCCAGCTTATTCACATGCGCATGCCAGTCTGTAACGGCCCATTGAAGATAAAATGGCCAGTTTTCATCATCTCCTCTGACCTCGCCGCCAGTGAATCCGAGATGTTGAATTTCCATCGTTCTCTGCGGCCAGTGCAGCTGCAATCCCTCGCCGCTCACGGCAGCATCGGCGATATGGTATTGGCCCTGTTGCGCTGAAAGCTCTGCCAGTTGAAATTGTGCAGCTGAAGCCAGCCAGCCATCGTTGTCAGGCGCAATACTCAATTCAACATTTAACTGTCCGGACTGAACATCAAACAATCTGGCATTTGTATGGGCAATCAAACTTCTTATCGGCCACTGTTTTAATTGCACACGTAGCGGCTGCTGATCTTCCCCATAAATTCCCTGCCAGCGAATAGACCCTTCTTCACTTTCATTACGGAGCATGACTTCGCCCCACAATTGGCCAAGTTTCCACGTTGCATCACCTCGTAGCGTACCGGGCACAGAACGAAATCCCATCACTGGAAACCAAGTCTGACTATCCAATGCTTGCCACTGAATGTGTCCACCTTCGCTCTGCAATGTCAGCTGAATTCGCCCCGCCTCGCTGCGGGCTTCTATCTGCCAGTCGCGTTGTGCTATTGGCTCCCGCGAAAGGGCATGCACGCCACTCAGCGATATCTGCTGGTACGGCCAGGCATCCCCGTTGGCATTAAGTATCGCCAATGTTTGAATATCAAACTCGATCCGTCGCGCATCACCCCAAAGCTGTTGCCAGAACTCGGGCATATTCGAAAAGGTTGTTAAATCCCAGTCATGTATGCGCAGCGTCAGATGATTAACTTTCGCCTGAATAAGACTGATAAAAACCCTTTCAGGCCCTTCAAGAAATGTGCCCTGCAACAGCAAAAAGGGGATATTCATAGCTTGCTCGCCATCAGACCAGCGTACATCTCTGAGTGTCAGGGCACCACGCATCATGTGAAATCGAACCAGACCCACTTTCAATGGTTCAGCATCGCTATGCTTCACATTGAAACCATCCACCCACTGTTGAACACGTATTTCCGCCTGTTGCTGACTATATATCTGAGCCGAAAAATGCGCCGCCAGAAATACCGCCATCAACACGACCATGCTCGCCAGATACCAACGCGCACGAACCGACATACGTCCGACAGGATGACGTAAAACCTGCGGAATATGTGAAAGGCTCATGCGCTGATTCCAGGTGATATCTTTATGGCTGATCCCGCAATTGCTGAATCACCTGCTGATCTTCCAGGGTTGATGTGTCCGAAGTGATATCCCGACCGGCGGCAATATCACGCAACAGCCGGCGCATAATTTTTCCAGAGCGGGTTTTCGGCAGGTTTTCGGCAAAATGGATGTCGTCAGGTCTGGCTATCGCTCCAATTTCCTGAGTAACGTGCTTTAGCAGCTCAGACTTCAAATTTTCTGTGGCTGGCTGTTTCAACACTACAAAAGCATAAACAGCCTCCCCTTTCAATTCATCTGGCCGCCCCACCACAGCAGCTTCCGCCACAGCCGGATGAGACACCAGCGCCGATTCTATTTCCATGGAACCCAATCGATGACCGGAAACATTCAACACATCATCCACCCGTCCCATGATCCAGAAATAGCCATCCTGATCGATACGTGCTCCATCACCGGCAAAATAATAGCGGTGGTTGAACTTCCTCCAATACGTGTCGATATAGCGCTGATCATCGCCCCAGATACCCCGCAGCATCGATGGCCATGGTCTGGTGATCACCAGCAGGCCACCACCTTCAGTGACCGGCTCTCCTTCCTGATCTACCACTGCCGCATATATGCCCGGCAACGGCAATGCCGCAGAACCCGGTTTGGTTGGTACGGCAAAAGGCATTGGCACAAGCATGTGACCACCGGTTTCAGTTTGCCACCATGTATCAACAATAGGGCAACGGTCCTGACCAATCACCCGATGATACCACATCCATGCTTCCGGGTTGAT
Organism: Zetaproteobacteria bacterium CG_4_9_14_3_um_filter_49_83; assembly: GCA_002791545.1. Lineage (GTDB taxonomy): Bacteria > Pseudomonadota > Zetaproteobacteria > Mariprofundales > Mariprofundaceae > CG1-02-49-23. The sequence continues at coordinate 17,546 of PFXG01000076.1, forward strand.
GGGCTCTCCGACTGTACCAAGTACCCTTAACCGGCTCAGATCATACTTTTCCGGCCAAGCATCACCGGCCTTAATCAAAGCCCGAATCGCTGTTGGTGCCGTGTAAAACACACTCACAGCATGATCTTCGCACAATTTCCATAAACGTCCGGCATCCGGATAAGTCGGCACACCTTCATACATCAAGGTTGTACCTCCGTTGGATAACGGGCCATATACCGAATAGGTATGACCGGTAATCCAGCCCACATCCGCCGTGCACCAGAAGACATCCTCTGCTGGCCTGAAATCGAAACTGTATGTCATGGTCAGGTGAGCCCACAGCAAATATCCAGCGGTGGAATGAACAATACCTTTCGGCTTACCGGTCGAGCCTGATGTGTAGAGAATAAACAACGGATGCTCAGCATTTAAGGCCAGAGCTTCGCACTGAGCAGGTTGCGCATCAAGCAGTGCACGCCATTCCACATCCCGCCCTGCCTGCCAATCTACCGGATTCTCGCCTCGCTTCACTACCAGCACATGTTCAATAGTATCGCAATTACACTCTAATGCTTCATCCACTTTCGGCTTTAACGCATGAACTGCGCCACGTCGGTAACCACCATCTGCCGTTACCACCAGTTTGGCTCCGGCATCATGAATCCGCTCCCGCAATGCATGCGACGAAAATGCACCAAACACCACAGAATGAATCGCCCCGATGCGAGTACATGCCAGCATGGTAATAGCCGCTTCCGGTATCATCGGCATGTAAATCACCACTCTGTCGCCGGATTCAATGCCAAGCTGTTTCATGCCATTGGCAGCCCGGCATACTTCATCCAGCAGTTGCTGATAACTGATCCGGCGCACATCTCCCGGCTCCCCTTCCCAGATAATGGCAGTCCGATCTCCCAGTCCTTGCTGCACATGACGATCAATACAGTTCTCGGATAAATTCAATGCCCCATCTTCAAACCATGTGTAAAAAGGAGCTTTACTCTCATTTAAGACAACTGAAAACGGCTTGCGCCATTGCAGGTTTTGCTCAGCCAGTTGCCGCCACTTCTCTTCGAAATTCTCTGAAAATTCCTGCTGGATGGCCTGCAAATCGGCCATCGACTGAAAAGCGGTCCGGTCATTATAAGGCGGCTGAAACACACGTGTTTCATCAAGTACGGATAAAATGGATTCTGACATGTTCCCTCCTGATTGATCCCGTCGATATTAGTCACCGATGATGCTTTGTGCCACCGCTTATTGGAAAAAATCCCCCTGCCTTTTCACTGAACGCTTGATAGCCTTGAGCTCATGACTGATTCCATAGCTTTAATCATCAGCAGTGTTGCCAGCCATGAAGATGCTCGGCACATTTCCCGTCATTTGATTGAACACCAGCTGGCTGCATGTGTACAGATCAGTGAAACCAGCTCCTGTTATCGCTGGCAGGGCGCAATCGTTCAGGAGCAGGAATTTCTTCTGCACATCAAAACGCTCCCCGCTTTAGCAGATATGCTCATAACATGGCTGGCTCAACATCACCCGTATGATACGCCTGAAATCCTGTTGCTGGATGCCAGCGCCAATACTGACTATGCTCGCTGGGTAGCTGGTTCTTGCCGATCTTTGCAACAGCTTCCAGACAAAACCACAAACATCATTGCCAAGGATTCCCTATGACTGAAGTTTCTCTGATTGGCGCACTCATTGCCGGGCTACTTTCTTTTCTTTCTCCCTGTGTGCTGCCGCTGGTGCCAGCCTATCTTTCCTATATCAGTGGCGTGTCGGTGGATGCGCTTCGCCAACAGGAAGGCGGCACTTCCGTTCAGCGCACAGCCATAAAACAGTCACTATGGTTTGTCGCCGGTTTCAGTCTGGTCTTTATTATGCTGGGCGCATCAGCCACCTGGCTTGGCAGCTGGATGCTGAGTAACATCGGTATTCTGGGAAAAATTGCCGGTCTGATTATTTTTGTGTTTGGCCTTCACTACACCGGTTTAATCAGAATTCCTCTGCTGATGGTCGATGCACGTGTTGATACCGGCCAGATTAATGCGGGCAAAGGCTTGGGAGCTTTAACCTTAGGTGCAGCATTCGCCTTTGGCTGGACGCCCTGCATTGGCCCTATTCTCGGTGCGATCCTGGCCATTGCCGGAGCTCAGCAACATATATCTCAGGGTATTTTCCTGCTTGCCGCTTATTCCGCAGGGCTGGCTATCCCGTTCTTATTGGCCGCATTAGCTACTGATGCTTTCCTGAACTGGTCACAAAAATTCAAGCGCCACCTGCATATGATTGAAATTATTTCCGGCGTTTTACTCATGCTTGTTGGCGCACTCATCTTTTTTGGTAGTTTCAGTGTGTTTTCCTCTCTATTGATAGAATATGCACCATGGTTAGTTGAGATTGAGGCAAGCTTTCAGCCCTGAAAACATAGAGCCATAATCAATGCCAGTTGACCACTGCCTCAAGTAGTGCTTCAATGCTGCTATGAGTGATAAAGGTGATAATCAGCATCTGCAACTGCAAATTAAAATGCTTGCTGAACATTTGTCGACAATCCGTCGGAATATGGAAAGGATCATGGCTGAAAATAACCGCCTGCGTGAAGTGGTTCGTCTGGCCGAAGTTGAACTGCGCAAACGCCGCCAGCAAGTGACCCTGCTGGAACAGAAAATTGCTGCTGAAGCCGACAACAAACAGGAAGTGCAAGCGCGTGTAGATCATGCCATTGATAAGCTTGACCAAGTCATTGCTTCCACCCACCAGGAAAGTAGCGATGCATAAAGTCGAAGTCATCGTTGCCGGTCGCAGCTACACCATCCGCACAGAAGATAACCCTGAGCACGTACAGGCTGCTGCTGCGATGATTGAATCACAACTCAATGAGTTAAAACAAATTGGCTCCACTGTCGGAACAGATCGTCTGATGGCACTGGTCGCACTCAATCTGGCCGGTCAATTATTAAACCAGAAAGTCAACCAGTCGACTGAACTTGGGGGCTTGATTTCCTCACTTGAAACTCTAGTCTCACAAGCAGAAGGTTTAGCCAAAGCACCCCTGCGCTGATCGAGTGGCTTTCTAGTTGCCTGAGCCGATGTGCGTCGAACGGGAGTCCTGCTACTCTGTCTGTGTGCGTCCCTCAAGTTTGGGATACCTGACCTCAGAGTGCTGCGCCCACCTCGTAAATGAGGGTTCGACAACTCATAGTCCATACGTCAGTGCGGGGGTGCTTTTTTTCTAATGAATAAAGCCAGCCTCGAAAATTCCCATCTCATAAAAACCGATCTCAGAAAGAAATGCCTGCAATCCCGCTCAAACATTAAACCCCGGGAAAGAATCCAATTCTCATTAACCATCGAAAAAATCCTGCTGGACACATTAAAAACATACGACCCGGATAAGCTCAGTGTTCTGTGCTACCGATCGACTGCGTATGAAGTATCAACTGATAGCTTGTTTTTACCTGAAAATCTCCTGCAGACAAAAATGTATGCCCCGAAAGTAGATCAACATCACATGCACTGGCTCAGAATTCTGCCCGACAGCCTATGGCATCATGGCTCTTTCAATATTTCTGAACCGGATCAGGGAGAATTATGGCAAGCTGAAACCGGCACAACCATACTGATATGCCCCCTTGTCGGGTTTGACAGAACAGGCAACCGGCTGGGCATGGGTAAGGGTTTTTTTGACCGCTGGCTTGAACGACATCGACAAGACATCGATATTCTGATTGGCTTGGCCTTTACTTGTCAGGAGGTTCCTCATATTCCTGCTGAGGCTCATGACATTCCACTGGATGCCATCATCACTGAAAAAGGGTGGATTTCATGCCACAGACCATAAATATTTTAGTTATCGGCGATATTCTCGGCAGGGCCGGACGCCGAGCATTACGAGACCATTTACCCAAGCTGATTGACATGCATATGATCGATTTTGTTGTCGCAAATGGTGAAAACCTTGCGTCAGGATTTGGCACCACGTGGAAAACGGCTGAAGAAGTTTTCAACTACGGCGTCGACGTACTCACCAATGGCAATCATTGCTGGGATCAGCGTGAGTTTTTAAAAATCATCGAAACTGATGACCGGTTCATCCGCCCGGCAAACTTTACAGACTATGCGCCCGGCAATGGCTGGGTCATACGGGAAACAGCCAGTGGTCATCGCATTGGCGTCATCAACCTGATCGGACAGGTATTTATGGGAACCTGGGACTGTCCTTTTGAAGCAGTGGATCGAGCTTTGGAAGCCATGCCCAATGATGTGAAAATCATTCTGGTCGATTTACACGCCGAGGCTACCAGCGAAAAAATGGGCATGGGCTGGTTTCTCGACGGAAAGGTTTCGTTTGTTTACGGCACCCACACACACATCCCGACTTGCGATGAAATCATTCACTCCAGTGGAACCGCCTACCAAAGTGATATTGGCATGACCGGCTCTTATCAGTCCATCATTGGCATGAAAAAAGAGGGTGCTCTTAAGCGTATGATTCAGCGTCTGCCGGAACGCTTTGAAGCCGTTGAGCGTGGCGCGACGCTATTTGCCACGCTGTTAAACATCGATGTAAAAAGCGGCAAAACCCGCTCTATCGAGCGCATAAAGATCTTACCGGACTAAGAGTCATTGCTATTCAGTTTATTTTTTGTATTGCCGCTGCAAATCCCGCTTGATATCGCGCTCCTTCAGATCCTGCCGCTTATCGTAATTTTTCTTGCCTTGCGCCAGGCCGATTTGAAGCTTTGCAAAACCCCGCTCATTAAAATACATCTTCAACGGTACCAGTGTCAGGCCTTTGGTTTTTAATTTTCCAATCAAATTATTCACTTCGCGTTTATTCAGCAACAGCTGACGTGAACGTGTTGGATCAACCGGGTTATTCATCGCCGCCGGTTTATACGGGCTGATATGACAGCCAATGAGCAACACCTTTTCTGAGCGGATAATACAATGCGCTTCGGCGAGATTGGCTTGCCCGGCACGAATGGATTTCACTTCCGGCCCAAGCAACATGATCCCTGCTTCATAGGTTTCAAGAATTTGATAGTCGTGCCGTGCTCTGCGATTAATCATTGCCATGGCGCCATGATAGCTACTTCATCGGCGCATGCATCAAAAATGCAACACCACAAATAAAAAGGCAGCCCGAATGGACTGCCTTTTCACATCACTTAACCCAAAGGATTCAGTGGATGGCTATTATTGAACCTGCTCTTCAAACCATGTGCGAACTTCAGCTTTCTTGTCGTCAGCCAGGCCTCTGTATTTCTTCAGCTGAGAATTCATCATGCCTGCCTTGCTGGCAAATGCAGCTACTTTTGGCTCCAGATCAGCATCTGAATTCAAAAATTCGAACACAGCATCAACGGATCCATAAGCTTCAACTACAGTTGCAAATGATGGGCCTACTTTGTCTTTATGGCCTGCATGGCAAGAAGCACAAAAAACGCCTGCTGACGCTGAAGCGGTAAAGCCCATCATCATGGCAGCAGTCGCCGCAACTAATAAAGTTTTCTTCATATTAATAATTCCTCCTCTCTTAGATTGGAAACGGGTTGCTACAGCAATTCCGTGTATGGTGCAACTGTATTGTATTTTGCACTATAGCCAAGAGGCAAGTGCTACCCTATAGGGGGATTGTTTACCCCTCCGAAGACAAAAAACACTGCTCATATTCAGCCAAATACGCTTCAGAATTTACTTCAAAGCAACGGCAACTGACAGCACTTGCTGTTCATCCATCCCGGCAACATCCACCTTCATGGCGCTTCCTGGCAGCACTTCACCGGCAATCAGATAACGCGCCACGCGAGTCTCCAGCTCCTGCTGAATAAACCGCTTCAAAGGTCGTGCACCAAAGCCAACATCCGTTCCTTCTCGGGCAATGAGAACTTTAGCGGTTTCGCTCACAGCCAAATGAATGTGCTGATCGGCCAGACGCCCTCTTAACTCTTCAAGGAACAGATCAACAATATGCACCACATCTGATTCAACCAGTGGTTTAAATAGCACCGTGTCATCAACTCGATTGAGAAATTCCGGGCGAAAATGACCACGCAGGGTCGACATCACCTGCAGCCGGGCCTGATCACTCAAGTGCCCTGATGAATCAATACCATCGAGCAAATATTCACTGCCGATATTGCTGGTCATAATCACAATGGTATTCTTGAAATTCACTGTTCGCCCGTGACTGTCGGTCAGGCGTCCATCATCCAGCAATTGCAGTAATATATTAAACACATCCGGATGCGCCTTTTCCACTTCATCCAGCAACAGCACACAATAGGGTTTTCGACGCACAGCTTCTGTCAGCTGACCGCCTTCTTCATAACCCACGTAACCCGGAGGTGCGCCGACCAGGCGTGAAACCGTATGTTTTTCCATGTATTCCGACATATCCAGCCGCACCATATTGTCTTCAGAATCAAACAATGTACGAGCCAGTGTACGAGCCAGCTCTGTTTTTCCAACACCCGTAGGTCCCAGGAAGAGAAATGAACCAATCGGCCGTTTCGGATCTTTTATGCCGGCACGAGCACGCAGCACAGCATTGGATACGGCTGTTACCGCTTCATCCTGACCAATCACCCTTTCGTGCAACACGGCCTCAAGGCGCAATAGCTTATCCCTTTCCCCTTCCATCAGGCGTGTTACAGGGATATGCGTCCAGCGAGCTACAACCTCAGCAATTTCTTCTTCCGTTACCTCTTCACGTAACAGCGAACGCTCTTCAGCCGCAAGTTCACTGGCGGCCAGCTCAGCTTCAAGCTTTGGCAATTCACTATAGCGAATTTCCGCCACCCTCTCCAACTTGTAGGCACGCTCTGAGGCATCCATATCCAGTTTTAACTGCTCAATTTTTTCCCGGATATGCTGCACTGCGGCAATGCTGTCTTTTTCTTTTTTCCAGCGTTCAAACATGGCATCACGCTGTTCTTTAAGATCAGCCAGTTCTTTACGCAATACACCCAGGCGCTCTTTACTTGCAGCATCTTTTTCTTTCTTCAGTGCTGTTTCTTCGATCTCCAGACGCATGGCCTTGCGTGTGACCTCATCCAGCTCCGCCGGCATAGAATCCATTTCCGTGCGAATAGATGCGCAGGCTTCATCCACCAGATCAATCGCCTTATCCGGCAGGAATCGATCTGAAATATAGCGATCCGATAATACCGCCGCAGAGACCAGTGCAGCATCGGTAATACGAACACCGTGATGCAACTCAAATCGTTCACGCAGCCCACGCAGTATGGAAATCGCATCTTCGACGCTCGGCGCATCGACCATTACCGGCTGGAAGCGGCGCTCCAGTGCCGCATCTTTTTCGATGTATTTCCTGTATTCATCCAGCGTTGTTGCACCTACGCAGTGTAATTCACCGCGAGCCAGCATCGGCTTGAGCATATTTCCGGCATCCGAAGATCCTTCTGTTTTGCCTGCCCCGACAATCGTATGCAGCTCATCAATAAATAGAATAATCCGACCATCGGATTCCTTGATTTCCTTCAATACCGCTTTTAGCCGCTCCTCAAATTCACCACGATACTTGGCACCTGCCATCAGCGATGTCATATCCAGCGCGAAAATAGTCCTGTCTTTTAAGCCTTCCGGCACATCACCGGAAACAATACGCTGTGCCAGACCTTCTGCGATGGCAGTTTTGCCAACGCCGGGTTCACCGATCAGCACAGGATTGTTTTTTGTTTTTCTTGATAAGATGCGAATCACACCCCGTATTTCACTATCGCGGCCAATGACCGGATCAAGCTTGCCGGAACGCGCCATTTCGACCAGGTCCGTACCGTATTTGTTCAAGGCTTCATACTGGGCTTCCGGTGAGTCTGTCGTCACACGCTGATGTCCACGCACCGCTTCAATCGCCTTGAGCAGAACATCACGGGTGATGCCTGCTTCTTTGAATAACTTTCCTGCTTCAGTTTTATCAGCTTCGCCCTGCACAGCCAGCAACACATGTTCAACCGAAATATAATCATCACCCATTTTCCCGGCTTCATCTGCAGCATGCGCAAAGATCTGCTGTAAACGGCCGGTGATATACACCTTGCCTGCTTCGCTTGAACCACCTGAAACCCGTGTTCGTTTTGCCAGCGCCTGTTCTAAGCGGGCTTTGAACAAATCCAGACTGACTCCGCCACGCTCGATGAATCGTGGTGCCAATCCATCAGACTGCGCCAGCAACTCGGCAAGCACATGTTCAACATCCACTTCCTGATGCTGCAGTCTGGCGGCCAGTGTTTGCGCCGAAGCCATGGCTTCCCTTACTTTTTGTGTGAGCTGATTCATATCCATGTTATTACCTCATCATCAAAGCCAACCGGCATTATTGATCATACTTTGATCGTTTCATGCTTTACCGTATAGGGAGCAGGCTCAACCTATTCAAGGCTATGGTTTAAAAATGTACTGCGGCAGGAGACATCTTTCTTATCGCTGGATTGGCACTTCTATAATAATTACGGAGACCTTGGCCGCTGCAACCGGGTTTGAATTTGATACCTCAACACGCAAATCAAGCTGGCCGTCCGGGTTGTAAAAATTCGTTTGAAATCGATGATTATCGACATGATAGCTTCGCGTTTGTTTGATCACCGTTTCCACATCCTCATGGACACTTTCAACTCGAAACGTCAGCGGCCCGAATGATTCTGAGATGAAATGCACCTCATAAACTCCGGGGCGCTCAGGCATATCAAAAAATTCACGCAAGCTCTGATAGGGCGGCACCAGCACATCCCGATAATACAGATAATCATGCGTTTCATCGGCCACAGGCAAGCCAGGAGCCGCCAGAATACCGATGCACAGCATCAAGCATCGCAAAACATAACGCACGCAGCTTTAACCTTCGTCCTTCAACTCAACACCATATTTATCACACAGGTAACGCATTTTATCTTTGGAGCGATCACCAAATCCCAGCCAGCGACCAGCCCGCGCTTTGATCCCCCCATTACGATCCAGAGCGGTTAACAGTAATTTCTTTTCAAATTCGGCTACTGCTTTTTCCCCACGAATACCACTATCCGGCAATTGTTCAAACCAGGCTTCCAACGCATCTTCCGAAACCTGCCGCACATGTGAGCCGGCCAGAGATGGCAACGACTCGATGAGCTCAGAGCTGGAAAGTACAACAGCACGCTCTATGACATTCTCCAACTCACGGACGTTACCCGGCCAGCTGTAACGCTGCATTTGTTCGAAGACATCCGGAGAAAAATCAATCACGCGCTTGCCACAACTCAGGCTTTTCCGCTGCAACACTCGCCTGGCAATCGCTTCAATGTCTTCCAGATGATCACGCAACGGCGGCATATTGATTTCCAGTACCTGAATGCGGTAATACAGGTCATCACGGAGTGTGCCCTGACGAATATGCTCTTCCAGATCCACCTGCGTTGAACATATCAAACGAACATTACAACGGATTTCAGCATCGCCGCCCAAGCGTGACATTTGACCACGCTCCAGCACGCGCAACAATTTACCTTGTACCGACATCGGTAAGCAGGCAACTTCATCGAGAAAAAGCGTGCCGCCATTGGCTCGCTCAAACCAGCCAAGCTTACGTTTCACAGCTCCGGCAAACGCACCTTTTTCGTGCCCGAACAATTCCGTTTCCAAATGCTCTGAAGCCATGGATGCACAATTGATGGTAATAAATGGTTCTTTCGAGCGCGTGCTCAATGCATGAATGTGCCTGGCCGCCAACTCTTTGCCGGTGCCGGTCTCGCCGCGAATCAGCACCGTTGTCGGCATTGGTGCAACCTGTTCAATCATATGTCGAACCTGGAACATCGCATCGGAGTCGCCCAGCAGCTGATCACCGATACGTGATTCCAGAGCTTGTTTGAGCTCTTCCTCACGCAGGCTCTGCCAGCGTGACTCCATAGCGCGATCCACCGTGTCGTGCACTTCATCCGGATCAAAAGGTTTACCGAAAAAGTCCAAAGCCCCCAGCTCACGCGCCCGATGTGCCAATTCGTGCTCATCATGTCCGGTAATCACGACCACCAGAGTATCCGGACTGTCCTGCCGTAGTTGTGCCAGATAAGCCATCCCGATCTCCGGATTATCCGGCTCCGGTGGCAAGGCCAGATCCAGAACCACCAGATCGACCCGACTGGTGGCCAGCGCCTCGTTGGCCATATCAAGGTCTCCGGCTTCGAGCACCTCATAATCATCTTTCAGAAGCAGCTTGAGATTCAGGCGATTGATTTCATTGTCATCGACCACCAATACGGTTCTTTTAATACTCATACAGACTCCTTTTCCTTCAACGATTGTTGAGCATGCCACGCCGGTAAGCGCACAATAAAGGTGGAACCTTTACCCTCGCCAGCGCTACTTCCCTGAATGCTTCCGCCATGCGCCTCTATAATGCGCTTACTTAAATACAAACCGATACCCAGACCGCTTTCCTTGCTGGTGGCAAACAGCCGAAAAAGACGATGCTCAACAAATGCTGCCGTCATCCCACTACCTGAATCGATGACACGCACCTCAATATCACCTTGTTGATCATCAATTTCCACGCGGATTTTACCCTGCTTGTTCATCGCCTGCACAGCGTTGTCGAAAAGGTTCTCGATCACCCCGTTGAGCATACTCATATCAGCAGCCACAGCTGGCACTGTCTGCTGCGTGATTTCCACAGAAATACCTTCAGGCCATAATCGACCATCAATCATTTTCCGGATCATCTGAATCAAATCCACCGGTTTTAATCTGGGATGAATCGGCGCGTTCGGATCAGCCATGCGCTGCATCAGTGTTTGCATGCGCTCAACCACCTTACGAATTGCATCAACCATGCGTCGCAAATCATCCTCATCAAGTTTCCCTGACTGAATATGATGAGCCAAAAACGCCAGATCGTGCAGACGGTTTTTCAAATCATGCGAATGCAACTGTGCCGTCACCCGGGAAATCGAATCCAGGCGTGCATCCTGTGCCTGACTATGACTCAGCCGGGCATGCTCCAGACTCATCACGGCAAATCGTGCCACACTGCCCAGACTGTTAATCTCTCGCGGATCCGCCAGCCAGCCGTCACGTCGCCTGCCCAGATGTAACCATGCGGTGCCTTTACGGTGTTCAATCGGTATCGATAATTCGTAAGCATTTTGCTTTTCGCCGTGTTTGCGCGGCAGTGGTGCATCTTCGGGAAAACAGTACAAACCACCATCCTCGGTATCCCGCTCATCCAGTGCCACACGTTCACGTCGGCAGATCATGGCAATGCGACTGAGTAAGGCAGACTCAATGTTCTCCGGTGGCATTTGCGCCAGATCGCCCGCCCCCAAAGCCCGGATAGCTTCCAGTGTATCAAGGTATTGGCGATAAAACATCTCATCAATCCATCGTTGCAAAGCATTCACCACTGGAGAAAACAAAGGTACGGCGACCAGCGCCGCCAGCACCATTGCCCAGGCTGAAACCGCTTGCGAAGTCAGCGCATACCAAAACGATTCGGTAAGCAATAAAACCAGAAAGAACAGACCAAGTGCGACCAGTGATGCGAGAAAATAAGCAAATGAGTGCAGCAGACGCCGCAACCAGGCATTCAGACGGTGTGACCAGCCAAGGTCTTCGGCAAACACCTTATTGAATATACTTACAGGCTGTTGAATGATTCCTCATCCGAAACGAATTGACGCATGACTGACAGCAAGCCATCAACATCCTGTAAGGGCGTCAATGGCAGACGCAATTCATTCGACATCCAGCCCAGCGCCGCGCAAGCCGCTTTGACCGGTATCGGATTGGCCTCAACAAACATCGCTTTGCTCAAGTGATGCAGGGCAAAATGAGCCCTTTTGGCGGTGGCAATATCGGCGCTGCGCATAGCACAGGTGAGTTGTCGCATGGTTTTAGGCGCGATATTGGACACCACTGAAATCACGCCATGACCGCCCAAAGCCAGAAACGGTAGCGTGCTGGCATCATCGCCGGAGAAAAACTCCAGCCGTTCACCGCAAGCAAGTATGTTCGCCGTCAGATATTCCATATCACCCGTGGCATCTTTAACACCGACAATATTGGCAATATGTGACAGACGTTCGATGGTAGCCGTGGCTATATGTGAATTGGTACGTCCGGGCACGTTATACAGAATTTGCGGCACATGCACCGCCTGAGCCACCGCTTTGTAATGCTGATAAATACCTTCCTGCGATGGCTTGTTGTAATAGGGGGAAATCAGTAAAGCCGCATCGGCACCCAAAGATTTAGCCGCCTGTGTCAGCTCAATAGATTCCTGCGTGTTATTACTGCCGGTTCCGGCAATCACCGGCACTCTGCCCGCCGCCTGCTTTACAGCGATAGCAATCACCTTTTTGTGCTCATCAAACGACAATGTAGCTGCTTCACCGGTTGTTCCCGCCGGCACAATGCCATCCACACCATCCTCAATCTGCCGTTCGATATGGGCGCGGAAAGCATCTTCATCTATCTTTCCACCTTTAAACGGCGTTACCAACGCTGTGATGGTGCCATGAAACATACAGTCTCCCATTCAAAAAACTTACTAAGCCGGATTATTCATAAATTCTGTAGCGTCCTTGCTTGCCCGGGCCAGAGTCAAACTCTAAGCATGGATGACGACAGACAAAAGCAAAAAACTACAACAGCTGGCAAATCTTAAGGCGTACTTCAAGGTGCGACGAAATCCACCACTGTTCTTGCAGCAACCACCGACTTCATAAAAGGCAGCACCGCCTGATGCTCGGGATGCGCCTGATAAGCATCCAGCCCCGCCTCATCTTCAAATTCCGTGATCAGCACAACATCAGCCGCAGCCTCTGTACCATTGATATCAATGCCGACTTCCAGATATCTCAGCGATGGGATAACGCCATCCAATGCCTCAAGGCGTTGCTTCACCTGACTGGCATCATCCTTGTTTTTCAGTTTCCACATGACGATATGCTTGATCATCAGAACTCCTTTCTGCGTTTTGTACTACAGGCTCAGCCTGCCCGCTTGTAGCGCTATTGCCTTTGCCTGAGAACCAGCGAGCAATCGTTGAAAACACTTTTTTCAAACCGCGCCATAATTTTGGCAACAGCCAGATCAACAGCATGATAAATACGACCATCATTGCAATAAACACTGTCGGATGATTCAAGGCCGTCCACAAACCGGCAATCACGGCCGCATCTTCGGCCAGCGATACACCCCAGTTACTGAACGGTTCCGGAGATGTATTAACCAAAGCACGTGTACCCATTTTTGCCGAATGGGTTGCCGCTGTCAGGCCCCCCCCCAGAATACCAGCCACCAGTCCCATCGCCGGATCCATTTCACCGACTGCGCCAGCCGCCATCAGTGCCCCTGCCGGAATGCGGATGAAGGTATGAACGACATCCCAACCGGTATCAACACCGGGGATTTTATCAGCAAAAAATTCGATCATATACATCATGGCCGCAGCCATAATCACCATCGGATTTTCCAGCACTTCCAATCCCGGCGGCAGCGCTAAATTGCCCGTTGCCCCCATCAGGCCAAGCATACAAATAGCGGCATAAAGATTGATGCCGCTGGCCCATGATACGCCCATCGTCAGCGCCAGGACGGTTGCAATATGATCAAGTTCCATGCTTTACCCCTTCAAAAATGAATATATTGATCTGTCACTTGCATACTACACCAGTCTTTTTTACCACCTGAAAGTGCAAACCTCACTCAAGCGTGCAATTTCCACACGCCACAAGCAAGAAACTCAGGCTTGCGGGTGCCGCAACGCCTCAATACGCGCCTGAATGGGTGGATGTGTCGCAAATAACCCGGCCACTTTGCCATGTGCTGCATAAATTTTCATAGTTGCCAAAGCATCGTCCTCAGCCGGCTCTTCTTGCGTAACCGGCCGTTGCGACAGATATTCAAGCTTCTGCAAGGCACTGATCATCGATGCTGCACCGACAACGGAAGCGGCATACGCATCGGCGCGAAATTCACGACGACGCGAAAACCAGGTAACAGGAATCATCGCCAGAATCGACAGAACAAACTGCAATACCATATACACAGCAAATCCGGCCCAGTAATTCCGCTCCATAATCGGACGGGCAATCATACGCGCCACAAAATAGACAAAGGTATTCATCAAGCCCTGCAACAGCGTACTGGCAAGCATATCACCATTGGTGACATGACCCACTTCATGCGCCAGCACTGCCCTGACTTCCGCATCGTTCATATGCATCACCAAACCGGATGACACTGCCACCATTGCATTGTTGCGGGTCGGACCGGTTGCAAAGGCGTTGGGAGCATCATCCCAATACACCCAAACCTCCGGCATTCGGATACCCTCACGTTCAGCCAGATGCGCCACTGTTTCATAAACCAGCTTTTCTTTATCCGTAGTCGGATTGATCACCTGCTGCATGCGATAGGCACGTTTGGCCAGAAACTTGGACATGAACAATGAAATAAAAGCACCACCAAAACCAAACACCAGCGACCAGGCAAATTCGTTAGCGGTCAATGAACCACGCAAATCGATGCCGAAACTCGGTAAAACCACATTGATCAGAATTGTGCCGCTGATCACCAGCGTGAAGAAAATCAAAAAGTTGGCAATGATAAGTAAGCCGATGCCTTTTAAGCTACGTAACATGTTTATCTCTCCTGAATGTAAAATATATGCTGATATATAATGCCGCCCACCGTGTCATTCAAGTCACAGGCAGCCGATAAAATGGCTCCGAGACAGCATCTTGGCGTTAATTTATGAAAGAAAAATTAAGCCTCGGCAGACTGTTTATCGCGAATTAACTGAGCAAGCCCTGCCCAGGCGGCATAAGCCAGTTGTTCCGGCCGTTTGCGCGGATCAATGTCCAGCTGTTGGAAATCAGCTTCCGTAAATACACCACGAAAATTATTCATGATAGTTTTGCGTCGATGCGCAAAGCCCTTGCGCACCGTTTGTTGCAACCACTCGAAATCAATCTCAGGTACTCTGCCATGCGGGGACATCACAACGACCGCTGAATGCACCTTGGGTGGCGGTGAGAATGCACCCGGCGGCAAGGTCAGCAATCGCTTGACGTCATAATAATGACGCACCAGCACACTCAAGCCACCATACACTTTACTTCCCGGCTCCGAGACAATGCGCTCGGCAACTTCGCGCTGATACATCAGCACCATACCTCCGAGCAGGGCATACGACGCCAGCTCAGCCGTCAGTGGCCCACTGATATTGTAAGGCAGGTTACCGACAATCCATTGTGGCTGATAAGTTTGGATCGACTGCGCCAATTCCTCCATCACATCACCATGAACCACCTGCAAACTGGCAAATTCCGCCATGTGTTGCTGCCAGTATTGGGCAAACCGATCATCTTTTTCTATCACCACAAGCCTGCCCACCCGATCCAGAAGATGTTTGGTGATAGCGCCCTGACCGGGGCCGATTTCAATCGCCGTCACACCTTGCGGCACGGCCTTTACAATCGATGAAATCGCCTTTTGATCGCGCAAAAAGTGTTGCCCGAGAGATTTGCGTGCTACAGAAAAATCGTTACTTTTTGAATTCATCGTCATGCCTGAACAATACAGTGATTCAGACACGAATCACCAACACTTTCTCAACCTGAAGTTGGCGAAAATTTCACATGGAATCCAATCCAACATTGTCCCTTGCCTTATAGGTGTATTTTCCTAGTATCCGCGCCCCGTTTGTCCGTGGACGTGTGCTTTGTTGAACTCGGCGCATCACGAATCGAAAATAAACGCTGGGGAGATGCCATGTCTGGATCTGTACGTTGCCTGATTGCCGGAAACTGGAAAATGAATGGCCTTTTGGCTGAGTCACTGGAATTCGTCCGTCAACTGGCTGACAATCCTGCCCCGGAACATGTTGAAATGGCTTTAATGCCTCCTTACACACTGCTCTATTCTCTTTCTGCCCCACTGGCAGATAAAGGCGTTCGCCTTGGTGCACAGAGTGTTTTCTATGAGCATGGCGGCGCTTTTACCGGCTCAATTTCACCAGAAATGCTGCGCGACACGGGTTGCCACTATGTCATTCTCGGTCACTCCGAGCGTCGCGACATCATTGGTGAGGGCAGTGAACTGATTCTGAAAAAATTAAATGCGTCATGGGAATCAGGGCTCGAGCCGATTCTGTGTATCGGCGAACATCTGGACGAGCGCGAAGCGGGTAGAACCAACGAAGTTCTGAAAGATCAGCTCAGCGTGCTGGCATCTGTTCCTGGCGACCGCGCCTTAACCGTGGCTTACGAACCAGTCTGGGCTATTGGAACCGGAAAAACGGCTACCACAGAACAAATTACTGAAACCCATGCTTTCGTTCATGCCGAACTGAAGCGTCTGGGTCACGATTGTCGCGTGCTTTATGGCGGTAGCGTGAACCCGGCAAATGCCAGAGATATTCTTGCCTGCGACGGCGTAAACGGAGCACTGGTCGGAGGCGCAAGCCTGAAAGCCGATTCTTATATGGCTCTGGTTGAAGCTGCTGCTAGCGTTAACAAATAATTCCCCGTTCAGGAATTCATAGGAGATTTTTTTCATGACAGCTGTCATTGTCGTAATTCATATCATTGTTGCCGTATTATTAATCGGCGTGATTCTGGTGCAGCGCGGCCAGGGCGCTGACATGGGCGCATCTTTCGGAGGCGGAAGTTCACAAACATTGTTCGGAAGCCGTGGCTCCGGTTCATTTCTGGGCAAGCTGACCGGTGGTCTGGCTGCTACATTTATGGTGACCAGCTTGACACTGGCTTTCTTCACACAACAGAATACGGGATCAGTCGTTGACCGCAGCATCATTGCTCCGGCTCAGCAATCTGCACCAGCATCGAATACAGCAGCACCAACGCTGGATCCAGCTGATCTGAAAGAAACAACTCAACCTGCCGAGTCATTACCAGCAGCTGAGTAATCCGGGAAGTTAATAACAACCCGAAATGCCGGAGTGGTGAAATTGGTAGACACGCTACCTTGAGGGGGTAGTGGGGCAACCCGTGCTGGTTCGAGTCCAGTCTCCGGTACCATCTGAAAAGCCTGTAAACATTTGTTTGCAGGCTTTTTTTGCCTGAAAGCCCGGTGAATCCTCGTCACCCCGTCGCTCCATCCCTGACAAGTTTAGGTACCCATGCCACTTTATTCAAAACTTCAAAACAGCCGAATAGCGACTTCGGATTAACCATTGTTTTTCGCTTACTCATCTTCTGCCTCTACCCCGACCTTAAAAGTCTGAGTTAACCTGTCTTGTCTAAGAAGTTCTTTGATAGAGACCAGTGAAAGTTCGCCTCTGCTTTCTGCCCGCAGCCGCACAACTGATGCTGCTTCAGGTTTTCCAGCACAAGTTCAATATGCCTTAAACCACTGTATGCCGTGCATACAGGTCAATGTTGCCAAACTCTGATAATATCCCCTCTTTCATATCAGCTATCAGCGTTTTAGTTTCATCAGCAGTCAGACCACAAAACGCCTGACCAAAGCGTACCAGCGCCTTGTCTTTGGCTCCCCCCCCCCCTTTGGCCCGCCAAGGTAGAGAGCCAATTGGTTATCGCCCCATACGGTAGTACAAAGTGCTTCATACATCGGTGACGTTCAACCACCGTTAATGCCGGACACGCATACGGGTCATACGACTTCACAATCAGGTTTTTTCCAGACATCCAAACGACTCATTCGGGTCGCCTGTTTTCTTTATGCGTCAGAAACTCCTTTTCAGGCGCTTCTTCCAGCTCTTCATGGGTTAACGGCAGCGGTTGGGGCAATATATAAGGCTGTATCCAGACTGTTGAGCGATTTAAACAGCGTATAGGTGCCAACATTTTCCAGCCCATTTTCGATGTCACTGATATGACGGCTGGTAACCCCCGACTTCTCCGACCACCCTTCTTGCGCCAACCCTTGCCTTCCGTTTAGCTCGCACATGCTGTCCAAGAACAAATGGATTGTTGACCAGGTTTTCATCATTCATTTCCAAAGTAGCTGCCATATCCCAATCACCTGCCATGAACTATCGTTCGTATTATCAAAGCTAATGAAATTATAACCGATGGAAAATAACCGTGAAAATATCGAAATTATTTTCCTGTTTTCCACCATGTGGTGGATGTGTCACATAACATTCGTCGATAGCTTTGCGGCTTGAACAGGAAAACGATGACCCGAGATGCTTTTTCCGTGTCGCCGGGTCGATTTGCCGCCAACGCTCCTGAATTGAATTCAATATCTCAGGAGGGATACTGTGATTCTCAAAAAAAAGGATTCCATCAGCGCCAGACGCCTGGAGTTAAACCTGCTTCTCGACAAGTTTGATCTGCCGGACTCAAAACGCTGGCGCGTTGATCGCGAACTCAAAAATCTGGGGAAAGGTGAACGCGGCGAAAAAGACGCGGCCTATCACATCGGCTTCTACGGTGCAGATAGCAACAACCACTTTCTGATTCATGACCTGCGTTTGGAGTATGGTGATTTCACGGCTCAGATTGATCATCTGCTGATCAATCGATTTCTGGAGCTGTTTGTTCTGGAAAGCAAATCCTATGGCGATACGCTGGAGATCACTAAAGATGGAGCGTTTATCGCTCACTATGGTGATAAAAGCTATGCCATTGCTTCTCCCATTGAACAGAATGATCGGCATATTCATCTACTCAGAAAAGCCATCAATGCCGCTGATATTGTGCCGCGTCGTCTGGGCGTAGCCATTCCGATTAAATATCATAATGTTGTACTGATCGACCCTGCCACGAAAATTGATCGGCCTCCCCAATCAGATTTTGACACCTCCAATGTGCTGCATGCGGATCGATGGGTAAAAGAATATTCAAAATCGGACAATGTCTCTCTTGCCGAGGTCGCAACATCACTTGCAAAAGTTGTTGCCTCAGAAACCTGCGAAAAGTTTGGTCGGCAATTGGTCGGCATGCACAAACCCGGCTCATTTAACTACAAGGAGCAGCTCGGCATCACCGATGAAGACCTGGCTCCCAAAGGAAGCAGGCCTCAGATAGCCGAGCCAGAGAAGGCGTATAAAGCCAGTCGAACCGGAAACCGCACAGGAAACTACTGCGCCGCTTGCAAGGCTGATATTCATCCGACAGTCGCCAATTACTGTTTTAACAACAAACATCGATTTAATGGCCGTGCCTACTGTCGCAATTGTCAGGGGCAATTTGCTTGAACATGTATATGGTACGATGTGTGGGTTCTCAGTGTTTGTGATGAGGGGGGAGGAAATGATATTAGCCAGCTATTCCAATCAGGCTTTATCAAGTGTGCGCCATGGTGCCATGGAATTATGTAATATATCCTCGGAGTCAGCGCCTGAAAATAATATTTTAGCAACTGAAGTTACGCATATTCCAAGTCACGACATTTAGCTACTTGCTCACGATAGAGAACTATTTTTTTGTCGCATGAGAAATTCCCAGGGTTTAAAGATCAACCAGTTAAAACCATGAACAGGCTTTCCTTCGTAGGGTGCAATAAGTGAAACGCATTGCGCCGCAAGGGTATACCTGCGAAGGTGCAATGCCCTGCGGTTATTGCACCCTGCATTTCAACAAGTGCTATTCCTGGACAATCCCCGAATGTTTTAACAGCGCATCGACATTCGGTTTGCGGCCACGGAATTCCGTGAAGGCTTGCAGAATATCGCGGCTGCCACCGATGGAGAGGATGCAGTCGAGGAAGCGTTTCGCTGTTTCAGGGTTCATCAGGCCCTCTTCTTCGAAGGCGGCGTAGGCGTCGGCAGAAAGCACCTCGGCCCATTTGTAGCTGAAATATCCGGCGGCATATCCACCGGCGAAGATATGCGAGAAACCATTCTGGAAACGATTAAAAGCAGGTGGAATGACCACGGCGATGTCGCGGCGCAGTGCATCGAGTAAAGCCTGTACTTGCTCTCCATCGGGTGCCGGGGTTTGCACGTGCAACAACAAGTCGAACAGTGAAAACTCAAGCTGGCGCAACATATGCATACCGGTTTGGAAATTCTTGGCAGCCACCATGCGTTCGAACAGCTCATCGGGCAGCGGCTCGCCGCTTTGCCAGTGGCCGGAAATCAGGTCCAGCGTGCTGCGCTCCCAGCAGAAGTTTTCCATGAACTGACTGGGCAATTCCACCGCATCCCATGGCACACCATGAATACCGGAAACACCGCGTTGCTCTACCCGTGTTAGCATATGATGCAGGCCATGGCCGAACTCATGGAACAGAGTCATCACTTCATCATGCGTCCACAACGCCGGCTTGTTACCTACCGGCGCATCAAAATTGCACACCAGATAGGCCACGGGAATATTCAGCCCGCCATCGGCCTGACGCCAGCGGGTACGGCATTCATCCATCCATGCGCCGCCACGTTTGTGGGCGCGGGCATAGGGGTCGAGATAAAATCCGGCAATTTGGCTGTCGCTCTGATCGAACACGCCGAAATAACGGGCATCAGCATGCCAGCGCGGCGCTTCCTGTTCACGGATACGGATGCCGTACAGTTTTTCAACCAGCGCATACATACCGGGGATGACGCGTGATTCCGGGAAGTAAGGCTTCAGTTCCTCATCGGAAATCGCATGTAGCTGTTGGCGTAATTTTTCCGAGGCGAACGGAATATCCCATGCCTGAAGCGGTTCCAGTACCAGCACTTGCTGTGCGAACTGACGCAGTTGCGTCATCTCCTGCTCGGCCAGCGAATGGGACTTTTCAGCCAGCTCGCGCAGGAACGATTCCACCATCGCCGGGGTATCGGCCATCTTGGTGGCGAGGGAATATTCAGCAAAATTAATGAAGCCGAGCATCTGCGCCATTTCCAGTCGCAGGGCCAGAGTTTCTTCGATCACCGGCGTGTTATTCAGTTCGCCTTCGCTGGCGCGGCTGGTGTAGGCGGTATACATGCGCTGGCGTAAATCGCGATTGGCGGCATGTTGCATAAACGGCAGGTAGGACGGAATATCGAGGGTAAACAGCCAGCCTTCCCGTTGTGATTCCTGCGCCCGTTGGGCAGCAGCCTGAATCACTGATTCCGGTAATCCCGCCAGATCAGCGGTATCATCCAGATGTAATTCAAAGGCACGGGTAGCATCGAGCACATGTTGTTCAAAGCGGGTGCCCAGATCGCTCAGTCGCATGAGGATGGTGGTGAAGCGTTGTTTGTCTGCTTCGGGTAAGGCGACACCGGCCAGCTTGAAGTCGCGAATCGTTTGCTCCAGCCATGCGCGTTGCTCCTGATTAAGCGAAGTTTGCGATGTTTCCAGTGCAGCGATGGCCTGATACAGCGCTTCATTTTGTGCCTGCTCGCTGTGCCAGGCAGAAAGCGCCTGTACGCCCTGCTGGTACACCGGTCGCAAGGTTTCAGAGTCGCACACTGAATTCAAATGCGATACCGGTCCCCACAGGCGATCCATTTCATCATCCATCTCGGCCATGGGTAGCATCAGCGTAGACCAGTCATGCCCTGTATGCTCAATCAGCGTTTGCAGGCGCTGGCGATGTTGTGCAATCAGTGTGTTGAGCGCATCCATGATGACATCCGGCTGGATGGCAGCAAAATCAGGCAAGGGTTCGGCCAGGTGGGATAACAGGCTTGAATCGGTCATCAGTAGGTTCCTTATGCGGTGTCTGGTATGCCCGGACGTATGCGATGCGGGCATTGATTATGAATTATTCTCAGGATTAATCGCTTGCACGTTGGCAGGCCCCGGCAAGAAAATCAAGGCGGTCATTGCCAAAAAACATTTGCGGCTTTTTGTCGGGCCGGTGCAGCACAAACGTCGGTGCACCAAAGGCACCGGCTTGCAGAGCCTGCGCCGTAGTTGCTTCCAGCGCTGCGGCTTCAGCCAGTGGCGGCTGCGTTGCCAGCTTACTCAGCCAGTCATCCTGACGTGGGTCTATCGCGCCTGACCATAGCGCCTCAAAGACAGATTGGCACCACTGAGCCCGTGCCTGCCCTTGCAGCGACAGCGCCATACGCAGTGCTGGCCGACTATCAAAACTCCCCGGCCGCAACATGCGAAAAGGCACATGCAGATGTGCGGCCCAGCGTTTGATGTCATGCAGCAAATACAGACCTTTATTGCGACTGCCAGCTGGCGGCACGTTACCACTCTGCTGGATAAGTTTGGGCAGATTCACCGGAATCCAGTTGAAATGAACCGGTTGTGCGGCTTCAAAAGCCGCCAGCTGGACGACGGCCAGATAGCTGTAGGGGCTGATAAAATCGAAATAAAAATCGACTTGCAGGCGTGACTGAGTGTTGGATTTGTTCATGATTTATGCTCTTTTGAACTGATATAGTGCCGATGGCGTATGGCCACGGTGTTCTGGATGCGGGTGCAAATTTTTCCATCGCCACGTACGTAGCTCATTTCAAAGCATGAGTCAGCGCGACCGTGTAATTCCAGTTCCTGAGCCAGCTCGGCTTTTTGTGCCGGGTCAAAATCAAAGCAAAGCGTTAAGTCCGTATTGCCGACGCGTAGAAATTCCATGTGCAGAGTTTTCGTCATCACCCGATAGCCGGGAAACTGGCGCGCAATGGCAAGCGCCGGAATCGGATCAGCCAAATTGGCCTGCGCACCGCCAAACATGTTGCCACCATGATTTTTGGTGTACCAGTTCAGCGGCAACAAAATGCGCACGTGATCCCATTGATCGTCCATTTCCAGCACACGAATGCGCATGATACGAAACAACGGATACCACTCCATCCGCTTTTTCGGCGAGAGAAAACGCATTTTCCCCAGAAAAGTCATGGCATTCAGGCGCATGATCCCTCCGTGCAAATCAGGTATGGATGTTCATTCATGTTTTCAAACTAAGGATTCATCGAGGTAATGTACAGACAGGGAATAATCCTCATGAAGGTCACTGTTGTGTTGTGCTACCTGGCTTTTTGGACAGCTGTTGCAGGGTTTGCAGCAAAAACGGGAAAAAATAACAAGTTAACTTTTTAATCCATATGGGTGATGACAAGCCCTTTTTAGAAGGCCAATTTTTGTCGCTGGGATGGGGTCGGTAAAACTAGTAACACTGCCGACGGGAGTTTTTTGATGGGATTGGTGGATTCAGTACTGGCTTTTTCTTTGATCATGGCAGCGCTTGCCAGCGTCGTTACCCTTATTATGGAGTCATTTCATCGCGTGCTTCTTTTACGGGCCAAAGGTATGGAGGCACTGTTTCATCAGTTTTATGATGGGGTGCTAGTTTCAAAGCTGCAACTCACAACCGCCGAAAAAGATCGTATCTGTCAGGCCGTACTTATAAATCCAACCCGAGACATCATAATCAACGCCAGTTCGCGGATTTTCCCCAACCGGGTGATTGAAAATTTGATGCGCCATACCGAGGTATCCACTTCCGACCTGCTGAATCGCCTTTACCACGCCGACGCTTTTACCAAGCTTAAAGAGGAAAGCGAAGATCAGATCAGAAAAACACTCAGCAGCATTGAAGATCAATATGATGCCTACAGTGTCGCTATGTCAGACTATTTTAAACGCAGGGCCAGGCTGTTTTCACTTCTGGTGGGCATAGCTCTGGCCTTTGCGGCGAATATTGATGGCCTGAGAATATTCGATGCGCTGATGAACAGTCCCCTGATACGCGCCTCAATTATTGGTCAGCAGGACAATCTGGAAAGGCAATTTGCCGTGATTCAGACTGAGCAGCAGCAAATGTCTGATCCATATCAAGCTGTGAATCAAGCTCACCAGCTTGAAGTTATCCATGCAGATATGGAAAAGGTTTCCCGGCAGATGGCGGCGATAAGTTCACAGGGCCTGCCGATCGGTTGGGATTATTTTCCGGGCCCGTCCATTAAAGCCATGGTTACCTGCGATGCATCGGTAGCTGCAAAAGCAGTGGAGAAAACGGCATCAGGCATCAACAAAGAATCTGACAACCCTGTGATCTGGATGCTCAAAGTATTGCTAACCGGCCTGTTGATCGGGCTGGGAGCACCATTCTGGTTTGATGTAGCCCAGAAATTGGCTCGGATAAAGCAGGCCGTGAAGGGAAAAACAACTTCAGAGTTGGCATCGGACAGTCAGTCTCAACCTGCTGTCAATAAAACAATCGATAAAATCGTGGCAGCAAAATAGCTGTAGGGGGGGGAGTATCTATGGAATATTCATTCAGGAATCTGGTGTTTGAGGGAGGCGGTGTAAAAGGCATTGCCTATGTCGGAGCACTCAAGGTGCTACAAGAAAAAGGAATTCTTGTTCAGGTGCAGCGTGTGGCAGGAACCTCTGCCGGAGCCATCAATGCGGTACTGCTAAGTCTGGGATACACACCGGAAGAAACAAATGAAGTACTCTCCAAACTCGAATTCAAAAATTTCATGGATGACAGTTGGGGTGTAGCTCGTGATTCGAAGCGATTGCTGAAAGAATTCGGCTGGTACAAGGGAGATTTCTTCCGGGCATGGATCGGTAATCTCATTGCAGGAAAGATCGGAAATGCTGAGGCAACGTTTGCCGAGCTCAAAGCACACGGCTGTTTGGATCTTTATTTGGTTGGAACCAACCTTTCGACAAAGTTTTCCGAAGTGTATTCGGCAGAGCATACCCCGCGTATGCGGGTCGCCGATGCAGCAAGAATATCGATGTCTATTCCACTCTTTTTTGCCTCCGTTAAGGATGCTCGCGGTGACCGGTTTGTTGACGGTGGCGTGCTGAACAATTACCCGATCAAGTTGTTTGACCGGGAGAAGTATTTATCAGGTGCCACCGCCGACAAGCTCGGGCGAGAAACCAGTTACTATGCTGCACACAATCAGAGGCTCGCAGATGAAGGAAAGGCTCTTAGCTCATACATTTATAATAAACAGACCCTTGGTTTCAGGCTCGACTCAGGCGAAGAGATTGCAGCATTCCGGGACGGTGCTGAGCCAGCTCACCAAAAGGTTGATACCTTCATGGATTATACCTGGGCACTGATCAATACCATCATGGAAACTCAGCAGAACCAGCACCTGCATAGTGATGACTGGCACCGGACTGTTTATATCGACACGTTGGGTGTCAAAACGACCGATTTTGATCTGAGTGACCCAAAAAAAATAGAGCTGGCTACATCAGGTGAGAAAGGCACACGCCACTATTTCTCATGGTTTGACGATACGACATCTGACCCTGCGATCAATCACCCGGATGTCAGCTAACTATGCATCTGAATGGCAAATAATATGAGCTACCAGATTTTAAAACGCGGGGACAACAATCAGAGCGTCGCTGAGTTGCAGATGCTGCTGAATCGAGTTGGGGCCATGTTGGTGGCGGATGGCAAGAGTTGAGGCCTCAAAGGAGAACGTTGAGAAGATTAAGGAGCATCTGCGTAATTTTAGATGTGAAGTCGATCCAATCTTGGAAACGTATTCAGAAAATAGAGCCGGTAAACCAGATGATCTAGCAATGATATATCAGATGCTTGCATCACTTAATCGATCCATGATCAAAAATATGGATACCATTGCCCGACAACTGCAGGCATCGGAGATATCCTGGGATAAACATTTCAAAGTAGAAAAACTATCTTGCAGAGAGCAAGAAGTGCTGCTTTTGCTGGCCAAAGGCTGTAGTTATCATGATGTAGCAGAAATTATTGGCTGTAAGCATGCCACAACACAAACCTACGTTAAGCGCATTTACAAAAAACTGAATGTTCACTCCCGCTCAGAAGCAGTTTTTGAAGCCGCAAGCCTGGGTATTATCAATCTCTACAGCTGAGTACCTTTTGTCCCATGTTTATGGGACATACAATATGAAACAGATGGTGCAGCGTCTGGCCCATAGTTAAGCGGTTTAAAGAAAACATAACTTATACACCGTATGAATGAAGTGCATCGTAAGAGTATTCGTTAACCTGGCATCTGTAAGGGTTGGCGTTTTTGGGGTACGATAAGAGCATATCTTCAGTAGCCACAATTTGTTTAAATTCAAGCATTAACTGAAGTAAATTGGTCCGAAACGCTAAGAAGTTAGATCCCAGACTCATAATTGGAATGTCATAAGACTTCATAAATATCTTTGGTGAACAGGAGGAATAAGTATAGAAATCTATTTTTGGTAGCATTGGGAGCTTTAATCTTAGGCGCTCTGGCGTCGTGTAAAAGTGGAGTGATTGTTACCCGTGTTGTGGCAAATAAGCCGGAGACGCATGTCGGCATTCCACATCCACTTCTATATTCCCGTTATGAAACAAAATTGGGGTGGCGGGTGGTCGGTTGTGGTGAAAAGCTTAAGGTCGAGACAAGCGTTTCGTTCAAAGGTCCCCAAACTGCCCCAGATTCCGAGAACCTGTTCGTGATCGATCCGCGTAGCCTCTCTACTCCGTTTAAGACGAGCGATCTGAAAGTAACCTATTTGCCATCAGGAGCACCTGTTTCTCTTAATGCCTCTATTGACGATAAAAGTGCAGAGGTGATCTCGACCATAGCCAAAGTCGGTGTGGGCTTGGTTAAGTTTGCTGCCACCCCGAGCAAATCTTCGGAACAGAAAATGAATATTCTAGAACAGAAAATAAATAATCTAGAAAAGAAGAAAGAAGTTTGTAGCGAAGAGGTAGTTAAGGCATTGCCTCAGGTTGAGCAGACCACTACGCTTGTTAAGGACTACAAGATCGAAGTAGATAAAAACAGTAAGGCGTTAGTGAAGTTGTCTGAAAAGATCGCAACAATGGGCGATAATGTGGATGAAGAGACCAAAAAAGCGTTGTCGGGTGCGCTTGATGCTCTTGTAGCTTCTAAGGATAAGCTTGAGAAAGCCCTAAAAGGGCAGTCGAAAACGATAAATTTAACAAGCTATGAAATAAACTTATATTGGCCGTCACGAAGTTCACTCCTAGATAAACAGTTCGAATTGCCGGATGAAGTTTTCAAAAGATGGACGACGCCAGATGTGAATACGTCAGAGAAGCAGAAAAGTACAATATTCCTTTCAATGACGCGTCTGGATAAGAAAGCTATTAGTAATGAGATTGTAAATCCAAGGCTTGGTATCCCCATTCGTACAGGTGCTACAGGTAATGTATCAGCATGTGTCGGATCAAGGTGCAGTAATAGTGGTAAGTCGATTACTAGTCGTGAAGACCGGTTGCAGCAGTTAGGCGAAATATATTATTTACCCTGCGAGAGTCGCGCATTCACATCTGTGAAATGTTCCTATGAACTAGATGATAATGGACAATTGAAGAGTATGGGGCATGCAGCTACGGGGTCGGGTGAAAAAGTTAGCGCTGCTCTCAACGATATTATTTCGCAGGCAGTTGAGGCGAAAAAAATTCACAATGAAGCTGCAACGAAGCAACTGGAAGCAGATACTGCTTATTTTGAAGCAGTAGCCGCTCGAAGTGCGGCGATGGAAGCGCTGAATAAGGAGGGTTCTGACCCTACTCAGGCCGAGATTAACACCTTCACGGCTCAAGCTGAACGTTTGGATGCTGAGCGAGCCTTAATTGAGGCTGAGCTTGCTTTAGAAGAGGCAAAAGCAAAAAGAGTAGGCGAGTAGCTGGGCTTGTATTGGCCCACGGCAAATTTGTTCTAACCTGAAAAAGATTCAAAATGCTGTTATAAGCATGCGTATTGGAGCTTAAGGGGGCAGAGCCGAATGGCACTAACTTAAGCCTTTTCAAGAAGTACATCCAAGATGGAAGTGAATCTTAAATGATTGAAAAATAACGCTTTATGCAACTGAGTATTTGGGTGATTGATATTGAATTACAAAACACGCTTAGCCTAACGTAACACTGAATAAATTGGCTTCGCTGGGGTGAAAAGAAACCAATCATTCATGATGAAATAAAGAGGAATTGTTTATAGAACTGAGGGCAATATAGAGGCGGAAAAAACGTTGGTAACACGTCAAAAATCGCTTAAGTTAGTGCCATTCGGCTCTGACCCCTTAAGCTGCCTTAAGCTGTAATTATATTTCTATTCGTCACTGCTTTTCACCCATTCAACCGGATCAAGCCGGTAATATGCGCTGACCTGCTCATAGAGTTCGGGATGTCTGGTTTTGAGCTGATGGGGCTTTTCGAAGAAGGTCTCGGTTAGCACGGCGAAGAATTCTGCCGGATTGGTTGCGCCATAATGATCCAATACAGAGGCTTTCCCCAGATCAGATCTCAACCTGAGCGCCTCGAACTCTTTACTCATGGTTCGGGCCCAGGAGATATAACGAGAACGCTGGCCCAGCAGGGGAACACCATCCACCGATCCATCCTCTTCATCAAGTTTGTGGGCAAACTCATGAAACACCACATTGTGGCCATCTTTGATATCAAGCGCCCCGTGCAGAACGGAATCCCAGGCCAGCACGATGGGGCCTCGGTGCCATGATTCGCCCAGCCGGACTTCGAACCCCTCCGATTCAACCAGTCCATCGCGCTTTGTCGACTGGACGACATAGGCACTGGGATAGACCAGGATGGTGATAAAGCCGGGGTAGTAACGGTGATCTCGATTCAGCAGAAGCATGCACGCATACGCAGCTATCGTGACCTTAATCTCTGCATCAATCTCAAGGCCAGCACAGCCAACAAAATGCTTCTCATCCAAGAAGACCTGAATAAGCCCCTGCAACTCCCGCTGCAAATGCAATGGAAGCCGTAGATACAACGGCACATTTGCCTCAAGAATCGGCAACCAGGCTTCCGGGAATGGGTTATTGAAGAGACTGCGCCGCCGTTGAATTCGACGATAGCGAACACCGGCCCAAACAAGCCCAACAACCAAAACTGAGAGAATAATTAACCACATGCTGTCAGCTCCGGTTTCCCGATGATGTATTGAACCAGAATTCCGGGATATATATGGTCCGTCCCGCGTAGCAAGAAAAGTCGCATAGATATATCCGGCTTGTTGTTGAGGCGGGGAAGCTTCTGGTCCTGATGTGAACGATGACGGGGTCTTGTTTTGCGCATTCACATCTCCTTTCATCTTGTAGTCATGGTGTAGGATGTTTTTATTTAGCTATATATACAATGACAAACAGCTAATAAACCCAGCTTAATAAATCCACGAAGCAAGATCAGGCCTCTAATTCTGCTAATTCTCCTTGTGAGTCTCGCACATGGGACCACCATGCGTTTCACCTCGCGCCTTGCATGTCATGTGCGCAGAGATTTGTCGCAGTCATGCGCAGATATTCAGAGCATCTTTAATTGAAATCATGCCTGTTTCACATACTCTGAACCTATACAAAGGGGAGCTGAAAGATTCCCGTAAAGGTGA
Source organism: Zetaproteobacteria bacterium CG_4_9_14_3_um_filter_49_83 (assembly GCA_002791545.1). Lineage (GTDB taxonomy): Bacteria > Pseudomonadota > Zetaproteobacteria > Mariprofundales > Mariprofundaceae > CG1-02-49-23. The sequence goes on from PFXG01000076.1 coordinate 46,773, forward strand.
AAAATGAATGCATACGCAAAACGGATTGAACATTCGGCCTGCAGCCGTAACACCGGGCTATCATCCAACGGCTGACACGCTGATGTTCTCAATGCCATCGAGAGTCGATCCTTTTGAGCTTCGCGGAAGACGTTATTTCGTCAAACGCGACGATCTGATCGATCCGCTCTTCTCCGGCAACAAGTTCCGCAAATTGCAGGCGCTGCTGGATACTCCCGCCAGCCGATACGCACGGGTTATCTCCTGGGGCGGCAACCAGTCCAATGCCATGCTTTCCATCGCCGCGCTCTGCGCACGCAAGGACTGGCGCTTTGAATACACCACGAAAACCATCCCGGCCCGCATCCGCGAACATCCGACCGGTAATTTGAAACAGGCACTGGCACTTGGCATGATCCTCAACGAGGTGAAACCGAAGGCGTATGCCACATTCGTGGCAGAAGCGGGCCACATCGATACGGATACCGATGCTGATACACTGGTTTTGGCTCAAGGTGGTGCCGATCCACTGGCCCGGGCTGGTATCGAGCAACTGGCCGCAGAGATTCGTCAATGGCAGGCCGATGCGGCGATTCCACAGCTGCATGTGGTAACGCCATCGGGCACCGGCACGACAGCTGCGATGTTAGCAAGCGCACTCCCCGAAGTGACGGTGTTGACGACGCCAGCGGTTGGCGATGCAGCCTACCTGCGTGAGCAGATCGAGCGCTTGCTGCCGATGCCGGAGAACATGCGGATTCTGGAAACAGGCCAGCCGTTCCGTTTTGCTGCGCCTGCCCCCGAGCTGCTGGCGATCTACCATGAGCTACTCACTGCCGGTATCGAATTCGACCTGATCTATGGTGCGCTGATGTGGCATACCCTATTGCAGCATGCCGACACCATCGATGGCGAAATCTTTTATGTGCACAGCGGTGGCGTGACGGGCAACGAAACCATGCTCGACCGCTACCATCACTTGGGCATGTCCGTGCATGGCGAATCTGAGTGACCATCAGTATGATGCTCTGTAGAAACCAGCATGGGCTAACAAGGAGTTTTGAGAATGCATCATCCGATTATTGAAGACCTGCTTTGGCGATACACCACAAAGAAATATGACAACACCCGGAAAGTTCCGCAGGAAGACATGGACGTGTTCCTCGAAGCGTTGCGCCTGTCGGCATCTTCGATCAATTCACAGCAGTGGAAATTCGTGGTGCTGGCCAGCGATGAGGCCAAAGCGCGGATGCAGCAAAGCTTCGGGGATTCGCCGTCGCTGAATAAACAGCATGTGATGGATGGTTCCCATGTGATTTTGTTCGGCAATCACCCGCGTTATAGCCGTGAGGATTATGCCGAGGTGGTGGATCAAGGCATTGCCGATAAGCGCACCCAGGCGGAAAATCGGGATGCCGCCTTTGGCGCATGTGTGTATATCGATAAAAACACCGACAGTCATGGCTCCACATCCGGCTGGACCAGAGCCCAGACCTATATCGCCCTGGGCAACGCGCTGCACATTTTGGCGCGCCTGAAAATCGACGCCACCCCCATGGAAGGCATTGATGCCGCAGCCGTCACCCGGGAATTTTCTGAGGAACTCGATGGCTATGCATGCAGTCTGGCGCTGGTCATCGGCTACCATCACCCCGAAGAAGATTTCAATGCCAAACTCCCCAAATCCCGCAAACCCTTCGAGAAGGTGTTCACCATCATCTGACGTTTGAATAAAGCGCCGGAAAAAGAATCAAAGAAAAGCGGTGAAGTCAGGGCAAAGGTTAAAGACTATGCTGTCATAGCTTACAGCTACGACCATGCATAGTTATTCAGAGGTTCCTTGGCCCGGACTATTCATGAATCGCCGTGATGATCGCGCCGGACATTTGGTTGCAACAGATTCCGAGGAAGGCGTGCGTAACAGTGCATACGGACAACAGACGATGTATTTGTTGCGGGCAAATGAACAAGGGAGGGCGCGGCAGCATTTATGAATAGTCCGGGTTAGAGCTTCGCAATTTCCCGTATCCGGTTCAGGACTACTGCGGCTCTTTGCTGGCTTATCGGATCTGCGGGTAAATGACAGGGGATTGCATCGAGAAAAGCTCGTTGGGATAAGAGGTTAGAAAATTCTTCGCGCAGGTATTGCTGAACATCTTCTGCACCGATGACCTCCTCTGCAATGGTGCTGCGCCCATCAAGCACAGCGATAATATCTTCAAGATCATGGCTGGCCATCAGGTCACCTTTGCCCCTGCCATAAAAAGCTTCAAGCTTGGTAGCGAGAAAAAGAGGTGGTGCAACCACTCTGATCTCTACCCCTCCCGGTAAATGAAGGCGTTGGGAAGATTTCATGGCCTTCGAACACCATTGATTCGAGAAGCCTAGTATCGACGCCTCAGTAGGCATCACGTCCACAATAACGCTATCGAATCGCCAGCAGCACATGATTGCATCCGGCCCATTGTCTTTTCTAAACCCTCTGCTTCTCAGTTCCTGGGAAAGCTGGTGATAATCATGATGGCTTCTGATTTCAGCAATCACATCCACATCCCGGGTTTCACGGGTTGGGGGAGCAGCCATATCAGTAATGAGTAGCCCGGTTGCACAGCCACCAACAAAGACAACATCTTCAACAAGTGAGCCCAAGCCCTGTGCCACAAGCTTAAGCATGTCGAGATTGGGGGCGTCATTCCTCATGGCTGGCTCAGGCGCTTGCTGAGCATCTCAGCCGCCATATTCCTTTCGCGTGCTCTTCCTCCACGATTGGCATCGACCAAAGCCAGTAGTTCATAGAACTCAGGATCTTTGCGTGCCGCCTCCGGGGCCGACTTATGTAGCGGGGAGAATGAAATGCCTCGAACCTCTCCAGCCATGGCATCAGGCCAGACCTGTGGCAGGTCACCGGATGGTGCAAATTCCCGGTTTAATGGCGGGGCAAATGATGCTGTTGGCATGCCCCGTACCGGTTGGCCAATTTCAGGAACAAAAGCAAAGCGAATTCCATGCAGAATAAACTCTTTTAAATTGGCCAAAACAGGGTGATAGGCGTCGCCTCTGCGTATGAGCTGCGCCTTGATCAGGCGATGAATGGAATCATGAACTCTGGATGCACTCATACCGAGGGCTTCACCCAGGCGTTGCATGGAGCAAGGCTCACCATTGAGAACAACCAGCTTTAGAGCTACATAGATGTCTTGTTGTTTTAATTCCATCGTGCCTCCCACATACCGCATTCCAAAATCTGGAATCAGGAATAAGGAATAAGGAATGTCAAGCCTGCTGAGGCAGAAGAAGAAGGTGATGCGATGAATATCATCCTATGCGCTTGTGGGCACAATCTGCGTAAAATCCTCAACTACCTGAGGTCTTTTATGCGCTACTTTCTCGATAGCTGCTGGAAAGTCATTTCCATTATGACTGAATACATACCCCAAAACAGAATCGCAGCGTGATCTGAATTGAATTATTCAGGACCGACGAATTAACACTTTGGTCTGAATGCAAGATTCAAGACCCGACCCCAATGTTTTATTTTGCCAAGACAACCTGAAATGGCTCCGAACAATATCTGTCGTTAAAATCAAGGTAACCAGGAACAGGTTTGTCGCTCTGGTAAAGTACCCATTCCATAGCGAGAAGATTGCTTGCATAACCACGAAAAGAGCGATTCCCGCCATAAACCTTCAGCAGGCGATTGACCTCTTGAAC
>PFXG01000038.1 GCA_002791545.1 Zetaproteobacteria bacterium CG_4_9_14_3_um_filter_49_83
TGGTTCCGCCACAGCAACTACAGGTCATCGGCGGTCGTTTTCTCATCCATGCCAGTGCCCGATTCGGATCGAAATGACAGATCAACTGCAACACCTGAAGTTTCAGGGACATAATACTAAACTATTGACGAACGCATTGTTTAGGTTCAATTTTCCACTATGGCAAGAATAGCAAGAGTAGTTGTTCCCGGGATTCCACATCATGTAACGCAGCGCAGCGCGGCGTGCGTAGGATGGAGACGTTTTTCGATGACGAAGATTATGAAATATATCTTCGCTTGATGCGTGAATGGTGCGATGCGGCAGGGGTTGAGGTATGGGCATATTGTCTGATGCCAAACCATGTGCATTTGGTTGCAGTGCCTGAGCGTGAAGAGAGCCTGGCTCGCGGCATTGGTGAGGCGCACCGCAGATATACACGTCATATCAATTTCAAGAAAGGTTGGAAGGGTTACCTTTGGCAAGGTCGTTTTGCCTCATTTCCGATGGATGAGGATTACTTGTTGGCAGCTTGCAGGTATGTTGAGCTCAATCCTGTTCGCGCAAAACTGGTTGACCGGCCTGAGGCGTTCAGGTGGAGCAGCGCCAGAGCGCACCTGACTGGTAAGGATGATGAGCTTGTGAAAGTGAGGCCCATGCTTGACAGAGTAAACAACTGGGGCGAGTTGTTGGCTGGCGGTGATCAGGCGTTGTATGACCAGCTACGCATGCATGAGCGAACAGGCAGACCGTTGGGAGGGGATAGTTTTATGGAAAGAATGTCGTCATTAGCCGGACGTGAACTTGGCAAAAAGAAGCCCGGCCCTAAGCGGATGGATGAGAAATGATACACGATTTCATTGCCTTGTTTAAAGCGATTTTGGCATTAAAAGGCCAGATAGAGCAGGATGTATTGCCACGCTTCAGTTATCGGCGGCAGGATAAAGCGCATTTACTGGTACGTCATTTATACAGCCGCCCCGTACTGGATATAAAAGCCATAGCAAAATTGCTCGAAACGACTCCCAATACAGCCAATGCCTTAGTGACTGATTTTGTAAAGCATGGCGTGTTGTTTGAAGTCACTGGCCAGCAACGCAATCGTTTATTTGTTTTCAAGCATTATTTAGCCTTATTCAACACAAAATAAACACGGGGAATAAACATGACCAACACCACCCCTAACCAGACCCCGGAACAGCGCGCCCGCGATCAGATCGATCGGCAACTGATCGCCGCCGGCTGGCAGGTGCAGGACAACAAGGCCATCAACCTCAATGCCGGAACCGGAATTGCCGTGCGCGACAAATTTGCAGGACAGCAAATTTGGTCAGCTTCATGCTGCCCGCAGGGCGCGTGGGCATGGATGCCTGCGCGTCAATACCAGACCGATGTCGACCCTGCCGACTACGTGCTGTTCGTCAACCAACAGGCCGTCGGCGTGATCGAGGCCAAGCCGGAAGCCTGGGGCCACAAGATCACCGTCATCAATAATCTGGAAAATATCTTCAAGGTAAACACTGAATGAAACTAACTCTTTCACATCTCGAATCGCTCCTGCTGCGCGCCTGCGACGCCCTGCGCGGAAACATGGATGCCAGCGAATACAAGGAATACATCTTCGGTATGCTGTTCCTCAAGCGTGCCAGCGACCTGTTCGACCAGCGCCGCGAGGCGCTACGCAACGAATTGCAGCACAAGGGCATGTCCGACGCCGACATCGCCATCGAGCTGGACGACCGGGATAATTACTCCGGCAAATACTTCTATGTCCCGCCCCGCGCCCGCTGGAATACCGGCTGGGAAGAGGAGGTGGCCGAAAACGGCGAAAAGAAAACCATCCAGCGCCCGGCGTTGAAACACACCAAGGAAAACGTCGGCACCACCCTCAACAAGGCGCTGGCCGCCATTGAAGACGCCAACCCCGACGCTCTACAGGATGTACTCAGCGGCATCAACTTCAATCGCAAGATCGGCCAGCGCACCCTGGACGACGACACCCTGGCGGACTTCGTTACCAACTTTGAAAAAATTCCCCTGCGCGACGACGACTTCGAGTTTCCCGACCTGCTCGGTGCCGCCTACGAATGGCTGATCAAGTTCTTCGCCGACTCCGCCGGCAAGAAGGCCGGCGAGTTCTACACCCCCTGGGAGGTGGTGCGCCTCTGCGTGGAAATCTGCGACCCCGAAGAAAAGATGAGCGTCTACGACCCCACCGTCGGCTCCGGCGGCATGCTGATCCAGATGCGCGACTTCCTGCGCGAGAAGGGCGGCGATGCCGGTGAGCTGGCCCTGTTCGGCCAGGAAAAGATCGGCACCACCTGGTCCATCTGCAAGATGAACATGCTGCTGCACGGCATCTCCCACGCCGACATCCGCCAGGAAGACACCCTGCGCGAGCCACAGCATCTGGATGACAACAACGAACTGAAGCGCTACGACCGGGTAGTGGCCAACCCGCCCTTTTCCCAGAACTACATCAAGAAAGACCTCAAGTTCAGCGGCCGCTTCCCGGTGATGATGCCCGAGAAGGGCAAAAAGGCCGACCTGATGTTCGTTCAGCACATGCTCGCCGTGCTCAAGCACGATGGCCGCATGGCCACCGTCATGCCCCACGGCGTACTCTTTCGCGGCGGCGAAGAGCGCGCGGCGCGCAAATACTTTATCGACCACGGCTATCTGGAAGCGGTGATTGGCCTGCCCGGCAACCTCTTCTACGGCACCGGCATTCCCGCCTGCCTGCTGGTGCTGAACAAGGCCGGAGCTGCCCACCGCGACCATGTCCTGTTTATCAACGCCGACCGCGAATACCGCGAAGGCAAGGCCCAGAATCACCTGCGCCCGGAAGACATCGACAAAATCATCTACGCCTACCGCCAAGGCGACGACATAGCGGCGTATGCGCGCAAAGTAGCCAAGGCCGAAATACAGGCCGAAGAGTACAACTGCAACATCCGCCGCTATGTGGACAACGCACCGCCCCCCGAACCCCACGATGTGCGCGCCCACCTCCACGGCGGCGTCCCCAGCGTGGAAATCGAGGCGCTGGGTCGTTACTGGAACAACTACGTCGGGCTGAAGGAAAGCTGCTTCATCCCGCGCTCCCCCGAAGCACTCGTAGGTTGGGTTAGCCCGCAGGGCGTAACCCAACATGCAGTTCACGAAAAAACGTTGGGTTACGCTGCGCTAACCCAACCTACGGAATCAGCCTATGCCGATTTCACTGCCCCCCTCAAAGACAAACGTGACATCGCGCCGTTCATCAACGCCCACCCCGGCGTCACCGGCGCCAATCAGCACTTTATGGACGTGCTGGAAGCCTGGTGGCAGCAGAACCTGCCCATCGTCGAAGCCCTGGCCCCCCCCTCTGTCAGGATAGATACCGCCAACCGGCAGGCCGATCTACAAAATAAGCCAAGCAATGTCTATGTGATGAAAAGCCAGTTGCTGCGCAGTATCGAACAGGCATTGACCGAAGCGGATAAACCACAAACCCTGCTCACCCCCTTCCAGATCCGTGGTGCCTTCGCCACCTATGTGGACAGCCTCAAGGCCGACTTCAAATCCATCGCCGCCAGCGGCTGGGGGCCGGAGCTGATCCCCGACGAAGAGATCCTACACAGCCAGTTCCCCGACGTGTTGGCCGAGCAGGAGCAGGCGCAAACCCGCCTCGCCGAATTGCAGGCCCTGTTCACCGCCGCCGATGACGAAGAGTTTGAAGACTCCGATGATACAGGGGTGATGAACTCAGATCAGGTCAAAGAGCTCAAAGCGCGCCTGAAAAACGCCAAAGGCCAGACCAGACTCTGCAAGCGCGACCCCAACCTCGGCGATGCCACCCACTGGCAGCACGAAGCCGAACAACTGGAAGCGCAACTGCAACGCCACAAGGCGCTGGAAGACGAAGCCCGCGAACTGAAAAAGACCATCAAGACCATCGAACAAAAACGCGATCAACTGGTGGAGAGCGCCCGCGCCAAAATCAGCGTCGAAGACGCCCGCCGCGTGATCATCGAACGGCTCAAACAACAACTGCTCGCCACCTACCAGAGCTACCTGCGCGCCGAACAACGCGCCTGCATCAAGGCGATTGAAAACCTCTGGAGCAAATACGCCGTCACCGCCCGCAAAATCGAAGCCGAGCGCGATGCCGCCTCACGGCAGCTTCAGCAGTTTTTGGTGGAGTTAGGGTACGACATGCCCGAGGCACAAGTGCCGAGAGTGCAAGGTCGCGCAGGAGCTGCGGAGTGATGGGTGATTGGAGAAATTACAGCCTAAATCAGTTCGCCGATGTTCTCGATAGCTTTCGAATTCCAGTGAATGAAGAGGAGCGAACGAAAAATCCAGGAGAGACTCCCTACTATGGCGCGAATGGTCTTCAAGGCTACATTTCCGGCTGGCTTTTTGATGAACCGTTAATATTAATTGCAGAAGATGGCGGGTATTTTGATGAATATTCCACGAGACCTGTTGCTTACAAAATCGAGGGGAAAAGCTGGGTCAACAACCATGCCCATATTTTAAGGCCCAAAGAAGAATTTGATTTCAACTTTGTTTTTTACAGCTTACAGCATAAAAACATTACCCCATTTATCAAAGGCGGAACGAGGGCGAAGCTCAATCAGAAAGAGTTGCGTGAAATAGAGATTTTTTCCCCAGTAGAAAAAAGGCACCAACAAAAAATCGCCAATATCCTGCAAACCATCGACCGGGCCATCGAACACACCGAAGCGCTGATCGACAAATACCAGCAGATCAAAGCCGGGCTGATGCACGACCTCTTTACCCGTGGCATCGGCCCCAACGGCCAACTCCGCCCACCCCGCGACCACGCCCCCGAACTCTACCAACAAACCCCGATTGGCTGGATTCCGAAGGAGTGGGAGCCAATAAATCTGGGTAAATATATTGAATCCAATCTATATGGCCCTCGATTTGATGCCAGAGACTATGACGAAAGTGGGAACGTTAAAACCATTCGCGGTACTGATTTTTCCAAAGATGGAGGAATAATTTATTCGCAGGTACCGGTTGCTCGTTTACCTATGCAAAAAATCAGTCGTCATATTCTTAAAACGGGTGATGTTGTAGTTGTTACAACAGCTGATTGCGGGTTAACAGCTGTATTTGAAGAACAGGAGTTTTATTTCATTCCAAGTGCATATGCAGTTAAGTATCGTTTTTCAGATAATGTAAGCCCACATTTTATTAAGTATTTTATGCAAACGAGTATAGCGAAGAGGCAAGTAAGTAAATATGTAAGACAAGGTACTCTTGGAAATTTGCCTGGTTCTGATCTGTTGAGATTTCATGTAGGGCTGGCCAACTCACATGAACAAAAAGCTATTGTTAAACGACTTGATGCAGTACACGAAAAAATCGTAGCGGAACAAAAAAAGCTAGATAAGTTGGACAAACAAAAATCCGGCCTGATGCACGATCTGCTCACCGGCAAAGTCCCGGTCACGGGCGATGCCGCCGCCCCGGAGGCCGCCCATGGTTAAAATCGATACCGCCCACAATCGCATCGAAACCAAACGCGTTGCCGGACTATGTTTTCGCAAGCACGAGCACCTACAGAAATGGCGAATGCACTGCCCCTTGGCGCTGATCGGCAAGATTAATGTGGAGGTTTAATATGAGTAATCATGGCGAAGGCTTGTCGCTGGCACGACTGTTAATGGTGCTAAGCAGTATGTCACCATTATTTTTCTTGTGGGCGTTTAAGGGCGTCAATATCGAAGGCGTACCAGAGGTCTATTTTTTAGGGTTTTGTCTGTTCTTTGTGTTGGTGCCAAATCTGTTTTTGTGGTGGCGAATTAGGCGAGTCAAAAAATGTAACGATAAACGAGAGATAACCGCTGGCGCAGCAGAAGATCAGCGCGATCATTTGCTGGTTTATCTGTTTGCGATGCTCTTGCCATTCTACAGTGTAAATATTGAAACAGTCCGCGACTTTTCAAGCCATCTGGCAGCAATAGCGTTCATTGTGTTTTTGTTTTGGCATTTGAATATGCACTATATGAATATTTTTTGGGCATTTCACGGGTATCGCGTTTATACCCTCTCACCCTGCGATGATGGCAACCCATTTAGTGGGAGGTTGCCAACTGTGCTCATTACCAAGCGTACCCATATCATCAAGGGTGAAAAAATATCGGCCTACCGTTTGAGCCAAACTGTTTTTCTGGAGGAAAGTAAATGACGATAGTATTTAAGTATGGAAACGTCACTGTGACAGAGTTTGGCTTAGGCTTGGACACTCAAACGCGTGGCTTTGTGCAGGTGCCTGTAGATAATAATGTTCAGGCCGCATTACTTGATATGGTTTGCGAAACCCAGAAGGCAATGCAAAACATAACTGAAGTTCCTGAAGAATATCAGCCATCCGAGAAGTATGCAGCAATTGAATACCTCACATTATCGCTTGAGGAAGACCTGGTTGCTGAGCTCAAAGCGTTACATGAGGTCAACAATCTGCCAGAGGATCCTGATGCGTTTGATCAAATAAATGAGTGCTTTGCCTATTTTGCCAAAATTATAGATGACGATGGAAATCGTATTACGGCTGTGCGACGGTCTAGCCAGTTTAAGGCGCTAATAAAAAAGCGTAACAAGCTGATTCGCTGTGTCGATAACACATTGAAGATTCTTGATGACACCGTTTTTAAACTCGATAATGACTTTGATTTCTTAATACAAAATAATGTGATTTATATTTTGAGGCCAAGCGGCCTGGAGTTTACCGCTCAGCTCCAAGGTGCTGTCATGGCTGCTGTGCCTAGTAATATCGCAGCGATTGCAGAAGAAATTGAATTTGTCGATTTTAATTCAATTTCCGACTACGCTCAGCAGCATCCGAGGGCGGCACGCTATATTGCTTCCATCAAGTCCCAGTCTGAAGCTCACAATATTAATAAAGAAAAATTAACAAGCTTTTGCCAGAGAACTGGCGTGACTGTTACAGAGATTGATGGAAAGTTGCAGATTGATGATTCTGAAGTAATGGGCTTTCTTGAAATATTAGATCGACGCCGTTATGAAATTGATCTGGTCGAGGATGCAGACCCAGAAATATACCGTGCACCAAGCCGTAGCAGGGTTGGCGGGGAGGCGCAAAACTGATGGCTTTCAACCGCCCGCCGCTGGCAGCGCTCAAACATGACGCCCCGGAGGCTGCCCATGGCTGACCAGCGCCCCATTGCCCTGACCGAGCCACCCAGTGGTTACCACGACTGGCTGGTGGCGTTGAAATCCCGTATTCACAACGCCCAGCAGCGCGCTGCGCTGGCCGTTAACCGTGAGTTGGTGGGGCTGTATTGGAGCATCGGCAGCGATATTCTGACCCGTCAGGCCGAGCAGGGCTGGGGCGCCAAGGTCATCGAACGGTTGGCTCATGATCTGCGTACCGCCTTCCCTGAGATGAAGGGTTTTTCGCCGCGGAACCTCAAATACATGCGCGCTTTCGCCGAAGCTTGGCCGGATGCTGAATTTGTGCAGCAGGCTGCTGCACAATTGCCCTGGTTCCATCTTTGCACCTTGCTTGACAAGCTCAAGACCCGCGAAGAACGGGATTGGTATCTGTCCAAAGCGGTGCAGCACAACTGGTCACGCAACATTCTGGTGATGCAAATCGAAACCCGGTTGCTGGAGCGTAGTGGCACGGCAATCACCAACTTCGAAGCCAGTTTGCCCAAAGCACAATCTGATCTGGCCCGCGAGTCGTTGAAAGACCCTTACCGTTTCGACTTTCTCGGCCTGACCGATGAGGCGCAGGAGCGCGAGATCGAAAACGCCTTGGTGAAGCACGTTACCGAATTTCTGCTGGAGCTGGGCACCGGCTTTGCGTTTGTCGGAAAACAGGTGTTGCTGGAGGTGGGGGGCGACGAGTTTTTCATCGACCTGCTGTTCTACCATCTCAAGCTGCGCTGCTATGTGGTGATCGAGCTTAAGGGTGGCAAGTTTAAGCCCGATCATTTGGGGCAGCTTGGGTTTTATCTGACAGCGGTGGATCGCCAGGTCAAAAGCGAGCAGGACAACCCAACCATTGGTCTTCTGCTCTGCAAGAGCAAAAACAAAGTCGTGGCCGAATACGCGCTGAGCGACAAGAGCCAGCCCATGGGCATCGCCGAATACAAACTGCTCCAGTCCCTGCCCGCCGAACTACAAACCAGCCTGCCCAGCATCGAACAGATTGAACAGGAATTAGCGAGTGATGCAGGGAGAGATGACGATGCCTGACAAACTGCCCATCAACCTCAATGATCTGCTGCACCAGCGCACTGTCGAAGGTGAGCGTATCGAATACAAGGCGGGGTGGAATCCTGACCCGATAATTCGCACGCTTTGCGCCTTCGCCAATGATTTTGAAAACTTGGGCGGCGGTTATGTGGTGATCGGCCAAGAGTGCGACGCCGACGGCCGACCGCTGTTTCCGCCGGAGGGGTTGCCTGATGACCAGCTCGACAAGATTCAGCAGGAGTTGTTGGCGGCCTGTCAGTTGATTCAGCCGCCTTATTTCCCCGCCTTGAGCATCGAAGAGGTGGAGGGGCGCAAGCTCATTGTGTTGCAGGCGCCGGGCGGTATGTACCGCCCCTACAAGGCGCCCGCCTCCGTCAACGCCAAACACAAAAGTTGGCACTACTACATCCGCCGTTACAGCAGCACGGTGGAGGCAAAGGGTGCGATCGAGCAGGAGTTGCTGAGCTTGACGGCCAAGGTGCCGTTTGATGATCGCTTTGCCCGGCAGGCCAGCGTGGCTGATTTGTCCAAACCGTTGATGTTGGAGTATCTGCGCGAGGTGGGCAGCGCGTTGGCGGAGGATGGAGCGGAGCTGTCGGTGGAGGCGCTGGGGCGGCAGATGAATGTGGTGGGCGGCCCGGCGGAGTCGCCGTGGCCGAAAAATGTCGGCCTGCTCTTTTTCAATGAGACGCCCGACCGCTTTTTTCCCTATACCCAGATTGATGTGGTGTGGTTTCCCGAAGGGGCGGGCGGTGATCGCTTTGATGAAAAGATATTCAAGGGGCCGCTGGCGCGCATGACGCGCGAGGCGTTGGGCTACATCCAGCGCAATTACCTGCACGAGACCGTGATCAAACATCCCGACCGGGCCGAAGCGACGCGGGTGTGGAATTTCCCCTACGCCGCCATTGAAGAGGCGCTGGTCAACGCGGTCTATCACCGTTCCTATGAGGAGCGCGAGCCGATTGAGGTGCGCATCAGCCGCGATGAACTGGTGGTGTTGAGTTTTCCGGGGCCAGATAGATCAATCAAATTATCGGACTTTGAAGCGGGTCGTGCGGTGAGCCGACGCTATCGCAATCGCCGTATTGGTGAGTTTTTGAAAGAACTGGATCTGACCGAAGGGCGCTCCACCGGTATTCCGAAAATTCTCAAGATGATGGCCGCCAATGGCTCGCCTGCGCCGCTGTTTGAAACGGACGACGACCGCTGTGCTTATGTGATCCGGCTGCCGGTGCATCTGCTGGCTCAGCAGCCTGCCGAACAAGTCACCATGGATGTGACCCCGCAAGTTACCGAACAAGTCACCGAACAAGTCACCGAACAAGTCACCGAACAAGTCACCGAACAAGTCGGCAGGCTTGCCAGTGTGCTTGCAGGCGGGGCGCTAGCCAGCCGTGAGGCGATGGCGGCACTCGGTTTGCGCCACCGGCCAACCTTTCTCTACGACTACTTGCAGCCTGCGTTGAGGGGAGAACTTGTTGAGATGACCCTGCCCGACAAACCCCGCAGCAGCAAACAGCGCTATCGTCTCACCGTTAAGGGCCGTCAGTGGCTAAAGGCCGACGAAGGGGTGGCGCAATGAGTGAATACACCGAAGTCGAACAGCCCTTTTTACAACAACTCGAATCGCTGGGCTGGCAGATCATCGACCAAGGGGCGGAGATCCCCTCTGATCCATCCAAAAGCCTGCGCCTCAATTTCCGTCAGTGGTTGCTGCCGGACGTGTTTGCCAAGGCGGTCGCGGCGCTAAACACCACTGCCGATGGCAAGCCCTGGCTAACTAGCAAACAGTTGCAGGATTTGCAGGAGCAGATCCTGCGTCAGCCGAATCGAACCTTACTGGAAGCCAACGAGGCGATTCAGAAGCTGCTGTTCAAGGCGCAGGTGGATGTGAATGAAACCAGCGGCGAGCAGGATCCGGTGGTGCGGCTGATCGACTTCGATAACCCCGACAACAACCACTTTCTCGCCATCAATCAGTTCCGCATTGACACCCCCGGTTGCGTCAAGCAGTTCATCATTCCCGATATTGTGCTGTTTGTGAACGGTATTCCGCTCGGCGTGGTGGAGTGCAAGAAAGGCGGGCCGACCTGTGCCAATCCGATGGCGGAGGCATTCGAGCAGTTGCAGCGCTACCGCAATGGCCGCAAGGAGACGGCGCAACAGGGGCTGAAAGAGGGCGAGCCACGGCTGTTTCATTCCAATTTGCTGCTGATCCGCTCCAGCGGCGTGGAGGCGGATTACGGCACCATCACCTCGGGCGATGAGCACTTCTACCCGTGGAAAACCCAGTGGCCAATGGGCAACGAAGTGGCCGAGGGGATGAACCCGCAACAGCAACTGATCAACGGCATGCTGGGCAAGACCAATCTGCTCAGCATGCTGCGTACCTGTTCGGTGTTTATGGATACCGACGGCGGCCCGCGTATCAAGGTGGTATGCCGTTACCAGCAGTTCCGCGCCGCCCATAAGATTATTGAACGGCTGCGCCATGGACAGACGGTAGAGGAAAAAAGCGGCGTGGTCTGGCATACCCAGGGTTCCGGCAAGAGCCTGACCATGGTGTTTGTCGCCCGCATGTTGCGCGCTTCCAAAGACCTGCATGACTACAAGGTGCTGCTGATCAATGACCGGGTGGATCTGGAAGATCAGCTGGCGCAAACCGCTACCCTGATCGGTGGTCGGGTGAATGTGATCGACAGTCGGGGCGCACTGCGCCGTGATCTGGCCAGTGACAGCTCCGACGTCAATATGGTGATGGTGCACAAGTTCCAGTTGCAGGATCAAAGCCTGCCGATGTCGGTGCAAGAGGCACTCTGCACCTATCAGGCCATGCCCACGGCGCAGACCTTTGGCGTGGTCAATGATTCCTCGCGTATTGTGCTGATGATCGACGAGGCGCACCGTACCCAGGGTTCTGACCTTGGCGATAATATCTTTGAAGCCTTTCCCAATGCCGCCCGCATTGCCTTTACCGGCACGCCGCTGATTACCGAACGCCACGGCGAGAAGCGCACGGTGAAACGCTTCGGCGAATACATCGACCAGTACAGGCTGATGGATGCCGTGGCCGACGGCACCACCTTGCAGATTCTCTACGAAGGCCGTACCGCCGATGCTGCGCTGAACGACAAGCACGGCTTTGAAACCCGTTTTGAAAACCTGTTTAAGGAGCGTAGCGAGGAAGAGCTGCTGGCGATTAAGAAAAAATATGGGGCCACCGGCGATTTGCTGGAGGCCGAGCAACGGATCGCCGCCATCGCCAAAGACATGGTGCAGCACTATCTGGCGCATATTTTCCCCAACGGCTTCAAGGCGCAGGTGGTGTGCCATTCCAAACTGGCGGCAGTGCGTTACCAGCAGGCGATCCATCAGGTGCTGGCCGACACCGTGGCAGAATTGCAGGCCGCGCCTCAACCGGATGCCGCGCTGGTTCAACGTATCCAGTTCCTGAAGGCCGGGGTGGTGATTTCCGGTGACGGCACCAATGAGGCGGCCTGGATCACCGAGGCGCGCAAACAGGCCCGCGCCTGGAATGCGGTGGAGAACTTCTGCAAGCCCTTTGCCTTTGATGACCCGGATAAGCCCTATACCGGTATCGCCTTTCTGGTGGTGTGCGACATGCTGCTCACCGGTTTTGATGCACCCATCGAGCAGGTGATGTATCTGGACAAGCGTATCCGCGAGCACACCCTGTTGCAGGCCATCGCCCGCACCAACCGGGTGAAGAAGGGCAAACAGCGCGGTTACGTGGTCGATTACATCGGCCTTACCAACAACCTTACCGAAGCCTTGACCCTCTACGCCGCCAGCGATGAACAGCAGGAACTGGCCAACGGCCTGAAAAACATCACCTCGGAAATGCCGGTGTTGCAGGAGCGCTATCAGCGCCTGCTCAACCTCTTCGCCGAGCACAGGGTGAAACATCTGCCGGCGTTTGTGGAAGGCAAGCTGCCAGACATCGAAGCCGATGCAGCCGTGGTGCATGCCGCCGTCACTTTATTGAAAGACGAAAAAATCCGCGCCGACTTTGATGTCTATCTGAAGAAATTTCTCAGCAGCCTGGACATTATCCTGCCACACCCGACCGGCCACCCTTATCGCGTACCCGCCAAGCGCCTCGGTTACATCCAGCGTGTCGCTAGGGAACGCTACAAGGATGACAGCCTCAACCTTGGCGATGCCGGTCAGAAAGTGCGCGATCTGATCAACGAACACCTGATCAGTCTCGGCATCAACCCCAAGGTGCCGCCGGTGGAGTTGCTCTCCGATGACTTTCTCGACCAGCTCAACCAACACGCTGCCGGCAATGACGAAGCCAAAGCCAGCGAGATGGAACACGCCATCCGCAAACACTGTACCGTGCACCATGATGAAGACCCGGCCTTTTACAAAAGCCTGTCGGAAAAGGTCGAGCAACTGATCGATCGCTATCAGGGCCAGTGGGATCTGCTGGCCGAAGAACTAAACAAACTGCGCAGCGAGGCGGCGCATGGTCGCAAAGTGGGCGAGGAGGGCATGAGCCGCGAGGCCACCACCTTCTACGCGCATATTGCCAACGAGGCCTTTGAACATGGCAAAGTGCCTGCCAGTGCGAAAACGGCAATGAAAAAATTGATGGAAGGCATTGTCGAAGTATTGCAGGACAGCATCGGCAGCATCGACTTCTGGAACAACGCCGACAAACAAAAAAAGACCCGCAGCGAAATCAAAACCGCGCTGACCTTGACCGGTATTGCCGAGTTGAAACTAAACCGCGAGCGCATCGCGGTGGAGATTATGAAACTGGCCAGGAACCGCCATGATGATCTTCTGAAAGGTCTGACTGAGGAACAACGATCATGACGCCCAGAAAAGTCAGAGACATTGAGTACCAGTTGCTACCGGGCAGCGAACGCACGACCACGGATATCGTGATTGAACGTGACGGCACAATCGTGGTTCGGCCACCCGTGAATTACACACCGGAGCAAGCGGATGCCGTGGTGGAAAGTAAGCGTATGTGGATCTATCGCAACCTTGCAGAGTGGAAAGACCTTAACGCCAGCGCGGTGGCGCGTGAATGGGTCAACGGCGAAACTTTTCTTTATCTGGGGAGTGCCTATCGATTGGTTTTGGTCTCAGAACAGGATTGCGCCCTGCAATTAAAAGACGGGCGTTTTTGTCTGAGCCGGTCGTTGATTGAGCAGGGCGGCACGGTGGCAGCACGCCAGGCTTTTGAACAGTATTTTGCCGACAAGGGCGCGCAACGTTTTGCCGAACGCGTGGCTTACTTCGCGCCAAAAGTCGGTATTGTGGTCGCCGCTATCAAAGTAAAAGATATGGGCTACCGCTGGGCCAGTTGTGGCAGCAGCGGCATATTGAACTTTCACTGGAAGTGCATGATGGCACCACCGCGCATTATTGATTACATCGTCGTCCACGAGCTTTGCCACTTTCACCATCGCAACCATTCCGATGCCTACTGGAACGAGGTGGACAAGGTGATGCCGGATTATCGTGAGCGGAAGGAATGGCTAAGGAAGCACGGAGCCAGTCTTGAGGTATAAAGGAAGAACTGGGTCAAGTCTCGCATTGTTACATTTTTTCCATTAGACATCATGGCTTCCCCTTGAAAGAGATAACTCACCATCCTTGAGGTGCGTGGGTTATCCTTACCGAACTTTGTCGATGAGGCAGAGCCATTATCAAGGAGGTGAGTCACCATGAAAAGAATGATGAGATTTATTGGGTTTGATGTCCACAAGGAATTCATATCCGTCGCTGTAGCGGATGAAGGCAGAGGAGAAGTTGAGAGTCGCGGTGAAATAGCCAATACGCCATCAGCTGTGAAAAAGCTGGCGGAAAAGTTAAGCCGTGACGGCCATGATCTCTGTTTTGTCTATGAGGCGGGCTGCTTTGGTTTTGTTCTTTATAGGCAACTGACAAAACTTGGGCATTCATGCGTGGTTGCAGCTCCCAGTCTGATTCCACTGCTACTGGGGTCTGACCAAGCTAAGTAATTGCTGCATAAGGATTTAGTGTCTATATAAGGGGTATATTAGAGCTTAGAAGCATGTTTTTGAGGGTAAAAAGCGGTATTTAAGAGATAGGGGGAGGAACCCATGCCTAAACCATGCCTCGGGTTAACAACGGTTTCAAACAGCCAAGGTATCTTTGGTTTTGAGTCTTACCTTAAAACACTAGGGGTTGCTAGGGGTTGATTCGCGGATCCAGAGCCTTTTACTCATTGCATATATTGGAAATTTAAATCACTGTGCTGCATGTTATTAATGGATATGGGAGGGGTAAAATCCGCGAATCAAGCCCTGACCGTATGCCGTCACCGGCAATTAATTTAGCGGGTTAAAGTCCCGCCAAAGGAGTTATCCGTATACCTTAGTAGCACCGGGAAGCAGCGTATGAGTAATCATGGGTTGTAAGTTTCCCAAGGG
>PFXG01000067.1 GCA_002791545.1 Zetaproteobacteria bacterium CG_4_9_14_3_um_filter_49_83
TCACTACGACATCAACAGCGTGAATGGTGGCGTGCAACTGAGTCAAAGTGTGCATGATCAATTGCGTGTACGTCTTGATGCAACGGCTGGTTACGTTGCCTGCCAATGAGAAGATAACGAATCAATGAGACCTGCAAGGCAAGGAGAACAGTGATGAGATATCTCGAATTAAACAACGAAGGCGAAAGTTATCACCTGTCGACAGATGAAGCTGGTCAGCTTCTGGGTATCAGCGGGGAAGAACTCTATCAAAATGCTGAACTACTCGAAGAAGAGGGTGAGTTGGCCATGATGGATATACGCTTGTCACATACGTCGTATGCTTATGCATCGGTAGATGATGTGTTGAAACTCACCGGCCTGCATTGTGAGCGCTTTGAGAAATAATTCGAAAAATAATCCGCGCAGGTAATCTGTTTTGTCGTATTCCCGAGACAATCACTAGGTTGAAATAGCATCAGCACAGGATCATCATACAGACGCAAATGGAAAAATCGTAGGCGTTAACATGAACGTGCACAATACGCCTCTTCCGGCAAAATAAGTTTGAAATATGTTGAGGTGGGACGTACCTCTTCTGATGATTGATGGTTCGCATACCGGTTTTATGGGGTTCCTTAACACGTTGTTTTATTCACAATCAATCAGTTTAACGGAGATGACATATGACTAAGAAATATGTTTATTCCTTCACCGAAGGTGACGGAAAGAACAAAATGCTGCTTGGCGGCAAGGGTGCAAATCTGTGTGAGATGACCCAGATCGGTTTGAATGTACCTCCGGGGTTTACCATCACAACCGAGGCATGTCTGGAGTACATCGAGCAAGGTAATGTTTTGCCGGATGCCGTGCTGGAGCAGGTTAAGGCACAGATGCTTGCCCTTGAACAGGCAACGGCAAAAACCTTCGGTGATGCCCACAATCCGTTGCTGGTTTCGGTTCGCTCCGGTTCTGCGATGTCGATGCCGGGTATGATGGACACCATCCTGAATCTTGGTATGAACAGTCAGACTTTGCAGGGTGAAATTGAACAGACAGGTGATGAACGTTTTGCTTATGATGCGTATCGACGCTTTATCCAGCTGTTTGGAAAAATTGCATTGGGTATCGCTGATGAATTTTTTGATGAACCTTTCGAAGCCATTAAAAAACGCGAAGGTGTGAAGGAAGATGTTGGCCTGAGCACCGAGAACCTGAAAGAGATCTCAGACTTATTTCTGGAAGTGGTGTATGCACAGACAGGCCGTACTTTCCCTGAAGATCCTTATGAACAGTTGGAACTGGCAATTAAGGCCGTGCTTGGTTCATGGTCGGGTAAACGAGCGGTGGATTATCGCCGTGAATTCAATATCACACCGGATCAGGCCAATGGAACAGCCGTTAATATCTGTACCATGGTGTTCGGCAACCGTGGTGATGACTGTGCAACCGGTGTGGCGTTCACGCGTAATCCGGGCACAGGTGAGAATGTTTTTTATGGTGAATATCTGGTTAACGCGCAGGGCGAGGATGTGGTGGCAGGTATCCGCACACCCAAGCCGATTGCTCAGATGGAAAAGGAAATGCCTGACCTTTATCGCCAGCTTGAAGAGTTGCGCAGCAAACTAGAGGGTCATTATTCCGAGATTCAGGATTTTGAATTCACCATTGAGAAGGGTATTCTGTATTGTCTGCAAACCCGCAATGGCAAGATGAATACCCAGGCCATGGTTCGCACCTCGGTCGAGCTGGTGGCGGAAGGGTTGATCAGCAAAGAGCAGGCCTTGCTGCGGATTGTGCCTGAGTCGCTGGAGCAAATGCTGTTCCCGCGTCTGGACCCGAAGGCAAGAGTACAGTCGCTGGCAACCGGTCTGCCAGCCAGTCCGGGAGCGGCTT
This sequence comes from Zetaproteobacteria bacterium CG_4_9_14_3_um_filter_49_83, assembly GCA_002791545.1. Classification (GTDB taxonomy): domain Bacteria; phylum Pseudomonadota; class Zetaproteobacteria; order Mariprofundales; family Mariprofundaceae; genus CG1-02-49-23. The sequence continues at coordinate 1,876 of PFXG01000067.1, forward strand.
GCGGACATGTGGTGTTCGATGCGGATCGCGCCGTAGCGCAAAAAAATGCCAGTAACAAACCGCTGATTCTGTTGCGTGAAGAAACCAAGCCTGAAGATATTCACGGATTTTTTGTCTCTGAAGCGATTCTTACCAGCCGTGGCGGCAAAACAAGTCATGCCGCTGTGGTGGCTCGCGGTATGGGTAAGCCCTGTGTGGCCGGTGCTGAAGGCATTGAAGTTGATGTGCTGGCGCGCCGCGCCTATATCGGCGATGTGGTGATTAAAGAGGGCGACATCATCACGCTCGATGGCACTACAGGTAATGTATATCTGGGTGTGGTTCCTACGGTTGAGGCAGAATTTTCCGAAGCGTTGAAAACCTTGCTGTCATGGGCCGATGAGCGCGCCCGTCTGAAAGTGATGGCCAATGCCGATATTCCGGAAGATGCCAGGCGTGCACTGAAATATGGAGCGATGGGTATCGGTCTGTGTCGAACCGAGCGCATGTTTAATGCGCCAGAGCGTTTGCCGATTGTGCTTGAAATGATTGTGTCTGAAACACTGGAGCAGCGTCAGGATGCGCTGGATCGATTGCTGCCGATTCAACGTCAGGATTTCATAGAACTATTTACTACCATGTCGCCCAATCCGGTGACTGTGCGTTTGCTTGATCCGCCAATTCACGAGTTTCTGCCTTCAGAAAATCAACTGCTGGATGATCTGATTCAACTCAGGCACCTGAAAGACACGATGCGCGGTACAGAAGTACTTTCGGCAACGTTATGCCTGCTTTCCAGCCGCAACGGCAACCAGACAAAAATTCAGCAGTTGGCAGACTCGGCCCTGGTGGATGAAGCCATCGAGAAAAAAGAGGCGATTCTCAAGAAAGTGCGTGCCCTGTTTGAGGTTAATCCGATGCTGGGTCACCGTGGCGTGCGTCTGGGTATTACCTTCCCGGAAATCTATGCCATGCAGATTCGTGCCGTGCTGGAAGCTGCCTGCGCATGCCAGAAAGCAGGTACCGAAGTGTATCCTGAAATTATGATTCCACAGGTTTGTACCTCGGAAGAACTGATCAATATCAAGAAAATTGTTGAGACCATCAGAAAAGAAGTGGAAGAAGTGCAGGGGATTACGCCGGTGTTCAAATTCGGCACCATGATGGAAGTGGTGCGTGCCTGCATGCGGGCCGAGCAACTGGCCGAAGAGGCGGAGTTTTTCAGTTTCGGCACCAACGATCTGACGCAGGCGACGTTCTCATTCTCACGTGAGGATGCCGAAAATAAATTTCTGCCGATGTACAACGAAGTTGGCATTCTTCGCGACAATCCATTCGAAGTGCTTGATGCCAATGGAGTTGGTAAATTGATGGAGCTGGCCGTGAACTGGGGGCGCGGTGTGAAACCGGGTATGAAGATCGGTATTTGCGGCGAGCATGGCGGGCATCCGGCTTCAATACGCTTCTGTCATGCTATTGGTTTGACCTATGTATCCTGTTCCGGCCCGCGTGTGCCGATTGCACGGCTTGCCGCTGCGCATGCAGCTCTTTTGGATGGATAATTGGTTCAGCTATCGTAGAGCATAAGAAAAGGCACCATGTTTCATGGTGCCTTTTCTTTTTTTTTGTGTGGTTAAAGCAGCAAAGGCTGGAGAGTTGCCAGTGGCAATTCGCAGGGCTGCGATAGTTCGGCCACCCGGCAAGCTGATTTTTTCTCATCATCACTCGAACTGGCGGGGATGTCCGTCACTCTACTTCGTTTCTGGTATAGACAGCTATTCCTGCTATTTCGACGATGACTCGGGTCGGCTTGAGTCGGGAAACAGCGACAGGAAGCGTCATGGAAGTGAAACGAACCTGTAGCTTATTCAAAAAAAACGAAATTAATTTCTCCTTTTCATTCATGTGAATGATGCAATGTGGTTTGCACGTAGTATCGTTTGAGGCTATGAAATTTTCAAAACTAAACAGGAACCGAATTCCGTGGTTGACGCATATATTGAATATGGAGGAATCACGCCCGTATATATGGAGAAAAAACAAGGAATTAATTTCTTGTATCAACACTGTCATGCATAAAAGACTCAATGAATCCAAATAAAGCAATTGCTTACTTTAAACCGACGTGGAAAAGTGGAAAGGCACCAGATATTGATCTATCGAATGATGATCTGCCAGTTGATAAACCATATTGTGACGGGCTGTCAGTGTTCTATGTGCTAGACGAAGGCGACCATTTTGCACTGATTCAAAATAGGCATATCCAAGAAGCAGGAATTTCTGTTGAACAATTAAACAAATACGGTTTAGAGAATTTAAGTCAGGTCGCTGATGAAATAACAATGATTGAAAAAGATGAGCTAATATATTTTTCTGGTAGCGGTAATTTTGAAGCGAGTCTTCTATTGGTAGAAAAAGTCTGGAATGAATGGCTCGTGGAATATTGTCCGAATGGCTACATAGCAGCTATTCCTGCTCGCGATATTTTAGTGGTATGTGATCAGAAAGATGAAAATGGAATCAAAAAACTTTGTGAAATTGTCGAACGGGTTTGGCCAACAGGAGACCATCTTCTATCTAAGAGTCTTTTCTGTTACGAAAGAAACAATTGGGTGAAATTTGAAAATCATGAGATTAATGGAATCAATCGAGTCTGCCCCCCATTGATCTCGCTATACATAGAATAGAAGAGGGGATCACCAACAATGAATCCAAGAATTAGCATGATTACTCTCGGTGTTCGCGATATTAAGGCGGCGATTGAGTTCTACGAGATGGGACTCGGCTTTCCACGAATGGAATCACCACCGGGAGTCGCATTTTTTACACTCAATGGTACTTGGTTGGGATTGTATGGACGAGAAGCGTTGGCCGAGGACGCAACAGTATCATCCGAAGGAGGGGGGTTCGAATCATTTGCACTTGCCCACAATGTATGCTCAGAGCAAGAGGTTGATGAGGTCATATCGCAGGCCGTCGAAGCAGGCGCAACCTTGGTCAAGAAACCTCAGAAAGTTTTCTGGGGCGGCTACAGCGGATACTTCAAAGACCTCGATGGCCATCTTTGGGAGGTGGCCCATAATCCACTATTTTGGGTAGGCCCGGCAGTTGAAAACACATAGCAAGGCGCTGCGCCTGAGGCAATCCCGCTGTGCTTTATTGCCTCAGGTGAGCTTGTCGTTGTGGGCGCCCCATGTTCTCCACTGATGATTTTGAGAAAACTCAATGGCATGACAATGCCATTCACGCTTTCAGCATTCTGGAGGGAGAAACCAGTGGTGAACTTGTTTACGGCAAGTGAGCCGGGTTGTTAACCCCCATGACAAAAAGTCGATCACTACGCTTTTTCATGTTGTGGGGTATGCTATCCGTATTTCATCTCGGTCTTTGGGCGGGTTCGTTCTATCCTGCAAATTACTATAGCGCTCAACTTAAAGTGGCACCTACGCCACAAATGGAACTGATGGCTTCGGTTTTCGATAATGCTCATTATATCTTTTCAATTCCTGTCAGTTATTACCGTGAGCCAATTCGTACTGAGGGTGTGTTGGTTATGTTTATAACGTTGCAATGCCTGGCTTGGGGGCTTGTATGGCTATTGTTATTTCTCATCATTCAGCGCTTCCTTAGGCGTAGAGATAAAGTCAATGCAGGCTAAGAGAATCCGCGAAACGCAAGCCGCTGCATATTCACGCTTTGTGCTATGGATTTGGTGTTGGAGTAGGAGGTAATCATGATTCAAAGCCGCCGGATAAATAAACTACTATTGATGATTGCTTTGATCATGCTCTTTTGCAGTCCGCCTGTTTTTTCTCTGGAAATGGAAGAGCCGCTTGAGTTTATCGATGTGGATTCTGAAAGGGTGGGCAACTATCGGATGACGCCTATTATGAAGCAGACAAAAGATAGGTTGGTTTGCTGTTTTGATGGTCGCCTACTGTACTCACAGCTTGAGGTATTAAGCCCGGTAGCTTTTCCCATCGTCGAGAAAGTGTTTCGGGAGTTGATGCAGCCTCGATTTGGAGAAGGAGATGATCGCCGCCATTTCCTGAATAAAGGTTATGAAACCATCAATGCTTCGATGAGTCCTGAAGAGATTCGGGAGAAACTGTTTACTTTGAAAATCCCCGAACAATATGAAGTCGACAAAGTCACCACGGAAAAGCTTGAACAACTCAGGGCAGAAAATGAGGAACAGTTTGGTGAATACCTCATCGAAAAAGAAGCGCAGGCTATAAAATATAACCAAACACATTCCGAAAAAGTAGTCAAAGCTAGGCGGTCAGGCATCAATGTGGAGGTGTTTCATCATGTCCAAATAACGTCGAAACCATATCATGTTGGTGTCGGGCTTGATAAAAACAAATCGATGCTCACCGTTCAAATGATTGATGCAAGGGAGGTTTTTGGTGTTGCCGGAACCATCATCACACTGAAGCGACATGACGACAATTACGCCTTTGGCATCGGTCACGGTCTGGCAATGGGCATCTTTAATTGGGGTGGAGGAGCGATCACCGAGCTTGAGTTCCAGTTGCTATTAGATATGGAAAGCAAACTTGGTGTGTCAGGCCTGGTGACGAAGATGATGCCGGTGGGTGGGGATACCAATCATTACTATGTTGGGTTTGATGATGTTGATGCGGTGCTTGCCGCTAAGCAGTGGCTTCTCCAGCACGCCACTAACGTACAGGCAGGGGGCAAGCTATGAGATTATTGCTGGCAGTTCTCGTTGTGGTTTTGTTCTCTGCTTGTAAATCAGCACCCATAGAGATAACGAACGATACAGCTCCGGAGAGACCGAATAACTCCGCTATCATTCAGGATGAGATTAAGCGCGGCATTGCAGGGCCGGAAATGATTCTGATCCCCGGTGGAAGCTTCCAAATGGGTGATACGACGAATGTCGGGGAGGCGGATGAAAAGCCGGTTCATACCGTCCGGGTCAAGTCGTTTTATATGAGTAAATTTGAGATTACGCAGCGACAATGGAATGCATTAAGGCAAAGTGGAGCCTCTTTTTTTGAAGGAGATAACAGGCCAGTTGAGAATGTCAGCCTGAAGAGAATCAAGGCGTTTATTAAGCTCCTCAACAGTAAAACAGGTAGAAATTACAGACTGCCGACAGAAGCAGAGTGGGAGTACGCGGCACGTGCTGGAAGCACGAGCAACTACTCTTGGGGCAATAATGTTGGCGAAAACCGTGCCAATTGCCGTGACTGTGGAAGCCTGTGGGATGGCAAAGAGACCGCCCCTGTAGGCTCGTTTCAGCCGAATGCTTTTGGTCTGTATGATATGCACGGCAATGTTTGGGAATGGGTTCAGGACAATCGGCACAATGATTACCATAATGCCCCTGCAGATAGTTCCGCATGGGGGGAAACCAGTAAAGAGTGCTGCTGCCAATTTGTCTTGCGCGGCGGATCATGGGACAGCGTGTCAGCTGATATCCGTTCAGCCAACCGCTTTTGGTATGGAAAAGAAAAGGGGCTGAAAATATACGGTTTCCGTCTTGCGTTGACGCCATGACCTGACGAACCACGGGTTATGAGGCGTATGGTCAGGGAATAACTCGTAAGTCGTAACGCAGGGTGCAAAACGTAGCGTCATGCTCCACCGATTTGGCGGATAACGTTTCACTCTTCGGCCCTACAGTTCAGGGTTTACCATTGGTTTGATTGATAAATTGGAACTTACCCAAGGCGTGAACACCACCTTTGATGATAGGTACGTCCGCTGTTGGCAGGCTCTCTGGTTATTTGTTTGACCAGGCTGCGGTGTCGACAACCCACACAGCCCGATCAATGCGACTTACGGGTAGTGGCGCGCCAAGGGAGATGTTTTTAAGCACTTCTTTTTTGGAGGAACCGGTCGCGAGAATCATACATTGCTGGTGATTGTTTAAGGCCTTCAGACCCATGCTGACCCGTTCTAACGGAGGCTTTGGGGATTGGTAGACTGGAACGGCCAGCTCGGCAGATTCCAGTGCCGGATTGTTCGGGAACAGACTGGCAGTGTGGCCGTCTTCTCCCATGCCGAGCAAGACGAAGTCGAATGTGCTGACTTCTTTCATCTGCCTTGCATAAGCGATAGCGGCGGCTTCGGTTCCCTGATTAAAATGAATGGCGTGAATATGACCGGCAAGCATGGGGACATGATCAAGCAGCGCCAGTCTTGCCATGGTTTCATTGCGCTGCGGGTCACCGGCTGGCAGGGCACGTTCATCACCGAACCAGCAGTGAACTTTTCCCCACGGCAGATCGGCATCGCGTAACAAGCGGTAGCATAATTCCGGGGTGCTGCCACCAGCCAGCACCCAATGAAAAACGTCGCGCTGTTCAACAGCCTTCTTACAAGCACTGACGATCTGTTCAGCGACAAAAGCAGCAGCTTGTTGCGCCGTGTCGAAGTGTTTCAGGGTACTGGCATCGAAGGACATAGCAGCTTTATTCTTTCTCGGCCGCTTTGATGGCGTGGCCGCCAAAGCCTGCCCGCTGTGCATTGACGATTTTACCGGCATAGGCGTCTTTCTGACGAGAACGGAAACGCATTTGCAGTGCCAGTGTCAGTACGGGCGCTGGAATGCCCAGATCAATCGACTCGTTAACCGTCCAGCGGCCTTCGCCGGAATCGTCCATCCAGTCGGATAATGAAGAGAGCTCGACATCCTGCTCCAGCGCATCACCGGTGAGATCGAGTAACCACGAACTGACCACCGATCCGTGTTGCCAGACGCGTGAAATCTGGTGCATATCCAGATTGAATTCTGATTTGGCTTTCATGATGTCATAACCTTCAGCAAAGGCCTGCATCATGCCGTACTCGATGCCGTTGTGGACCATTTTAACATAGTGCCCCGAACCAATCGGCCCCATGTGTCCCCACCCTTTGCCATCGTTGGATGCCAGTGTCGTCAGCGCCGGAGCAATCAAATCGATAGCTTCTTGTTCGCCGCCGATCATTAGTGAGTAACCATTTTGTAAACCCCATACACCACCGGAGGTGCCGCAATCAGCAAACAAAATTCCCTTGGCTGCTAATTCAGTGCCGCGACGCTGCCCTTCTTTGTAGTTGGAGTTGCCGCCATCAATAATCAGGTCGCCCGCTTCGATACCGGCTTGCAGCAGCGCATCAATCGAAGCATCGACAAACTGATGCGGAACCATCACCCACAACACACGCGGTGCTGGTAATGCGGCGATAACATCCTTTAAATCGCTTGCTGCCGTGACATTGGCAAATTCAGCTGCCAGTGCTTTGCCCGGTGCCGGGTCAACATCATAAGCGACGACTTCGTGGCCACCCTGCATCAGTCGTTTCACCATATTGCCGCCCATGCGACCCAGTCCAATCATTGCCAGTTTCATATCATTCCTCCGTTTAGTGTGTGTTTGATTCAGGTTTTTTGATTCTTGTTGTTCGCGGTTTAATTCGGATTATTAGTTTCGACCCAATCACGGGCATCGACGATGACGTTATAGCGCTCTTTGGCGACTTTCATGATGCGTTCGGCAAAAACCGGTCGGTCCATCAGCACTTTGCAGAAGTCGCGCTTTTCCATGATATACAAGGCGCAATAGGTGAGGGCACGAACAGTTGCGGTGCGCTTTTTCGTCATCAGTAAGCTCAATTCACCAAAGACCTGCCCTTGTTGCAGGCTGGTCAGCACCTTGCCATGGGTATCAATGATTTCGACGGTGCCGATCTCGATAATGAATAATTCATGACCTTCCGAACCTTGCTCAACAATCAGGTCCCCGGCATTGAAGACCATCGGTTTGAGCATCATGGCAAAAGCTTGCAGCATGGTATGGCCGCAGCCTTCGAACATCGGTACGCGCTCCAGTGCTGGCTTGGGTGTACGAGCCAGCCAGCGACGATGATCGGGCGAGAGTAACTCAAAAGCCTCTTTCGGCCCCCATGATCCGAAAGGATAATTGGGGAAATTTTCAGCTTTGGTTGAGTTCCAGACATCCAGCGCCGGTTGCACAATACGCCATGCGGTTTCGACCAGATCGGAGCGTGAAAACAACGAGGCATCACCACGCATGCAGTCATACAGCATGGTTTCATAACCGGTTCCAGGCTGCGTGATAAACGCTTCATCGTATTCAAAATGCATATTCACCTTGCGCATATGCACCGATGGTCCGGGTCGTTTGGCCAGAAAACGCAGTTCGATCGCTTCGTTGGGCTGAATACGGAAAATGAGCTGGTTGGCTTCCAGCTGTGTGGCTGCCGGTGTGCCACGGAAAGTAAACTCAGGAGCACGGCGAAATTGTACGACAATTTCCGTCGAACGGGTGTTTAAGGCTTTACCCGAACGCAGATAAACCGGTACGCCGTGCCAGCGCCAGTTGTCGATACGCAGCTTCATGGCAGTGAAGGTTTCAGTATTGGACTCAGGATCGACCAGATGCTCCTGCCGGTATGCTTTGGCCGGTGAACCATCGGGTTTAACACCTTCACCATACTGGCCGCGCACAACATTTTTGTGCACATCTTCGGGCTTCATCAGACGAATGGCACTGAGTAGCTTGTATTTTTCATTGCGGATCGCTTCCGCATCGAAGGATGTGGGCGGTTCCATGCATAAATAGGCCATCATCTGAAACAGATGGTTCTGGATCATATCGCGCAGAACACCGGCTTTATCGTAATAACCACCACGCCATTCAACGCCGACCTGTTCGGTGGCGGTGATCTGAATATGATCGATATGGGTACGGTTCCAAAGGGGTTCGAACATGCCATTGGCAAAACGAAAGGCGAGCAGGTTCTGTACAGCTTCCTTACCCAGATAATGGTCGATGCGATACACCTGACGTTCATCCCAGTAGGCGAGAATTTTCTTATTCAGCGATTGTGCGGATGCAAGGTCGGTACCGAAGGGTTTTTCAACAATGATGCGGCGCCAGCCGTTATCTTCCTTGTTCATGCCGATGCTTTGCAGCCCTTCCGAAATCATGCCGAACACGGAGGGCGGGGTAGCCATGTAAAACAGCACATTGCCTTCGGTGTTATGGCGGCCATTGAGGGCTTGCAGAAAACGCTCCATCTGGTGAAACATGACAGGGTCATCAAAACGCCCTTTTTGATAATGAATGCGGTCACAGAATTCGTTCCATGAATCTTCGTCGAATGAGTCACGCCTGGAAAAGATTCGTACATCCTCACTCATGCGCGTCCTGAACGTCGCAGTGGTAAACTCATCCATGGAAATGCCGAGAATGGCAAAATTTTCCGGTAGCAATTTGTCGCCATAAAGATTGAATAGAGAAGGGATCAGTAATCGTTTGGTCAGATCACCGGATGCGCCAAAGATAACAATAACACAGGGCGATGGCATATCATCCTGCAGGTTCATGGCAGCCAGAAAGTCATCCGGCAAATCAACAACATGTGGTTTGTCTTGCATATCGGTCAAAGTTGCCCTCCTCAGGAACCCGTCGTGATGGCGAGGCTACGCCCGCAAAGTTTTGCTTCCAACTATTATATCGAATCTTTATCGGAGTTTAGACAGCTTGAACGGCTGCTCCCGGTAATTGAAAACAGCACCGTCTTCGGTGATTTGCATAAGTTGCAGATCATTGGTGATCCAGTCACCGGCATGACGAATTCGCCCTTCGATGATCACCATGCTTTTACGGCCGGATTCATTGTGAAAATGCCCTTCCAGTTGCAAGGGCTCGATGGCCTGTCGTATGGCTGGATGCAACTGGTTCAGTTCAGGTATATCTGCCGCAGCTGGCGCAGATGTTTCCTCTACAGGCTCTATCACTGGCATTGCCAGTCTGGATTGGGAAGGCTTATCTGCTTCAATAACGGCGTGAAGCGGTTCGGACGTTTGTAGTGTCTCGACCGGAACATCTGTATCAAATGCATCGGAAGTGTCCGTAGCCAAATTGTCCTCGGGTTCGCTTTGGATGAGATCTCCTTGCATGGGATCATCGTGCAAGGGGGCATCGAACAAGGATGGCTGGGCGGCGGGATGCTCAATCGCTGCTTCAGGCTCGGGCTCAAGTTCTGCTGGCTCGACAGGTGGGGAAGTAAGTACGTGTATGGGCTTGCTGTTTGTTGCAGGCTTACCGGTAGTTGCGGGCTTGTCATGCACGAGCTGGCTCGAAGCGGCCTGAATTGCAAGCGGTTCAGTGTGACGATAAGCATACATATTCAAACCGATGAGCACCGTGGCTGTACATGCCACGAGGGCAAAAATAAGCCAGGGGAAACGGGGTGAGGCATGTTTTGCCGCAGGTGAAAGTGTAAGCTGACTATCACGTTGAAAAGCCGCACGGTCTGCATCTGATTTTCTTAAGGCATCAAGAATATATGACATCAGCTAACCATCAGGTTGTGGGTTCTGTTTGGGGTGAGGAGAGTCTTGGACCCTCCAGATGCAGTGCGTCATTCAGGCGGATGAGCGTTTGTGGACCGGCTGAGCCGTCCGGCTTCAGGCCAACTTGCCGCTGAAAGTCTTTCAGTCGCTCAACAAGGATGAGATTCATGCTGTTGTACTCGCGAGGTGGAATCATAGTGCCTTGCAGCGTGTCCAGTTGGCGCGCCAGCCATTGCACAACCTGCCCCTTATTGCCGGGGCGAATGGCATGCTGAAAACCTTCCGGTGAACGCCACACCAGCGTGAAATCGGCAAACCAGTGTTGCTCGAACTCATCCAGCGAAATGGACCAACTGGCATCTTTGATTTGCAGGGTGACCTGTTCATCGTTCATCGCGGTGAGCACGGCCATGATCTTTTCACCATTGGCCATCAGAGGGATAATGGCTGGCCGATTCAGGTCTCTGAGTTGTGCCATGCCTGCCCGCTGGCGCAGACACTGTAAATGATGTTTTTCCAGCCATTTGCATGGATCATCGGCAAACGGCATGTCGAGATTCCACTGCTCTGCCAGTGTCTGAAAAGCAAAATCTTTTGAGCCCAGAAGCGCTATCTCTGCCCATGGGTCAGCTTCTTCTGGCGGGCTGATTGCAACTTCTTCCAACACAGGTGGAATTTCCTCCGAGTCCGCACTCGCCAACATCGGCGTGCTTTCAGAAGTGGTCACAGAAGTAGCAGGCTGAGACGATTGTTGTATTTCAGCCACGGCGGTGGCGGATGGCTGCTCGGTTATCGGCGGCGAGGCGGCTTGTTTGCTCATCTCTGGCAGCGAATTTTTGGTGGGCATAATATGTTGGATAGTCTCAGCTGCTGGTTTGAAATCGCTAAAAAATATCGGAATCGCGATGATTGCGGCCATAGTCACAGTGGCTGGTAATAACCACGGCAGCATCGATCTCTGTTCATTCTGCCCCAGCGTTTCTTTGGCGGCCTGCTTAATCTGGGCTGGTGTCACACGATGTTGACCCTTGGCATAGGCGCCCAGCATGGCACGGTCGCAAATCAGGTTGATGCGCCGGGGAATACCGCCGCTGATGCGATGTGCCAGCCGGATAGCCGAGGCGGTAAAAATACGCTGCTGGCTACCGGCAATATTTAAACGATGCTGAATGTACTCACGGGTTTCTTTTATTTTTAATGCTTCCAGATGAAAACGGGCGGTGATGCGCTGGGAAAACTGGCGCAGATCGTGACGGCTGAGCATCTCCTGCAATTCCGGCTGACCGATCAATACAATCTGCAGCAATTTGCGTTCGTTTGTTTCCAGGTTGGTGAGCAGACGCAGCTGTTCCAGTACATCGGGCATCAGATTTTGCGCTTCATCAATCATCAGTACCGTGTTGCGGCCTTTGGCGTGGGCTTGCAATAGATAAGCACTGATGCGATCAGTCAGCGTTTTGATGCTCGTTTGTTCCGACTCATTCTCAATGCCCAGTTCATCACATAATGTGGCCAGCAATTCATAGGCTGAGAGTTTCGGGTTTACAATCCATGCCAGATCAACTTTGTCGGGAAGTTGTTCAGGGATTTGTTCGAGTAATTTGCGGCTGATGGTGGTCTTGCCGGTGCCTACCTCGCCGGTCAGCAGGATAATGCCACCATCATGATTCATGCCGAACATCAGGTGCGCCAAAGCTTCCTGATGCTGCTGACTCATGTATAAATAGGCCGGGTTGGGAGAAATCGAGAACGGCGCGTCGTTAAGTTCAAACCAGTCTTTGTACATGGTCAGGTTTTCTGATTATGGTCTCCGGCTAAAAAAGCGCAGCAGTGAAAGTTGCGGTGAACGGGGTTTATCGATGCTGACCGGATAGTTGCCGGAGAAACAGGCATCGCAATGGTCTGCCTGCGGTTTGCCGACAGCCTTGTACATGCCGTCAAACGACACGAACGCCAGAGTGTCAGCCCGGATAGCCTGACGCATCTCTTCCAGATTCATTTTATTGGCCATCAGCTCTTCAGCATCCGGTGTGTCGACGCCGTAAAAGCATGAGAATTTAGTCGGTGGACTGGAGATGCGCATGTGCACTTCGGCAGCGCCGGCGGCGCGAACCATCTCAACAATTTTGCGGCTGGTGGTGCCACGCACAATAGAGTCATCAACCAGAATGACGCGTTTGCCTTCGATGAGCTTGCGGTTGGGATTAAGTTTCAGTTTGACGCCAAAGTTGCGAATGGATTGCTGTGGTTCGATGAAGGTGCGACCAATATAGTGGTTACGAATCAGCCCCATCTGAAACGGAATGCCGGAAGCTTCGGCATAACCCATCGCCGGTGGAACGCCGGAATCTGGTACCGGAATAACCAGATCGGCTTCAACCGGACATTCTTTGGCCAGCTCAACACCAATTTGATAACGAGCCTGATAGACATTAACGTCTTCCAGTGTGGAGTCAGGGCGGGCAAAATAGACATATTCGAACACACAGAACTTAGGTTGGGTGCTTTCAAACAATTGAAAACTTTGTAGCCCGTTCTCATCGATCAATACCATTTCACCGGGTTTGATGTCGCGAATATAGGTCGCGCCGATCAGGTCAAAGGCACAGGTTTCAGAGGCCAGCACCCAGGATTCATCGAGCTTGCCCAGAACCAGCGGCCGGATGCCGTTGCGGTCACGAATGCCGAACAGGCGTGTTTCCGTCAGGACAAGCAGGGAAAATCCTCCGGCCAGTCGGGAAATCGCCTCGGACAGACGGTCTTTGGTGGTTTGTGCTTTGCTCTTGGCGACCAGATGAATCAGCACTTCAGTATCGGATGTGGACTGGAAAATGGAGCCATCGGTTTCCAGTTCTTTTCTCAGATCCTGAGCATTAACGATGTTGCCGTTATGACACATGGCGATACCGCCATGGGCATATTCGAAGGTGAATGGTTGCGCATTACGCAAGCCACTTTCGCCGGATGTTGAATAGCGCACATGGCCTATCGCACTCTCGCCCGTCAGCACTTTGATGTCAGATTTGGTGAAGATATCGGCAACCAGACCCATGCCACGGTGATTGTTGAAGTTTCGACCATCGGTGGAAACGATGCCTGCCGACTCCTGTCCGCGATGCTGTTGAGCATATAGGCCGAGATAGGTCAGGTTCGAAGCTTCCGGGTTTTTGAAGACGCCGAAAACACCACACTCATCGTGAAAATGATCCATGGCTTCGTCTTCGAATATCGGATTGGCAGGTCGTTCGTTCATATTAGCCTCATTGCATTTGCTTTTTTAAAATTGAGTCAAGGGCCTTCTGGTCCTCGATGGGAATGTTTGAAGCCGGATTATGGGTGGTTTTGCTATTGTTCGATTTGCCAGCCGATCCCTGTCGTGAAAAAGGGTAATCTTCAGGAATAACATGTCCAAGCCAATCAGCCATTTGTAAACCATAGGGCGTCAGGCGACTTTCCTTAAGCCACTTCTGATCGTTCGCCGTGGCGTAGGAAGTATAGATCAGGAAACTCAGGCCAATGAGTAACAAGCCACGTGCGATGCCGAAAAAGATGCCGAGTGTCCGATCCGTGGCCGTTAAATCGGCCATGTCCACCAGCTTGCGGATGATGACGCCGATGATGCCGACAATGAGCATAATCAGTACAAAGACAAGCCCGAAACCGGCAATGTCGGCAATGGTGCTGTTGGTGATCCATGTACTCAGGTAATCACCGGTCATGCCCGAAAGTCGACTGGCGGCAAGAAAAGCCAGCACAAGGCCGATAATGGAAATGATTTCACGAACAAAACCACGCCAAAGCGAAAGTATCATGGACAGACCGACGATGCCGATCAGGATATAATCAAAAAAGTTCAATTCATACCTCAAGTCACCCGCGATGAAGTGAGCATTGGTGTTTTGTTTGTGTAAAACATTTAGCGGGAAACGATAGCAAGTTGCGCCGCCTGAGCAAGGTCTCTGGCTCCCAAACAGGTCATGCGAGTTTGGTGCCGAAGCGTATCAGTTAAGCCGGACTCCTGCACGCGATCACAGTTCTGTTTGGGCATCAGCACATGCGTGAAGCCGAGACTGGCCGCTTCGCGCATGCGTGATTCCGGATTGCCAACCGGTCGAACCTCACCGGTGAGCCCGACTTCGCCGAATAAGGCCAGCTTGCCGGGGATAGCCTGCTCCTGATAGGCAGACAGAATCGCAATCAGAATCGCAAGATCGGCGGCGGGTTCGAGGATGCGCGCACCCCCGGTGACATTGACATAAACATCGTGGCGCGACAAAGGGATACCTATACGTCGTTCGAGCACAGCCGTTAACATGCCGACACGGTTGACATCCAGTCCCACGGATGAGCGTTTGGGTGTGGCATAGACGGTAGGCGCTACCAGCGCCTGCACTTCCACCAGCAAGGGACGCGTCCCCTCCAGGCAAGCCAGCACGACAGAACCGGGCGCATCTTTTGCCCGTTGATTGAGAAAAAGGCGTGATGCATCGCGAATACCGATCAGGCCACGGTCACTCATCTCGAATACGCCGATTTCACCGGCCGGGCCGAAACGGTTTTTCACAGAACGCAAGATGCGGTGATTGTGACCTTTGTCGCCCTCAAAATAGAGTACCGTATCCACCATGTGTTCAAGCACCCGTGGCCCGGCAATGCTTCCATCCTTGGTGACATGGCCGACCAGAATTAGCGGATGGCCGAATTGTTTGGCCTGTTGAATCAGCGCGGCAGCACAATCGCGCACCTGGGAAACGGTGCCCGGTGCCGAGGTGAGCCGATTGCTGACCATTGTTTGAATGGAGTCGATAACCACCACGGAAGGCTTTTGTTTGTTGATGGTTTCCATGATCGATTCAAGTTCCGAGGCTGCGATCAGTAATAAGTTCGGGCTCAGCGCATCGATACGTTCGCCACGCATTTTGACCTGTGCGACAGATTCTTCACCGGTAATGTACAGCACATGCGGCGATGCATCAGCCAGATTGGATGAGGCCTGCAACAGCAATGTCGATTTACCGATGCCGGGATCACCACCGATTAAAATGGCGGAACCTGTGACCATGCCGCCACCGAGTACGCGGTTCAGTTCATCAATGTCGGTGCTTTTGCGTGGTGTGTCTTCGGTGGAAATATCGGTGATGGCGGCAACTTTGAGAACTTTGCCCTTGCTGCCGATGCGTGCCGTCATCGGCGCATCGTTTTGCTCGGTGATGCAGTTCCATTGATTGCAATCCGGACATTGTCCGGCCCATTTGCGATGTTCCGAGCCACAGTTCTGGCATATAAACATGGACTTTGACACGGATGCCAAGATTACAGGCTCAGCCGACCGGGGCTAACAATCAGTGTTCGCTACCCTTGTGTAAAAAATACAGACCTACCGACAAGGCCAGAATAGAGCCGGCGAAATAGAGCATTTCCAGCGGTCCGGAATACGTGGTGTGCAGTACGGTTTTGAAGAAACTGACAACCAGCACCATAACGATGACTTTGACCAGCTTGTCTTTAAGCTGATCAAGGTTGTGGATTTCCAGTACTTTGGAAGCCTCACTTTCTTTGGCGATATCGATTTCTGAAATGAATAACTCATACAGGCCGAAGCTGAATAGCAGCAACACAACGGCGATCAGATACAGGTCAATGGCACCAATGATCGAAGCGACAATTTGTTCATGGAAATCAGCCGGGTGTTCATGGTTCATGTACATGCTAATGGTATCGGCTGCGACATTGAATATATCAACGCTACCGACAATAAACAGAATCACGCCTCCGACCATGCCAAAAATAACGGCAAGCAGAATAAACAGGCGACTATTCCAGAGTATTTTTTCAAACAGCGATTCAAGTGCATTCATGAGCATGTGTCCTTTAACTGATCAGGGTGGCGTGATAATAATGAATTGGCGTAATCCCATCATGCCCGATGAATTTGGGCAATGCTTATTCCGGGCCGGTGAGGAAATAAGCGGATCTGCTATCGCAGGGTGTTGGCTGCTGAATTGAGCAATATTTTGATCAGTTGAGCCTGGGATTTGACGCCGACTTTATGGTAGATGCTGATCAGTTGTGTGCGGATGGTGGGCAGTTTGACATTCTTCTTTGCGGCAATTTCGGTTGGCGTGATGCCATTGGCCAGATGTAGCGCGACCTCGGCTTCGGATGGCGACAGGCCATAGATGTCCTCCAGCAGGGAAGGGGAGTTAATCATCATTTGATCCGGATTGGTGATTGTCATGACTATGGATGCTGTTCCGGCTGCAATATTGTCACGAAAATCTGATTGCCGGATTGGGCTGATGATGGTCGGTAAGGGGGTCGTAGCGTCCGGGTGGCGCAGGCCGATGGCGGTGATGCCATCGGTTTCATCATTTTGATCTGCGATGGCTGCTCTGGCGAGGCCATGACGGATTTTCAGGTTATCGGCAGCTGATGTGGCAAAAACCGATTCATTGCGAATCGTGATGGCCGGATGGTTTTCAATGATCTGCTCAGCCGATTTATTACAAAAGATAATTTGCAGCTGATTATTGAAAAAGATGACGCCGACTTTCAGTGAGTCCAGGCCCAGCGCAAAAGCTTCGTTTTTGATTAGTGATGCTGTGTAAATCTTGTGAATATGCAGCGCTCTTTGTAAATGTGGTACCAGTTCATTCATCTGGAAGAGAATTTCCGCTTCATAGAAAGGGGTATGATGCGGTCTTTGAAATCCCAGCAGGGCCGAGCGCGCATCATTTTTCAACAACCATGTGCCAGCCAGATGGTAGATATCCTGAGGCTTATAAAACTCTTTGTAGGTATCCGAGTTGTAGAGTTCTTCTTCACTGCCGGTCAGGTGACTGGCGGTCAGCTGGCCGGTAGGAACGGAACCGATGATGTCCAGCGCCGGGTCTTTTTGACCGTATGTTGTATTATAAAGCTCCAGCCATTGGGGCTCCAGCCCGAATGAAGCAAATGTGCTGGCATGTTGAATTTCGTGATCCTGATACAATAAAACAGCCGACTTGGAATGGGTTAACTGGCAAATACCCTGCAGGACATGGCGCCACTTGGAGCTGTCACAAGCAGCATCGTAAATCAGACCAATCAGATGATTAGCCAGCAAACGGTTGTTCTGCTGATACGAAGATGAAAAAGATAAATTATCCCTTTGCATAGGCACTTCCTCCTATTTACCCGAATTATGCATGAATAATTCGAATGATCTCAAAATAATAGCAAAAAAATTAGCCCATATCATTCATATTGATGATTCAATCTGAAAACATCCGGTTAATCATTCATTCGGGGGATTCGTCCTCCGTTAATTCAATCGAAGGAGAATTGAAATGAATGAGATGTTTACAAAAATAAGGGAACCGGAGAGGGATTTTTTCATCCCATGGGAACACATTGGGTTTTCTCTTGATGCTGTTCGTAGTCAGGCTGAGATGGATAGTGTTTATCATCTGACCTATGAATGTTATCTGCGTGAAGGCTATTGCAGTAAGTCGGAGACAAAGCGACTTATCCACTATCCGCATCTGGATGAATTGGATGAAACCACGGTGTTGGTGGTGAAAGATCCGTTAGGAAAAGTGGTCGGCACATGTTCGACCACCGTGGATAATCCGGCCGGCCTGCATGTTGATGATGATTTTCATCAGCAAGTTGATGTTATCAGAAAGGAAAACTGCGCTCTTGCATCCTCATGGCGTATTGCTGTGGATAGAAAATCCAGAGCGGGCGCGGTGGTGGTCAAGCTGCTCATCGAAGGCTCCATTGCCTATTGGCATACACGATCCATCGATACTTGCCTGATGACGTTCAATCCATGTCATGAGCGATTTTATGCCCGATACATGAATTGCAAAACCATCGCACGCAGTGGCGATATTCACGGCTTATCCAACGCACCGGCGGTGCTGATGCGTTGGGACGCAATGCGTTGCCCGTTCAAAAATCGCCTTTCCACTCTCGATATTCAAACAGTACATTAAACAGGAGCATCAACATGACACATATCAACATGAACCTCGAAGCAATCAGCGAAGCAGCAAAACAATTCCCATGGGAGGACAAAGCAAGTTATGCCCGGTTTCTGGCGCAAACGTATTATTATGTGCGCCATTCAACGCGCTTGCTGGCACTTGCTGCGGGCGTTATAGCACTGGATGATAAAAAATCATTTGATCGCTATATCAAGCATATCAGTGAAGAAAGAAATCACGAACAGCTGGCCCGGCTTGATCTGACGCATATGGGTTACGATTTGGATCAAATGCCGGAGCTATCGGCAACTCGATTGTTATGGGAACCGCAATATTACAAGGTGATGCATTGTAGTCCGATGGCCTTGCTGGGATACATCCTGCCACTGGAAGCGCTGGCAGCACAGGAAGGTGGTAACGTGGTCAAGCTCATTGAGCAGGCCCACGGCAGTAAGTGTTTGCATTTTCTGAAGCTGCATGGCGAGGAAGATATCAAACACGTACAGGATGCTATCCGGTTGGCAGACACCTTACCTGCGCATGAGAGAGTATTGGTTGAACAGAATATCGACCAGACTATCCATGCCTATGTGCGGTGGCTGTCGGAAATAAGCGCAATATAGTCCCGCTGGGCTAGATAAATGGGCTGGCATCATCCAGCTGGATGATGCCAGCTTATTGTTCTGAGTTTGATGGTTACTGCGGACAGTCGTCAGAATCGTGTGTAATTCCTTTTGTGATCCGCTTTTATGCTCTTTGTATTCAAATTGTAAGAATCAGAAGCCGTAAACGACTACCCGTATATTTGTATTGATATGGCTGGGGGGAGATGATGAATTCAGAACAAATGCAGGATTTTACCGGTGAAATGATCGGCACTGCCATGCTGGTGTTTTTCGGCTGCGGTTCAGTGGCTGTGAACGTGTTGTTTCATGCGTTCTCTGGATTGTGGCAGGTAGCGATGATCTGGGGCTCAGGTGTGGCGCTGGCCATTTATGCGACCCGGCATATCTCCTGCGCCCATCTCAATCCGGCAGTATCGCTGGCCATGGTGGCCGTCGGACGCATGCGGCCGGGTAAGCTGCCGGCTTATCTTGCAGGCCAGTTTGTCGGAGCGTTTATCGCTGCCGCCTTACTCTATCTGTTGTTTGCTGACTCCATCGCTCATTTTGAGGTGCTGAACGTAATGGTGCGCGGTTCACCCGAATCGGTGCACACCGCTATGATGTTCGGTGAGTTTTTCCCTAATCCGGGCGTAGCTGATGTCGCCGTGGTTTCGGCCACCACCGCCTTTATGGCCGAGGCAATTGGCACGGCAGCGCTGGTGTTTATGATCTTCAGCCTCACCGAAGGCTGCAATGTTGGTCGGCCGGGTGATGCGCTGGCACCACTCTTCATCGGCGCAACGGTAGCTGTCATTATTGCCGTCATCGCGCCGCTGACGCAGGCCGGACTGAATCCGGCTCGCGATCTTGCGCCGCGTTTATTTTCATTGCTGGCCGGTTGGGGTGATGCAGCCATGCCCGATACCGCGTTCGGATTCTTCAGTGTTTATGTGCTCGGGCCGATTACGGGCGCACTTGCCGCTGCCGTGGCCTTTACCCGTATCAGTGAACCGATGATGAAATTAAGATCCTGCGAAAGCTGTAAGTAAGGAGAGAAGCATGACCACGCAAACCCATCAGAATTTAAAAGAGTATTACGGTAAGGTGTTGAATCATTCCAACGATTTGAAAACAAACGCTTGCTGCTATGATGCCGATTCGATCCGTGTGGAAGTGAAAGATGCGCTGAAGCTGATCCACCCGGAAATCAGTGAACGCTTCTACGGCTGCGGCTCCCCCATTCCACCGGTGCTGGAGGGGATGACGGTGCTCGATCTGGGTTGCGGTACGGGTCGTGATGCTTATGTGCTGTCGAAACTTGTTGGCGAATCGGGTCATGTGATCGGTGTCGATATGACCGATGAACAACTGGCAACAGCACGCAAATATATCACCCATCACACCGAGGCCTTCGGTTACCGGAAGACCAATATCGAATTCCACCAGGGGTTTATCGAGGATTTACAAGGTATCGGTATTGCCGATGAATCGGTGGATATCGTCATCTCCAATTGTGTGATCAACCTTTCACCGGACAAAGCGAGCGTATTGCGTGAAATCTTCCGTGTGCTCAAGCCGGGCGGCGAACTCTATTTCTCCGACATCTTCGCCGACCGGCGCATGCCGGAAAGTTTACGCAACGATCCTGTGCTGCACGGCGAATGCCTGTCCGGCGCTCTCTACATCGAGGATTTCCGTCGCTTGCTGGGCAGCGTCGGTTGTCCGGACTATCGCAAGACTTCGGAAGCTATTGTCACCATTGATAATCAGGAGATTGAAGATCGCATCGGTTTTGCCAACTTCACATCAGTGACTGTGCGAGCCTTCAAACTCGCAGCGCTTGAGGATCTCTGCGAGGACTTCGGTCAGATCGCTACCTATCGCGGCAGCATTGCCGGGCATCCGCATTACTTCGATCTGGATGACCACCACCGATTGTATACCGGTAAGCCGATGCTGGTCTGCGGCAACAGTGCCGCCATGCTACAGGAGACTCGCTTCGGTCCTCACTTCACCGTCACCGGTGACCGCAGCACCCATTTCGGTGCCTTCGATTGTACAGCTGCACCGGCAGCCAAAGCAGAATCAGGCGGCTCCTGCTGCTGAACGGAGAGGGGGGGCAAGTTTTGATTCGCGGATTTTTATAGGGTGATTTAACTGGTCCGGATTATTCATGAATTCTGTTGCGCCCTTGCTTGCCCCTTTGTATACAGTTTGTCCGCAACGAATCCTTCATCAGTTGTCCGTATGCACTGCTACGCACGCCTTCTTCAGAATCCGTTGCGAACAAACGTTCGGCGCAACCTTCACAACGATTCATGAATAATCCGGGTTAAATAAAGCTGCCCCGGCCTTTTATTCACTGCTTTTATAGGATTCATCAGCCCTGCGTTCAGCGTACTTTTTATATACAAGTGGGCTGATAAGCACAAGTGCCACGACAGACGAATGATATACATTGTAGTTATAGAACCAGACCTGAAGAGCAAACGGGATGGTAAAGTAGTGAATATTTTCAAGTCTTTTTTGCCCCAGTGAGAAAAATAAAACCGACATTCCGCACCCTTAAAAGCATGTTTTTTATTTATGGAAATAGGTCGAAATAATACTATTAAAATGATGTTAAACTACTGATATAT
>PFXG01000037.1 GCA_002791545.1 Zetaproteobacteria bacterium CG_4_9_14_3_um_filter_49_83
ATGAAGCGAATGATAGTGAGGGCCCAAAGAATGTCCAGACATGCTGGTTTACATCTTTAGAATCTAAGGGTTGAACCTAAGGGCAAATTTGCCGTGGGACAGGCAGGGGTACAACAGAATTTATGAATGATCCGGCTTAGGTGCTTGTCCCGGACATTGTTTCGAGATGCGTTGTCCGGTAAAAATATTGCGGGTGGTATGCTCAGGGGTGATTGTATCCAGAAAGCCGCTCATATGATCACCGTCAAACGTCGTTTCGGCCGAGTAAGTAACAACCACAGTATTATCGCGATAACATTGTTTTTTCCACAGATAGGTATTGCCCTTCTGATGCATTTCCTGCACATCACAATGGAGTCCATACTGCTTCTGCGAACTCAGGTCAGAGGCTAAAAGCAGACATTCGCGAAAATGCACGACAGGTGATGTCATGAACGGATCAGGATGCAGTTGTTCGATTGTTTGGGAAACCTGCCAGTATCCTGATGGATTCGAATCATCAGCTATTTTCTGTTGCACATGCTGTGGCTGACAAGCGGCAAGCAGAAGCAGCAAGGTCAGGCGAATGATAGCTTTCATGCTCTGACCTGTCGTAAACGTTGAGCCAGCTCAGCCGCTTTTTCCGGCCCATCCACCAGCGCGGCACGAATATAGCCTGAACCCGGATTACCATCGATAGCATCGGCTGCCAGATAGGCACCCGGTAAAACGGTGACGGCTTGTTGCCTGAAAGCAGCCAGGGCAAAGGCTTCGCCATCATCAACCGGTAACCAGACAAAAAACGAGCCTGCGGGAACAGAGCAATTCGGATCAGCATAAGCATCAAAAAAAGCTTTGAGGCTGGCCCGATACACTTGCAGATGCTGCTGTACATGCGCTTCATCCTGCCATGCCGCAGCAGCGACTTGCTGCAAAGGTAATGGCGTGGCTGCACCGGTATAGCTGCGCATTTTGGCGAAACGTTCGATCAGCCCGGCATCACCGGCAATCAGACCGGAGCGTAAACCGGGTAAAGCCGAGCGTTTTGACAGGGAGTTCATAACCAGACAGCGCTTGAAATCATGACGCCCGAGATGCGCACAGACCTCCAGCAAACCAATCGGCGGTGTATGCTGATAAATCTCCGAGTAACACTCATCGGCAACAATGTAAAAATCGTGCATATCCGCCAGCTTCAGCAAGCGCTCATAATAATCCTGACCGGCAATCCAGCCGGTCGGATTGGAAGGCGAGCAGATATAGATAAACGCCGTACGCTTCCACTGATCATCAGTAATATGCTCAAAGGACTGAGCGAAATTATTCTCAGCCACGCAGGGCAGTAAACACGCTTCGGCGCCGCAAGTCAGTGCCGCCCCCAGATAAATCTGATACATCGGGTTGGGCATCATCACCAGTGGTCGTTCGCCCGGCATTTCCGGATTGACCAGCGCGTGTGCAACGGAAAAAAGCGATTCGCGAGTACCGTTGGCTGTCAGTACCTGCGTATCGGCATCGACATGCTGCAAGCCATAACGACGGGTAAGCCAGTCGGCAATGTGCTGGCGCAGCGGCAAATTACCGCGTGAAGCCGGATATTTCGAAAAACCGCTCATGTTTTCGTTGAGTACGTCGGTTACGAATGAAGGTAATGGCAAGCGCGGCTCACCGGCACCGGCATCGATGTGAGTCAAAGCGGGATAGGCCTGATGGCCTTCAAACAATTGTTTCAGTCGTTCAAAGGGATATGCCCCCAACTGATTCAGGCGCACCTGTGTATGCTTTGGATTCACTACAGTCCCTGACCCTTGCTTTTAACATTGTCTTGACCGGTATCTTCCGGAGGCCAGATCACATCGCTCCACGGGCCGAGTCTGCCTGTCGCATCAACGGCGCGCAGCCGATAAACAAACGGGTGCTTACCAATGGTGTTACGCAGCATTCTGGTATATTCCTTACCGGCATTGTATGCCAGCGGCGGCTCTTCGTAATGACGCTGCCAGAATGTCGGACAATTACAGAACGGGTCGATTTCTGAGCGGTCTACCTGAAAGCCGATGCCACCTTCTCCACCGGCCAGTGTTACGACGATCTGTGTGGAACTATCGCTTTCAAGAATTTCCAGTGAAGCAATTTCCGGTGGCCCACTGTTGACGATGGGTTGCGGCACTTCCTTGCGGCCGCAGGCTGTAATGCTTAACAACAGCACGGCAATGGCGATCAGTTTGACGGGTGTCAGTGTTTTCATGGTTTTTGCTCCAGTTGTTGTGTCCAGAATTCGCATTGGGCCCGTACCTGTGCCGGGGCGGTGCCTCCCACATGGTCGCGGGCGGCAACGCATTGTTCCACCGAAAGTTGTGCCAGCATATCCGTGCTCAGGCGTGCATCGATATCGGCGCAGGTTTGCGCTGGCATCTGATGTAATTCGCGCTGGTGCTCGATACACCAGGCAACCGATTTGCCGACAATGGCGTGCGCATCACGAAACGGTACACCGGCGCGCACCAGCATGTCGGCCAGATCGGTGGCAGTGGCAAAGCCGGATGCTGCTGCCCGATACAATACGTCCACATTCACCTTCATATTCGGCAACATATCGGAGAACACGCGCAGCGAGCCTTCGAGGTTGTCATACGCATCGAAGATGGCTTCTTTGTCTTCCTGCATATCCTTGTTGTAGGCCAGCGGCAGCGATTTGATGGTCATCAGAATCGACATCAGCGCACCGACAATACGGCCGGTTTTACCGCGAACCAGCTCCGGCATGTCAGGGTTTTTCTTTTGCGGCATGATCGATGAACCGGTACAAAAGGCATCGGGCAGATCGATGAACTTGAATTGCGCGCTCATCCACAGAATCAGTTCCTCAGAGAAACGCGATAAATGCACGGCACAAATCGAAGACGCCGCCAGCAGCTCCATAATGAAATCGCGGTCAGACACTGAATCCAGCGAATTGCGTGTCGGCTCGGCAAAGCCAAGCTCTGTTGCAGTCATGTTGCGATCGATGGGAAAGGTTGTGCCAGCCAGCGCGGCTGAGCCTAGCGGACATTGATTCATGCGCTGGCGCGCATCAGCAAAGCGGCCATGATCACGGTCGAGCATTTCGACATAAGCCAGCAAATGATGACCGAGCGTCACCGGTTGTGCCGTTTGCAGATGTGTAAAGCCGGGCATGACGGTGTCGGCATGTTGCGTCGCCAATGTGACCAGCACCGATTGCAGCTGGCGGATGCGGGCACACATTTCATCCGTGCGTTTGCGCAGATAAAGACGCGTATCGGTGGCGACCTGATCGTTGCGCGAGCGGGCCGTGTGCAGACGTTTACCGGCATCACCGATGTTGTCGGTGAGGCGCTTTTCGATGTTCATGTGCACATCTTCAAGTGCGATAGTGAATTCGAAATTGTCCGCTTCAATGTCGGCTTCGATGGTATCGAGGCCTTGCAGAATCAGCGTCAGATCTTCATGCGAAAGAATACCCTGCTGCGTCAGCATGCGGGCATGTGCTCGTGATCCGGCAATATCTTCGGCATACATGCGTGCATCAACATGGGTGGAAGCATTAAAGGCTTCGACAAAAGCATCGGTCGGGGCATCGAAACGGCCACCCCATGGTTTGTCAGACATGGCAACTCCTCGTGAATGAATCGGGCAACTATAACCGCTTGGCTGGCGTTCGGAAACGAATCAGCGTGCAGTTTGCATTTCATTGCGTTATTCTGCGCGGCCTTTCGCTAGTTTTTCTAATATGAGTGTTAATGTAAGGGGCTTTGGCCGGGTGGGTCAGAGTGTCTGATTTTAAGGAGTGATTCATGGCTTTAAATGTTTATTACGACAAGGATGCCGACCTTTCGATTATCAAGGGCAAAAAAGTTGCCATTATCGGTTACGGCTCACAAGGGCATGCACATGCCTGTAACCTGAACGATTCCGGCGTTGATGTGACCGTGGGCCTGCGTGCCGGTTCTTCTTCAATTGCCAAGGCTGAAGCGCATGGCCTGAAAGTCAGCGATGTGGCTTCAGCCGTTGCTGCTGCTGATGTGGTGATGGTTCTGACCCCGGATGAATTCCAGTCTCAGCTGTACAAAAATGAGCTTGAACCCAACCTCAAGCAAGGCGCTACACTGGCTTTTGCTCACGGTTTTGCGATTCACTACAATCAGGTGACACCACGTGCCGATCTTGATGTGATCATGATTGCACCAAAAGCACCGGGTCACACAGTGCGTTCCGAGTTCGTGCGTGGTGGCGGTATTCCTGATCTGATCGCGATTTTCCAGGATGCTTCCGGTTCAGCTAAAGAAGTTGCCTTGTCCTACGCATCGGCGATCGGCGGCGGTCGTACCGGTATTATCGAAACCACGTTTAAAGACGAAACTGAAACCGACCTGTTCGGTGAGCAGGCTGTACTTTGTGGCGGCGCGGTTGAGCTGGTAAAAGCCGGTTTTGAAACGCTGGTGGATGCCGGTTATGCACCGGAAATGGCCTATTTCGAATGCTTGCATGAGCTGAAGTTGATTGTGGATCTGATGTATGAAGGCGGCATCGCCAACATGAATTACTCGATCTCCAACAATGCCGAGTACGGTGAGTATGTGACTGGCCCACGCGTCATCAACGATGAATCACGCAAGGCGATGAAAGCAGCACTGCACAACATCCAGACCGGTGAATATGCCAAGCAGTTTATCATGGAGGGCGCAACCAACTATCCGTCGATGACGGCGATGCGTCGTCTGAATGCAGCACATCCGATCGAGCAGACCGGTGAGAAGTTGCGCGCGATGATGCCGTGGATCAACAAGATCGTGGATAAATCCAGGAACTGATTTAAAGCATCGAGTGAAATTGAAAAGGGAGGCTGTTGCCTCCCTTTTTTATTTGTTATTCTGATACCGGCCAATGATCCTTATTTGGGATCAACATCGGCATAAATGGCCATACCCTGTACCTTATCTTCATAAATTTTTATCCACACGTTCATATTGTAGTTTGCATCAGAAAGCATGGTTCGTTTGATATAGGCTTTTATTTTATTGGTTCCTGTATCCGTGGCTTCGAGCATGGTGCACAGCCCTGAGATTGAATAAAACTGTGACGCTTCGTCCGACTGATTATCAAAGATAATCTGGCAGTTAAGGCCCTCGTTTGAAAGTTTGTTATTGCTTGCCATACGCAGCGCATCAATCTGGATATTTAACACGTCACCATTAAGCAGCACCGGGGTGCGTGTGAGATAGATGATATCTGCTTTACCTTTTACGTTATTAAACAAGTCGGCATAAGTGCCGGTGATAATGGCATCAAAGCTGAAACCTGCCACACGGGTTTCAAAGGCGGCGATATTTAAACGAACCATGTCATCAGCTATCAATTTTGTTGGTGCCAGATTTGCCGCCAACAACAGCAGACAAGCTGCCGTAGGTTTAAATAATGAAAAATTAAAGTGTTTGAATAACATAAATTGCATCCTCGGTAAGTTGTTGAACCTTCATGCTGGTGGCTGTTTTAAGGCGCTTGATATCATTATCGGCCATACCTAAATCCTTCAATGCATCCAGGTCTTTATTTGCTTTTAAAGTTTCGTTGAGCTTGCTGAGAATAATTCTCAGGCTTGAGACGTGTTGCGTTTGGCTTTTTTCCTGTGATGCCAGAACGAATGAAGTGTCTTCGGCCATGGCCAGCCCTGTGAAAAGAAACAGGGACAAAAAGATAGAATAAATCATGACTCCTCCTGATAAATAAGAAGCAGCACGGTGACAGTTCAATGTTACACAAGAGTGACATCGGCAATGCCCGAATGCTTATTAGCAAGCAGGTAGAAAAAGGGTTTCGCAACGTGAAAGCAGTCATTTCGAACGTAATTGAAATTGCACCTGTAGATCTTGCTTTCGGCTGGCTTTTTTACCACCATCGCTTGATGGACTTACGCATGCCAAATATTCACCGAACCAACCGTAAGCGGCACATGCTATTGTCAGGTAAGTATCGCCATGTGAGTTGCTTTTCAGTGTTGAATAAGAAGTAAGTTATGGAAGAACATAAAGACTTTCCGAACTTTTGGTACGCACTTTTAATATTGGCGCTATTGGTTGGCTTGCAGATGATTTTGGCTATGGGTGCCCATGATCTTGGTTTCACTTATGAGTGGGGAGATCCGAGGTCCAGCGTAATTTCTGTTGTGTCTTGTGGCATAATTCTTTCTCTGCTTATGAGCTACAAGAAAATAAGCTATCGGGAATTATTTAACCCTACTTCCAACTCGGTAACGAGTCTGATTCTCGTTCCATTGATTCCGATTACTTTTATAGTGGGTGGCGCACTCTTTTGGATTGACGATATCACAAACCTGATGTTGATATATTTCCCTCCGGATAAAGAAGAATATTTAGCACTGATTCGTATGATGAACGGGGGCATGGTTTCGATTATATCAGTTTGTTTTGCTGCACCGCTGATTGAAGAGATGCTTTTCAGAGGTGTTTTTCTCAGAAGTTTTTTAGTTAACTACTCAGCCAGTAGTGCAATATTATTATCGTCGCTTCTGTTTACGTTATTTCATCTGACGATGATTCAACTGCCAGTGGCATTTATTATGGGGTGTCTGCTGGGTTGGTTGTATGTGAAAACCAGATCTATCTGGCCGACAATTTTAACGCACTTTCTATACAATACTTTTGCGATGTTGCAGTGGTCTACCTATGACTATTCAGGGGCTAACGAAGGTTTTACACCCGAGTTCCACTCAGCAGGCATCATTATGGCTGCGCTAACGTCATCTGTTGCAGGTGGAATATTGCTTCATCGTTTATTAAGTCCAGGGGCTGAACAGCTCAATAGAGAATAAAGTCCGATGGCGCTAAGTTACTATCTTGTTCCGAAACAGCATGAGCCCGGCTCAGAGCAAGGCGATTACAAACGCATCAAAAAATCCTTCATTCATACGCAATCACCGTTTTGAAGAGAAACTCCGGCGATTCATGCTAAAATAACGCGATGGGAAGAAAAAAAAGACAACATACTACGGCTGTTCTGTTTGATCTGGATGGCGTGCTTTATGTCGGCGATAAGATCATTGAGGGTGCAGATCAGGTGGTTCACCAGCTGAAATCCCTGGGCTTGAAGATTGCCGGTGTGACCAATACAACCACGCAACCGGTCAGCACTGTTGCTGCCAAGCTGGCCCGTTTGGGTATCCCGATTTTTGAAGAAGAGATCTACACCCCGGCAGCGCTGGCTGTGCAGGCTATAGGCCAACATTCGGTCAAACTCTATGTTCGGGATGCCCTGCTTGAGGATTTTCAGGGTCTGACCGAAACTACTGACGTTCCCGATTTTATTGTCATGGGTGATCTGGGCGGTGACGCTTATACTCCCGCCCTGTTGCAGGAGATTTTCCGATATGTGATGCAGGGTTCCGAAGTATTGGCACTGCATAAGAATCGTTTCTGGCAGAAGCCGGATGGTCTGCACATGGATATCGGTCCGTTTGTCTCGGCTATTGAATATGCCACCGGGAAAACTGCCTCGGTGCTTGGTAAGCCCTCGCGGGCATTTTTTCATGGCGTGTGTGAAGCTCTGGGCGTCCGGCCTGCTTCGACGTTGATGATTGGCGATGATATCGAATCAGATATTGATGGAGCCAGACGGGCGGGTTTGAAAACGGCACTGGTGAAAACGGGCAAATACCGAGCCGAATTCGTACGCCAAACCACGATAAAACCGGACCTGGTGATTCCTTCTGTTGCTGATCTGGTTGATGCCATGCAATTGGTGGAAAGATAAGGTGCTGCTCATATAGCTTGATTCGAACTGTGATTTTTCTATGGGTTAAAGATCAATCGAGTACGAACCTGTCGTTTGCACGAAGTCGTATGCTCAGGATAAAGCCAAAAATAAGAGTGCCGATCTGTTCTCAACATAGACGGCTCAACTTCATTGTCTCACCCGAAAATCACAAAGACTGCCGCAATCAAAAGCCAGAGGCATACTCTGGCCAAACTTCGTACCTCTGTGCCTTTGTGGTCAATCTTGAATGTCTGAAATGATGCGTTTTGAGACGAATACATATTCCATTAACCCGCCTCAATGAGCTTATTCATATTCAGTTAAATACCTGATGATTTCTTTTTTGAAAAACACCAGCAAGCAGCCAGTTCCAAAGCAGATGAACCCGATCAGGATTGACTCGGGTGATCCGAAGTCCCCTTGTGGTCCCCCCAGAAAACAGACAACGCCCCACAATAAAAAGAAGCTTCCCATGATTATCACAATGCAATTAATAATTTTTCGTTGCATGCTTAAGCGAGTAGTGAATTAAGCTGATAGTTTGCTGAACACACCAAATCATCACCTCCATGTTTTTTGTTGGCTCAAAAATCGAGTTCGATCCTGTTGATTCTCTATCATCATCAAGAACATCAAATTAATGTGAACATGCCCTGATGTTTAGTAGACGACCACCCGGTTTCTTCCACCTTCCTTGGCCCGATACAGGGCCTCATCACAGCAGGCAATGATCTGTTCAGGAGTACTTCTTGACTCCTTCATCTCTGCCACGCCAATGCTGACAGTGATATGAATGGACTGACGGCCAGACGTTTCACTTGCAAGCACCAGTTCATGCGACTCAATCCGTTTGCGCAATCGCTCAGCAAGATTTTCGGCAGTATGCGCTGAAGTTTCGGGGGCGATAATCATCAGCTCCTCTCCCCCATATCGCGCAGCAACATCGGTCTGACGTATGGCATCGAGAATCAGTCCGCCAAGATAGCTCAGAACCCTGTCACCGGCCTGATGACCATACACATCATTGATCGTCTTAAAATGATCAATGTCGATCATCATCACGCTTAACGGTGTAACATATCGTGTTGCTCTGGCCACTTCCTCGGTAAGGCGTCGGTCCAGATAACGACGGTTGTAAATGCCGATCAGAGGGTCGGTGATATTTTCCTGCTCCAGCAACACCATGCGCCGTAAATCCAATGCCGTTCTCAGAGATAATGTGCAGGTCAACCAGACAAAAATAGCACCACAGAAAAAAATGACCGGAACAATTTTATCATGAAGGTCGTTATGTAAGTTATGACTCCAGAATTGAATTCCGTAGCCTGCATAGCCGATGATGAACAGGCCAATCAGTAGAATCAGCGAATACCAGTGAGTACGCAGTGAGCTTTTGGGTAAGTGCAACAGCAATTGCCGTACAGGCAACAGCGAAGCAACCAGTACCAGCGTGCCGAAGATAATCAGAACATTGGCGAGCATGTATCCCCCTTGCGAAGGCTTATCCCTCAATCACTTATTATATTGGATCAGCCTGATTTAACAATGGATGGTCAAAGTTTCCCAGTATCAGCTTGATAGGACTAGAATAGTGCCCATGAAAATTTCCTTGCGCGAGAATGCGGTGTCAGTGATGCCGGTGGTGAAAAGCCTGACACATTGGGCGAAGCATCGTCCTGCCCTGCCTGCGGCGCGGGAACTGCCGGTCTCGCGTGCAGAGATGGACCAATTGGGCTGGGACAGTTGCGATATCATAATTGTAAGCGGTGATGCCTATGTGGATCATCCGAGTTTCGGCATGGCGGTGATTGGCCGCGTATTGGAAGCACAAGGGTTTCGTGTTGGTATTATTGCGCAGCCGGACTGGAAATCGGCCAGTGCTTTCCGGGCCCTGGGTAAGCCGAATCTTTTTTTCGGGGTGACGGCGGGAAATATGGATTCGATGGTCAACCATTACACCTCCGAGCGCCGCATTCGTTCGGATGATGCGTATACCCCCGATGGTAAAGCCGGGAAACGGCCCGATCATGCGGTGACCGTTTATGCTCAGCGCTGCCGTGAGGCGTTCAAGGGTGTGCCGGTGATCATCGGCAGCATAGAGGCCAGCCTGCGGCGTATTGCTCACTATGATTACTGGTCGGATACGGTGCGCCGTTCGGTGTTACCCGATTCCAAGGCGGATATGCTGGTGTTCGGCAATGCCGAGCGTCAGATCATTGAGATTGCGCACCGGCTGGCGGCGGGCGAATCGATCAAAGACATGCAGGATATTCGCGGCACGGCTTTTATGCGCAACGATATTCCCGCCGGCTGGAGTGAAATCGATTCCACTGAACTCGATACGCCGGGCAAGGTTATTGCGCATCCTGACCCGTACGCCATGCGCATGGACAGTGACTGCCCGACTGAATCGCAAGCGGATTCTCCGCCTCCCCCATCGCGTAAGCTGGACCGGCAGCATTGTGTGATTCGCCTGCCATCATTCGAGGCGGTGAAAGATGATCCGGTGCTGTATGCGCATGCTTCGCGGTTACTGCATCTGGAAACCAATCCGGGCAATGCGCGGGCGCTGGTGCAATGCCACGGGGCGAGAGAGGTGTGGCTGAATCCGCCGCCTATACCGCTGACGACGGCTGAAATGGATCAGGTATTTGGCCTGCCCTATTCGCGGCAGCCACATTCGTCCTACGGCTCGGCACGTATTCCGGCGTATGAGATGATTCGCTTTTCGGTGAACATCATGCGTGGATGCTTTGGTGGCTGCACCTTTTGTTCAATCACCGAGCATGAGGGGCGCATTATTCAAAGTCGCTCGGAAGATTCCATTGTGCATGAAATTGAACAGATCAGGGATAAAATCCCCGGTTTCACCGGTACAATTTCCGACCTCGGCGGACCCACGGCGAATATGTATCGCCTGGCTTGCAAGTCTCCCGTCATTGAGGCGGCTTGCCGCAAACCCTCCTGCGTCTATCCGGATGTGTGCAGCAATTTGAATACCGATCACACGCCGCTGATTCATTTGTACCGGCGGGCAAGGAAACTGCGCGGCATTAAGAAAATCTTTATCGCGTCGGGCCTGCGCTACGATCTGGCGGTGAAATCTCCGGAATATATCGAGGAGCTGGTCACCCACCATGTTGGCGGTTATCTGAAAATCGCACCGGAACACACCGAGGAAGGCCCGTTGGCCAAAATGATGAAGCCGGGTGTCGGCAGCTTCAACCGCTTCCGCGAACTGTTTAATTATTACTCGAAGAAAGCGGGTAAAAAACAATACCTGATCCCCTATTTTATTGCCGCGCATCCGGGGACAAGGGATGAGGACATGCTGAATCTGGCGCTATGGCTTAAGGCCAATGATTTCCGTCCCGATCAGGTGCAGGCGTTTTTGCCCTCACCGATGGCAACGGCCTCAGCGATGTATTATTCCGGTCGCAATCCGCTGCGCAAAATCAGTAAAAAGTCTGAAGTTGTGTTTACACCTAAACGCAAAAAACAGCGCGATTTGCATAAGGCTTTTTTGCGCTATCATGATCGGGCCAACTGGCCCGTGTTGCGTCAGGCTATCAAAGAGATGGGGCGAAGCGATCTGATCGGCGATGCGGCGGAATGTCTGATTCCGGCCGAGCGCGGTCAATCCGGTAAGTCGTTTGCCCGGCAACGCCCGCTGCCGGGCCGTAAGCGTAAAAGATAGGGTCTTAAAGCCAATATTTTCATCAAAGAAATAAAGGCTTTTCCATTTTGGTTTCTGTGGCGTGTAGGAGGGCATCCAGTTCCTGTGGTTCGATGATGCCTTTACTGATAAGTAGCTGAATCAGCGCCTCAAGCTTGTCAGCGGACGGGTCAGGTGAAGTAGTGCTGGTCAGCTCAGGGGAGTCTGGCTCGGCTGATGATGTGAGATTTCCCGCCAGAGCTTTCCACAGTGCGCTATCGACAGTGCCGGTGGCTTTCAGGGAGAGCTGTTTTTGCAGCGCTTTGACTGCATCGCGTGTGGTCGGGCCAAACACCGAGGCTGGATCGTTAATCACAAAGCCACGATGGCGAAGCTGGGCTTGTAATGTGGCAACTGATTTTCCGCGCATGAAAATTTTCAGCGTTTTAAATGCGTTGGTTTGATTCATGATGACTCCGTTTGTTGAAGGAAACGCTGAATTTAAGGGTGCTCGCCATATTCATCGACATAATCGGCGAGGGCCGCTTCGATAACTCTGGCGGCATGTTCGAAGCCGTAAGGTTGACCGATGGAGACATTGTTCGGTGTATTCGGCACATGTTTGTAGGTGAGGAAGTAGTGCATCAGGCGATCAATCAGCGCCGGTGGCAGATTAAAAATGTCATCAATTTCAGACCACAACGGATCATCTTCAATCACCGCGATGATTTTATCATCGGCTTCACCGTGGTCGCACATCGGCAGACCGCCGATAACGCGGGCATTGACCAGAATCTCGACGCGGGATATTGGTCGCTCACTGATGACGCAGATATCCAGCGGATCGTGGTCACCGCTATCGGCGCCATCCATCAGATCACGTACGCGGTTAGCACACAGCGTGCGCGGAATAAAGCCGTACAATGATGGATGCTGTGAAGAGGAGCGAACAGAACGATCGACACGCAGGTAGCCGGATTGCTTGTCGACTTCATATTTCACCATGTCGAAGGGGCCGATTTCGATATACGCATGCACACGGCGCGGCGGCTTGGCACCGGAGCTCAGGCCGTGCCATGGGTGGGGGCGCCATTGAGAAAATGATTTCATATGCTGATGCTCCCGAAAAGTGGACAGTGGATGAATCGACGGGATGTTCTCAAAACTCCGTGCCAGCCGATTGTTCTTCGCTATCAGCAGCGGCAATCACTTCCTGCTGTTCAACCAGCGGCTTATCCGAAGGCCATTCGCCAATCGGGTAAGGCTGTTTTTCGCTATTGAAAGTCAGATAGCTGAAAATCTGATATGTATAACTGGACAGGCTGGCGCCAAGTGAGAGTAACTTGTCATTTTTATTGCCGGTGAAAAGAATGCTTAAAAATTGCAGGATCACCACCGCAGCCAGAACGATTTCTGACACCGAATAAATGATGCAAAAAATCAGCATCATTAACAGTCGTTTCCATGTGCCGGTGTTTTTGACGTGTTGCTTAAACTCTTCGCTGGTTGGCTGTTGTGTATGGCTCATTGTCATGACTCCCTGTGCCCGTATTGCAGTAGGCAGAATTGAACGTTCAGCTGCTTGTGCCTGTGTCGTCGCTTATTTCACCTGTATCATCGGCTGTTTGAGCAGCATCGACTTGTTCGATTGTCTCATCGATTGTCTCATCGATTGTCTCATCGCTTGGCTCACTGCGTTTTTCGAGTTTGCGTAATCGTTTCTCTTCATTTTTTTTCTGTTTGGCGAGTTCTTTCTGACGTTTTTCATATTTGAAATTCGGTTTGGCCAAGGTAACACCTCCTATCGGGTCTCTGTCCGGCCCAAGCAAGGGAAGGTCGCAATGATGCGTTGAAACGAGCAGGCGCGAAGCATGCCAAGGAATGCCTCTGGCGTCTTGAAAATAATGTTAGCCCATCCTTCAATAGTCAAAAAATCTTCCTCTTGTTGCTTCAGTGAAAGCTTATTGCCATTTGAAAGCGGGCTTTGCCGGTGGCTTGGAGGGGGCAGATTTTTGTGTTGGTTCTGCGGAGATGGAAGGACGCTGTTGCCGGGCCAGAGCGCTAAGGAAGTTGCGCAACACCTGATCCTTGCAAGGGCGATAGTGCGGATGTTCAGGTTTGCGGAAAAATGCACTGAGTTCGTGTTTGCTCAGTTGCATGCCAGCCAGCTTGAGCAGTTTGAGCACATCGTCATCTATCAAATTCAGCGCAATCTTCAGTTTACGTAGTACAACATTATTATTGAGTTGTAGTTCCGGCTCAGCTTGCGGGCCTTCGCGTTTGCCGCGTTTGTCGATAATCAAGCCGTTGATGAATATCGCCAGTTCACGGTCACTGAGTGATTGCAGTGCCGGATCATCATCTTTTTTAAGCCAGGCACTGACTTGTTCACGCGTAACTGTTTGCCCGGCCAGAGCAAACAGAGACATCATCTTCGAATCGCCGAAATCAAAGGCATAGCGGATGCGCCGCAGGATATCGTTGGACGAACCCGCTATCGCGGAGAAAAAGAATTCACGCACTCAAATACCCTCCCTCTCGCCAAATCATCTAAAATGTAAGCTCATCTCCC
>PFXG01000063.1 GCA_002791545.1 Zetaproteobacteria bacterium CG_4_9_14_3_um_filter_49_83
GCCCCTCTCAAAAGAGAAAAATGCAGAAAAACCATGTCAAGGATTGTTTTTGCAGTGTGGCAATATGCCTCACTACCGAAAGGGCTGAATAGTTACGAATGATCAAGCTTATTGACCGAAAGCTCCGTCTGACAATGCAGGCATTTATTCAGTACAAGCGATTTTCTGCTCAAAGAAATGATGTCATAAGTAATTGTTTTCATCGGTTCCCCAGTGATGCGTCATAACGATAGGTAAACGAAAACCTACATTGATAATGCGATGAACATAAATATTTTTCTGAGTGTATTTATGCAGTGTTATTTTGCGTTTACGTTGAAGGGGTGTTTCGTGAATCAGCAGGATCTGATTGATTGGTTTATTGTTGGAAAATAGTTCCTGAAAATAATTCAAGGTGTAGTCCATAAAATGAATTACGTTGATCGGTCGGGTATCTGATGATGAAATAGATGCTTCACGCAGTACAGTAATATCAACCAATTCGGAGGTTTTAGATCGTATGGCCATTTTAGTTCCTTTTGTAAAACGTCGCATAATGGATATTATGTTAACTATGCATTTTCAAATATGAAAAGAACAATCGTAAATAATGCAAATAAATACAATGCTTTATGTAGTCTTGTTGATGTTCTGCGTAAAGAGTGCCCTTGGGACAGAGGGCAAACGCTAAGTAGCTTGAAACGCCACACGCTTGAAGAAACATATGAAGTACTCGAAGCCATTGATAAGGCCAATCAGTCTAATGATTGGCACTCCTTAAAAGATGAGCTTGGTGATTTGTTATTCCAGGTTATGTTTTATGCACGAATTGCTGATGAACACCAGGCTTTCAACATTGATGATGTTATCGATTCAATTATAGGGAAAATGATCTATCGTCACCCTCATGTTTTTGATGGCGCAGAACCTGATGATATTAATGAGCAATGGGATGCCCTTAAGGAAGCGGCCAATCCAGCTTTGAACTCGATCATGGATGGGATTCCCCCACTTCCAGCTCTACTATATGCGATGAAGATTCAACAACGGGCTAGTCGTGTCGGCTTTGACTGGAACCAGACCTGCAAGGTGCTGGAAAAAATGTATGAAGAACTTGAAGAGTTTGCAATCGAGTTAAATTCAACTCAAGACAAGAATCTAACCCGACTGCAAGATGAATTTGGAGATATTCTGTTTACTTTTGTTAACCTTGGCCGAAAGCTTGGCCTTGATGCAGAAACATGTTTAATGCAAACCAATCGTAAATTCATTAATCGATTTCAATCAATGGAATCTTTAGCGCATGATCAGAAGTGTGATTTGAAGGATCTAGATATTGATGAGTTGGAAGAATTGTATCAAACGGCTAAACGTAACTTAAATAAGTCAAAGGAGTAGATATGAGTGATAACAAAGATGGATCACACGCACAGGAAATGCAAATTCAAATGCCACCGGAAGTACAACGTGGTGTTTATTCAAACCAAATGATGGTGACCCATACTCAGGAAGAATTCGTTTTAGATTTTATTCTGGCTACACCACCTATGGGTGTAGTTTCTTCACGCGTGCTTATTTCTCCCACACACGCCAAGCGAATCCTTGCTGCCCTGCAAGAAAATATCGGAAACTATGAAAAGGTTTTTGGAACGATTTCGCAAGCGACACCAGCTCACAGCAGTCAATCTAGCGCAAGACATTAAGTCAGAGCGATTTTGGCCTGTTGTTTTGCGCTTATAAATTTATGGTGATGTACGCCAAGAAGTTCGGAAAACTTTCTTACTAATTGTTCTTCGTATGGATCAACTTCCCCATCTGCCAGTGCAATTGACCACATGTGCTTTATCAGCTCTATCCGCTCAGCTTGCGTATAGTGCACGATGAGCTGTTTGGTATGTTTGTAAAAGTCATGTGAGGACTCATGTTGATGCATTGCTTTATTAAGCAATGCATCAACATCCTCATCGCTATCCGAGTATTTTGATAAAATTGATTTTATTTGAACAAGCTCTTCTATTTTAATCACATCATCCTGAGCCGCCATGGATACCATCAATATTGCCATTGATTCGAGTGTGGATGATGTGTCAGCTTGGTTTGAACTTGTTACAATCTTTTGCTTCAACTTTTCAATAAAATTCAATTTATCTCCTATACTTTCAATCGTTATTCGATTGTTATTACACCATCCGGTGTGCCCATGAGCACAACATTTGCCCCCTGATGTGAAAATATTCCATTGGTAACGACCCCCGGAACACTGTTTAACTCATCTTCCAAAGCACGTGGATCTGTTATTTTAAGGCCATGCACATCTATAATGATATTGCCATTATCAGTAGTGAAACCTGCTCGAACTTTTGGCTCGCCACCATTCTTTTTGGCGATACCAATCACCAACTCACATGCCATTGGGATCACCTCAATGGGTAAAGGGAATGCACCAAGATGATCGACACGTTTGGTCTCATCAACGATACAAATAAACTTATCCGAAGCAGCAGCAACGATTTTTTCTCGCGTTAGCGCCCCGCCACCGCCCTTGGTCAGGTTTTTCTTACCATCAAATTCATCTGCACCATCAATATATACCGATAAAGAAGCTACTTGTTTCAATGCTTCATTCAGGTCAAGGACAGGAATACCATGTCCTTTGAGTCGTTGCGCTGTCGCTTCGGAACTTGCAACAGCGCCAATGATATCGTTCTTTTTTGTCGCTAAGGCATCAATAAACATATTTGCTGTTGAGCCTGTCCCGACACCGACAATTGTTCCTGCTTCTACATAAGCAAGCGCAGCCTCAGCAACTTTTTGTTTCATTTCATTTTGGGTCATGACCCCTCCCCTTATTTGTTGTCTATTGTAAGTAGTTCGAAATATACTGATTTAACAAAACCCTGTCATGTATACTTCCAGTTGTGGTCAGAAAGTTTTCACATCAGGTTTTTCAGGAAGGTGATGATATCGGCTGGGAGCTTGCGTTGTGCATCCACAGCCAGTGCCTGATCAGTCAATAAGGTTCCGGTATAGCCACCGGTTAGGTAACGTAAGATTATAATTCCATCGCTTAAAGCATCGGCTTTACCGTTATCGTCCACATCCAGCATCGCTTTATTGTCTCTGAGATATGTTTCAATTTGCACGGGTGTCGTTCTTATTGCTCCTATGCTATTAATACCTGTTAACAAATCCTGACCGGAAACCCCGAACAGATATCTCAGCATCAGCTGCCCATCTGTTGCCGCTAGTACCATTCCGTCACCATCGATATCCATTGAACCAGTCGCTAAATCCAGAACTACCCCTGTATTAACTTGCCAAACAGGCGGTACACTTGCTGATGTGAAACTTCCCACAGGAGCACCGGATGTCATTCGCAATGCCACTCCGGAACGTTCAATTCCCGCATAACTATCCCAAACCCGTATGGTGAGTGTATCACCCGCTGTGGCTCCTTCATCCACTGATGTTGTAGCCGGATCATCACCATAAACTTGTACAATGCCATATTGTCCTGGTGTTGATACAATATAATGACCGCTCAAAACTCCTTGTGGATCAAATACAGCAATTTCATCACCTATATGTGCAGTCGAACCACTAATGGTGAGAGAACCTATCAGATTCGATACAAATGGTGTCGCTACAGGCTCACTAAAATGTGCCCAACCTACTGATATATTCAAAGCGAATCCTGACTGGCTTTGCCAGGTTGGCGGCATTGTTGATGCCATAAACGTACCTGTCTGATTGCCCGGCACCAATCGGACAGCTGCCCCATTGTATTCGGTGGCGGCAGATTGACTCCAAATCCTAAAGCTTAATACATCGCCCGCTATGGCTCCTTCATCTATAGTGAGTGTTGTAATATCATCACCGTAGACATGTAAAATTCCGTACTGCCCGGCTGCTGTGATGAGAAACAGACCACATAACACACCCTGTGGATCAAATACAGCCACCTCGTCTCCAACCTGGGCCGGCAAGCCATTAATAGATATAGCACCAATAAAGTCACTGGAAGTTGTCGTAGCTATTGGCGGCAGAAAATGAGCGCCAGCTGCCATACAAGGCCACAATATGCTTAATAATACTAGCATGCAGCGGTAGCTAGATATGCTTTTCATAACGTCAGATCAACACGTGCCCGAATACCATCAGCTTGCCATGTGGCATTCCCACCAGCAGTTAGACGTAAGAGCTGACCATTGAGTTCAAAACTCAAAATATCACCAGCGCTTGCACCTTCATCAATATTCATAGTCGCCGGATCGTCTGCATAGATGTGAACAAAGCCATATTTTCCTGCCATTTTGATCACAAACAAACCGCAAACCACGCCTTGCGGGTCTCGAACTGCCAGTACATCACCAACAACTGCTTGAGGTAGCTGACCGAACACATCCTGACTGGCAGGTGTTGGCTGTACTTGTACAAGAGCGCCTGTAACGACTTGGTTAGGAATCGAAGTAACATTTCCCTGTGTCGACGGTACTACCTGTTGTTGCGCCGTGACAGAAGATGCTGGTACAGATGCAACTCCCGGGCTTGTCTGTTTTCCGCTTTCAGAACAGGACGACAATGCCAAACCCAATATCAACAGGCCAAGCCACCGGGATATTTTCATTGAAATGTTTTTCATAATAAACCTCCTGAAACCAAAACCATTCTCATCATCAATAAGACAGATTTCCAACCTGTTTCATGCGAATCCAAATACCATAACCAGGTGCCATGTAATTCATGTCATTGAATGTTCCCAATGCAGGATCATAGGTATGAGCACCATTGATATCATGGCTGCGTATGACATCGTACTGGCCAAAAATACTGGTGATTATGGCATCCATATTTCCTACCTGTTGATACCCGCTGATGTCTCCCGGAAAAGCCACCGTCGGCTGGCTGACAGCACTGTATTTCACCGTATTATTCCAGTAACCGATAAGATTCCAGCCACTATGTAGTGGTAAGGTGTCCGTTGCATTGGCACGTATGCCATTAATCAGCATATTCATAGGCTGCTTCATCTTGATCCAGTATCCATAGCCGCCAGCCACATATGTTAAGTCGCTGAATTGTGGGAATAATGGGTCATAGGTATGAGCACCCAGCGAGTCAAAACTTCGGATGACGTCGAATAAGGGATTTCCATAAACATCAAACAATGAAGGGAAAGCATAACCAATATCCAGCATGGCCACCATTTGACTGCCAGGCAACATCGGTTCTGTTGGGGCACCTGCATTTTGATCATAGAAGACACGTTTAACTGAGAAGCTCATTAGATTCCATCCTGCATGTAATGGAAGCATCTGTGCATCAGCGCCATCAAGATTTACCTGCTGACGTACCCCATCGCCTCCCCATACAACGGGCACACTGGTCACAGCAGAGAGTTCAATGCCGGCATAGACATCCCAGATACGGAAACTCAATCGATCACCCAGTGTTGCCCCTTCATCGATACCAGCAGTTGTAGGGTCATCAGCATACACATGCATGAAGCCATAATTACCTTGTTGATTCACTACAAATCGGCCACACAGGACACCCTGCGGATCATATGCTGCAACTTCACTACCCACGTTTGCAGGGATGCCTGCAATGGTTATGTTGCCGAAAACATCCATCCAACTGTTCGTTACTTTCGGTGAGGCAAAGTGTGGCAAATGGACAGGAATCGTACCGTTGATGAATTCATGAAGGTTAGAAACACCATTACCATTGGCATCAGCTATTGCATCAGCCGCATTTAATGGATTCAGCCCGTAAGTCACTTCCCAGCCATCGGGCATGCCGTCACCATCGGAATCCGGGTTGGCAGGGTTGGTTGCATAAGCGAATTCACTGAGATTATTCAAGCCGTCAGCATCCCCATCCAGGATGGCATCAGCTGCATTCAACGGATTCAAGCCGTGAGCTGTTTCCCATGCATCCGGGATACCATCACCATCAGTATCGCCAAGTACACCGCCCGGCAGCACTGTTGTAGCACTAAAGGCAAGCGGTGAGCCGCGCAAACCGGCAACGCTGGCTGAAGCGGTCACTGAGCCGGTATATCCTCGTGCAATCAGCCAGTTACTGGCATATCCATAAGCATCAGATACAACCGCATAAGGGTCAAACATCAGTGCATCGCCACCGATGACACTGTATTGAACATACACATCGCGTACCGGAGAACCAACGATATCTGTTACCTGAATGATCAACGGATAGGTTGATGTGGCATATGTATCAAGCACTTGATTATCGCCGGATACCTTGGTCAGGTAAACCGGTACACCTGCTGGATATCCGTCGGCTGAAAAGGATACAGACTGTGTCGTGCCATTGACTGTAGCAGTGACACTGTTTGCAGTTACATAGGCATCAAGAGTCAGCGTTGTGCTTGCCAGACCGCTGGTATTGGTTACTGCACTGTACGGAGATACAGTACCAGTACCGCCAGTCACGGCAAAATCAACAACCTGACCGGGGAACGGAAACAAAGATGAATCAAGCACTTGCACTGTCAGTGGCTGTGAGAGTAGCTGACCACGCAAGCCTGCCTGTCCATCACCTGAATGTATGTGAACGGTAGAAGGAATAGAAAGATTTTCTCCTACACGCACGTCATCGATCATAAAGTACTGGGTTCCAGTTGCGTTCCATCCATGGTGATAAAAGCGAACCAGGAAAGCATTGGTAGCTTTGTATGGTGTTAGATCGACATTCACTTGATGCCAG
The DNA here is from genome assembly GCA_002791545.1 of Zetaproteobacteria bacterium CG_4_9_14_3_um_filter_49_83. GTDB lineage: Bacteria > Pseudomonadota > Zetaproteobacteria > Mariprofundales > Mariprofundaceae > CG1-02-49-23. The sequence continues at coordinate 6,712 of PFXG01000063.1, forward strand.
CCACTAATCCAGCCAGCCCCATAACTCCATACAGTCACCCATGTTGCACCGGCATCCAGCGAAATTTGAGCATAGAAAGCATCATAATAACCATGTCTGGTCCAGAAGCTTAATTGTGGATTTTTCGATGGGGTAAGATCAATGACATTACTCATCGTCAGAAATTCATAAGAAATATAGCCGGTTTCAGATGAACTCCAGTTTTGATCGAGTGAAACAGATCCCAGAGCTGGAGAGCCGTTGAGACCATCCCAATACCAGCCTGAGTTACTGTTGCCGCTCACCCAGTTGGTGACCAATGAAGCATAGCTGTCAAAATGATCAACGAATGGATATGACGCAGTTGTTTGCGGCAGGTTAATCACAGAAACATCGTCAATTTGCCAACCATCGGCTTCTATACCCGGTCCATTGGCATCGATGCGGAATCGCAATTGCACGGGTTGCCGTGACCATGGTGTTAAATCGACCTTTACCTGCTCCCATGCAAAATTGGCACCAGTCGTCGAATGAATTGCCTGCCATGTTGCACCGTTATCTCGTGATATTTCAACCATGCCGAAATCAACATCCGTTTCCATGTTATAGCGCTGCCAGAAGGTTAATATCGGACGCAAACCACTATTCAGATCCAGATTCAGCGTTAAGGATGAGTTGACATTGGCCGGGTAGTTATTACCAACCCCCGGAGAATCGCTCCAGTAAACTCCATACGGATCGTTATGATGGTCAAATCCATTTTCCAGGCCCCAAGTCTGTTGAGGAGCCCATGGTGATAGGGTTGCATTGGTTGAGTAAACATCCACAGGATCAGAGAATGGTAATTTAGCCATATGTGTCGGCATGGTGGCAAAGTTAAACGTTTGAGCCACTTGCTCATTACTGCCAAACGTTGTGTTACCGTAAATGTCAACGACAAACACCTTGTAATAATAAATACCACCCGGATTCAGCGATGTATCCGTAAAGCTGGTTGTTGTCGGATCGGTTATGGTTGTCATCAGTTGTGATGCAATAGTGACACCCGGCGTAGTCGAGCGCCTTACCTCATATTGTACAAAGGTATATGAATCAGCGAAAGCCGACCACGAGACGGTTGCAGAATGTTGAGGATCGATTGTGACCAGTGCGGGCGCTGCCTGAACCACATCAATCGCAGCATTACGAATCTGCACATCGTCAATCAACAATGTATCGGTTCCACCGTTCGCATAGAGGGCGAAGCGAATCAGTACGGCATTACTATTGGTATACGGCGTCAAGTCAAACTGCAATCGATCCCAGATTGTCGGATTAGGGTAGTAGTAACGAAGATCATACAAGGTTGCCCAGGTGACGCCATTGTCTGTTGAAATCTGCACGTAGAAATGATCATCATAATCAATATATCGCTTGGCCCACAGGCTCAGTTGCGGATTTACCGATGTGGTTAAATCAATCGGATGTGCCATAGTCATGTGAATGTTCTGCCAGACACCGGCTGCTGACGTATTGGTGTTGTACGGAAATTGCGCTGAACCCTTGATCAGGCCGTTGCCATCCACTCCGCTCCATGAGATTTGGCTGGCACTGTTTGCTGTAATCCAGTTTGCCGCCAATGAACTGTAAATATCGAAATTGTCATAGAACGGGTATGGCGCAGTAGCCATCATCTCCTCGTTGACCGATACATCATCAATCAGCCAACCGTCAGCAACAATATTAGGGGCATTGCTGTCTAGTCGGAAACGAATTAATGATGCCTGCCTTGAATAAGGCGTCAGATCAATTTTCACTTGCTCCCAACCGGTATTGGAAAATCCTGTTACGCCCAACAGTGTTGTCCACGATGCCCCTGCATTGGTCGAAATTTCAACCAAACCAAAGTCCTGATTGGTCTCCATGTTGTAGCGGTGCCAGAAACTCAGGATTGGACGTGTCGTCGTGGTCAGATCAACATTCAAAGTCAAAGCACTATTCTGATTGTCGGCATAATTGACGCCCACGCCCGGAGAGTCGCTCCAGTAGGTTCCCATCACATTGTTGTGATCCATACCTGAATCCAACCCCCACGTTTGTTGCGTAGACCATGGAGTTGAATATGCATCGGCTGAGTAGATATCAACCGGATCGGCAAACGGATATGTTGCCATATGCGATGCCAGCGTTGAGAAATTACGGGTAGTGAGCGATTGTTCATTACTGCCTGCGCTGGCATTGCCGTAAATATCCAGCACAAACACCTTGTAAAAATAGGTGCCACCCGGATTGAGCATGGCATCAACATAGCTGGTCTGTGCAGGATTGGTAATCGTTGCCATTAACTGCGAGCTGCGGGTAACACCAGTCACTGTAGCACGCCGCACCTCATATTGTACGAAGGTGTAAGGGTCAGGCACGCCACTCCATGAGAGCTGTGCCGAATGCTCAGGGTCGGAAGAAACCTGTGCAGGTAATGACAGCACTACATCGGGGGCTGCATCACGAATTTGCACGTCATCAATAAGCAATGTATCTGTTCCACCATTTCCATAAAGAGTAAATCGAACCAGCACAGCGTTACTGTTGGCATAGGGCGTAAGATCAAACTGTAATCGATCCCATATTATTGGATTGGGATAGTAGTAACGAAGATCATACAAACTTGCCCAGCTGACACCATTATCGGTTGAAATCTGAACATGGAAATGATCATCATAATCAATATACCGCTTAGCCCACAGGCTTAGTTGAGGCTTAACTGTCCCTACCAGATTGATTGGATGCGCCATGGTCATGTGGATGTACTGCCAGACACCAGCTGCAGATGTGTTCGTATTATATGGAAATGATGCAGAACCTTTGAGAAGACCGTTACCGTCTACGCCATTCCATACAATCTGACTGTTGCTGTTGGCTGAAACCCAGTTGTTGAGCACGGATGTGTAGGAATCGAAACTGTCATAGAATGGGTATGTTGTGGTTGCCACTGCCTGTTCACCTACAGCGACCTCATCAATCATCCAGCCATCACCTCGTGTACAACAACCATTGCTATCGAGCCTGAAGCGAAGTTTCACTTGCGTGCGCGAATAGGGTGTCAGATCGATCTTTACTTGCTCCCATACAGAGTTGGAGAACCCGGTTACACCAAGAAGCGTGGTCCAGGAAACTCCGGCATCCGTGGATATCTCTACCAGTCCAAAATCCTGATTGGTCTCCATATTGTAGCGCTGCCAAAAGGTAAGAATCGGGCGATTGGCCGGAAGAAGGTCGAGATCAATCGTCAATGAAGTATTAACATTATCGCCATAGACTACACCAACGCTAGGAGAATCCGTCCAGTAAGTTCCGGCCGGATTGTTGTTGTGATCGAAGCCTACCTCCAGAGCCCACGGTGTGGCCGCCACCCACGCGCCTGTGCCATTCTCCATATTGTCAAAGAACGGATACGGTACAGAGCCCGGATTGGTACTGGCGTAGCCATCTTTGCTGGCAGCTGTTAAACCGAAAGTGTTGCTGACAAACAGTTTATAATAATAGGTCGTACCGGGCAGCAGATTGCTATCGCTAAAAGAATACATATTCACCGTGGTGAAATGGACTACCTCCGGGTCGGCTTCGGTTACACCGGAGCGGGTAGCGCGGCGCAGTGAGTAAGCTGCAAAGTTGGTATCCAGACTTTGCGACCACGTGACGTCCAGTGAACTGACCGTCGGATTGCTAACTGTAAATGCGGCAACAGCAGATGGCGGATCACCAATAACGATATCATCAATATACCATCCATCCCATTGCACGGTTTTATCGGTAGTAATCCGAAAGCGAATCATCACATTCAACTGCCCTGCATAGGCAGCCAGATCAATTTGTTCACGCACCCATCCGTTACTGATGCCGGTGAACTGTTTTAAAAGCGCCCATGTTGCTCCATTATCAAGAGATATTTCAACATAGCCAAAGTCGAAGCTGGTTTCGATCTGGTAACGATGCCAAAAAGACAGTTTCGGATTAATTGCAGTCGTATACAGGTCAAGCCCTGAGGTCATTGTCAGTGAGGCATTCATATTATTCGGATATACACCACCGGCACTGTCTGTCCATGATGTTGTGGAGGTGTGAAAATCAGCCGTAGTTGTTGCCCACGAGTACGCATCAGCTGTCCAGTTCGCTGTACCCGCTTCAACGTTATCCTGCATGGGGAATGTCACAGCCAGGACGCTCATCGATCCACACGTTAGCGCAAAGATCAGTAAAAAAAGATATTGTGCAAAGTATCGCCATAACTTTTCTATCAGGGAATGTGATCTGTAAATAGTCGAAAGATTTAAGTTGCTATACATCGTGTACCCCCTCAGGGATCCGGAGTTTTTCAGGATCGTAAACATAAGAATTAAAATCAATGCGTGTCATGGTGTTACCCCCACGCTGATAGATGCTGGCAGGAATCGATGTGTTACGGCATGTGATGTGTCCCGCACATGCACTGATGATACAATCGGATACAACAGTCCGGTAGACGTTGTGAAATTAAGCGTCGCCAGATTCAGTGGAAATGCGGTGCCCGGCCAACTGGCGGTCATATCAGCCCAGGCCATAAGAATCAGACTATCGGTTACAGGATCGCTATCCAGATTAAATATATCGCTTTGAACGAGCGTGCTGGAAGCTTGCAGCGACGTCGCAAATAGAGGCAAAATCTGATTGAATGAAAGAACTGTAGAATCATAAAACACAGCCAGCCCCAACCCCGTACTTTGGCTGAGATTACTGGTGGTATAAGCAACTGAAACTGTAATAGCACTTCCCTGCAAAACGGAGAAGGCAACCGGTGCATTGGTATTCAGAATAAGCTGCTGAACAGGTGCGATTAAATTAAATGCTGTTCTGTTGGCTTCGGTAAGCGACACAAATGTTGGGATAAAGCTACCATATACATCGAGGTTCATGCCGAATATGGCGGAGGTTTCAGTCGCCACCGAATTGCCCCACGCATGATCATAGATAATGGCCGGATGAAGTGTCGGCTGCAGATTGCCGAGTAACTGATCCAGATAATGTTGTAAGCTCGCATTGGCGTAAGCGTCGGCGAAATTCACTCCGACTTCTGCTGCTGTTTCAAGAGCAATCGGAAGCACCTGATTTAATTGTTCCATGCTGTAACCCAGCGTATTCACAGGCAACGAAGTCAATGTGAGTAGCTTCGGAGGATTACCCAGAAGCAGAACATCAGACTCTCCAAGCAAGCTTCCCAGAATATCATCGCCCTGTTGCGATGCGCCGGTGATGGCAAGGCGACCTGCCCCGCTGACAAATGATAGTGTAGACGAATTCAGGGAAACAACGCTTAGCGCATTGATTGTGCGGCTGGTTAAAACCAGATCAGCGGTCAAATCACCGTCTTCATCTCGCTCAACCAGGTTCAGACCATCCATTACGGCATCCAGAGCTGTACCATTGGCGATAAATGTTACTTCATCCAGAGGATTCATGCTTCCGAGTCGCGTCAAACTCGTCATTCCAAGCACCGAGGTGACTTGCTGAATCGCCGTATACATGTCGGCATATCTCACCAGTTGGCCAATAATTGGAAACGCTGAAATAATGCCGTTAGTACTGCTGACGCTCAATGCTTTAGCTGTCGCCAGAGTCGTCAATGGTGAAATATGTGCATAACTATCGGACATCGTGCCAATGGTGAACATGGGAGGCATTCCATAACGATCCACTTGCATTAATACAGGTGCTTTGAGCGTGCTGTTAATGCTGTACTGACCATAAATATCGGTGACTGTGGATGCGGTCGTTCCGTAGATATCAATCAGCTTTACAGTCGCCGCTGCTAGCGGCGCGCCTGCTGCTACAACGCCAAGAGCATTAAATGCCGTGACTTGTGATATGACAGTAACGTAAACATCCAGCAGCACAAAACCACCAAATGCATCATTGGCACGTAATGTCATGCTATCTGCGCCAACATAATTAATTGCACTGATATAACTCATCAGCCCCGTATATGCATCAACGCTTACTTTGCCATTAAGTGGTGGCGTTAAAATATCAAAGGTTATGTTGTCAAAATCCGGATCAAATGCACTGATAGCAATATTACTATACGTATTCTGCGGCAAGCTAAAGGAATATGGATTGACTGGATTGGTGATCAGAGGTGATTGATTCGTAACTAGAACTGTACGCACCTGGGTTGTCGCCGAATTCATAGCCTTGTCAAAAACATCGTAGTTAATCGTGTAGGTGCCTGGTACATTCACCTGCACATTACTATTTACAGTAACAATGGCTGTTAAGTTACCGTCAACATTATCATTTGCAGTATATCCCGGATCAATAAACACGCCACCTGCATGCATCGTATACGGATTAATACCATTGATTTGAATCACTGGCGGTATCCGATCGGTTACATTCACTGTTGCTGTAGCCGTGCCTGTATTAGGTGCCGC
>PFXG01000045.1 GCA_002791545.1 Zetaproteobacteria bacterium CG_4_9_14_3_um_filter_49_83
GATCGCTATACTTGTTCATGGTTCGTCTCGCTCCTTCTTCGTTTGGAATATCTCCATTCTGGCACATTGCGATGCCGTTTGATGAGCGGGACGGACCATCCCATTACAATATTTATCTCCACGCCAGGAATGGGCTGAAGTCGAAAGATTAAGACTGGAACTGTTGTTTGAAATTATTCCCTCGCCCTCCAGAATTATGAATGACCTCCATCCCCCAAACTGCGTGATTCAAGGATAGAGTCGCATACTGCATGGCAATCATGTCCGGCTTCGCCCATCTGGTTTTCACACGCAACTCTGGCAGAATTCACGGATCATCAAGGAGCCGTTCATGCTGAGTAATTTTCTGTTACCGCCCGACTACCAACTACCGATCCCGCTGAACTCGCCGTTGTTCGGCACGCCCGGCGGCGGCCGCTTACTGCTTTGCAGCACGCATGATGCTTGGCGGCTGCGCGAACACTACAGCGCATCATCGCTGGAAGCCGTGCAGATGCAGATTATGCAGCAGGAAGGTAAATGGCTGGATACCTGGCAGTCAAAACTGCAAGCTGCTCACATGAATGCGCACATTTTTGGCTGTGACACATATGAGGCTTTCAAGGAAATATGCCAGTCACTGGCTCTGGAGCGTATTGCAGTTCTGCATGCATCAACGCAAACAGGCTACTGCCGCATGCTGCTGGCAGGCAATGTAGATGCCAAAGTCATGACCGCCCGCCTGCGCCCGCTCTCGGAGCGCCTGAAGGTTGATATCGCTATCACATCACTCAAACCCTCACCGAACCTCAGTGAGCCCGGCCTGTTGTTGATGGATATGGATTCGACGCTGATTCAAAACGAATGCATCGATGAAATTGCCGACTTCATCGGCATGAAAGAAAAAGTCGCCGCTATTACCCAGATGTCGATGGAGGGCAAGCTTGATTTCGCGGCCTCCTTCACCGAGCGCGTCAAACTGCTCAAAGGGCTTGATGTCTCTGTGCTTCAGCGGGTACTGGATGAGCGCATACGCTTCACTGACGGAGCTCAGGCATTGATTCGGGGTTTGCAGGCACACGGCTGGAAAACCGGCCTCGTATCCGGTGGCTTCACCTTCTACACCCATCATTTCGAGAAAATGCTCGGGCTGGATTTTTCACTCGGTAACGAGCTTGAGATTGTTGACGGCAAACTCACCGGCGGCTTTATCGGCAACATCGTCGATGCCAATACCAAACGCACAACGCTGCTCGCTAAAGCGCAAGAGTGGAACATTCCCATGTCGCAGACCATTGCCATCGGTGATGGTGCCAACGATCTGCCGATGATCGAGGTCGCAGGCATGGGCATCGCCTTCCACGCCAAACCCAGAGTCAGGGAGCTCGCCCCCTACGCCCTCTCCTACGGCGGCCTGGATCGCACGCTTGATCTGTTGTGACCCTCTGATTCCGCCACGAAAGGCTTGCAAGGGTTAACCTCAAAGACTCAAAGATTTATAAAAAATCCGTGCTAAAGCTCTTATAATCTTTGGCCATTACGTGCCACTTTATGTGGCGCGATAAATATTTTACAGGAAACATCCCCCCACTACCGCTTGGTTCTCTGAATACCAGCATTGGAAAGTCGGCTGGCGCTGAAAAACATCATATAGAGAAGCATTTCTTTTTTCTCTTGATGACATTTTTTCGATAAATATTAATAATCGTTTCATGAGTCCGATCAATCACATCCTTACTGGCTGGGTAATTGCCAATGCCAGTGCTTCTTTTACCTGTCGCGAACGCATCGCTATTACGCTGGCATGTGTTATTCCTGATCTCGATGGTCTTGGCCTTATCGCTGAATTCCTGACCAAAAGCTCGGACAACCCGCTGATGTGGTGGAGTAAATATCATCACGTGCTTGCACACAATCTCCTGTTCGGCCTGCTCCTGGCACTCACGGTTTACCTGCTGTTCAAACGTAACTGGCTTATCGCTGCATTTGCCTTCTTCAGCTTTCATCTGCACCTGATTGAAGATCTGATCAGCGGCAGACAGAGCGACGGCCACGCATGGACGATCCAGTATATGTATCCGTTTTCAAATCAGGAATGGCTCTGGAATGGCCAATGGGAACTCGATGCCTGGCCCAACTTTGTCGTAGTGATATTGCTGCTTCTGCTTACTTTTCATCTGGCCTGGAAGCGTGGTTATTCTCCGCTTGAGATGATTTCAAAGCGCGTTGATGAAGCGTTTATTGTCAGCTTAAGAGAAAGGTTTGGTCGCCCGTAGGCTGTGTACTTTAGTCTGACCTTGAAAAAGCTAAAAAGGGTTAACCACAAAGACGCAAAGATTATGAAAATTCATCAGGATGGCTTCGATTCAAAATCCCGGGATCAATCGACCCTATTGATAGGATATATTCATTTTGGTGATTGGGCAGTGCTGTCCATGATAAATTCGTAGCTGATATTCTTTTTGTAGTCGATGACAGATACCTCGGCAATGTCCGGGCGGTGCACGCTGATTCTTGTGGAAAACAATCTTCCATTTGCAATATCCCAGACTTTGCGAGTTGAAATATTCGTCTTCGGTAATGCGATCAGCTTATCATCCGGATAGGAGTAGATGTAATACCCCATACCTGTGTGTTCACCTGGAACAGGTTCAAGCAAATAATAGTAACTCCCTTGATATTCGGCAGCATAAATAAGCGTAAGACCATCCGGCAATTTCTTTGGACGTGGGATCTCCGTGATCTTGCCTGATTCGATGTGGTAGATATATCCAATTGGGCCGGCAGGATCTACGTTCATTCTTGGATCATATCCCAGTAAGGCAAAGTGCTTGATATCATTGCTGAGCAGCAATCTGCCATCGTATCTGAATTGTCTTGCCGTATATTCTTTAAACTTCAAGAACTCTGATTGATTGATTTGTTTAACGGCCTGCATGGAATCGGCGTTATATATCTGGTAGTTGTAGAATAAATGGTGACGGTCTGTGGTTAACCAGTAATGTCCCTTGTCCCAGAATCCTACAAACTTACCATCGGAAAACTTTTTGAAACTATCGAAGTTTCTACTTACAAAGACACCGGAGCGAACTGATTCATAGAAGCTGTCGCCGCCCTTGAGTTTGGATAGTTTTGCCGGTGAAGCACATTGCACCTTCTCATCGTGTAGTGACAGGGAGCACTCAAGCAGATGGGTTCCGGTAGTGAGTGTGGTATTCCTTTCTCCTGAGGGGTGTCTGCCCGTGATCGCGGGGGTGACCATCTCATAAGAGGTTGTTCCGCCTTCGGTGAGGGTAATGACTTTTAAATCGTTATCCAACAGGGCCAGATCTTTGTTAAAGGTGGAGTGCCAGGAAGTGACGCCGCATCCGCTTATTAAGGTGAAGATTACTGTGGCTAGGAGAACGCGGAGCATGACGCTATTCAACCGGAACCATGGTAAAAGGACACGTATGACAATCATATATGAGTGCCATCGCTTCTTTCATTCGATCATGAGTGGCATCTTATAGATTGTGTCTAAGTTCGCGGATTTTCTCATACTCCCTCCTTCCATCATGACAGGCATATCTGTCACCTCCCAAAGAACATTAAAACAACAATAGGCGTATTCGCGTCGCATGGTAATTTGCTAACAGTTGCTGATACAAGGCATCATATTAAAGCCATAAAAGAGCCTGAACCTCAGACAATTCGTACAACTCGCAGTTTACGCCAATAACCGTCTGTTCGCCGTGACTACTGGAATGCCCTGCCCATGAAAATCACCATCATCTGTAATCAACTTCAAGCCCTTCCTATGACACAAAGCAGTGATAACCTGGTCATTGAAATCAGCATCTCCAGCTGCATATTCGGCAATTAAAGCATCTATATCTAACGTCTCAAAGCCATTTTCCACACGCGAGCAATGATTCAACACTTGTTTGACATCGGCAGCAATATCGCGGGAAATCGGCTTAAAATCGGCGCTATTTCGAAATAGTTTGAAATCACCGTGCGGCTTGCCCATTACATTCCATTTCAGACGGGCATAGGTGTTAATGAATTCGGAAACAATCAGCACATCAATATAAATACGGCTTTTTGCGGCGAGAATGTTTGCGAGCGCTTGAGAGTAGATTGCCACTCTCCGGTCTCCCGGTTTTTGCGGTCCATAGACAAGCAGCCAGATATTGGTATCCAAAAACAACTCATCTTCAGCCTCGAAGCTATAATCAGTTACTGCCACAGGGTTATGCTTCATCGTTTTCATCTCCCAATGACTCTCGAACAGCCTGATCAAATTTCTGAGGGTCTCTGAAGTATTGCTTTGCTGTTTCAACCACCCGCTTTAACAGAGCCAGATCATCCGGCTGCATGTCCTGCACATTTAATAAGGCGCGGATTTGCACTTCACTGAATTCGCCATACAACTGACCAACGGCTGAATTCAGAAATGCAGATGTTAACGTCGAAATATTGTAAAATGAGAGAGACACGCGCCGACTATCTTTAAGTGCAACTGAGAGGCGTTCATACACCTTCTGCCCATCGCCGGAGGCAACACACAAAGGACTTCCCACTATCTCGAATATAGATATCGTCATCGCTTTTTCCACTTTTTATCACCTCAAAATATGTCCGTAGCGCTAGCCTCGGTAGTCAGCATATATGTATTCGTATCAGCCGTATTTATTTCAATGGTTACGACGGTGCCTGGAAAGGAATGGATAAGTAGGCCGGTGGTAGTTATCTTATTTTCTCTCCGCCAATAACCAGCATCCGACACAATCTGAATGCACCCTCCGTTTAAATCAATGAACTCTCCAAGTAATTTAAGCCCCAGCCCACCCGGTACGGGGCCTCGTTTGGTTGTATTGCGCCCTTCAGTCGACCAGCAAATCGCATCCTCGGCCGAAAGGTCAAGTCCCGCATTCTCTTTAATATTTGCCCGCATGCCGATACCTAAATCAGCCACAGAGAAATCAAGGCAGTGCCGAGCCGGAAAAAACTGCCCACAACTAAAAATTCCCAATTCAGAACGTGAATGCAGTACTGCATTGCTAAAAATCTCAAAAATACTTTCGCGAAATTTTTTAAGCAGTCCTGAAGACATGGTTGGAATCTCATCCCTGTGAATCAACTCATTTTCAATATAATCGGCAAAGTAACGGTCGTCCTTCGCATCGAACCTTTGGTAGGGAATCGTTGTTCCCCAGCGATCAGGTATCTTTTCACGGCCATAGTGACTGAGGAATCCGTTTTTCGAGAGAATGTTGTCAACACCGGGACGAGTATTAAGTAATCTAACCGTATTCACGTTCTCACCCATGCGGTACAGGAGTGCACCGAATGCCGAGCACATATCGGCATCGAACCACGAAACCGTGCTCATGTCGATATCGATATCTTCAAAATAGGTGTTTTCGGTTTTTTCTGCCAAGCCCACTAATGCCTGAAACCCCGCCTGATCATGTCGAATCTCAGGCAATATCAGCCTCACACCATCACCTCGACCATTGTCATCGTATCGTTACCGAAGATATCGGCCAATTTTTCTGGAATTCTGGAAAAGTGATACTTCCCCCACCTCCTAAGCTTGACCGAAGTCTGAATTTTAAGGTTAGTACTGTTATTTAAAATCATCCCCTCGCCCCCAAAGAATACATATTACAACGATAGGCGCTTTCACGCAGCATGGCAATTTACTGACGCGAGATCACATCTTGCGACAACAAAAGAGCCTGAACCTCAGACAATTCGTACTCCGACCTTGATGATCGCCTTCGTAAGCTTCTTATACTCCCTCTTTTTGGGAACGATAAAAATCGTGCCGTCGATTTCGAGCTCGTCGAGCAGTTCGCTTACCACCTTATCCTCGTTGATTATAAATCCACCGAGTTTGACGACGATGGCAACTGCCGGAAACTCAGGATAATGCTGCATCACCTTCTCGGCCATCCAGGCTGATTTCACCTTCGGGTGTGCCGCCAGTGCATCGATGATGGCCTGACGCATCTCAATCGGAATATCCGCCCGCTTCATCGGATCTTTTGGCATGAGTTCGCTTCGTTCCGCCTCACTCGCCGCGTCGATACGCACCTGCTCTTCGGCCCTCTGTTTCCACCAGTTGGCCTCTTCATGCCGTTCGTTGCGGGTAAGGAAATAATAAGCATATTCACATGCCTCGATCACATGGGCCGGATGCGCCAGCGCCTTTTTCATCTGCGTCAGCAGTGCTTCATCATTTTTATCGTAGAGAATTCGACCTACGATCAGGCCCGCATCGGCATCGTCCGGATGACGCTGTTGAAAAGCATCGTAGTAAGTTAATGATGCCACACCACCTTCGAACTCTTCTGTGAATCGGGCAAGCTGCCAGAGCTCTTCATCGCTTAGATCACTCACCGGCTTCGCATGGAACCCGGCCATCTTCTCCCGGCTCTGCTTCACATAATCGAACCGCTCCCGCCACTGGCTGCCGATATTCTCCATCCACTGATGATCAAACTGCTGGATAATAGTTTCGTATTCACCGCCGAACCAGCTGTATGCCGCTGTCTCCTGAACTGAACTCAGCGGCTTTGCTTCAAGCTCACTATCGGCACCGCCCGTTAGCGCTCGCACACGATCTGCCAATGCCGGATGCGTGTTGTGATAAGCCGTCTCCACCTGCAGTTCGTGATGTAACATCTCCTCCAGTTTCGCCGCAGCCATTTCATGCTCAGAGAGAAAACCGTGCAATCCCTGCCACGGTCCATGCGGCGGTTCCGGCAGGGTATCGGCCTGCTCAAAGAAGTGACCCCAGTAATGATTATTGATGTAAGAACTGGTGACATAGCTATTCACCAGCGCCTTTTTCGTACTCTCCGGTGAAGTCAGTTGCGCGGAAATAGCATCGGCCTCGTATTCGTTTGAGCGCGCCAAAGCGAACGAGTAGGCGGCAAATCGTGGCGCATACCAATCGAAGAAACGGCACATCAACCCGGCACCCCAGGATTGCTGCTGATGAAATGCCTCCATGAGAGTTCCCCAGGTGACACGCACCCGATAGATCCAACCACTGAAGCGGGAATGATTGCCGGACAGATGCCCAAACTCATGCGCAATCACCGCCCTTGCCTGTTCCGGTGAAAGCACCAACAAAAGCTCAAGCCCCAAAGTCAGCGTATTACGTTGCCAGCCGAAGATACCGAGCCGGGGTGTTTGCGAAATTGAGGCGTTAAATTCAGGCTCAAGCAGCACACGGTGAATCTTTGGTGCATTCAAGCGTAGCTGCAGTTCATCCAGTTCATTGAACAACAAGGGAGCCTGCTGGCGTTTCAATTCGTATCCCTGAGGCTGCTCGAAGCGAACCCATAGTGCCTTTAGCAATACCCATATGGTTGGCGCTATCAATAAAATCAGCTTCTTTTTCAGTAACAGCATAATGAGCAATGAACTACTGGAAAAAGCCAACCAGCCAAGGCCACCAACGAGACCGAACAAAGAGGCAAGGATGCCAAAAATCACCATGTAACCAAGAATAGCAAAGAGGAAAAGTCGAACCTTATAGCTGCCCGCATTGGCCTTTGCCAGCTGTTCAGCCTTTCTGGCTGTCTCTTCGAAGACGATATCCCCCTCGCTCTTCAACATGACATCACCCGATCTGTTGCTTTCAATAGCTGTAAATTATGCGTGTTTGATAAAATCATTCCCTTGCTCATCACCCCTCCCCTTTAGTGCATCACCTGCTGCTTAAGCACGGCGGTAAAGATGAACTTTCTAAAGTTTGCTGTAATCATCAATGTTGATGATACACGGAAGAAAAACAGGAACTTTCATGATTTATTTTCAAACTGCAGCGCGAAATAAGACAAACAAGCCAGGCTTAGGCGAGTGACTGCGCCAGCGATTTTTCGCTCAGCGCACGACCCAGTCGAGCATTACCATCATCGAAAGGATGAATAAAATTAACGTTATTCATCAGTTCCGCCTCATTTGGTGAGCTGAATCGCCGACTGAACCTAAGGTTGCTGCCGGCTGCGTAAATCACGACGGGCAAGGAAAAGGTAGATCAGCGTCAACACGCCACCCACCGCCAGCATGGCGAGACTGGCACCGCTCACACCGGTGATCACCACCGCAGCTTGCGGGTCGGCCGGATCGAAATGGATAGTGATCTGTTTACCGGCTTGATAATCGCCCATTTGGATGCGCTCTCGATCCAGCACATAGAACGGATAGTGTAGCAGCGGGTAGGAGGGATCGTCCCCCGCCATCGGCTTGATATAGAGCGTTCTGGCACAAAATTTCTCGCCGGACACCTGATAACAGTATTCCAGGCGGAAACGGCGCTCATCGTCGCCCGTGTGGTGGTCCAGTCCCGAAACAAGCACCTCTGCCGCAAGCTGCGGCCATTGCTTACTGCTCTCCCCCAGATAGCTGTAGTACACACCAAAGCCCAGCAGCAATGGCCCGGTGAGCAATGAAATCAGCGCCAGAATTGCCAGCAACTGTGCATTTTCACCGCCGCTGATAATGCCGTCACGCGCCTGTGTTGCCGAAGGTAATGCTTCAAGCAACACGGGGTGAGCAATCACCCGCTTCGCACCGAAGATCGACAATCCATAAGTTGCCCGCAACGAACTCACCGCCTCTATGATCCGCCCGCCTTGCATCGCCGAGCGGATACCCTCTTTGACCACATCGGATTCCTTGCCGCTCACCCATTGATTCAGCAACACAGCCAGTGTCTCAATGTGATCCTCACAGCCACTATAACTGCGCGACAGGGGCACCTCTGCTGCTGCGCTGATTATCGCCAGTCGCATAGTCCGGCCGCCATCGGTATCACGCAACTCCTGCACGGCGATGCTGCGAATCTCATCAAACGGAACCTCGCCGTTGCGTCGTGAAATCAATGTGGTCATTTGCCAGCGTACACGTCGCGCCTTGCGGTCAAAAATAAACTCACCCCGCTCAAACAACACTGCGGTAATCGCCAGCAACACCAAAGCAGCCAGCGCCGCAGGGATATAACCATCCTCCGCCCCACTACGACTGAAGAACAGATACATGGCCGCCACCCCCGTCAGCAAAGACGCTGTAAAAAACACCAGCGCCAATGCCATCTCGCTGCGCACAATCAACCGATCGCGTTCCGACTGAATCACCTGCATGATTTATTCTCCCTGCTTTAGCGTCTGTCACCCTTAGCATGTGCATCTTGTTGAGCTGCGCTATTGCGCTGAGGTAAGCAGAAAATGCCTGCCCGAACAAAAAACAACAAGCCTATTCCCGATGGCAAGGCGCAGCGATTATACACCAACAAACTATAGGCAGATGCAGCCAATGCTTTGAAACCTTTGAACAACCCTGCATACGAGTGCTAATTTACGGCACAATAGCCGGTCAACCCAACAGACATCAAAAAAAGGAGCTATTGCTTTGAAAAACGCTGCATTATCAAGAATATCCGGTCTTGTAACCATCGCTCACACGCGCATTCAGCAGGACTTTAAATATATTGATCCGGTGGTCTCGGTAAGCCACAAGATGCGCGAGATCGGCATTCCGGCCGATGCGATGACCATCGACTGCATGAAGACGGGCAAACGAATTCTACTGGTCGTGCACGATGAGGAACCGAACATCGTCAGCTATCAGTTCGGTTTTCGCAATCAGGATCCGGACAAACTTTTCCGTCAAATCGCCCTTTACGATGTAACCAGCGAAGTGCTTTATGACTGGATAAGCAGATATTTCTAAAGCACTGGTGCAATGAAATCCGTGATTGAAGGTAGAGACTGGCTGGCCGCATCATCAGCCCTTCAATTAATCGCAAACCACCCGACTCAGATCTGAAACATTGAATGGTTTGGAAAGAACAATATTTGCACCCAGTACCTCACCCTTCTGCGCTTCGCCTTTGTCATAGCCGGTGGAGAAAACAACTTTAGCATCCGGCTCAACTTTCCGGGTTTTATACGTAGCTTTCACGCCACCGAGCCGTGGCATCACCACATCCATAATGATCAGTGTAATGATGCCCTTTTCCCTCACAAAGCAAGCCATAGTTTCTATGCCATTTGCGGCTTCAAACACCTTGTAATTCAGTGTTTTCAAAATCGCCCGGGTACAGCTGCTAACCATGTCATCGTCATCAACAATCGAACAATTCGTAAAAACCGAACAACTTGCATCGCTCGCCTTACAGCCCACTGCAACAAGTTTACAAGAAAAGCACAGAACTATTGATCAGCCAACAAAGCCTGCATAAAGGATTCCAGCGTTTCGATTTTCCACGGCTTGGAAATTAAACTGGTTTTCGATCGGGATAACAAGCTTTGTGGAACCGCATCAGCATCGTATCCCGTGGCGAACAATATGGGGAAATCCGCACATATTTTCCGCAAAGCTAATGCTGTCTCTACACCATTCTGACGTGGCATCATGACATCCAGAATAGCCATAGCGAAATGATCAGGGTGCTTGCAGAATAAATTAACCGCATCTTCTCCGTTATCACACGTCACCACCTGATAACCGAGTGCGGCTAAAATTTCAGAGCCAATATCCAGCATCATCGGTTCATCATCAACCAGTAAAATGGTTACTGAGTTTTCCTGAATAAGCGGAGGATGCCCTGATGCCTCATGGCTTACCATGGGGAAATAAAGTCGGAACTCTGTCCCTTCGCCCTTATTTGAAGTCAGTTCAATCCAGCCAAGATGCGATTGTACAGCGCCATAGGCCATTGCCAGACCCATACCTGTCCCTTTACCTATCTCTTTGGTGGTGAAAAACGGATCAAAAATGGATTCTTTATTTCCCTCTTCTATGCCGCAACCATTATCTTCCACGGTTAACATGGCAAATCGTTCACCCAATCTCAGGCCACTTCGCTTCGATAGTTTTTCACCTACTTCTATTGTCGACAATGAGACAGAAATCATGGGATTTTCAATATCTTTAATCGCATCACTGGAATTTTTCAGCATATTTAACAAGATCTGCTGCAGCTGGCTGGCGTTACCATTGATATAAATATGTTTGGCTATCTGCCAATGTAGGGCAACATTCCTAGGTATGAGCAACTGACTTAATTCTTTGGTTTCTTCAATCAACTCTGAATAAGGCAGAAGCTTATTGATCAGTTTTTCATTGCGCGAAAAGGTCATTAACTGCGCTATCAGTGAAGCTGCCCTATCGGTAATTTGTTCAAGCTTATTCAAACGCTCAAAGGCCTCCGGCATATGTTGCAGTTCACGTTTAAGCAAATAAACAGAGCCCGTAACAGCCCCTAAATAATTATTAAAATCATGTGCAATACCACCGGCAAGTGTCCCTATTGTTTCCATTTTCAGTGATTGCAAAGCAATTTGTTCCATCTCCCGACGAAAACTCATGTCTTCATAAATATTCACAAAGTAATCGACTCTTCCTGCTCCGGGAACATGCACCGGGGCACAGGACAAGCGTAAATCAAGCATTTTCCCCGTCTTTGACTGATGGAAAAACTCACCCTTATATGGAACACCATCTTTCACCGAAGCCCAGACATTCTCTTTATACTGACTACGGCCATCGATGCGATGCTCAAGTGTCTCCAGGTTCGTTCCTATCAGGCAACCTTCTTCATACGCAAAAAGCTGATGCATTTTCAAATTAGCAAACTCGATCACCCCATACGCATCGGTAATAGCAATAGGCTCACCAGCCTGTTGCAGCGCCTCTGACAGCCTGTATAAACGCAATTCAGCCATCACACGTTCGGTCATGTCGAATGAAACAGCATAAACGCCGGTGATAATTCCTTCCACCTGAACAGGCACAAAACTCATGAAAATGTGAATCGTTCGAGCATCCGTCACCAGCATGCGCAGATACATGCTTTTGGCATCACCATTTTTTGCAGACTCAAAAGCCGCAATCCCATGATCAAGACATTCCTGATCGTAAAACTCTGTAATCGCTTTATTTTCGAGATATTCACTACCAAAACCGGTCAATAAAATAGCCGCCGGATTCACGTGCGTGATGATGCCTTTGGAGTCGAGCGAAAAAACGGCATTGGGATTTCTTTCAAAAAGTGCACGGTTCCGACTCCCGGCGGTCAGAAGGTCTTGTCCCATATCTTGCATCACCGAACGCATAAATTCGACATAACGTCCTTCCATACTATGGGCAACATCACTGATGGTGACTAAATCAATAAATTCTTCGCGGTCTCCAACCACAATCAGATGACGGGTGCGATGCTCTTTCATTAATGCAGAGGCTTCAGGAACAAAAGCTTTACGATAAATACAAACAGGTGGCTTCATCACATCCTGAACTGTTAATGATTTCCATTCATTGAATGGGCGTCCGCATAATCGAACGACTGCTCGCGAAGTCAAAATCCCAACAGCTTTACCCTGATCTATGACGATCATTGCATGCTTGCATTCATGCATCCTCTGAATGGCTTCAATGACGAGGGTATCGGTAGCAACAGTCACCTCAACATGATGCAGAATATCGGAAACCCTTTGCAGTTCAGAAAAATGCTCCACCCCCAGATTGGCAATAAAGCTCGACATAGTAACCACGCCGACAATTTCCCCGACCTCATTTTCAACCACCAGATGACGCATCTTTTGCTGCACCAGCTTATCATAGGCATAAAAAACATTGGCATCAGCCTGCACACCAAATACCGGTGAATGCTTGAATTGGCGAACCGGTGTGGCGCGAATATCAATGCCCTGTGCGGCTAAACCAACCAGATCACCTTCCGTCAGCACACCACAAGCTTTACCATCTTCTTCAACAACCATAAAACCGATTCTTTTATCGATCATAATCCGCACCACGTCGGATATCGGCAACTCAGGCGCCACGGTAATCGGCTGATCTATCATGATATCGCGTATCAGCATATGGATGAACTCCCTCTTGTTATTGCAATTCAGGAGACACGATTGGAATCTCCACTACGGCAATTGCCGCAAGTAGAAAAGTCAGATTATAGCTGTTGTTTGAAATCATTCTCCTGCCCCCCAACAACGATAAGCGCTTTGCTTGCACATGGCAATTTTCAGGTAAAGGTTCGGATAAAGGACCAGATAAAGAGAATAAAAAAAGTGCTGCCATCACTGCACCGGCAAATGAACCGGCAAGCAAAATCACAGTAGAATTTACAGGTAATCCGGGCTATAAATCCTTGGTCAGCAGAGCGATTTCGTTATCACTAAAACCTGCCTGCACACGCGCATCAAGATTGAATGGGCCGTGCAGGTTGCCGGTATAATATTTATCCACCAGCGCAAAAAAGGTCGGCTCCGCATCGAGCCCCCGCTGATCACAACAATACTTAAACCAGCGTGAACCGATGGCCACATGGCCCACCTCATCACGAAAAATAACATCCAGCATCCCGACAGCCTGCTGATCTCCCACCTTGGCCAGACGCTGCTGAATACCGGGCGTCACATCCAGACCTCTTGCCTCCAGCACACGCGGAACCAGTGCCATGCGCACCATCACATCGTCGGCCGTATTTTCGGCCATTTCCCACAAACCACTGTGCGCCGTAAAATCGCCATAATCATAGCCCAACGACTGTAAATGCCGACGAATCATGGTGAAATGCAGAGCTTCTTCATCAGCCACCTGAAGCCAGTCCAGGTAGAACTGCCTGGGCATATCAGGAAAACGTTGCGCCGCATCCAGCGCCAGATTTATGGCATTAAATTCAATATGCGCAATGGCATGCATCAAAACTGCCCGCCCTTCCGGGCTACCCAGCTTTCGCTTGGATACCGAACCCGGATTCACCAACTCAGGCTTGTCCGGCCTGCCGGGCTCATGCACCGATGGCGCTTGCAACCAGTCGGCGGTATCAAATTCACGCTGCCGAACTGAAGCCACCATGGCATGCGTCGCTAGCGCTTTTTCTGCCGCATCCTTGATCAGATAGCAGTGATGGATCTGCGAAAATACTGAGTCAGTCACTTTCTATCCCCCCATTGAATACATTTAATTACTTCTGACAGTTGTACAGGCAAAACGAAATTGCCACAATGCCAGCATCATGCTGGAGTCTCACTTAAATCATCCTTTGTCTCAACACGAACAACGCGTACTTGCGCTGGCCGGTGTCATGCAGGCTGTCCGCCTTGTCGATCACATTGCCCGCAAAGGCATGTGTGATGCGGAAGATTTCCAGGTTTGCATCAATAGTATTTTTGCAGAGCCTAAAGGCATTCTTTCCATGTATGGGAATATCAACGCATTAAAAACCGGCTTACATGTCACCCACCAGATTCTTGGCGGTCATAAAACCCAACAAGCCAAGCCAATGCTAAGCTATGCGGCCGGTTTGATGGCTCTGGACAAAAAGCTTTCCAAACAACCGGAAACTCTGGCTATTCTTGCTGCACACATGAATCGCATTCACCGACAGGTGGATTATTTTGGCAGTGCAACACATGAGAATATCATTTCGTCCATCGCCCATGCCTACGGAGAAAGCATCAGCACCATGCAGCCGAGAATTATAGTGCGTGGTAAAACAGATTTCCTGAGCCAGGCCCATCACACGCAGAAAGTACGTGCTTTGCTGCTATCCGGCCTTCGTGCGGCGCATCAATGGCATCAACTCGGCGGCAGTCATCTACACCTGCTTTTTCGCCGCAAACAACTGGCTCACGCCAGCCAAACGCTGATGCATCTCGAAATTACGCCTCAGGAAACTCTCAACAGCGACAGATAAGCTCTGTCTCGATTCAGGGCTAATGGAATTCAAAAAACTCCCATGTCAGGCCCAGTCAAACAACGTTGGCGTCATTTTTTTTCCATACTCGGAAACCTCTAACCAGACCTCTTTATAACTACTTTCTTTCAAGCGTTGCAAGTGACCCTGAACCATTTTCCAAAAATATTCAGGCACATTTTCTTCTGATTCAAGCAAAATCGACAGCGCGACAACGTAAACATTCAGTTCATAAGGATGATGCTGAAAAGCTTTGGTGAAGATGCTTTGCACCCTGTCGTATCGTCCTTCCCGATGCAGGTCGTAGGCGCGATTTAACACATCTTCATTTAATTTTCTCGAAGACATCGGGTCAACAACCCGATTGATTTTTGGTTCGCTGATTGTCATTGGGGGTGGTGTAAAGCGAATTTCAGTCTTCTGAGGCAGCGTTGCAAGCTCCTGAGGTTGAACTTCATGCTTTATTTTCTGATGCGTTCTTCTTTTCCTTGAAAGTATAGAAACACTGCCCGGTCGCTTAGCCGGCCGGCCACCCAACCACCAGCCAATTCCCATTGCCAGTAATGCAATCGGCAGCAGAAAAATAAGCCAGGCATCTTTTTGTCCCGACAATGCAATATCAGACCCGGAATTCAGCCATGACAACTGATCAACTTCGAAGTCAGTGGTTTGCGCCTTCTGAGCATTATTTCCATTCTGCGCTTTGATATTCACTTGCGTAACAGTCTGCTGAGCAGACTCAAGCAATGCCGGAGGACTTTCACTCGCCAGTTGCTGGGTTTGTTTCAGGATAATTTCAGGACTGATCGATTCAGGCTCATGAATGGCAGGCGTGATACGTTCAGCAGAGGCAGGGATCTGTTCATCCAGTTTGAGTTCAAATGCATCAGCAGGAATCGCAATAAAAAAAGTCATCGCCAAGCAAAAATAATGTCTGTGAATCCACCTTTTTATAACTTCAGAGGCATTCACATTCATCATAATATCAAGAACATCAGCCGTATCTGATGGCATTAACTGCCCCCCCACATCATTAAAAAATCAGCAGGCTAGAGTATTTCTCCCGGAATCTGCCATCAAGGCTGGTGATAGTAGTCATGCAAGCTTCTGAAAACAATGCACTGATGCTTGAACTATCCGGGTCAAAGCAATGGGGCTATTACCAATGATACTATCGCCATCACATTGATGAGAATATTCATGGAGGGTCCGGCAGTATCTTTGAACGGATCACCCACTGTATCGCCAACAACTACAGCTTTGTGAACATCAGAGCCTTTGCCACCAAAGTTACCCTTTTCGACATGCTTCTTGGCATTATCCCACGCACCACCGGCATTGGACATGGTCAAAGCAAGCAATACACAACAAACCAGTGCCCCGCCCAGCATGCCGCCAAGAGCTTCAGGTCCCAGACCGAAGCCGACCATTACGGGGGCTGCAACTGCCAACACACCGGGCAACACCATTTTTTTCAATGCCGCGTTGGTCGCAATACTGATACATGTCGCATGATCAGGTTGCCCCGTTCCTTCCATCAAGCCCGGAATTTCACGGAATTGCCGACGGATTTCCTTGATCATTTCAAATGCGGCATCACCGACGGCTGTCATTGTTAAGGAAGCAACCAGAAAAGGAAAAATACCGCCGATAAATAGCCCGATCAGAACTGTTGGTTTATTCAACAGCAAAGAAAAATCATGCACATGTAATGAAACCGTTTGTACATAGGCCGTAATAATCGCTAATGCAGCCAGAGCCGCAGCACCAATAGCGAACCCTTTGCCGATAGCAGCTGTCGTATTTCCTAATTCATCCAGTGAATCTGTGATTTGACGTGTTTCTTTGTTCATACCTGCCATTTCGGCAATACCACCGGCATTGTCAGCCACCGGTCCATAGGCATCTATAGCCATCGTCATACCCACTGTAGCCAGCATGCCAACAGCGGCAATACCAACACCATAGAGGCCGCTCATCTGGGTAGAGGCAAAGATAATTGTACAAATAGTCAACACCGGCACTACAACTGATTGCATGCCAATGGCGAGTCCGGCGATCATCACTGTCGCCGCTCCGGTTTCTCCGCATTGAGCAATGTCCCTGACCGGTTTGCCACCGGTATAATACTCAGTGACAACACCGATGATGATACCTCCCACTGCGCCGGACAGCACTGCTCCCCAAACGCCAATAGAGATATCTGCCATCGCTATAACGACCCATGCCGCAAACATGAAAAACACGGATGCACCAATTGTTCCAATTCGTAAAGCCAGATGCGGGTCCCGATGAGCAAACATACGTACCAGAACAATACCAAGCATAGAGCAAAGCAGCCCGACTGAAGCCAGCCCTAATGGCAAAAACATTAATGATTGCTGCGTACCAAGCTGCTGATAGACATCCCAGGACATTGTTGAAGCCATCGCAATCGTGGCAATAATCGCGCCACAATAGGATTCAAAAATATCTGAACCCATGCCAGCCACATCTCCAACGTTATCGCCCACATTATCGGCAATAACTCCCGGGTTACGTGGATCATCCTCAGGAATTCCGGCCTCAACCTTGCCAACCAGATCAGCCCCTACATCGGCACTTTTAGTGAAAATTCCGCCACCGACACGGGAAAATAAAGCCACAGAAGAAGCGCCCATACCAAAGCCGTGGATAGCGTGCGCTGTTTCCGGATCTCCACCAAACATCAGATACAAAGTACCAAGCCCAAACAAGCCAAGTGAAGCAACCGTCAGCCCCATAATGGAACCGCCGTAAAAGGCTACCGTTAAGGCCTCGGACTGACCGTGATTGTTTGCAGCCATGGCAGTACGAACATTGGCACGTGTCGCTGAAAACATGCCGAAATACCCAGCCAGAGCTGAGCTTAATGCTCCGACCAAAAAAGCAAAAGTGGTACTCAAGCCAAGACTGAGAGAAAGAAGAACAGCGACAATCACGATAAACACAGCAAGAATGGAATATTCCCGCTTTAAAAACACCATAGCACCGAGATGAATAGCCTCGCCAATTTCGGCCACTTTCCCTGACCCTGCCGGATAACGCAACACAATCCGGTAAAGCATAAAAGCTGCAAACAATCCGACTATTCCCAATAGAGCTGGTATCCAGGTCAGTACCATATTCCCTCCCTGTTAAACATAACCTCGTCAAACATCAGCAATATGTCACATGCCTATCGTTGCGAAATTATCAGATATTTTCAACTTTTATCCTTTGAATGTTATTTTGGATAAAAAAATAGCGGCCCATTGGGCCGCCATCCATTCAAAACCATTCTATCAAGAATATCGGTTAACCATTACCCTCTGCTTTATAGCGTGCGATAGACTCCAAAACCTCTTTCTTAGCGGCAGCAGCATCGCCCCAACCAATAACTTTAACCCATTTACCTGACTCAAGATCTTTATAATGGGTGAAAAAATGTTGAATCTGATCCAGCAGGAAACGTGGCATATCTTCCGGCCCCTGCACATGATCATAAACCGGCTTTAACTTGGAAACAGGCACAGCAAGAACTTTCGCATCCATACCTTTTTCATCTTCCATAAAAAGAACACCAACAGGACGGGCATTAATCACACAGCCCGTAATCAAAGAAAACGTTGATACCACCAACGCATCTACAGGATCACCATCTTCTGAAAGCGTATTGGGAACAAACCCATAGTTGCTTGGATAATGCATGGCGGTATGCATAAAGCGATCCACAAAAAATGCGCGAGAATCCTTATCCAATTCGTACTTCACCGGATCAGCATGCTGTGGCACTTCGATGATCACATTAATATCTTCAGGTGGATTGTTCCCGGGTGGGATTTTATCGATATCCATATTGGCTCCGTTAAAAAAATTTCCGATATTGTAGGCAAGATATTATTTCGCACAAGAAGAGACAGATATTTTCAAGCCTTCTATACTTGCCCCATGATCATTGTATCCATCAAGCAGCAACGACTTTATCACCGTCGCCATTCCGGCGTCTGGTACATGTATCCTGTCTCTACAGCCTTACTGGGCAGCGGCAATATCCGCGATAGCTTTAAAACACCTGTCGGTAAACATCGCATATTCAAGTGTATTGGTAACGACATGCCAGCCTTCACAATTTTTCGCGGGCGCAAAGCTTGTGGTATTTATAACCCGTCACATCACTCGACTGACAAAGACTGGATACTTTCACGCATACTTTGGCTGGAAGGTATGCAAACCGAAATAAATCGCCGGGGCCGTGTAGATACAAAATCGCGATACATTTATATTCACGGCACTCATGATGAAGAAAGCATCGGAAAGCCAGCTTCTCATGGATGTATTCGAATGAAAAATGCTGATATTTTAGATCTGTTTAAACACGTGCAACGCTACGAAACAGTCATGATCCGTTAATGAAAATCACCAATAATTAGCTATTAGGTCTTCAATAACAGCGAGTTAACTTAAAACCGCTTGATCTTTTTTATACCATAAGCCAAACTCGTTGCATGAAAGCAAAATCACCCCCAAGCGAAGTCCTCGATACAAAAACATTTCCGGTACTCGCCTTACTGAAAGACGAAGAGCTTTCATCATTAAATCAATCAGCCAAAGTCATCGAGACCATCAGTAATGTTGCCGTCATTTCCGAAGGCATAAAAAACACTTCATTATACTTTGTACTAGCCGGTTTTTTAGTGGTTACCAAGCGTCATGCTGGGCAGGTGTATGAAGTTGCAACCATTGGTCCAGGACAATTTTTTGGTGAAGCTTCTATTTTATATGACATTCCAACAGCTGCCGAAGTTAGAACAACCACAGCAACCAGGCTGATACAAGTCTCCGTAACAACGATACAGGATACCCTTTCCAGCTGTGCCAATTTTAAAAGATCGATGCATCAAACAAGCTTGCGTCGATCTGCAGCTACAGCTCTGGCTGTTAACCATATCTTTAAAACTTTACCTCAAAAGATCCGTGAAACCATATTACACAATGCTGACCTGGAGATTTTTGAGGTCGATCAGGTCGTTTTCACCGAACAGACTAATGACACTAAATTTATGTACATCCTGATATCGGGGAGCTGCGAAGCCTTTGTGCTCAGAGCAAACCCTAACAATCAACGTATCATCATCGCCAGACTGGTAGCAGGTGATGAAATTGGTGATATCCCTGTTGTGACAAACCAGCCGCAAGTGGCTACGGTTTTCACCAAATCAAAGTGTGCACTATTAAAGATTCCAGTTCATCAAGTGAGGAACTGGATGGCACGATACAGCGATTTCGACTATGCACTAAGATACAGTGTAAAAAGCAAGCTCAACCATATTGAAAATGTCATCCAGCAAGCGGTTCATAGCGATTCTTAGCCGTTTACCGGTTCGCTTCCTTAACGAACCAGCTTAATAATCAACCACCCGATAGCCACGGCTGTTAACCCCATCACCCGCAATGTTTGAGGCGGTATCTCCGGCAGCTTACGCATCATTTCAATCATTTGCAGCGGGAACAGCGCATAAAACACGCCTTCGAGCAATAAGACCAAGCCTAGAGCTGCCCATAAATCCTGCATATGCGTTGAATCTTACTTCTTAGACTGGCCAAAATAGTCGAAAAATTCTGAATCTGGTGAAATCACCATCTGCGTACCTTCAACCATTGAATTCCTGTAAGACTCTAATGAATGTAAAAAGCCATAAAACTCAGCATCTTTCTGATGTGCAGCAGCATAAATCGCTGTTGTTAGCGCATCAGCACGACCCCGAATGATTTGCGAATCCATATAGGCTTCTGCAAGAATAAATTTCCTTGTTTTCTCGGCTTCCGCGCGTATTTCCTTGGCCGCTTCTTCACCTTCAGATCGATATTCCTTGGCAATTCTTTGACGCTCAGCTTTCATACGCTGAAAGACAGCATTCGAGTTTTCCTGTGGCAGATCAGCACGTTTAATACGAACATCTACAACCTGAATACCCAGGTCCTTCACACTGGCATCAGCGCGATCACGAATTGCCTGCATCAGCTCAATACGCAGATTGGCCTCTTCTCCGCCGGAAACAATTTCATGCAATGTATGCTGACCCAGAACTTCGCGAACCTTACCTCGCACCACATCTTCCATGCGCGATGCTACCCCGTTCTGTGTGCGGGCCACCTGAAATACTTTCAGTGGATCAATAATTTTCCAGCGTGTGTAATTATCCACATTGATGCTCTTTTTATCTTTGGTGATCACTTCATTTGGCGGCGCATCACTTTCCAACAAGCGCAAGTCAAACATCACCACACTCTGCCATGGCAATTTAAAATGCAGACCGGCCATTTTTTCAACATGGATTGGATTACCAAACTGCAAAACCAGTGCCTGCTGGCGCTGATCGACAACAAAAGCACTCATACCTATCAGAATCACTACACCAGCAACAATCAGGGAAATTAACGTTTGTTTGGCATTCATCATTTCACCTCCACTTTATTCATTCGACGGTCAAGAGGTAAATATGGCAACACTTTATCGGCCACAGAACCATCAATAATGGTTTTGTCTGCTTTAGAAAGCACTTCCTGCATGGTATCCAGATACATTCTCTTACGCGTCACTTCCGGTGCCTTTTGGTATGCCGCTAGCAGATTATCAAATCGATCAGCTTCACCTTTGGCGCGATCAACCACTTCCTTCGAATAACCTTCGGCATCCAAAACCATCTTTTTAGACTCACCACGGGCTTTAGGGATAATATCGTTGGCATAGGCTTGTGCTTCATTCTTAGTGCGCTCCCGATCTTCTCTGGCTGAAGCAACATCCTTAAATTCGTTGATCACCCGCTCAGGAGGCTGAACATCGCTAAGCTTTACCGTTGTAATCGAAATACCAGACTGGTAACTGTCCAGAATCTGTTGAATCAATTGTTGCGTTTCAATTTCAACTTCAGCTTTCTTTTCGGTTAACACATCATCGATCATCGTCCGGCCAATGACTTCACGAATTGCCGACTCCGCGACATCGCGCACCGTTTTCACCGCATGATCACTGTCGATATTAAAGAGAAAATCCCTTGGGGAATGAATTCTATATTGAACAATGAACGAAATTTCGACGATATTTTCATCCTTGGTCAGCATCAAAGACTCCTCCGGCATACTCTTCTTTCTGCCATCACTGAAATCCCTGAATCCGACAGACAAACGCTGAACCGTTGTAACCGGAACCTTTTCAACTGTCTCAATCGGAAATGGTAGATGCCAGTTCAATCCGGGCGTTGTGGTTTCTTCATAATGCCCGAATTGTAATACCACGGCTTCTTCATCAGCCGCAACCATATACACACCTGAGGCGAGCCAAACAATCAGGGCAATAGCAACCACAGCGCTTAACATGGATTTTGAAAGAGCTGGAGCTCCACCATTTCCAGAACCTGAACCGCCACCGAACATACCACCGAAGCGTTCCTGCAAACGTTTAATCAATTCATCCAAATCAGGCGGTGGAGGGTTATTTCCATTACCACCGGGACCACGTCCCCATGGATTATTATTATTGTTATTCTGATTCTGACTCCAAGGCATACCTTCTCCTAACTCTCTTGTTCCTGGCACATCAATATTCTTCACCAGCACCGGATCAAACAAGCGGCGAGTGTAACAGTATAAATCTTCAATGCATCAATGAGATCATTGGGGTTAATATATGAAAAATTCTTAATTTTCAGATCCGCATATTACACCCGCACAATATGGCTTTCCGTGGCAATCATTTATTTTGCGCTTTGATTCCCTGAAAATTATTGTAAGATTTCTACATGCCTATTTTGTTCCGCTGGATATTTTACAGTTGCCTTTATCGCACAATTGCCACCATGGCTGCTTTGATTGCCATTTTTGCCATTATCGAAGTATTCGACAAATCCCGTTATCTGGGCCATGGCATGACGGGATCACTCATTGTCGAATACATTCTCCTCAAAACCCCGATGATGGTGACTGAACTTATGCCAGTGATGCTGCTGGTCGCCATCAGCATTTATATCTCAGAAATATCGCATCATCATGAAGCTGCCGCCTTAAAGGCTTCTGGCTTGGGCTTAAAACGCATTCTGCTTCCGGCTCTACTCATAGGTTTTCTGGGAGGTATTTTAAGCTTTATACTTGGAGAATTTGTAACACCTGTTACCAACACAAGATTAGACTCCATCGAGCGAACACATATCCACCACAAACAGGATGTTGTCACGGGAACGCAGTGGTTAAAGGATGAAAATAGATTTTACCGCATCAAACCACTTACAAGTGGTGTGTTTTCAATGATTGTTTTAGAAACTAACAATCAGGGACTGTGGAGCAAACGTATGGATGCCGCCAAAGCCATCTATAAGAACGATACCTGGTTGTTGTATGATGTTTATTTAAGTCAACCGGACACAAAAGAAGGCATGCAACTGACCCATACAGACACAGCATTCATCCCTTCGGATATCGGGCCGGAAACAGCCGATCCTCCCAGCCCAAAACATATGAATTTCGAACAACTTTTCAGCTATGCCGACAGCTTACAGCGAGCTGGTTTAGAAGCCGGTGGTTATATTTTTGAGCTTCACAGGAAAATCGCATCTTTGCTGACATGCCTTGTCATGGTCATTCTGGCTATAGCATTATGCCTCAACCTTGGCAGCCGTATTGCTGCAACCTCCTGGGGATTAATTGGTGCTTTAACTCTTGGTATGAGTTTTTACGTATTAGGCAATGCCAGTAGCCTCTTGATACATGGTAACCAGCTATCTCCTGCTTATGCAGCATGGTTACCTTTACTCAGTTTTGGCGGCTTTTCGATGTTTCTTCTACTACACCGCGAAGGAAAAATTTAACAACCTTTCAGTACACGTCCAAACTCACGATGTAACTTTGCATTGGCGCACAACACTTCACCCTTTTCAACATCTACAGTACGACCTTCGATATCTGTAATTATTCCTCCGGATTCCTGAACCAGCAGCACACCCGCCGCAATGTCCCAGGCGCACAATCCTGCCTCCCAGTACGCATCCAGACGCCCCGCTGCCACATATGCCAAATCCAATGCAGCAGACCCACCTCTTCGATAACCCTCGGCTTCACGCATACATGCATCCATACGTTTCTGGAAAACATCAATCATTTCCTTCCTGCGATAAGGAGGAAGGCCGGAAGCGAATATAGCATGGCCAATATGCACGGATTGTGCCACACGCAAGCGGCGACGATTTAAAAAAGCGCCATTCCCAGCCTGTGCTTCAAATGTTTCATTCTTAATAGGGTCATGCACTACAGCCAGCAAAGGACGATTATTTTTCCATGCAGCGATGGAAACAGCAAAATGAGGGTAGCCATGAACAAAGTTTGTGGTCCCATCCAGCGGATCTATATACCATTGAATATCCGATGAAGGGTTCAGCCGCTCAGATTCCTCTGCGACGATACCGTGTTGAGGATAATGCCTTTGAATTTCCCGAATAATCGTCTGTTCAGCTTTCCGGTCAATTGTAGTTACAAAATCACGATCTTTCTTTTCTTCCACTTTAAAGTCGGCGCGCTCATCAAAAGCTCTGGCGATAATATCGCCGGCTCTTCGCGCGGCTCGAACTGCAACATATAACATGAAAAGTCTCCGGAAATACTACTGAATTTTGCAACGCGAACACTACCCCGGCAAATAAAAGCCGCCAGCACTGATTACACGCCAAATGCTATCGAGGTTAATCGCAGCTTCCGATTAATTGCTGTGAAGATAACGCTGCATATCTGGCATTCATAAAATACAAACCCTGAGGCGGTGCCATCGTTGCCGCATATGCCCTATCTTTACTTTCCAGGGCATCCTTAAATTGATTGATTGACCATCTGCCATATCCGACCTGAACCAGACAGCCAACCATTGATCGCACCATGTGATATAAAAAAGCATCCGCCTCAAAATCTAATAATATTTCATAGCCTTGCCTGATTACAGATGCTTTTGCCATCGTTTTAATAGTGGATTTCGCCTGACACCCTGAAGAACGAAATGTCGAGAAGTCATGCACTCCAAGCAGAAGTTCAGCGGCATCTTGCATAGCAATATCATCTAATTTTCTTGGGATCCACCAATGTCGCCAACTTGCCAGTACTGTCGGTGTATTCCTGCTCCATATCTGATATCGATAGCAACGGGCAATGCAATCAAAGCGGGCATGAAAATCATGATTAACGCTCTGCACACCCGTAATAACAACACCCGGAGGCAACAACTGATTCAATCCCTGAGTATAAGCACGCCTGGAACGAGTCCATCGATTTAATGACACATCCGCATGGGCCAGCATTGCCCTGGCATGTACACCGGCATCTGTTCGACCAGCAGCAAAAACACTCACCGATTGTCCTTCAATCTTACTCAACGCATCTTCAACTGATTGTTGAACAGATGCCGCATTGAGTTGACGTTGCCAGCCGTGAAACCTTGAGCCATCATATTCTATCGCCAAAGCGATTCGCTGTGTTGAATCCAAAAGCATCATTTCAGACATAAATACACCACCCCAGCTCAGCAACAGATATGAACGCAAACCACCCATACGTTGAACTTGGCAATAGTTCATTATGAGATTTCAACGAGCTGATTTCACATTGCCAATTCATCCATAAATCTACGGATGCCTTACGAGCATGCGTCGTGCTGGCAAGAAATAATTCAAAAATAACACTTGCCAAACGAAGGTACTTCTTGCCATCCGCTTTCCATTGTGCAAATGACTGTACTAATAACAAGCGCATACTCGCAGACATTTTTTTCACCAGTATGAGATATACGATCAAATGAATTTTGATATAGTCATTCTTTTCAACCCATTCAAGCAAATCGCTTTTTGATAGCAGCACGCTGAATATCATGGCAGCTAAAAACATCTCCATCAAATGAATACTCAACCACAATCCTCCATACAAACCCTCTGCGGTTATCGAAATATCCATCAATGAAAGCACGACTTCACCGGGTGTTAAACATGCATGCAAAAAAACGATTGGAAGCAAGAGCCAACTCCCCACTTGCAGCACACGTTTCCAAACATTCTTTTTCCAATGCAGTAAAAAAAAGATGCTTATTGCGATATTTGCAATAGAAACCTCATACAGCTGATTAATCGCAACAGCCACAATCCAGATCATAGCGGTTATAAATCGAAAATATGTCATCACGCTATAACAGGATGAAATTATGGGTTACAAAGAAAAAACGGGCTAACATCAAGTTAACCCGTTTTAATTGAACCATGTTGTACTGAAACAGGGTGATCAGGCTTTACCTCCGCTTTCATCATCCATATCCAGTTCATTAAGCAAATCATCCAGATCCATTGAAATATCCAGATCATCATCCGAGCCATCAAATGATTCCAACTTGAAGTCCGGGTGTGTAACATCTGTATTATCGGAGTTCAGATCAAGCTCAACACTTGAAAGACCTCCCCCACCTTCCAAATCATCAAGATCATCAAAATTAGCTTCAATGGTACTGGAGAATTCATCCATATCCGCATCAAGTTCGTCAGACGGATCTGTACTCAGACTGAATGCATCCAGATCCAAGCCAATTTCTTCACCTTCCAATGGCTCAAACAGAAAACCAGAGTCATCATCTAACAAACCAGCAGATGGAGTTTCTACAGCGCCGTTGTCAAGCGAAAGATCAGCCGTTTCATGAGTCACACTGTGAGAAGGACTTAGAATAACCGTTTTATTTACATCATCGGTGTGATCGGACTGGCTAGAAGTACTGGCAGCGGAAGAACCCGAAAATCCTTCCAAATCAAGACCAAAGTCATCAAGGTCCAGGCCATCATCCATTTCCAATGTCTCCAGAAGATTATCATTCATCTCAGGTAAGGATGCATCAGCACTATCAGCTTCAGCGTCTTCTGATGAGAAATCATCGATCGACATATCAAGACCAAATTCATCCACCGAAGATTTTTCTTCTTCGTCACCTACTGATTCATTTTCATCACCTGAATCAAATGCAGACAAGTCAAAATCACCCAATGACGTATCCACAGCTCCTTCAGACAAATCACCATCAACAACTTCAGCCAGTGAATCATCTTCAATTGAGCTTAAAAGATCTGAATCATCGGTTTCAAATGAAGTCAGATCCAAATCATCGAACGACATCTCGAGCCCGTCATCGGAAGAATCAGTGGTAACAGCTTCATCAGCCAAGCTTGTGTCTTTTGACTCATCTGCTCCAAAGGATGAAACATCCAGATCATCAAATGACATCTCTAGCCCATTATCGGATGAGTCCGTTTCCAAATTGACGGATGATTCACTCTCATCAAATGAAGACAGATCAAAATCATCAATTGACATATCCAAGCCATCATCAGATGCCTCCGCATCCGCGCTTCCAGCTGCTTTAGCTCCACCTGTCGATGTTGGTTCATCTGTATCATCGATATCAAATGAGGACATATCCAGATCATCGAATGACATTTCCATGTCATCATCATCGACTTCCTCAGACTTCTTAGCAGAAACAGCTGATGATTTATCAGCTCCAAACGATGATAAATCCAAATCATCAAAAGATATATCCATATCATCATCGTCTTTCGACTGACTACTACTGACTGCACTCGCTGTAGGTGCGTCAAAGTCATCAAAGGACATATCCAATCCGGAATCATCATCTTCAACATCTGTACTGAATTCGTCATCGTCGAATGAAGGCATTTCCAGCCCATCATCTTGGGCGGATGCAACTTCGGTGCTTTCTTCCGCGCCAAAATCGAGTCCACCATCAGCCACATCCGATGATGAAGAGCTTTCATCTGCTTCTCCACCCACGGCACTGTTAAAAACAGCCAGAGCTTCACCCATCAACACCAGCTTAGCTGCATTGATAGCATTATTAACACCGCTGTTGTCGCCACGAGCTTTTCTGATTTCAACCAGCTTGAGATGAGCTTTCTGATTGGAGCTATCAAGCTTCAATGCCATCTCCACCTGTTTCTCAGCTTCTTCTTCCATACCATAGCGCATATAAACATCTGCTTCCGACAAGTAGTCCACATTCGGGTCAGGTTCTTCATCATCTTCCTGGAATGCTTCCATTTCAGAGGTGTCTTCATCCGTCAAATCAGGTAATGAAACATCCATTTCCATATCAAGATCGTCAGCACTCATTTGTACAGTCGAGTCTGCGGAATCCATATCCTCTGTCACCGGCATTTCCGGTTCAGCAAAGGCGAATTCTTCTTCTGCCCCGATAGATTCATCAAAAACATCCGCAGCATCATTTTTGTTCATCTGAGGGTGCTGGCGACCGCGACGCAACAGGAAGCCAACCGCTGCTGAAAGCAATACAACCAGACCAATCAAGATCCAGCTAAGCCAATTCAGCATAGCAGCACTTTCACCGCCACCAGAGTTCTGCCTTGCCTCATCGAGTTGTGACTGCATACGGGCCAACTGTATTTCTAATTTCTTAAGCTGTGCAGTTGCTGCGGCTTCTACTTCACCAGGTTGACGTTTTTCGTATTCATTTAATTTCGCTTCAAGATCGAACAGCTGCTCTTCAAGAGCTGCATTTTGTTCTGTGAGTTGTTGAACAGCTTCATTAGCCAACAACTGTCCAACAGCACTAGCTCCGGCTGCATCAGCCTTCTTGTTGGATTGACTGGCCTTTTCAGGTGATTTTGCCACCACATTGGATGCCGCAGCCGCTTCATCGGCAACCGGTTTGATAGCGCTCAGCTCATTTTCATCGCCAGCCGATTCGCCTGTTTTTTCAACTTCCTTGTTTTCGTTTGCCACATCCATAGGCTTACTAGCCACACCGGAAGCATTCTCACCAACGCGTACACGTTTACTGTAACGGTTTTCCTGCGCTTCCTGTACAGAAGCGTATTCAGGCTCCTGAGCCAGTCCTTTCCAGGCTTTCGCCTGCTCAGCCAGCATTTGCTTAGCCATCAATGGTGAAATTTTTGCGACTTCATCGGCTGTTGGTACATCAAGGTATGTTCCGGCCTGAATAAGATTGATATTATCCTGGCTGAATTTTGAACGGTTCTTTTCATAAAGCGCCATCATCACTTGCTGACGCGTAAACCTTTCATCAACCTGCAAACGACTGGCTACCGTCGTAATCGTATCGCCAAACACCATTGGACCATATCGCGCTGTGCGCGCCCAGCCATCAAAGGCTTCAAACGATTTTACGGGCTGAGAAGCATCAGGCGAGACCTGAGAATCAGCCTGAACAGCAGCGTCAGATGGCATGTCATCAATCACAGGCTGTGGTTCCATAGTCCTGACGATTGATTCAACTTGCGGTTGCGGTGCAATGACTTGAGTTTTTGCTGAGCTCGGCAATTCAAGGAAAACCGGGAATTTCTTAAAATGAGTCGAACGACCAAAACGAACTTTCAACACGAGATTAAAAAACGGAGATTCAATCGCAGAATCAGATAGCAACTCGACTCTGGAGCCCCGGCTATCCTGCTTTAGCTGGATTCTTAACGCATTAATTGCCGACTCTCTGAAAACTTCCAGAATCCTGAAATCAGTGGGTGAGGCAAGTTCAACAATGACATCTGAGATATCCTCGCCGGACTCCAGATTCAGGGCAACTTCACCGTAAAACGGTTCTCCCAAGTGGCTGGCGACGTCCATCTTGCCCAACGACACAGCATAGGCCTGCGTCGAAAATGCAGCCAAGGATAGTATTAATGCATAAAATACATGCACGAAATGGCGATACATGTTGCCTCCCTTCACCCCATCATTGACATCAACACGGGGGGTAAGTCATCAGGTCCGGGAAATCAATATTTCCGCTATTTGTACAGCATTTAAGGCCGCACCTTTACGTACATTATCGGCAACAATCCATAAGTGCAAGGAATTTTGGAAAGAATAGTCATTTCGTATCCTTCCAACCCACACCGGATCAGTCCCGGCTGCCTCGCTTGGCATGGGATAATCTTCACCACTTGGATCGTCAACCACACATATTCCTGCAGCATCAGCCAACGCAAGGCGCGCTTGCTCCGCAGTCAACTCTGATTCAAATGTCACATTCACTGATTCGGAATGCCCGTAGAATACCGGCACACGCACTGTAGTAGCGGTTACAGCAATATCCGCTTCCATAATTTTACGTGTTTCATCGATCATTTTGTGTTCTTCTTTCGTATACCCATCATCCATAAACACGTCTATTTGAGGGATGACATTAAATGCAATACGCGCAGGGAACACCTTCACCTCTGCTGATTGCCCATTCAGCAATTGACCTGTTTGCCTGGCCAGTTCATCAATAGCTTTGCCACCAGCACCTGACACAGCCTGATAAGTAGAAACAACCACCCGCTTGATTGGCACCAGATCATGCAATGGCTTCAGTGCCACCACCATCTGAATGGTTGAACAATTCGGATTGGCGATAATTCTGTTTTGCCGGGCCAATTCCAGAGCATGCGGATTTACTTCCGGCACAACCAGCGCAACATCTTCATGCATGCGCCATGCACTGGAGTTATCCACCACATAACAGCCTGCTTCAGCGAATCGAGGGGCGTATTCGAGCGAGGTGCTACCACCAGCCGAGAACAAGGCAATATCAACGCCTTTCGGATCAAATGTAGCCAAATCCTGAACGGTGTATTCTCTCTTTCTGAATTCAATGGTTGAACCCGCACTGCGGCTTGACGCAAGTGGTATGATTTCTGACACTGGGAAATTGCGCTCGGCCAGGATCTCAAGCATCGTCTGCCCTACTGCTCCTGTAGCACCAACAACCGCCACACGATATCCATCTTTTTGTGGTAAAAATTCGTCCACCTTATGCCTCCGAAATAGCCAGGAGTTGCTTGCAGACAGCATCCCCCATGCCTGAACAACTCACCGATGCTTCACCATTAAATGCCAGGTCAACTGTACGCACACCCGCATCCAGAGTCTGTTCAACTGCCCGCTCAAGCAAATCAGCCAAATCTACGCGATCCAGTGAAAACCGTAACATCATGGCTACCGACAGAATCGTCGCCAACGGATTAGCCTTATCTTGACCGGCAATATCAGGCGCTGACCCGTGAATCGGCTCATACATGGCAAATTTCTCACCAATCGAAGCAGATGGCAGCATGCCAATTGAACCAGTCAGCATTGAAGCCTCATCCGATAAAATATCACCAAACAAATTCCCTGTGACAATCACATCAAATTGGCGCGGGTTACGAATCAGCTGCATGGCTGCGTTATCGACATACATGTGTGACAACTCAACGTCGGAGAATTCTTCTTTATGCAGTTCAATCACCACACTGCGCCACAATTCGGAGACATCCAGAACGTTGGCTTTTTCGACACTGCACACACGATTACTGCGTAAACGTGCTGCTTCAAAAGCTTTACGGGCTATGCGACGAATCTCACTTTCACGATAACCCATCGTATTAAATCCGTATCTTTCACCATCCCGCTCTTCGATACCTCTTGGCTTACCAAAATAAATACCGGAAACCAACTCACGAACCACCAGAATATCCACACCCTCAATCACTTCCGGTTTCAGCGTGGAAGCATCAAGCAATTGGCGCTGCACTTTACTTGGCCGATAATTAGCAAATAGACCAAGATCTTCACGAATCCGCAACAAACCTGCCTCAGGACGTAATGGCTTGGCCAATGACTCCCACTTCGGCCCACCTACAGCGCCAAGCAGCACAGCATCACAGGCATGCACCAACTTCTGCGTAGCTTCAGGGTATGGATCACCGGATTCATCGTAACCGGCCCCGCCAATACCAGCCTTTTCCCAATGTGCATCTAATCCAAAATGCTTATTCAATACATCCAGCACTTTCAGAGCTTCATCGACAATTTCAATTCCGATGCCATCACCTGGCAGCACTGCAATCTTAACCGACATAACTACTCCCTATTACCCATGGCCGTTTTCACAGCCGCTAAGAAATCATCCACATCTTTAAATTCACGATAAACAGACGCAAAGCGCACATAAGCCACTCCGTCCAACTGCTGTAATTGCAACATTACATACTCACCAATCTTTGAGGAAAGAACCTCGGGCTCGCCCAATTCCTGAGCAGCTCGCAAAATACTGTTTACCCCTTGCTCAAGTGCATCTGCCGATACAGGTCTCTTCTCAAGTGCCTTGATGAGCCCCGAACGAATTTTATTGATATCAAAGGCTTGTCTTGCACCATCCTTTTTTACCACCAGAGGCAAACGAAGCTCTGCTCTTTCGTATGTTGAAAATCGTTTACCACAGACCTCGCACTCACGACGCCGTCGAACAGTTGCACCAGCCTCAGCCACGCGTGAGTCAACTACGCGAGTATCATCATTTGAACAAAAGGGACAGTGCACTTACAGACCTTTTCGCCTCAATCAGCTTTCGTAGACCGGAAAGCGATCAGTCAGAGACCTTACTTCCTGCTTCACAGCAGCATGTACTTGAGCATCGTCATGCGCATTGAGTACTTTTAGAATCATTTCACCAATCTGAGAAGCCTCTGCTTCTTTCATACCACGCGAGGTAATCACTGAAGCACCAATACGAATACCACTGGTCACAAATGGTGACTCCGGATCGAATGGGATGGTGTTTTTATTGGTCGTGATACCCGCTGCTTCCAATGCCTCTTCAGCCTGCTTGCCGGTAATACCCTGTGGACGCACATCCACACGGAACATATGACAGTCAGTGCCGCCCGAAACAATGCGCAAGCCACCTTTTGTTAAAGTGCCTGCCAATACACGAGAATTCTTAACGACCTGCTTCTGATCTTCCTTAAATGAATCGGCAAGCGCTTCACCAAAAGCCACTGCCTTGGCAGCAATCACATGCATTAACGGACCACCCTGAATGCCGGGGAAAATACGTGAGTTAATAGCTTTGGCCAGATCATCATCATCTGTCAGAATCATACCACCGCGAGGACCACGCAATGTTTTATGCGTTGTGGAGGTGATTATATGCGCATATCCCACAGGACTCGGATAAGCACCGGCAGCAATCAAGCCTGCATAGTGCGCCATATCAACCATCAGAATAGCACCAATGGAATCAGCAATTTGACGCATGCGTTTAAAATCAATAGGGCGCTCATAGGCTGAAGCTCCACCAATAATCATCTTCGGCCGATGTACTTCCGCCATTTTTTGCATGACATCATAATCAATCAACTCATTATCTTCACGGACGCCGTAAGCCACTACTTTGTACAAACGACCAGAAAAGTTGACCGGAGAACCATGGGTCAGATGACCACCATGCGAAAGATCCATACCCATGATGGTATCGCCTGGCTTAAGCACGGCCATATACACTGCCATATTGGCCTGTGAACCGGAATGCGGCTGCACATTAGCATGCTTAACGCCAAACAGAGCTTTTGCCCGCTCTTGAGCCAGCGACTCAACCGCATCAACAAATTCACAACCGCCATAATAACGGCGGCCCGGATAACCTTCGGCATATTTATTGGTCAGCACAGAACCCTGTGCCTGCATGACAGCTTTCGAAACAATATTTTCACTGGCAATCAACTCCAGCGTATGCTGTTGACGACCCAACTCTTGCTGAATGGCTTTCAGAACAGGTTCATCTGCCAAATCAGTATTAAAAAAATCATTGCGATTACTCATGCGCTTCTCCAATCCACCCTGCTGTAAATTTGCAACCATATTGTGGCAACCTGTCATTGTTTGTGACGCGGCGCACAAAAAAAAGTCGATCTGCTTTGCTGAAAAACTAAAATGAGGGCCCACACGGAGCCCCCATTATAAACCACATCTGATCAAAGCCTACCCGAAGGTAGCAAGGATCGATTAATAACGGCGCTCGCGAATACGTGCCGCCTTACCGCGCAATTGGCGCAGATAGTAAAGTTTAGCGCGACGAACCCGTCCACGACGAACAACGGTGATACTTTCCATCATTGGCGAATGCAGCGGAAAAATACGCTCAACACCCACACCATTAGAAATTTTACGAACTGTAAACGTACTGGAAATACCCTTGTTATGACGGGCAATCACAATACCCTCATAAGCCTGAATACGCTCACGACGCTCTACACCTTTCTTGGTATCTTTAAAGTCAACCACTCGAAGGTTTACTCGAACCGTATCACCTTCACGAAATTCTGGTAAATCACCACGTAACTGGTCTTTGGTTACATCATCCAACGCTCGCATTTGCATGCCTCCAAATAAGCTCGACGATTGCATATAAAGCAAATACGTCAAATCACAATCTCATCGAAACAGTCTATCCAGATAAATGGCCAAGGCTGCCCGCACCGAAAGGTGGCGCACTTTACCCTCCCCTTTGATGGCTGACAACCATCCATTTGGTTTTGGCATGTTTTGCTCATCCAGACCCGAGCCTGTGCCAAAAACAATCAGGTGTTTTCCGGTGATATCAGCCAATTTCCGGATATCAGTTTCGTCTGACACACAACGCGCCGACGTATACCAGAGCTGATAATCATCACGTTGCATAACATCCTCAAGACAACTGACAACCTCAACCGCATCCAATACTGTTGAGCGATCGGGATTGCGGCACACACCATCCCGACCCTTCCAGTATCCGCATACATCATCCACAAAGGCATGCATCCCCTTTGCCGGATGCACCAGATAGACCGCTCCGACCCCATAAAATGCGCATGTACGGGCAAAATCATGAATATCCAGTGTAGTGATCGATGTTGCAGTTGTCTGTCCCTGCCGATTCAGCACCGGATAATGCACCAGCGCAACCGCGATAGATGATCCAGTCATGTTACGTGCGCCTTACCAACTCCATACGCACCAGTTCAGCCGCACCGAGCAATCCGGCCTGATCACTCAACAGTGTCGGTAAAACGACCACCTGCCCCTGCAACATGGGAATAACATGCTCGTTCAGGGAAGCCATCAATGGCGGATGCAACAAATCCCAAGCCCCCATAAGGCCACCGCTAACCGTGATGGTACGAAGATCAAGCAAAGTAACCACATGAGCGAGTGCTTTTCCCAAATGACACCCCGCCTGTTCGAAAGCATGCAATGCCGCCGCATCACCGTCTTTCGCCAGCTCAGCCACTTGCGCCGTATCGGTTACCGAACTGCCATGCTCGTCGCCGCATGCAAGCTGATAACTTTTCAACACACCCTGAGCTGAGGCATAGGTTTCAACACATCCCGAACCACCACAACCACACATCCGGGCCAGCTCTCCACATGCCGTACGCACATGACCCAACTCCATCGCCATCCCATGTTGGCCGACAAAGGGGCTATCGGCCAGAATCAAACCGCCACCGACGCCGGTGCCAAGGGTGACATGCAATAAATCAGTTTGCCCTTTCCCTGCCCCGTCACGCCATTCACCCAACGCTGCGCACAAGGCATCATTCTGCATCCTGACTACACAAGACAATTGATCGGACAAGCGTGAGGCAAGTCGGACATGCTTGAGTTGCGGCAGGTTTGGCGAAGCCAGCAGCGTCTCACCATCTGCGTCAAAAAAACCTGGAAATCCGACACCCACAGCCGTAATAGCATGCTGCTGAAGAATAGGGCGCATCGCCTCGGAAATCACCTGAATCACATAGGTCTCAGCAGCAGCAGCCGATGGTGCACGATATTCACTCAAAGCGACATGCGCCCGATATTCGTGCTCAATTACTGCTCCAACTGCGGACTGAGACACCACCGCCATACGCATATTGGTACCGCCAATATCTGCGGCCAGAATCTTGCTCATCAATCAATCAACCAGTCAATCAATCAACGATTCATAGCACTGAACATAAGCCTGCGCCGATGATTCCCACGTCGAATCACGCTTTACGGCACGCGTCCGAATACGCGACCATGCAGTTGGGTTACGAAATGCATCCACGGCACTCTCAACTGCCGCATCAAAGGCATCAGGATGCGCATCGGCAAAATGAAACCCGGTTCCCTGCTGTTTACCGGAAGGGTAATCCACTACCGTATCACACAAGCCGCCGGTTGAACGCACCACAGGCACAGTACCATAACGCATGGCCATTAATTGTCCCAGACCACACGGTTCAAAACGTGAAGGCATCAGAAAAATATCACTACCCGCATAAATACGTCGCGCCAGAGCCTCATCAAACCCCCGATAAAAATACATATTTCCGCCATGTTCAGCCGCCAGTGATGACAGCACATGTTCACTATGCAGATCGCCGGAACCCAGCACAGCAAGCTGATATCCACGTGCCATCCAGCGACCGACATTTGATATCAAAAGGTCGATCCCCTTCTGGTCAGCCAGCCTTGAAATAATTGATAGCACCGGAATGTCTTCTGCCACGCTGAACCCGCAATGTTGTTGCAGATCAATTTTACACACGGCTTTTCCGGCCATATTACTGGCACCATAATTTTCTTTAATGACCACATCATTTTCCGGATCCCAATGCTCCACATCCAGACCATTGACAATACCACTTAAGCGTTCGACATGGTGGTGCAGGAACCCCTCCAGCTGGCAGCCATATTCAGGCGTGAGAATTTCCCTGGCGTATGTCGGACTGACAGTGGTAATAGCGTCGGCATAGGCAATACCTGCTTTCATGCAATTGATCTGACCATGAAATTCCAACCCGCCGAGATGAAAATGATGGCTTGGCAAGCCAAGGCGATGCAACCATAACACCGGGAACACACCCTGATAAGCCAGATTATGAATGGTATAAACAGTTTTAGCGCCTGCTATATTAGCATGATGCTGATACTGGGTTTTAAGTAACAGAGGGATCAATCCTGTCTGCCAGTCATGGCAATGCAGCACATCGATCGGCTCACCCAGATTTGCCCCAACCTCCAGCGCCACGCGGTCAAACAACACAAAGCGCAACAAATTATCT
The DNA here is from genome assembly GCA_002791545.1 of Zetaproteobacteria bacterium CG_4_9_14_3_um_filter_49_83. GTDB lineage: Bacteria > Pseudomonadota > Zetaproteobacteria > Mariprofundales > Mariprofundaceae > CG1-02-49-23. Next base: position 36,634 of record PFXG01000045.1, read on the forward strand.
TCATAAGCACCGCCAGCAGGGCCGTACACGCCTTCCCTGTTGAACAAGTCATCTTGCTCAATCAGCAGATAACGCAAACCATTCAAGCGCACTTCATGCAACGGACAATGACGCTGCACACCATCAGCCCACATCTCGACAGATTGATCGAGCGCCGTGGCCACAATATTATTCTTATACAGCTCGCGGCGATAAAATGGCAAAATCACGGTGACATGATGACCCGCATTCATCAATGCACGTGGCAATGCACCGACCACATCCGCCAAGCCGCCGGTTTTGGCTAGTGGACTAGCCTCTGAAGCAATAAATACTATATTCATGGATTAGCCCCCTCGCTATACCCCTCAATATGCCCTCATCATTAATTGCACGCGCCAAACCCTACCTGAATCAATCCAGTCTGGTAAGCGACAGCGAGACACTTTAAGCCGAAGATTCGTAAATTCCATTTCGCTCTTGCTTCCCCTTTATTCGCAACACATCCTATCCACAGTTTCCGGCATGCATCTCAACGACGCATGAATAATTCAGGGTTAAGGGCTTATCTCCGGGCAGTCTTTGTGGTAGAAAGCGTTCTGAAATTTTAGCACTCGGGAGGAGATTCATGCAAAAGCTTAAGGCAACAAAAGCATGGCAAAGTTTACTGGCTCATCATCAGGATATATCCGGCACGCATATGCGCGATCTTTTTTCGAATGACCCTGAACGCTTCTCCCGTTTTTCCCGCCAGTTCAACGATATCCTTGTTGATTACTCGAAAAACATCATCAACGACAAAACCATGGATTTACTGATGCAACTGGCGCATGAGCGCGATGTGGCAGGCTGGACTCAGCGCATGTTTAATGGCGATAAAATCAACAATACCGAGAACAGAGCCGTATTACACACCGCCCTGCGCAACCGTTCCAATCGCCCTGTCATAGTGGATGGCCACGATGTGATGCCGGATATTAATCGTGTTCTGGAGCAAATGCGCACCTTTACCGAAGCAGTTCGTTCCGGCGAATGGCTGGGTGGCACAGGCAAACCCATTACCGATATTGTCAACATTGGCATTGGTGGCTCTGATCTTGGCCCCGTCATGGTAGCCGAGGCACTTACCCCTTTCGGACGCGATAAACTGCATATGCATTTCGTTTCAAATGTCGATGGCACGCACATGGTTGAAACCTTGCGGCACCTGCATCGTGAAACAACACTTTTCGTCATTGTCTCAAAAACATTCACCACGCAGGAAACCATCACCAACGCGCGCACTGCACGTGACTGGTTCCTCACTCGTGGCGGCACCAAAACAGCCGTTGCCAAACATTTCGTGGCTGTCTCGACCAATGCCAAAGCCGTATCGGCCTTTGGTATTGATACCGAAAATATGTTCGAGTTCTGGGACTGGGTCGGCGGCCGCTATTCACTGTGGAGTTCAGTAGGTTTATCTATCGCCTTATATCTTGGCATGGACAACTTTGAAGAGCTGCTCGCCGGCGCCCACGACATGGATGAACATTTCCGTACAACCCCGCTGGAAGATAATATCCCGGTTATTCTGGCCATGCTGGGTGTGTGGTATAACAACTTTTTTGATGCCGACTCCCATGCAATGCTGCCTTATGATCAGTATATGCACCGTTTCCCGGCATACTTTCAGCAAGGCGACATGGAAAGTAACGGCAAGCGCGTTGACCGCGATGGCGAGACCGTTGATTACTCCACCGGCCCGATCATCTGGGGTGAACCGGGAACCAATGGTCAGCATGCATTTTATCAATTGATTCATCAGGGAACCAAACTGGTCCCCTGCGATTTCCTGGCACCGATTGAAACCAAAAACCCTGTCGGACGGCATCATCCGATGCTGTTATCCAACTTCTTTGCCCAGACCGAAGCGCTGATGTGTGGTAAAACAGCCGAGGAAGTACGTGCCGAGCTGGAAGAAGAGGGCCTGTCGGGTGAAGCACTGGAAGCCTTGCTGCCGCACAAAGTCTTCCCCGGCAACAAACCGACCAATTCCATTCTATTCCAGAAACTGACCCCGCACACGCTGGGCGCGCTAATTGCCATGTACGAGCACAAGATTTTCGCCCAAAGCGTCATCTGGGGCGTCAATGCCTATGATCAGTGGGGTGTCGAACTCGGCAAGCAACTGGCGCGCAAGATCCTGCCTGAACTGGATGATCATGAGATTGTTATAAGCCATGATGCGTCCACCAATGGCCTGATTAATTATTACAAGGATCATCGCAAGGAGTGACAGTGCCACACTATCAGGCAACCAATCTAAGCCTGTCGTTTTAAAGTGTTTTAGCCTACAATAAAACGTGCCCGAACTGGAGGGCATATGAAAGAACTCAAGCTTAAAAAACGAATTTTTCTTCCGCTGGTATCTTCTGGACTGATACTCTTTCTGATCGGCACTTTTATGATCACCCATTTGGAAAGAAGACAATTGGGTGATGCTGTCGAACAGCAGGCTGAATCATTGCAGGGACATATGCAGTCCATGCTGCTGAGCAAGTCCGAGCTTATGGCGAACAGCATAAATTTCATTGTACAGGACAGCCGCATCATCGAGGCCTTGAAATCGAAAGATCAACAAGCCCTTTTGGCACTGGCCACACCGATTTATCAGAAGCTGAATAAAGCTTATAATATCACGCATTTTTATTTCCATGATGCAGCGCGAATCAACTTGCTACGCATCCATAAACCCGAACGTTACGGTGATCTGATTAATCGATTCACATTACTGGCAGCCGAAAAAGATAGCCGCCTCGCTTCAGGTATCGAATTGGGGCCACTGGGCACTTTCACGCTGCGCTCGGTCATGCCTCTTTTTAAACATGGCCAGTTACTGGGTTATATCGAGCTGGGTCAGGAGATTGATGATATAATTCAACAGGCTCGCAGCATGTTTGATGTCGAGCTTTATATGCTCATCAACAAACAGTATCTGGACCGTAGCGCCTGGGAATCAGGCATGCGTATGCTTGGCAGGAACTCCGATTGGGATCAATTCCCTACCACTGTGCTTGTTTCCAAAAGCATGGCTGATGTGCCTGTTGATCTGCTTAACAAGATAACTGTCGAGAAATCCACATCGATAAACCTCGAGCACAAAGTTCTACTGGGTGAACATCAGTATTCTGCCGCCATCATCCCCCTCAATGATGCTGGCGGACAAACGGTTTCAGCACTGATCATGATGCGCGACATGACACACCTGCTAGCTCATGCAAAAAAAGACCTCCTTTTATTCATCTTCATTTGCACAGTGATGAGCCTGAGTATCCTGACCCTGTTCTACAGGATTCTCGGACATACAGAGCATGAACTAATCGCTGCCAGAGAAAAACTTATCGATGAAGAGAATGCCAAAGCGGCGATGCAGGCAACACATATTCAGCAACTGCAAGCCGAGCAGGAAAAATTACGAGAAAGCGAGGAGGCAACCCGCTTACTGCTCAACGCCGCTGGCGAAGGTATTTACGGTGTCGACCAACAAGGCAATACCATATTTGTGAACCCGGCTGCCTGCCGTATTCTGGGATATACCGAAAATGAATTAACCGGACAGTTCATGCATTCGCTGATCCATCACAGCTACCCTGACGGCACGCCCTACCCCAGCGAGCTGTGCCGGATGTATAAAGCCATTGAAGACGGCCAATCCCACCATGTTACTGATGAAGTGTTATGGCGAAAAGATGGCTCAAGCCTTCCGGTTGAATACCTGAGTACACCGGTCACAAATCATGGCACAGTCACCGGTTCCGTAGTCGTTTTTTCGGATATTACAGATCACCTGCGAGCACAAAAGAAAATTGAACGGGCACTGCAAATTCAACGCGTACTCGATACGATTCTTAACATCTCCCTTCCACCCATGACCATGAACGAGATTCTGATCAAATCACTGGATGCCATACTGGCTATACCGGCTTTTGCTTTACTGAACAAAGGGGCCATCTTTATGGCTAATGAAAATGACAGTTCACTGGAAATGCTGGTCCACCGGAATTTATCCGATGCTCTGTTGCAAAGCTGTAGTAAGCTTTCCTTCGGCCGATGCTTGTGCGGAAAGGCTGCTTCTACGCGTAATATTGTTTTCTCAGCCCACATCGACGAACGGCATGAGATCGATTTTGACGGCATTCAACCGCATGGACATTACTGCATCCCCATCATGAGCGGCAACAAACTTCTCGGAGTTCTGAATATGTACGTGCCCGACGGGCACCAGAGTGATGTGGAAGAACGCAAGCACCTTAAAACAGTAGCCGATACAATGGGGCTGGTTATTGAACGCAAAAAAGATGAAGAGTCGCTCCGGCAACTGGCCCATCACGATCTGTTAACCGGACTCCCCAACCGCACGCTATTCTATGATCGCCTGGAGCAAATGCTGGCACTGGCACAAAGACAACAAGAAGGTTTTACGTTGCTGTTCCTTGACCTGGATCATTTCAAGGAAGTGAACGATAACTTTGGCCATGATGCCGGAGACCTTGTGCTGAAACAGGCCGCCACCCGCCTGCTTGGATGTGTTGAACGCAAAGCCGACACGGTAGCACGCATGGGCGGCGATGAATTTATTGTTATTCTCTCCGAAGTCACCGACACGAATCATGCCGGACAAATCGCCAACCGGATTATTCAAGCTTTATCGCAGCCTTTCGATGTGGATGGTAAACCCCAGCAATTAGGCTGTAGCGTAGGCATCGCCCAGTATCCCGTTCATGCCGAAGACAGTGAAACATTAATCAGGCATGCTGATGAAGCCATGTATCACGCCAAAAGAAAAAGGAACACCTACAGCTTTTTCAGCAAGAAATAGTCTGACTTCACATACACATTTCTTTTAATTGCCTGAATAAATCCTTCTGCAAAGCTCAGGGCAATCGCATTAAAAAAGGTTATTTTCCGATTAGCAGCTTTTCCAAATAATCATTATCCCATCCAGCTTTTAGCCTTCGATT
>PFXG01000006.1:0-380 GCA_002791545.1 Zetaproteobacteria bacterium CG_4_9_14_3_um_filter_49_83
AATTTCAGGAAAGAGTGTATGGGCAATTGAGCCAATGACTCCACCAATAAGCGCACCAATGAGAAGTGAGGGCAGAAAAAGGCCACCAGAGATACCTGAGGCATAACTGATTGTCGTTGCGACATATTTTAAAATTAGCAGAACCAAAAGAACGCGCCAATCGATAATGAGTGAAAGAAGCGCTGATTCGATTGTGTACGTGCCGCTACCAAGTGCGCGAGGGTCAATATAAGAGATACAGCCAATCAAGAGAAAGGTGATCATCATTATTGTAAGTTTGTGGTGCTTGAAGACTCTTGAATTAAACTCTTTGAGCTTAAGAACTGAATTTACCCAGAGTGGACCCAGTACTGCACAGGTGAGACCGATGATGAGGTAGA
>PFXG01000006.1:447-739 GCA_002791545.1 Zetaproteobacteria bacterium CG_4_9_14_3_um_filter_49_83
GGCATAGGCAGTTACCGAGGCAGCAACGGATGCAATAATGATGTTACCTAGGGCCTTTGCATGAAGGTCACCAATTACTTCCTCGAGGGTGAAGACCACGGCCGCAATAGGCGTTTGAAAGGCAGCAGCAATACCACCAGCGGCACCTACGGCCACGAGTGCTTTGACGCGCTTTTTACTCATTGAAAAAAATCCACCGAGCGAGCTTCCTAGGCCGGCGGCGATGGCCACAGTTGGGCCTACATCTCCTAGCGAGATTCCAGAGGGAAGTGCCAGGATGGTTACCAATAGC
>PFXG01000006.1:872-12521 GCA_002791545.1 Zetaproteobacteria bacterium CG_4_9_14_3_um_filter_49_83
CACCAAACCCAAACCCTTTCCACGATAACGGAATATCAGTTGCCGTGACAACCTGAAACGCCGTCAAAGCAGACATGGCGATTGCTGCCGGAATCAGGGCAGATATGCATGTTAAGATAAACAGCACCACCTTGTAGTCCGTCGTATTCTTTTTCAGCAGAGAAAGGCCGGCGATAATGTAAAGAAATGCGCCGCCGGAAAAACTCCCGTTGGAGATAAGAGCCCAAATCAATAAGGTAGTTTCAATAGATCCCAAGCCTATCAACATCCATGCCGCCAGCTTTAGCGTATTCAATCTTACTTCCAAGGTCTCTCTTCTCCAAATCCATTATGGACACGCTGGCCTGAAATCAAATCTCAGAACGTCTCATTTATTCATAAGGCTGATGGCTGATCCTTAGAGCGGGCCAGCAGCAGACCGACCTCATAGAGCAACAACATCGGCAACACATAAGGGGTCTATCATTGTAGCATTCATCTGCTTCCCCTCACAACTCTTCCCACAGTAGTAAAGTGAACATTAAAGTAATCTGCTATCTGGCTATAGCTGTAAGCACCGCTTTGGTATGCCGCTACTATTGCATCATTACGACTTTCATGCGCACCCGCAATTTCCTGAAGTGGCTTGGCAGGAGCTAACTGTTGCACATTTGGAATACTGCTATCAAAGCTTCCCCTTGCCTTTGTCTGAGCCGTTGAAACAAAGTCATCATGGCCAAGAAACACCTGTTGCGTAAGATTAGACCAGATACTTTCCTTACCAACACCTTCAGCTACAAAGCCAGCATACAGGTGTTTAGCCTTGTCCTTTTGCTCTGAGAACTGGCTCAAAATCACTTCCACATTTAGAAAGGCGGGGGGAGTATCATCACCAATCATTGATCGATAACTGCTCCAAGGCCATTCGGATACATTCTTTACCATGCCTGCTCGCACAGGGTTCAACACCACATAACGCGATAACTCCAACAGATAAGTTTGGGCATCAACAATGATAGATTTATATCGCCCCTGAAAAAGATGGCCGACTTTACCGTGCCTTCGATTATAGCTCTGAGTGTAAACACCATTAAGCTGACGCATTCCTTTACTTAGATTTGCATGAGGAGTCTCAATAATCAGGTGATAGTGATTGCTCATCAGGCAATATCCATGACAAACCCAACCCATCCGGGACACAACATCTGTGAATATCTTTAAAAAGGACTGGCGGTCTTCATCGTCATCAAAAATATTACTTTGATGATTCCCTCGCGAGGTAACATGATAAAATGCACCTTCGTATTCAATGCGTAGTGGTCTAGCCATAAGCTAAACGTACAGCTTATTAAATATTAGTACAATGATAGACCTGTCCCTCTTTCTTCTCCTGTCGGGCCTCTATCTGATTCTCACGGTAGGCGGCATCCGTTTTCAGTTTGTGTTGCTGCCAACGCTTCTTCCGAAACTGCTGACATGCTCCCTTTGAACAATACTGCTGATGCGGACACTGTGGCCGTGGCTGAAATCGCTTCGCACAACCCGGACAATATCTCGATTCCATTCCTCCTCCCGCAAACCCAAACAGGCAGAGCGTGAGAGAAAAATTGCGGTTAAAAAATCTGACAAACTATCGGCGGGTCAATTCTCATGAGCGCTGAAGACCTGCTCTCTCACCTGCTATTCGTTTTGCTGCGGAAATTTTATGTAATTGGTTTTGACAATTTACATAAAACAGCAATGCTTTTGCCAATGATCACAAGAGATGCTGAAGTTGAGTTAAGCGCCCTGTTACGGGGACTTCCTATTGTGACGATTACCGGGCCACGGCAATCGGGCAAGACAACGCTGGCCAGAAAAGTTTATTTTGATCGCCCCTATTTTTCTCTGGAAGACCCCGATATTCGACGCATGGCGCTGGATGATCCACGTGCATTCCTGGCGCGACAGCAATGGCAACGAGGTGGATTTGATTGTCGATAAGGCAGGCGTATTAACCCCTGTGGAGATCAAATCGGGGCAGACCGTGAGCGACGACTGGTTCAAAGGGCTGGAGCGCTGGTTGAAGTTGGTGGGTGAAAAAGGTGCCTCTCCCACCCTGATCTACGGCGGTGAGGAATCTTATACCCACAGAGGTGTAGATGTTCTGTCATGGCGACAGTGCACGAAATAACCAAATGCTATTTATGTTTGAATGGGTAGTTGTTTATCCACCTGCCCCAAAAAGCTGTTTATGAGCCATACCCTGAATATAGAGCTCGCAATTGCTCAGCTTGAACAGCTGCGCGAAGAAAACGAACGACTGAAAAATCTACTGCGTAGCCATGGTATCCCTTGGGAAGTTGCCGAGCCTTCGCCGTCTCACCCTCCTCTATCAACTCCTATAGCCTCATCCCGTCACGCCGCCATAGCTGAGAGAATCACCCTGTTTCGCAGCCTGTTTCGCGGGCGTGAGGATGTGTATCCGCAACGATGGCAATCATCCGCTTCGGGGAAGTCGGGCTATTCGCCTGTATGCGGTAATGAATGGGTGCCGGGCCTTTGTCACAAGCCGAAGGTGAAGTGTGGTATCTGCACCCAACGCAAATTGATGCCGCTGACGGATCGCGTGGTCTATGATCATCTGGCGGGCAAGCAAACCATCGGCATCTATCCGCTGCTTGAGGGAGATCGCTGCTGGTTTGTCGCTGCTGATTTTGATAAGGCGGAGTGGCAGCAAGATGCACGTGCCTATATGCAGTCGTGCCGTGAACTGGCGATTCCGGCTGCCATGGAGATCTCCCGTTCTGGCAACGGTGCACATGTGTGGATATTTTTTGCCGAAGCGGTTCCTGCGGTTGAGGCGCGTCAGCTGGGTACGGCGGTGATCAGCCACGCAAGCGCCTCAACCAGTCAACTTTCGTTCGCCAGCTACGACCGCCTTTTCCCCAATCAGGATAGGATGCCCAGTGGTGGTTTTGGCAATTTAATCGCACTGCCATTGCAAAAGCATCCCCGACAGCAGGGATACAGCGTGTTCGTGGATGAGCACTTGAAAGCATATGCCGATCAGTGGGCATTTCTGGCAGCTATTCGCCGTATGTCAGCCCATGAACTAACGCAAGCGGTTTCACGTATCTGCGGCGAACGACACCCACTGGATGTTGCCTTTGTTGCCGATGATGATTCGGAGCGAAGAGCGTGGAAGCTTACACCCTCCGCGCCTGTGAAAATCACCTCTCCCCTGCCCGAATCGTTACGACTGGTGTTGGCCAACCATATTTTTATCGCCAAAAGCGATCTGCCGCAGCCTTTGCTCAATCGCCTTGTGCGGCTTGCATCATTTCAGAATCCCGAGTTCTACAAGGCACAGGCGATGCGAATGTCGGTGTGGAATATCCCTCGCATTATCACCTGCGCCGAAAATTTATCGACGGAGATTGCTCTGCCTCGCGGTTGTGTGGATGCCGTCAATGCACTGCTGGAACAACACGGTATTCGGCCTGAGTGGCAGGTGGAGCAGATTTCCGGCAGTCGGTTGCTGGCGAAGTTCAATGGCAAGCTGCGCAAGGATCAGCGATTGGCTGTACACGAAATGATGCAGCACGAGATGGGCGTGCTCAGTGCGCCAACAGCATTCGGCAAAACCGTAACCGCTGCGGCGATCATCGCCCGACGGAAACGCAGCACACTTATTGTGGTGCATCGCAAGGAGCTGATGCAGCAATGGCAGCAGCGGTTGACCACCTTTCTTGAGCTTACCAACGACACCATCGGCTTGATAGGCGGCGGCAAGAAGCGACCGGGCGGCAAGCTGGATATTGCCGTCATTCAGACGCTATTGAATGATAAAAATCTACCGAAGCTGCTGGATGAATATGGTCAGATCATCATTGATGAGTGCCATCACATCACAGCCACTTCGTTTGAATCCATGATCAAGTTGGCTAAAGCCAAATATATTCTCGGGCTTACCGCCACCCCCATTCGTCGCGATGGTCAGCAGCCGATTATTTTTATGCAGTGCGGCCCTATTCGCCACGTAGCTGAGCGTGCTGAAAATGCGCCGACGGAACTGGAGGTTCGGGCAAAAACAGTTGCGACTCCGGTGATGGTTGCAAACTGCCCGATTCAGGAGGTTTTCACCGCCCTGATTCAGGATCAAAGCCGAAACGAAACCATTGCCGCAGATGTGCTCGGCGCTTACCGGGAAGGGAGAAAGGTGCTGCTATTAACGGAGCGGATGGAGCATCTGCTGTTACTTGAGCAATCTCTTGGTGATGCCATCGAACACTGCTTTGTCCTGCATGGACGATTGGGCAAAAAACGGAGAGGTGCCATCCGCACCGCACTGGATGAACTACCAGCCGATGCACCACGGATCATTCTCGCTACGGGTCGACTCATCGGCGAAGGCTTTGATCATCCCCCGCTGGATACACTGATCTTGGCCATGCCCATCTCCTGGAAAGGCACGTTGCAACAGTACGCCGGTCGCCTGCATCGGGAGCACATCGATAAGCAGGATGTTCGAATCTACGACTATATCGAAAGCGATCACCCGCAACTTTCCCGCATGTGGGAGCGTCGCCAGCGGGGCTACAAAGCGATGGGATATCGCGTTCATTCAGAGCGATAAAGCGCAAAAAAACAGAGGTTTTATTTATGGCAAAGAACAGAAGAAAAAACATGAATTCAAATAAGCAACATCGGCGCAATAAATCCGGTAGCGCTCCCCATTTTGTCTCCAATTACACGATAACTGACGAAACGATGATACCTCCATCTACGCCACCTGAGCTTGAAGGTGAACTTGAGAGATTGCATGACCTTGCTTGCTCGAGTTTTCCGTTTTACGCCATTTGGGCTCTTAAAAAGGTATTGCGTCAATATCCTGATGTACCGGTGTTGCTTAACTATCTTTCTGTCGCCTACAATCGTTGCTGGATGCGCAAGAAGGCAACTACATGCATTCGGCGCAATTATGAAATGAACCCCGAATATATTTTTGCTCGGATCAATTTCGCTACGCTATTGATTGACAACGGAGAGCTTGAAGAGGTTCCCGATGTGTTTGATTATAAATTTGAAATCGGTCAGCTCTATCCGAAGCGAAATGTTTTTCATATTTCCGAAGTAATCGCTTTTAATGGCGTAGTTGGTCTCTATTTTGCCCAGATTGGAGAAATCATTCATGCGAAAGTATTGCTCGATATACTACTCCAACTGCAATCGGATAGTCCCTACGTGAGATTATTACAGGAGGACATTGCCACATTTGAGAAAAATAAGGAGAGAGAGCAGATCAATAATTTCGTAGCCTAATCCTCCTTTCCGCCATCCATCAGCCCCGCTACCGTCGCGGGGTCGGGGATGTATTAGCAGATTTTTCTGGTGCCAAATTGACATATTGGCAGTGACAGTCCATTTTGAGCCTTAATTTTGTGGAGGTTGTTGTGCAACAGGCGCGTGTAAAACTACTTCAGTCCATGCCTATTTTCGGTGCGATCCGGGAGGATACGCTGGAATTCCTTATCGGCCACGCCAATATCGTTCATCTTGAGCCCGGCGATTATTTTTTCCGCGAAGGTGATGCTGCAACTTCAATGTTTGTCCTTGAAAGCGGCAAGGTCGAGGTGAGCAAAGAAAGCATTGGCATGGATATGTTGTTGAAACATCTTCATGCGGGTGACTGCTTCGGTGAAATGGCGTTGCTCGACTATTTTCCACGCAGTGCTTCGGTAAAAGCTGTCGAAGTGTGTAAAGCCATTGAAATTCCGGCTTCAACTCTGATGAAACTTTACAAACATGACCTAGAGCAATTCACCATCATCCAGATGAATATAGGCCGCGAAATCAGCCGCCGCCTGCGTCAGTCCGACCAGCAACTGTTCCAATAGGCTTTCCCTGTGTAATGCAGAAAATAAACTTCACCTTACTTCAACCATACATGGTAGCCTTTTTCGCCATCACGAAGATTGATTAAATCCTGTGGGGTTAAACCGCCTGACAATAAGCTTTGCTCAATAGCAACAAGGGAAATCCCCTGCTTTTGTAAAATTTTCTTTGCCGATTCCGGCATCATCTCACTCAGCTCAAATGCACTTGTGGCAGCCAGTTCAATATAAAATATCTCTTCACCAGACTCACTGATACGAACATGCAAGGTGTTTGCATGGCTTTCAGATTGCTGATCTGTTTCTCCTGAAAAAACAGTCTTCATTTTCACCTTTTCAGACTGCTCAAAGATCCGTTCTGATATTGATTGTTTCAAAATCGGCCACCAGGGCAATTTGCTATCCAAACTTATCAGTTGTTGCACCAGCCCCTGAAATACCCGCATCAACAAAAACAGATCCGCCGGGCCAGCGGCTCGGAAAATCCAGCGCTTTTCAGCAAGCAGTGCTTCACTCTCCTGCCCGGGATGCCAGCTTCTGAGATCAAACGGCACATCCTCGATAAATGGTCTGAACAGAATGCGCATCAGTGAAGGGAGCTTATCTTCTATCAGAAGCAGCTTGGCCGGATCGAATCCAAGTGTAGCGAAAGCATTTATAGCAGCGCTTTCAGACGCATCACGGCTCAGTAAAATCAGCTTTAACAGAGCCATTCGCCGCTCTTCGCTGATTGTAATCATGCAGCCAAAATCAAGCAGAAGCATACAGGCTTTCTCATCATGGCACTGAAACAACATATTTCCGGGGTGTGGGTCTCCATGCACAAGACCAATCTCAAACAGGCTCACAAACATTGTTTGCATGAGTGTTCTGGCAATTTGTAAGCGCTGCAATTGCCCCCAGGACATCACCTCTGCCAGGCGAGCTCCCTCAACCCAGCTCTGCACCAGCACATTGTGATGACATAAGTGATCAACAATAGAAGGAACCGACAAGCCCTCCACATGCACAACATTTATAAAGTGTTGTTGTTGCTTCATTTCATGCAGGTAATCCAGTTCATACAACATGTTTTCTTTGAGGGTATTTTTATATGCATCCAGATCAAAGTCCCAGCGTTTAACGGGGCCTCCCCTGGGCATCAAACCAGCTATACGCATTTCAGCTTCAATGGCCTGTCTGATATCCAGGTATTGAACTTTAATTGCAACTTCAGTCCCGTCTTTCAGCCTTGCCCGGTGCACCTGCCCCAAAGATGCAGCGGCCTGACTCTCCTCAATTGAATGCACAACCTCGAAAACAGGCATACCCCATGCTTGCTCCAGCACAGGCAGAATTTCCTTCAGTTTCCAGGCGGTGATTGACTGGGTCAGCTGCTTATACGCTGAATCATCCTGCATACCTGCGAGCATCTGCCCCACCTTCATCGGTAAGCCGCGCCCGTTTGCAAGCTGGGCAGCCAGAGCATGGCGCGCAACTTGCAGAGTAGCCTCTGTTTTTGCCCTGCGAATGCGCCAGATATGCCAGTTGATATGAATAAGATGTGTCAGACGTTTAAGAAGATTCACGCGATTGCTGCCAATTAGACCTCTTTTTCCCACGACTTTGGATTGAGATACTGCGAAGCATTGATGTTTTGCTGAAGCATCGCCTCATACAATGCCGGATGCTGAAACTTCAACGTAATTTCTACCAGCGCCTGCATAGCTTGTGCCAGGCCAACAGTCAGCTCCCCGCCTTCAACAGTGATATATTCTGCCCGTTCTGCTACTTTTTTCCTCGCTGAATCACGAAACGCCAGCGGTGTGATAAGCAAAATCCGTTGAACATTCTCCCTGACCATTTCATCCCAGGGTAACGTGGTGGTCAATGCAATGATTTCATCACGTTCATCTTCATTGAGCGCTTTTGATATACAAAGTTTAAACCCGCAATCACACTGTAGTTCCTGAGTCAGTTGTTGCTGATGTTTGGTCAGCTCTGTGCATGCTTCCAGCTCAGGAAAAGCCAACAGCTGTCTAGAATCAGACACAATATCAGAACACTGAATTTCCAGAACACCTGAACCATCGCCCTGAATCAAATGCAGAGAAGTGGAGCCATTTTCAGCCCACCAACTGTCATGTTCATATTTGATGTTGAAGTTCAGCCGGTTCTTTAAAAATTGTGCACTGCGTTCTGGCTCTGGTGTGGGAAAAGCAACTGCAACTACATAGTACATGCAGTATCGACAATAAATCGTTGCCCGGATGCCTGATAAAAATGACTTTGTTTAAGTTCATGCTGCCGTGGGCCAAAATAATCTATATAACGTGATGTCCAGTGATCCCAGTGTTTATCTTCACGTAATTGCCATTGCCATGAATAGTCGCAAAGAAGATAAAACAGCGCTTGTAAACTCTCAGGGATCTCCTCTGTGAAAGTCATGGTCCATAAAAGCTCTTTGCTTCCGTCTGCGTACGGGTCCGAATACAAGCGGACACGCGAAAGCCTCTGCGCACAGCCATCTTGAACTGGTGCATCAAAAACAACATCAAAACGATCCCGGAAACGCGTATTACCGATTACTTTTCTGCCGAAACTTAACGTGGCTGTTTCAAACTCCAGATGATCCTCAGTGTATTCTGAGAAAAACAGGAAACCCATGAGGCAGCCTTGTGCACCAAACAATTCATTCACAAACTCAGACACCTGATCAGGCACTTGCTCCAACTGTTTCACAACACCCAATGCCCGATCACACAAAAGGCCATCAGCTTCAGGATCAATTTTAAAGCTTTGAAATGTTGTTAAGCCATATTTATTCCAGGGCCGTGACCAACCCATTTTCCTTGCTTGTCGATACGACTCCAGCATATTCATCAGCACACAAAGCACGCGGCTTGGTTTAGACTGCTTACTAAGAATAGCTAATGTTTCCTGATAGCTGGCTTCATCATTAATGTTTTGTGGTAGATGTTTATCCATATTTGAGAACATAACCAAACTTAGCAAGCACGCAAGTGACTTGATACAACATCAGTCATTCCATGAATCTTCTTTTGAGAATTTCACCACTTAGCTTCCGAGTCTGATTCGCAGTTTTACTCAACAAATTCAGGGGCCGTTCGGTTGATCAGTAGTTCGCTGTTTGTAAGTGGCGTCCTACCGGGAATTCTCAAGGTTAAGCAAATTGTTACAGGCAAACAGCAGAGTGTCGCTGGTCATTTTCAATGAATAAAGGGCTGTCCTGCCCAGTTGCCGGGGGGGGTGATTTACCAGATGAAATATAGTCCAGCTCTTGCGGAATTTACTCAAGAAGCTTTTAAGTTCCTGTTTCGCAGGCCTGAAGCTTCTATTCATTGCATATAATGAAAGTTTAAATCACTCTGCAACTCGTCACCAACTGATGTGGAGGGGCAGTGAATACGCGAACCAAGGCCTTCCCTCGTAACATGTTAAACAAATATAAGCTTAAGCCCTGCCGGGACAATCCAATGATACATTTTCTTAAAACAGCAGGCATTTTACTTTGGCTTCTCATGGCTACTCAAGCATTTGCTGCTGAAACTTGTAGTTACAATACCTACACCTGGAACACGCAACAAAAAAAAGCGGTGCAATTGCAGAAAGTGATTCATGCCTACGCTGACATCACCACTGACGAGAGAGATGCTATAACAGGTTGTACTGTCTGCATTGAGGATCAGGTGCTGATCACACTTCCAGCAATAAAGCCATTTTATATGTGTAATGTTTTTGCTTCTAAGGTTCAGAACATGCTTGAAACTTTTATCCGGTCAGGTGAACAGATTGAAGAGGTCACAGGATACAGAGTGGGTAAAACCAGAGGTGATACTGATATCTATGGCAATCGGACTCAGTTTAGTAATCACTCTTATGGCATCGCCATCGATATCAACCCCAAGCACAATGGTTTGTATGATCAATGTATAGAATTTACAGATGACTGTCGTTTAATCCGTGGTGGCCCATGGCAACCGGGCCAAGACCCAAAAAGTATGCAAATCAATGGTCAGATTGTCAGCACATTTAAAGACCATGGTTACTTGTGGGGAGGTGAAATAAAAGGACAACAAAAAGACTTTATGCATTTTTCAATTACTGGCTATTAACTAAGAGGACTCGTTGAAAAACACCGGTGACACCGGCAATAAGAAAATGATATAAAGCAATCTGTACACCGTATTATTGGAGACGTGAATTCAAGCCAAGCGTTGAGACTATCGCCTGGGTTCTGGATTTTACGTTCAGATGTTCATAAATCGTAACCAGGTTCTGTTTGACTGTACCTTCGGCCAGATAAAGTGCTGCGCCAATTTCCTTGTTGGTCATTCCTTTTGTTAAAAGCTCTAAGATTTCCATTTGGCGACCTGAAAGTTGGCCGTGCTTCTTAGGCGTAATTTTCACTTCGTTTGGTGCAGATAACAGTGAGCGATGTGGAAGATAAATTCCACCATCAAGAACCACTTGAATAGCATGCATGATCACATTCATGGGTGATGCTTTCTGAATATAACCGGCAGCACCTGTTAATATAAGCTCTCGCATTGTGGCGGTTTCTTCTTCTGCCGAAATCACGACCAGCGGCGTTGGCCTCGCCAAACGAATAAGCTCTTCCACGCCCCGAGTTCCATTGATCCCGTGCATGTGCAAATCAGTTATAATCAGCCCAACATCATCATTTTCCTGCTGCATGCAAAGGGCTGATTCATAGCATTTTGCTTCAATCACTTCGGTAAAAACATCATGACTTATCAGAAACTTTTTCAGACCGGCTCGAAATAACTCATGTTTATCGACAATCATGGCCTTCATACTCCACCTCTCCATCAACATAACTGTTATTCTAAGCCGAAGTATGGCCTTCGCATGAAGGTGAACATCCCCTATATGGGGGGCACATTGATTTTCACAGGATCAGTACGACGTTTACTTACCCCATGCTGCAAGCTCTCCCCTCATAAATCACAGCTTCCTTGTTACAGCAGTCGAACTTAGCTCAACTTACTGCGAAGAAGCGGATATTGGCCACTTTTCACCTTGATTCTCGCCTTTAACAGACCCGTTATTCGCCTCGAATCAATGCAAAAAAACTCAATCCCGCCATTTCTCGCTACCATTCTCGCTACAGTTGCCTAACCCAGACAGACGTCTAGATTTAAGGCATGGCAAATCCTCAGGTTCGTATTGATAAATGGTTATGGGCAGCGCGCTTTTTCAAAACACGCAGTCTGGCTAGTGAAATGGTCAGTGCAGGCCATGTGCAGATGAATCATGAACGTGTCAAACCTTCCCGAGGTGTTCAGGTTGGTGTTACACTCACCATCCAGCGCAATCAGGAAAGATTCATCGTTACTATCACCGCACTGGCTGAGAAACGCGGCTCTGCTGCAATAGCGCAAACATTATACATCGAAACAGAGCAGAGCCTTGCAGCCCGTGAAACACAGAATGAACTGCACAAAATGCATGCCTTCAATGGGCCAGCCCCGGACAAGCGGCCGGACAAAAAAGCCCGCCGACAAATTATCCGCTTCAGACGGCAGAATGATTAAGCGCTGCAACAGGAAAATTCGCTACCCCAATGCATAACCGCGACGGCGAAGCATGCAGAACGTGGCTGTAATCCATCGTAACTCTTTAAGCCGAAATGAGTAAACCCCAAATATTTCACATGTTTTATAGGTATAATTTGGTAACTATTCAGCCCTTTCGGTAGTGAGGCATATTGCCACACTGCAAAAACAATCCTTGACATGGTTTTTCTGCATTTTTCTCTTTTGAGAGGGGC
>PFXG01000018.1 GCA_002791545.1 Zetaproteobacteria bacterium CG_4_9_14_3_um_filter_49_83
ATATCATATATATCAGTAGTTTAACATCATTTTAATAGTATTATTTCGACCTATTTCCATAAATAAAAAACATGCTTTTAAGGGTGCGGAATGTCGGGTTAAAAATAGCAATCTGATAGTTACAGCTTGGCATGGTGAGGAGCTGATAGGTATTGCGCGTTCGATGACGGATTTTCATTATGCCTGTTACCTTTCTGACTTGGCGGTTCATAAAAAATATCAAAGGGGTGGCATAGGAAAGAAACTTCAAGTCAAAACTCAGGAGCAATTGGGACCGAACTGCAAGTTGATTCTGGTTGCTGCCCCTGACGCCAACTCCTATTACGAGCATATTGGTTTTACAAATAACCAAAGGTGTTGGATTCTTGAGCGTAATACAAGCATCAGCAGCTAACCGGGCGCTCCATCCGACCGCTCAACCGCCGCGCGGTTTCGTGTCGGCTGAGCTTGGTCGTTGGGCAACAAGAGAGCTTCGCACCGGAGTAGCGCATGACTAAGACCACATCGACTTACTGGAACGCATTAGACCCATCGAGTCGGAGTCGGTGGACACCGATCAAAGGGCTAGAGAAAATCGCCGAAGAACTCACTTTGAGTATCGATCCAGTCACCGGTGAATACACCAGATTGACGCGCTTTCTTCCAGGGGCTGATACAATCTCACTCGGTGGGAAGACGCACCCGTACCCCGAGGAGGTGTTTATTGTGAGCGGGCGCCTCTATGACAAGGCATTTGATATGTGGCTGGAAGCAGGGCATTACGCAAGCCGTCCCCCGGGAGAGATTCATGGACCATTTAAAACCGATGTAGGGTGCGTTGTATTGGAGGTGTCGTTTCCTGATCGCCTAGGTGATGGCATTGTCGCCCAACACTGTGCTCCAAGGGACGCGTCGTAAGCGGCTCGCCCCTGAAGTAAAATCAATCGTGTCTGACTCCATTGATTTCAACAGGAGGTTGTCATGCGTGATTTGCAAAAATATATCAGTAATCGGCAGGCTATAGATTCCGCCTTCGGAGAAAACTACGAAGACGACTACCACTCTTTTAAAATTGGAGTTCTTCTTCGTCAAGCCAGGGAAGCCTCGGGGTTAACTCAAGAAGAAATTGCTGAAAGGTTACACACAAAAACGTCAGCCATTTCAAGAATTGAAAACCATTCAGAAGATATAAAACTATCCACCTTGGAAAAATTCGCCTCAGTTCTTGGTCGAAAGATTGAGGTTTCGATTGTATAAAGCAGTGAACAAGCGAGATAATTCAGCTTGTGATAGCAACACTACGAAAGAACACAAAGGATCAATCAATAAACGATGAATGAGCTGAAAAGCATCGGCTACAGCGACTGGTTCCAGCATCGGGCGGATGATGAGAAAATAGCCGCGCATGGTATTGCCCGTGTCGTTTCTGTGCATAAAGATAGCTATACCGTCACCAATGGCGGGGAAGAGGTGTTTGCTGAGCTGTCAGGCAATCTGCTTTATGGCACTGAATCGGCCAGTGACCTGCCGACCACGGGCGACTGGGTATATGCCGATTTTTTCGATGATGATAGCCATGCCATTATCTATGGCGTGTTCCCGAGAAAAACACTGTTGAAGCGAAAAACAGCCGGAAAGCTGGTTGATGTACAGTTGATCGCGGCAAACATTGATGTTGCCTTCATTATGCAATCGTTGAATGACAATTTTAATCTGCGCCGCCTGGAACGTTATCTGGTGATGGTCAACGAAAGTGGCATTGAACCAGTGGTTCTGCTGAGTAAGTGCGATTTACTGGCCGAAGACGATGTTAACGCATTCAGCAATCAGGTGCTGGCTATTGCGCCGCAAACGCGTGTGATGGCATTCAGTAATGTGAACCGGGAGAATCTTGATTCGATTATTGGCTTATTAGAGGCCGGAAACTCCTATTGTTTACTCGGTTCATCCGGCGTGGGTAAAACGACTTTGCTCAACAGCATCATCGGTCATGAGGTGTTTGAAACCCGACCGGTCAGCCATATGCAAAGCAAGGGCCGACATACGACAACGACGCGTCAACTGGTTCGTCTGAAAAACGGGGCGATGATCATCGACACGCCGGGCATGCGAGAGCTGGGCAGCTTGTCCGTTGATGATGGGCTGGATGAAACCTTCTCGGAAATTCTGGCGCTTTCTCAAAACTGCAGGTTTGCCGATTGCTCTCACAGCAATGAAAAAGGCTGTGCAATTCTGGCTGCGATCGAAGCCGGAGATCTGTCCGGGCCACGATATCAAAACTATCTGAAGATGAAAAAAGAGTCCGAATTCAATCAAATGTCCTATCTGGAAAAAAGGAAGAAGGACAAGAACTTCGGCAAGATGATTAAATCAACCCTGAAGCATAAGAAGAAATCATAAAAGCCCGGCAATCGTATTTATGCCACACAGTCCATGACAGATGAGGCCGGATACCGGGAGGCTGCATTGGGCAGATTCATTGCAAAGGGAGCTAACCTGATGCCGCGCAGCTGCACCTGAATGTGTTTTCAAATCTTATTTCGGGCACGAAAGCGTGGATGGAAAAAACAATTTGGGACATAGTTCAGCAAAGAATGAATTATTAATTTCTTAGGCGTTATTCCGGGTTAATTCGCTCAGGTATAAAAAAGGATGGTCTACACATGTTGGCGGAATTGCTGTCATGAAGCTGAGGATGCCTGAATGAAGGTGATAGCTTCCTACAATATCAAGGGTGGTGTCGGTAAAACAACCACAGCTGTGAATCTGGCCTGGCTGGCCGCCTCACAAGGTAAACGAACGTTGTTGTGGGATCTTGATCCGCAGGGGGCGGCGGGATACTGCCTGCGAGTGAAGGGTAAGGGGCACGGTAAAAGGCTATTGAAGGGGAAATCCGATGCCGGGGATGTTATTCAAAACACGAATTACGTCGATCTTGATCTGTTGCCTTCTGATTTTTCCTATCGGAATGCCGATGTGCTGTTGCATGAAGAAAAATATCCGCTCAAGCGTTTACAAAAGGTTATCAAGCCATTGAAGCATGACTACGACATCATCATCCTGGATTGTCCACCGGGGTTGACGCTGCTTTCCGAGGCGGTGTTCCGGGCTTCTGATGCTTTGCTTGTGCCTACATTGCCATCCATTCTTTCGTTACGTTCATTGAAGATGCTGTTGGAGTTCAGGAAAGAAAAATCGCTTAAGGATTTGCAACTATTTGCGTTTCTGAACATGGTGGATCGCCGCAAAAAACTGCACAACGATGTGCTGAATTCGCGGCTCCGCATGAAGAGCTGGATGCTGGAAGGTTATATCCCCTATGTCAGCGAACTGGAACAGATTGCCGAGCGACGTGAACCTGTTTTCGTTTATGCTCCCGGCGGGCGCGCTGCTGAGGGGTATCGTGAACTGTGGAACGAAATCAATGAATGGCTGGGGTTGACTTTGGGCTCCTGAGTTCGTGCGCTAGCATCCATTGCCGGGGCATGATGCCCTGCATCAATCTAATCCGGTCAAAATTTTGGTATCAGAATACAAGCCCAAATCACTGCAATATTGATCAACGAGATTAACACGGCGGCACTACCGATATCCTTGGCGCGTTTGGAAAGCGGGTGTTTTTCCTGTGAAACACGATCAACAATCGCCTCAATGGCTGAATTGACCAGCTCGATAATTAACACCAGTAGCAGCGAAAAAATCATCAGTGCCCGTTCCACTCCCGAAACATCGAAGCAGAATGCCAGCGGCAGCAAAATGACACACACCACCAACTCTTGCCGGAAAGCAGCCTCGTGCACGCAGGCAGCGCGCAGGCCATCTATCGAATATGACGTGGCATTGAATATTCGTTGCAGACCACCGGTGCTTTTTTGAGGATGAGGATTCATAGCCTTGAACCATAATCAGTAGATGGCGGATTTGCCAGATTCAGCTTTGATGAATGTTTGGTGCTGCTCAGAAGTCAGAAGTTTGTGGCTGGGAGGCTGTCCGAGAATAGAAGAATCTGTTGTGGAAAAGCGGATATGGGCTGACATCGCCGAAGAATAAAGTGAACCATCCTGTCCGGTTCGAAAGTAGCCCGGGTTATGCCGAAGGTGTTGGGTATTGGATTTTATGCGCTGGACGTTATGAATCACTGGCCATAGGTTGTTTCCACTGGTCAGCGTCAGACTTCAATTCGAAAGGTAGCGGACTGTATTGAGCAAGGAGTTGAATATAAAACATCATTCTTTACTGCTGCGTTTGATGATGCTTGCCTTGCTGAGTGTTGCCATGCTCGGTATTCATACCACAGGAGCCATAGCGATGGATTTGCAATCGGCCAAGGCTGCCGGAAAAGTCGGTGAACAACCGGATGGTTATCTTGGGATGGTTGCCAGTGCGCCGGGTGTTTGAAGTGCTGCTTTCCGATATTAACGGCAAACGCCGCGATGCTTATAAGCAAATAGCCATTAAAAATGGCACAACATTGCAGGCTGTTGAAACACTTGCCGGTGAAAAGGCCATGCAAAAAACACCATCCGGCCAATATATCAAGGATGCATCCGACAACTGGGTGCAAAAATAATACCGATATGCAAGCAAACGCTGAACCTAATCCCGCAAACAACTTTCTGGCAGCCCATGCCGGCTTGTTGATAAGCAGCTTCCGTCGTTTGACGGGCAGGGATCTGGTATGCTGTGAAGAACCCGCCAGTGATCTGCCCCGCGCATTGTTTGAAGCACCGTTTGCCGTGCTTTCGCACACCACTGATGCCGATCCTGTGTTTAATTATGCCAATCAGACCGCCATGCAATTGTTCGAGATGGATTGGCAAACTTTCACGCATTTACCATCACGGCATTCTGCCGAACCGCTGGCACGGGAAGAGCGCGCAAGATTATTGGAACGGGTTACGTGCAATGGTTTTGTGGATGATTACAGGGGTGTCAGAATCTCCGCTACCGGTAAACGCTTTTTGCTTGAGGAAGCAACCGTCTGGAACCTGATTGATGAAGATGGTATCTATTGCGGTCAGGCAGCGGCCTTATTCCGATGGTCAGGGCTGTAACAAAACGGTTTTTTAAATATTCGGGTTAACACTTCAAGGGGATATCTGCGATGGAAGTAACAACGCTGCACTCAGCCCGGATTATTCATGAATCGTTGTGGACAAAGGGACAAGCAAGACGCAACAGAATTTATGAGTAATCCGGGTTAGAGTCCCCGGTAGGGATCTGTAAACTTTGATGCGGTAGAGGAATCTGTTGAATGGCCGAAATATCCGGCTTATAGACGTAAGCCTAAGTTACCAAATAATAGTTTCACCACAGGTATATTGTGATGCGCGATGGTATACAGCGCATCTGGACTTCGGGTAAATCAACTTGCGTGAAAATGCGACAATTTGTCACACACACATTCCGGGGCATTTGTATATCTTTCGTGGCCAGAGAAAAGGCAGATAGTTACTGTGGTTGCCGGGCGAGAATGCCTTATATTCAGATAAAAGAGGCATCGATGTTTATTCAAGGCTCCGTTGATGAGATGGTTGGAACCTATAATCTGAAACGCTTGTTTGTTTTCAGAACTGCCGTGATCGCCAGTGAGCTGGCGGCGATAGGTCTGGCTGTGTACTGGCAGGCTGCGAAGTTACCGCTTACCTTCATGTTCTCGGTGATCGGGGTTTATAGCCTGTTTAATCTGTATGTGTGGATGGGTCTGCGTAAAAAATCTTCGGCTTCCGCCAATGAGTTTTTTTTGCATCTGGTTCTGGATGTGCTGGCTCTGGCATCGCTGCTCTATTTTGCCGGAGGTTCGAGCAATCCGTTTGTCTCCCTGTTTCTGCTGCCGCTGGTGATTGTGGCGGCAACATTGCCCAGGCGATATGCATGGGGTATGGCAGCGGTGACGCTCGGTTTTTATACCCTGCTGATGGTCATTAATGTGCCACTGACGCAGAAGATGACAGATCATACACATGACAACCTTGCCGGGCACACTATGGCAGCAACAAAAGACTTCAGTCTGCATGTGCTGGATATGTGGTTCAGCTTTCTGCTGGCAGTCGGACTGATTCTTTTCTTTGTCGTTTCCATGGCTGAAGCACTGCG
The DNA here is from genome assembly GCA_002791545.1 of Zetaproteobacteria bacterium CG_4_9_14_3_um_filter_49_83. GTDB lineage: Bacteria > Pseudomonadota > Zetaproteobacteria > Mariprofundales > Mariprofundaceae > CG1-02-49-23. Next base: position 6,076 of record PFXG01000018.1, read on the forward strand.
CCAGCGTAATCAGAAGCTGGCCGAGGCGCGTGAGAAACACCTGCGTGATGAACATATGGTTTCGCTGGGCACACTGGCAGCCGGTGCGGCCCATGAGCTGGGTACGCCACTGGCGACGATGGCTGTGCTGACCAAGGAGATGGAGCAGGAGTACAAACAGCAGCCGGAACTGTTGGAGCAGATTGAGATTCTGCGTTCACAGGTCGATCGCTGTAAAACCATACTGGGTCAGATCAGTGCCAGAGCCGGCCAGATCAAGGCCGAAAGTGGGCATAGTGAGGATGTGAAAAATTATCTTCAATACTGCCTAAGTCGCTGGGATGAACTGTATCCGAAGACGGCAATATCAGTGAGTTTGAAAGGCTGCGATCCGGCCCCGTTCATCGTGGTGGATGAAACGCTGAATCAGGCGATTATTAATGTATTGAATAATGCCGCTGAAGCATCGCCTGAACGAATTGAACTGAGGGCTGTCTGGACTCACTCTGAATTGGATATTGAAGTGCGTGATTTTGGTGCCGGATTGAGTCCGGCTGCACTGAAAGAGCTTGGAAAACCATTTTTTACTACTAAGAAAGATGGTTGTGGTCTGGGCTTTTATCTGGCACAGGAAGTGGTGCGCAGACTTGGCGGAGATGTGAGTCTCACCAATCACAGGGATGGTGGAGCCTGTGTTTTAATCAGCCTGCCACTGCAAAAGCTATTAGCGGAGTAGATGATGGAATCAAATGGTGATCTGCCTAACCTGCTGCTGGTCGATGATGACACGCTGTTTTGCCGTGTTCTTTCATCGGCGCTGGAAAAGCGCGGTTTTGCCGTACGGGTATCGCATAATGTGGCCGATGCTATCGGGTTGATCGGTGATGCAGCGCCCGAATACGCCGTTGTTGATCTAAGTATGCCGGGAGACTCCGGTCTGGTGTTGGTCGAAAGGCTGCATCAGATGGATGAACATACGCGTATTGTTGTGCTCACCGGCTTCGCCTCGATTGCCACGGCGGTGGAGGCAATCAAGCTGGGAGCCACGCATTATCTGGCTAAACCGGCTGATGCGGATGAAGTACTGGCAGCGCTGGGCAGGGAATGTGGTGACACTGCGGCGGAGATTTCCGAACAGCCGATGTCCACCAGGCGACTGGAGTGGGAATATATACAGAAGGTGTTGATGGAGTGCGACGGCAATATCTCGGAAACGGCCAGAAAGCTCGGCATGCACCGACGCACCTTGCAGCGAAAGCTGGCCAAGCGCCCATCCAAATCCTGAAGCGATCTCTTAAGGGTGGTGGCGGCAGGGCTTACGGATAGCATGAAAGCAGACCTGTCCGGAGGCTTTTTGATTGAATCCGCGAATCTATAAAACCGTTTACATGTTTCATTATTTTTCCCGTTATGCGTGGTCAGGCGTGGCTTCGATCATTGTGAACCCATAGCTATTCCAAACTGCGACAATCTGTCGCGCGACAATTTGCCTAATTTTCACATTGCCTGACCTCCATAGTCTTCGCTCCGAATTTCAGGGGGAGAATCATGGAAATCACTGAACTGATTGAGAAAGGTGGGCCGGTTATGTGGGTGCTGATCGGATATTCCGTTGTGGCTGTTGCTATTGTCGTGGAACGGCTGATTCATCTGAACCTGTTGCCCGGAATCAGCGGTGATCTGGACGACCTGTATCAGACAAACGGTAAACGTATTTCGCCGGAAGCGGCCATTGCTATCGGGGTTAAAGAGGCTGCGGCTCAGGGTGTGAAGGATCTGGCGCGTGTGGCTTCGCGTATCGGCAGTGATCAACTGGCGCGAATGGAGTCCGGCCTGCGTACCCTGGCATGGCTGGGTAATACGGCTCCGCTGTTGGGGCTGTTCGGTACCATTACCGGTATGATCAAGGCCTTTCAGGTGATCGAAGCGGCCGGTGGCAAGGTGGATGCGATGGTGCTTGCCGGCGGCATATGGGAAGCCATGGTGACCACCGGTGCCGGGCTGGCCGTAGCTATTCCGGTGCTCTTTCTGCTGCATTTTCTCGAAGGGCTGGTGGATAAACGCGCGAGGTCGATGCAGCGGGTGGCTTCAATGCTTATTGAGCGCTTGCCGCATACACCTGAAAACAGCCCCCGCGACCAGATAAAACACAGGGATTCTCTGGCTCATGCAATTTGAGGGGACTCGCAGAAGCGGTCAGGCCCCGAACCTGACACCGCTGATTGATATTGTTTTTTTGCTGCTGGTCTTTTTCATGCTCACCGCCCATTTCGTCCGTGATGAGGGGCTGCCGATTGAGTTGCCGGAAGCGGCCAGCGCAGTGTCTATTGAAGAGCAGCATCCGCTTGAAATCAAAATTTCCAACACCGGTCTGATCAGCGTGACAGATCAGTTAATTGCTGTGGAAAACCTGAGCGACTATTTGCGTCCACTGCTTGCAGGGAAAACTGAAAAACGGGTGGTGATTCGTGGAGATAAAGAAACAGGTCTTGATGATTCGGTAAACGTTATCGATGCGGCCCGTCTGGCTGGCGCTACAGGTGTGGATATTGTTACTGAGCAGCCGCAGCGACCATAAGATGAAGACGATGGCGTTACCAGCAGATGGCTTTGGCAGCAACACCATTCGCTACGGTGCGATTGGACTGTCATTGCTGCTGCACGGTTTGCTATTTGCCGGTTTCGGCGGGATCACTGCAAATACGCAGTCGCCGCAGCCCAGCCCTTCGGTCACTCGCCTGAGCTTTCTGGCTGCTGCGCCGAAGCCGATGGCTGCTGCCGATATTGTGCAGGAGATCGAACCAGAAAAAGTCGAACTGAAGCCGGAGCCGGAGCAGAAGCCGGAGCCGGAGCCGGAGCCGGAGCCGGAGCAGAAGCCGGAGCAGAAGCCGGAGCAGAAGCCGGAGCAGAAGCCGGAGCAGAAGCCGGAGCAGAAGCCGGAGCAGAAGCCGGAGCAGAAGCCGGAGCAGAAGCCGGAGCAGAAGCCGGAGCAGAAGCCGGAGCAGAAGCCGGAAGCTAAACCGGCTCAACAGGTGGTAAAAAAGGCGCGCAATAAGCCTGTTGAATCTGTCCATGAGGTGACAAATCAGCAGCTCAGTGAAGCTGTTTCAGTAGCGGTACAGCAGCAGGTAACAGCTGCAGCGCCGCCGCAACTGGATGAGGGACGGATAGAGCGGGAAACCGAGCGTTATCTTGCCGAGGTAATGGCGCATATCGAGCAGCATAAATGGTATCCGAAAGCTGCACGCAGGCGCGGCATTGAAGGTGAAGTGCACGTTCGTTTCACACTGCATCCGGACGGCACGGCCCGGCAGTTGATTGTGGAGAACGGCCCGGATCTGCTGTTGGCAGCTGCCCGCGAGGCGGTGGAGAAAGCGATGCCGATGCCTGCACCACCGGCAATCATTCACTGCCCGCTCGAATGTGAGTTTCGTATGCAGTTTAACCTGAATGCATCCTGATTATTTTATTCAATAACAGAAGGAGAGATGATGAATTTTAAGATGAAACAACATGTGGCAGGCGCCGCATCTGTAATAACCATGCTGCTGAGTGCCAATGTGGTCACAGCCGAAGATATGGGGCTGATGCATGTGGACTCCACCACCATTGATGACCGTTTTGAATCCAAGCGTGGTGAGCCATCCAATATTTCAATGATATCCGGAGACAAGGTGGAGAAGGCGCACACCGAGAATATCCAGCAGGTTCTCAATGCTATTCCGGGTGTGACTACCGAGTTACAGAGCCAGGATTCGCTGAAGATTCATATTCGAGGTGTGGAAAACCAGCGTTTCATGGGGGAAAACCGGGTGTGGCCGTGGTGATTGACGGTGTCCCCGTGTTTGAACGGACAGGAAGCGTTAATATCAATATGGATGATATTGAATCGATCAAGGTGATCAAGGGTGGTGCATCCTACCTGTTCGGTGAGGATGCGCTGGCTGGTGCCGTGATTATTACCACCAAACGCGGTGCGAAGATGGCTGGTGGCAGTATTTCTACCGAGGCTGGCAGCTTCGGCTATAAACGCGGTATGGCACGCGCCGGTTTTGCCAATGACAAGCTCTCCGGACACGTGCAGGTCAGTCGCCGCGATGCCAAGGGATACTATTTTCAGGGCGACTACAAGGCCGATTATCTCAACGGCAAATTGCAGGGCTACCTTTCTGACTCCAGCGATCTTACCTTTGGCTGGGAAGTGGCCAAGCGCTTCAAGGATAGTCATGGCACGGTGACAGGTGTGACGCAGGCAGCCATTGACCCGACCAGCGTGAATGGCAGCGATTATGCCCGCCACTACAATGTTGATCTGGGTAAATTCTACCTGACCTATGCCAACGATATCACTGAGACCAGTAACCTGATGCTTAATCTCTACCAGTTTGGTGACCATACCAGATTCTGGACCGCCCCTGTGCGTTTTGATGCAGCCGGTGCAGCTGTTACGGATGTGAATGCCTATAGCAACAATAATGACTACAAGCAGGTGCAACGCGGCCTGAAGGGTGAGTGGCGCGCCAGTGGTGAGCATCTCGGCTGGCTCGCTGCAATCGATCTGCGCGACAACAGCTACAAAAATAGAGTGAATGTGTTGCAGAGCTACCGTGCAAGTCCGAGGGCGCCGGTAGTGGCTGCGGGTACTCTGTCGGCTGACAATAAAACGAATGAGAGTATGTTCGCCGGTTACGGTGAGCTGAAGTTCCGACTTGCAGACGGCTTTAGCGCGACCATGAACGGACGTTTCGATCACATCAAGCTGGATTACAATGACTACCTGCCAACGGCAACAGCCTTAAATCTCTCCAAGAGCTTTAATGTCGGCTCGTGGCGTGGTGGGCTGAATTATGATGTCAGTGATTCGTTATCACTCTACTCCAATGCTTCGACCGGATTCCGTGCTCCGACTATCAGTCAGCTCTTTGCCGGCACGATCAACTTGAACGGATCTGTTGCAGCCAATCCGAACCTGAAGCCGGAACAGGCGATTAACTATGAGATCGGCCTGCGCGGCAAAATTGATCTGGTCAGTGGTTTGGAGTGGGATATCGCTGCTTTTCAGATCGATCGCAAGGATTTCATTCTTAATGTGGCCGGTCAGTATTCTGCTCCGGCGACCGGTGTGACAGATCAGTACCGGAATATCGGCGGCATACGTAACCGTGGTGTCGAGCTGGCAGTAAAGAGCGACCAGGAGCAGTTCTTCTCGATGGATGTCGCTTATACATTGCTGGATGCGAAGTTTACTAATTATAGTAATTTCAATTTGCAGATGGGGCCACGTGGCAGACAGACGGTCGTACCTTACAACAACACAGGCAAAGCCGTCCCACGAGTATCTAAACATAAGCTGTTTGTGGCTGGTCGCGTTAAACCAATTTCCGGCTTCACATTAAGCGGTGAGATGAATGCTCAGACCTCCTATTTTGCTGATGAGATCAATCAGGAGAAAATAGGCGGTCATGCCGTATTTGATCTGATAGGCAACTACGATTTCTCTGTCGGGGCTAACAAGGCGGTGAAATTCAATCTCTTCGGACGAGTCGATAACCTTTTTGACCGCACCTATTTCAACACTGCGCATGGTACAAACGACAGCAATGGTGATCTGACTTACAACGCACAGGACCTCTCGATTGTGGTCAATCCGGGACGCCGCTGGACTGCCGGTATCACGGCAACTTTCTAATTCGGGCTAAATACATTCAACAAGGAGAAAATGATATGAACAAGATGACAAAGCACATGATAATAGCTGCCATGATGGTTGTACTGCCGGTCAGTGCCATCGCCTGTGAGACCAAAGGGGTGAAGTCGCCTGCCTGTACGTTGGATGGCCATGGCTCCTATCACGGTAAACAGGGGCACAATGCTATTCCGGGCAGAACTCCGGATTATCTGCGCAATATTCTTAAGGGCGCAGATCGTATCGGCCTGAACGGGAAACAGCGCACCATGATCGGTGAGCTGCTGGTAGAAGCCGAGAGTGATGCGGCGAAAGCGCATGCCGAGGCAGAGGTTACAGTTGCCGAGTTTAAATTACGCCTGCACTCCGGCTCGCTGAGCGACAAAGAGGTGAATGCCTACACGAAGAAGATGGGCGAGCTGCGTGCCGCACAACTTGCCGCTAATCTGAAAGCATCGGTTGCCGCTTCACGTCTGCTGTCGGATGAGCAGAAGGCGAAGCTATACACCTCCAAAAAGTACGACTCTAAAAAGTACGACTCTAAAAAGAGCGACTCCAAATGAGAGGCGTATGGCTTGCAGGCGTGTTGGCGGCCATGGCAGTGATGCCGTGTCCGGCTGCTGCCGCCATGCACTGGGCACCTGCGCCGGTGGAGCATGAAAAGGGCCATGGCGGTCATGACAGAAGTGCTGGTAAGGCATTTGTACTGGTTGACGGGGAGGGGGCAAACCTCACGCTGATCAATCCGAAACTGCTTGAGAAACCTCTGGCTTCAGAGGGAAGCAGCGTGACGCTTAAAGCAACCGGTATGGGCAACTACCACGCGCTGCTGGCACGGCGCAGTCAGGCCGGGCTGCAGGAGTCGGCAATCCGTTATCATTATATGAATGGGAAGCCATCGGGCACGTCACCCTCGCTTTTGATTGCTCACGAAAAGTCGGCGCTGGAAATTGTACCGGATCCTCTGGCACGTGAGCACTGGCGCTATTACGCCAATACTGATGCTCGCTTTATCGTCCGCTTTCAGGGAAAACCGCTTGCAGGTGCAACTGTCATGATGGCGACCACCAACGGAACGACTGTTGGATTTATGGCTGATGCTGACGGCAACCTGAGTATACCGCTTCCTGAAGATTTTGCAGAGGTGAAAGCGGGGCGTGCAGATAACCGGCCTGCCGAATTCGTACTGACGGCAAGTCACCATGATGGCGACAGCCGGTTTGTCACCACCTTCTCAGCTGCCTATCACGTCAACCCCGAACAGTGGCAGTCCACCGGACTGGGGCTTGCCACGGCCGGTGGCGGCATGCTGCTCGGTGGCGTGATGATTTGGCGAATGCGCCGTCGTAAGGAGGATAAGTAATGCCACTCTGGAAAAATCTCTCTGTCATCCGCAAGGGCGTGCAGCTTCTGGCGTTTCTCTTTCTGGTCTACGGTTCGGTCTTTGTCGGTTTCTATTCTGCCGATAAAATTTCCGGTGCGTTTCCTGCGCTCTCCTGTGCCTATGATGCAAAAACGGCTGACTACTGCGTTCTGATTCCACTACAGCATCAGTTTGGTCACAGCGTAGGACGGGCTCTTGCTGCAGGCACATTCACACTGAGTCTGCTGCTGCCGATTCTGACAACGCTGGGCACTTTCCTGATTCTCTTCGTGTTGCTGAACAAAGCCTTCTGCGGCTGGCTCTGTCCACTTGGATTCTTCCAGGAGGTCATGGGCATGATCGGTCAAAAGTTGCGTTTGCATCGCACAGAGTCGCTGGATGATAAACTGGTGGATCGCATTCGGCCTGCCAAATGGCTGATGCTGAGCTTGTTGGTGATTCTGTTTCCACTGGCCTCAGGATTAGGTTTTGTCGGCCAGGAGCTGGGTGATCCGTTCTGTAAAATCTGCCCGAGCCGCATTTTAACAACTCTGGCAGCCGGGCAGCTCAATCAGCTCTATATCGATACCTCGTCAATCGGTTATATGATCCTCTCGATCATTGCCGACACGCTGTTCGGTCTGGTTCTGGTACTCTCATTGACCATGCGTCAGCCCTTCTGCCGTATCTGCCCGATGCTGGCGCTGCATACGCTGTTCCGTAAAGTGGGGTTGGTGAAGCTGGTGAAAAACTATACCTCGCGTTGCGATAAGTGTGGTCTCTGTGCCAAAGCCTGCCCGATGGATATTCGCGAGATTCACACCTCCAAAGAGAAGGATATTCTTATGCCTGACTGCACACTGTGCGGGCGCTGTGTGGAGTTCTGCCCGGACAAGGGTGTGATGGCGCTTAAATATGCGGTGATTCCGATCAAGGTATCCGATCCGTACTATTTCAAGGAACGTAATCGTGCTCAAAAAGTCTGGGAGGGTAAGAAAACAACAGCCCGCCAGTCGAAAAAGAGCTGAATGTGGAGGTGCTGTTTTCCTCCATGCTGGCGACATTCATCATCGGCCTCTCCTTCGGGGCCGGTGCATGTATGTTTACCTGTATTCCAACGCTGGGTGTGATGTTGCTGGCGCAGGATATCGGAGCCAAAGAGACCGCATTGCAAACACTACGCTTTAACCTTGGCCGCATGAGTGCGTATATGTTGCTGACAGCAACATCCGGATTCATCGGCGCATCGCTGGTTGGTATGCTGAAGGTAAGCCATGCTAACTATATCTTTGCAGTCATGCTCTTTATCTCCGCTATATTGTTGTGGTACAAGGGTAAAGTAAGCGCTTGCTCGACTGCCCGGAACAAGCAACTCAGGGCAGGATTGTTTGGTATCGGTTTTTCTTTGGGGCTACGTCCCTGTGCACCATTGGCGGGTGTGATGGCTGCATCGGGTGTAACCGGCTCAGCCTTATATGGGCTGCTGCTAGGGCTATCATTTGGAGCCGGGGCCATTGTCATACCGCAGCTTGTGTTCGGGTACGGGCTGGGTAGAGCTGGAGCCGAAATCCGTTCCCAACTCAGGGGTAGGCAACAACAATTAGCACGAACAGGAGCTTCGATTCTGGCTTGTGTGGGTGTTGGTGTAGGGATGGGGTGGATTACTTTATGAATGCGCAATAAGCAGGCTTTGATTTGCCGGGTGTTTGGTATGGCATCATCGCGGTATAAATAAAAAACTCTGTTCCGGACAATGAGCAGCCATTCATCTCACGTTTACTTTCTGCGCGACAAGTAGATAAGGAGACTGCCAAAGGCCATGGGTAGCCCGGAAATCAGCAGAACGGTTAAAAGATCGTAGAAATTAAATGCGGCAACGACAAGGAAAAAACCTCCGCATGTCCCTGATAGCGTAACGATCAGCCAGCCAACGATCTCTAGTGCTATTTGCCAACCACTGCGTGGTTCACTGTTGTTGGTTGCCGGTTCCGGCTTTTTATTTTGCATGTTGGTCTCCCTGTTTGATTTCAAAGCGATGAAAAAGATTCCGCGTATCGAAGGGGATGATTCTGCCGTCATCGGTGACGAAGTGGATGCAGGAGCGTTTGACACCGCCAAGGCAGAAGTTGAAACGATCCATGAACTCGACGATGACGACGCGGAATACAGCATCATAGCCCAATCTGGCCGGAGCGGAGATTTGCGGCAGGCAGCAAAGTAGGGCGTGCAGCTTCTCTTCGCCCGCATCGCCGATGCAGGAGAGTGAAAGCAGCTCATTGATCCGTTGGCGCAGATGGGGGAAACGCTCGAAGCTGATGCTGTTGGGCAGTGTGCGCAGTAGTTCTTCGCGTGGAATCATGCTGGTCAATGGTGTGAGCCCATCTTGCTGACGCAGGCCGTAGCCGATGCAGATGGATTGCGGATTGCAGGGCAGCGGAATCAGATCCTGTTCCGAGAAATAGTCGCTCTGTTCGATAATGCCACGCCTGATCTGGCTGAGGGTGATACGTTCGGACTGCCGGTAGTTGTCGTTGCGCCCACAATCCTGAACCGTTTGAAACGTCACGCCGCGTACACAGTTCCAGCCGAGGGCATAACGGATAATCTCGCCCAGCTCCCCATCATTTACCCCCTGCTTGACCACGCAGACCAGCGTGGTGGAGATCCCTTCGGCCTCCAGGTGCTCCAGCGCCTTGTGGTGGATGCTGCGCAGATCGGCTCCGCGAATGTTGTGCAGCGCTGCCGCTTGCAGGGAGTCGAATTGCAGACTTACCTCGAAGCCGGTGCGAAACTCCGCCAACGCGCGCACAAAATCGCGATCCTGTGCCAGCCGCAGACCGTTGGTGTTGAGCATCAGATGACGAATCGGTTTGCTGCGCGCCAGACGAATAATATCGAGCAGCTGTGGGTGCAACGTCGGCTCACCACCACTGAGCTGCACCAGATCGGGTTCGCCTTCACTGGCAACCAATCTGTCAAGCATCGCCTCCACTTCGGCCAGCGTGCGAATGCCGCCGCGCCCCGGTGCCGAATCGGCAAAGCAGACCGGGCAGCTTAGATTGCATTCATCGATGATCTCTATGATGCCGAGGCAGCTGTGCTGCTCATGATCGGGGCAGAGGCCGCAATCGTACGGGCAGCCTTTGACCGTCTCGGTCTGGCAGACAAGCTGCTGGTCGCCCGGCTTCAGGTATTGCTGGCAGAGCCGGTAATAGTCGGCATCGTTAGAGATCATCCGCTCCAGCGATCCATGATCCGGGCAGCGTTTGCGAAAGTAGATGCAACCATCACGTTGAATGATCTTGGCAGGCACAAGCTCCTGACAGGTTTCGCACAGCGAAACGGTCTGGCCTAAAAACAGATAATCACGCGCTGTCGCCATTGGGACTCCTTGGTTGCCGGATCATCCACAAAGCATGGATCGCCAGCAGTATCATCAGATAGTGAAACAGATTCAGGCCAAACGCCAGCTCAGCATAGGGCTTAAGAAACTCCCAACAGAAGCGCTGAAGCGCATACCAGAGCACAAACAGGTAAAAACCCAGGCGGAGCATCAACATACGGCGATAGATCAACGCAGGTATAAACATCAGCAAGAACAGCAACATTGACGCTGATTCATAAAGCTGCACCGGATGACGATGCAAGCCGTCGCCAAAATCGTAACCCCATGGCATATCTGTGGCCACCCCGAAGGTAAAATCATCCAGTCCGGCGAAGAAGCAGCCCAGTCGACCCACGACCAGCCCAACAGCCAGCGGCACCACAAAAATCGCCCCTGTGCTGATACGAATGTCATGCAACCATTTGTAGAGCTCCACCCCCATGATGCCACCTGCAATAGCTCCGGCACTGCTATGGCCCAGTCGAAAGCCCTGCCAGTTCCACGCCACGCCCGCTTGCAAATTGAGCGTGCCAAAGAGAAAAGCGCCGAGAATCGCGCCGATGCCCAAATAGAAGAAATAGCCGGGATGGAGATCGTGATCAAAATGGTTCGCTGCATCACCAGGCAGCCGAAACCGAACCAACACACCCGCCCCAATGGCACAGCCCCAGGCAAGCAGATCAAACAGCGTATGCACCAACATGGCATCAAGTTCAGTGTGAATGATGATCTCCTGCCTGTTTGATTATTACCATGGTCGCCAACTGTTGCCGCGTCTCAAGCCTTACCCTCAGAAGACGGCGATTGCGCCGCTGGTGGATGCGCCCCGATTCTGATCAGGTTATCGGCAACAAAGTGATGCGGCGGGATAGTCAAATTCGTTCGGCCAGGCGAGCCCTTGTAGACCCTCCCAGCCAAATCGAAGAGAGAGCCGTGACAGGGGCAGTCAAAACCAGCCAATCTGGCGTAATCCGGCCAATCGTGCTTCTCCAGATGAGGCTTGAACAATAATTTGCAACCGAGATGGGTGCATCTGTTGACCCCGACGAATATATCCTTGCGCAGTGAACGATAGGCGTTTTGTACATAGGGCGGTTGTTCCGATTCCTTCGAATAGGGGTCTTTCAGATCAGGTAATAGCTGATCCAGGTAACTTAACTCCTGTTCCGTTCTGCGCACGATTGCTATGAAGCCAATCAGATGCCATTCATTGGTCCAGGGAACCTCTTTCATGCCGCCCGGCGGAATATCGCTGATATCGACAAGGGCGTTGTGCTCATCCAGATACTCCTGCTCTGTCTGAACAGGACGCATGGAGCTGATAAAGGGAATAGTCACGACAGCGCCACCAGCCACCGTCATGGCGATGGCCGTTTGTTTCAGGAATTTGCGTTTTGCGTCATCCATGTCACAGCTCCTTTATCGACTTAACTGTATCCGATTACCACAATATTCAGCTAACGCGCAAAAGAATCAAAGGGTTCTGTTAACCACAGACTTGGAAGGAATCTGAATGAGACGTGGAGACACGTTTGTTGGAGGGCTGCTGGGTCGCGAAAGCGGCTTTTGCAGGGGAACTCACACTGGCAGTTAAAGGGTTTGAGGCAGGCAACAGCCCCCGGCCACTCGGATGAAAGGTCAGATTTTCAACCTGAAAGTCTTTAAAGAGAGAAAGACATTCCAGCACATTCAGGGTGGTTATCGCTCTTTCGCAGCTAAAGGCAATCTATTAGTATGCAAAACGCTACCAAGCCTGCCCACGATTGGAGGAAATATGGTTATAAATTTTATTGTCCTTTTCTGCTGTGTTCATAGCTATGGCCGGGTTACACCTTATCGGATTTCCATGGTGGTCAATCATTGGGTGGCCGGTCTGGTTACTGGTTAGCTGGATAACATATTTTTTACTGTTTAAGCTGCTGCGGTCAACAAAGGTAGTGGATGAAAAGCCCTCGAAGTTCATCACAGTGGCAGTCCCTGTCATAACGTGGTTTTTATTGTTTTTTTGCGCTTTCATTTTGGTTGCATCCTCCTCTTATTTTGAAGAAGTTTATCTCAGAATCGCAAAACCATTCGGTCATGCACCTACCACAAGCAACGAGCTGATCAATACAACACTAAGCAACAAAACGCTCATTCATCCTAAGAATTATGTTTGGTATTATTCACATCAGACTAGCGGCAAAAAAGACATGCTGTTTCTGGAGGCCCTCTACCCTGAAATGAAGCCCTATTCCGCAGACAACAGAGAAGAGTTTCTTACCACAGGGATAGGAAGGGTAATCAGGATTACCGTCAGTGATCAGGGCGGCATACGATCCGATATATTTCAATCATACTACAGTGAAAAATATCAACTGCGCTCAGATGGTCGATTCACTGAACTTTCGAGATATTTGCGAAAGGTTGAGAGCAATGACGGATTTGGCGCTGAACTCTACCTATTGGGTAAACGGGAGCAGCCGGATTTCTATCTGATATGCGATAAATATGAGGGCTATAGCTATCCGCTGAATCCTGGATGCGAAGCCAGAGGCGAGGTGTGTGGTCTGAGTATTGAGTACGTGTATAGCCGTGATTACCTCAATCACTGGCATATGATTCATCAACGGGTGATCAATCTTGTGCAATCGTTTATCCAATTGGACTCCTACACCTGCAACGCTGAGCAGGCATCCATAGAGTCCGGCCCAAAAGTTCGAAACAGATCTGATTGCAAGTAGGTTAGTCCATAAAAAAACCGATTTTTTTGAATAGCTTTCTGTTTACCAAAGCGATAGCGGGCTTGTTGTTTCTTCCGATTTACCATTGCCTATCCAAATACTCTCTCTCTCTACGCCTTAGGTTCAGTTGACGCCTGCGTCGCTGGTGGATGCACCCCGATTCTGATCAGGTTTTCGGCAACAAAGTGATAAGGAGGAATGCTCAAATTCTCTTTCGCTGGCATACCCTTGTATACCCGCCCGGCCAGATCGAAATAGGAGCCATGACAGGGGCAGTCAAAACCGCCTCGCCAATAATCCGGGCCGTATCTTTCGTACGCATAATCGGGTTTGAATGTCAGTCCGCAGCCAAGGTGAGTGCAACTATTGATTGCGACGAAGATATCTTTGCGCAGAGAGCGATGGATATTTTGCGCATAGGATGGTTGCTTCGAATCCTGAGAAAATGGGTCGAGAAGTAGTGGCTGTAGGAAATGCAGATCGCTAATTTCCTGCTCGGTTCTACGTACGACCGTGATGATTCTTACAACATTCCATGCCATGAGCCAATTCATTTTTTTCATGCCGCCCGGCGGAATATCGCTGATATCGACAAGGGCGTTGTGCTCATCCAGATACTCCTGCTCTGTCTGAACAGGACGCATGGAGCTGATAAAGGGAATAGTCACGACAGCGCCACCAGCCACCGTCATGGCGATGGCCGTTTGTTTCAGGAATTTGCGTTTTGCGTCATCCATGTAAGCCCCCTGGTCAAATCAGCTTTATTTCGATCTTTTGCAGAGTTCGGTGTAAGTTCCGGAAGCAACTCCACAATAAAATATGCAATGGAGCCAGCCAAAGGAAGCATCAAAACAATCCAGATCCAGTAGGTGCTTCGCCCTGTCTTGGCGATATGAACGATAAATGCGACTTGCAGCAGAACAGAAAGGACTATTAACGGCATGATAACTCTCCAGATTCAAAATTTATTTCAGAATAAATAAACACAGCTTTCAGATCGACCAAACATGAACCATAATCCCAGTGTCCGGCGCTTAGCCCTGAATCTGACTTTTGTGATTTAATGTTTCATTCTCATAACGATCAAGAGATGAGAGCCGGATTCATCTCGATGTGTCACTGTTTTTTTTTATTCCATTATTTACAAGAGCAAAAGTCTGCATGAGTCAAAATTCGTTGTAATCATCAACATTGATGATAATGAACATTTATTTCTGAAGAATGTCACTTTTTTCTCGGTTTCCACAATCTGCGTGAAAATGCATACGGCGCCCGGGAAAATGATGAAGGGGAATGTATGGCTTTTCACGCTGCAGCGAGAAAGTCGCTAGACATGGATGTAACAAGGCTGAAGACCTTGTCTGGAAGAGCAGAATTTGCTGGTGCGTAATTGGTTTCAAATGATAAACAATAGAACTCAAGCTCTGGCAATTTACTTCAGAGGTAAGTGCTCAGGTGCGTGGGTTACTTGCAATACAGCGGAATACAAAAAATGATGTAATGATCTTTTGAGTGTTGGAAAACACCTGCCTCGGGTGCCCGTTTTTTCGTCACAGAAGAATTGAAAGCCCGGACTAAAACTCTAAACGTGTTCCCTGACTGACCAGAATAAAATGGATGCCAAGATCATTATGGCTGGCCAACTGCTGTTCGATGATCTGGCGCGTGTTATCCGGTTTGCTGGCGAGTAGACATGGTTTGATATGGGCAATCACCACTTTTAATCCTGCCAGAGCCTGCTGCGGCTGATTTGGCTCCACCATCAAGGCGAGTTTTCTGAAACTTTTCAATATCCATTTGGGTGTCAGATGACCAAATAACAGTTCTTCCGGATGTGAATCGACAAATGATGCTTCGATGGTGATCATGTGCAGTCTGTTTTCACGGATCAGCGGGGCAATTCGTTTCCAGAGATCTTCGGTGGTTGTTCTTTGCTCTACCTCATCCGGGCCGGTATCTCCCATGTAAAGCACGTAATGACCATCGTGATCGATCAGAAAAGCAGCGGAATCTGCCGAATTACTATGCGCCAGAGAGAGCGCTTCAACGTGCATGCTCGTATTTTCAATGGGGGTGCGCCTGCCTTCGCTCAGGCGCTGGTATTGATATTGGCCGACCGGATTTTTGCCTTCATTGCCCATATTGGGCCAGCTTACCCAGTTGAAAATCGAATCGCGAATACCGTCAATGGTTTCAGGCAGACCGATGATGGGTTTGGGTGTGTCATTCGGCGAGACGCTGACAAGTCCGTGAAGGTGATCCAGAAAACTGTGGGAAATGAGATAGGCTTTGACATGAGATTTTAGAACGACGCTTTCTACACATTGATCGGGCTGGTCCTGCATCGGAATATCGTGGAAGCATCCATTGTTGGCGGCGACCTGTAAGCCTGCGAACAGCGTGCCCGCATCAAGGCAGATGAAATCGCTCGATTGATATGGTGCCAGCAAATAAGCATTCAGATTGCTTTCGTTAATGCCGCCCTCTACGCCCAGAGAAATCCAGACAAATTTTGGCGGTAAATTACGCATGACAGGCTTCATATTGACGCATAGGAGAAAAGATAAACCTCAATGCACAAAAATGCGAATGGAATTTCTTTTTTAAGAATTTTCTATAAATCGATGATTATTTTTTTGGGGGCTGTAATCTGTTCCACACATGACAAATACGATGATTGATATAAACCTGAGTTCACAATGGATGATTGCCTTGCTGTTTGGCCTGCTGCTGCTATTGGCGGTGTTGCTGGTGAATTTCCGTAAGCAGCAACAAGCTGCGAAAATGCTGGAAACTACAGTTGAGATGCAGCACCAGCAGCTGGGGGAGCAATCCCGTCTGCTTGCTCTGCAAACAACCGAGCATGCATTGCTGGGTGAACGTCTGAGCCAGCAGGCTATGCAGTGTGAAGCATTGCAGCAGAGGCTGGATACGCGGGAAAAGCTGATTGCTTCACTTCAGCAACAGCTGTCGGAAAGTCAGTCCGGCATAGCGAGGCTGGAAACGCGCCTGACCGAGGAAAGGAAGGCTGCTGCTGAAAAGCTGGCCTTGCTGGATGAAGCCAAGGCAAAACTCGGCAATGAGTTCAGGCTGCTGGCCAACCAGATCTTTGAAGAAAAAGGCAAAGCCTTAAGCGAGCAAAGTCGCGATACTCTGGATGCTGTGCTGAAACCGATGCGTGAGCAGTTCAGGGATTTCCGCTCACGTGTTGATGAAATTCATACCGATGAAAGCAAAGAGCGGGCAAGTCTGAAAGCGCATCTGGCACAATTGGAGCAACTGAATCGTCAGATGTCCGAAGACGCGATTAATCTGACACATGCGCTGAAAGGAGACAGTAAAGCGCAGGGCAATTGGGGTGAGATGATTCTTGAGCGTATTCTTGAATCTTCAGGCTTGCGTGAAGGACACGAATTTGTACGTGAAGACTCCACCACCATCGATGCGCATAAACGTCTGCGGCCTGATGTGGTGATTCGCATGCCGGGTGATAAACATATTATTATCGATTCAAAAGTATCGCTGACCGATTACGAACGGGTGATTGCGGCAAATGACAGCGAGACACGCAAGAAATACCGCAAGGCGCATGTGCAGAGTATCAGAAGCCATATTCGCGGTTTGTCGGATAAACACTATGCACATCTTCCCGGTATTCATTCGCCTGATTATGTGTTGATGTTCATGCCTGTTGAGGGCGCTTACATGATGGCGATTGAAACCGATCAGGGGATTTTTGAAGCGGCTTTTGAGAAGGGGGTGGCTGTGGTAACCCCTTCAACACTGTATGCCACACTGAAGCTGATTGAGCAGCTTTGGCGAGCGGAAAAGCAAAGCGATAACGTGATCAGGCTGATTGATCGTGCCGGGAAGCTGCATGATAAAATGGTGTCGTTTGTCGAATCGTTTGTGGATATTGGTAATCGTCTCAAGCAGGCACAGGATGCGTACGATCTTTCGTTGAACCGTATGAAAGATGGCCCTGGCAATGTCATTCGGCAGATCGATGAGATCGGTAAACTTGCCGGAAAAACAAAAAAGGAAATGCCTGCATCCATGCTCGGTGAAGTTGATGATGAGCCATTGGATAAACTTGGAGATAATCTCAAATGATGATTGAATTAGGCAACATCAACGCACTGAAAGTCGTTAAAGAAGTGGATTTCGGTTTGTATCTGGATGGTGGTGATGCGGGTGAAATTCTTTTGCCGACACGTTATGTGCCCCGCCATTATACGATCGGAGAGCCGCTGGATGTATTTATCTATTGCGACTCCGAAGATCGGCTGATTGCCACAACTGAAAAACCGTATGCCATGGTGGGAGATTTTGCCTGCCTGAAAGTGGTGTCTGTTTCCAAAACCGGCGCATTTCTGGATTGGGGCCTGTCCAAGGATTTGCTGTTGCCGTATTCGGAACAGATTCATCGCATGGAAGAAGGTAAACGTTATGTTGTGGTTGTGTTTGTCGATGAACAGAGCAACCGCATTGCGGCTTCGGCAAAGTTGGACGATTTTCTATACGAAGAAAATGAAGGGACGTATGTGGCTGGCGAAGCAGTCAGCTTGTTTGTCGCTAACAAAACTGAACTGGGCTACAAAGTGATTATTAACCATGGACACTGGGGGCTGTTACATCATCAGGAAGCCGTTCGCGATTTGAAACGCGGTGAAGTTATCGAAGGTTTTATCAAAGGCATTCGACCTGATGATAAAATTGATGTCTGCATGCGTTTGCGGCCATCCGAAAAAACCGACTATGTGGCTGAGATGATTGTGGATGCACTCGGGCATGCGGGCGGCTTTTTACCACTCACCGATAAAAGCTCGGCCGATGAGATTCATGCTCGCTTTGGTATCAGCAAGAGCACCTTTAAAAAGGCGATTGGCGCATTATACAGAAAACGCGTCATTCTTCTTGAGCGTGATGGCTTGCGTCTGATGGACAAACAAGACAGCTAATACAGAATACTCACACGCTTGTGATGAAAATGAGAAGGAGGACTCTTTGGCTAAAGTTTCTAAACATGCAAAGAACAAACCGGTGAATCGCATATCAAATAACAAAAAGAAGAAAATCATGCTGCTGGCCGATGAAGCGCTGCAGGCGCTGTCGATGCGGAATGCAGTCTGGGTTGAGCAACGCTGTCAGCAGATATTTGATTTGCATCCGGATCACCCCGAAGCCTTGAATTTGCTGGGTATGCTGGCTTCGCAGCGGGGCCAGATTGATGATGCGATGGCGCTCTTTAGCAGAGCTTCTGAACAGGCACCGGGTGAGATCCGCTTTCGTGGTAATCTTGCTGCGATGCATATGTTGCGCGGTGAGCACCAGAAAGCCTTGGTGTTGTATCGTGAGATTCTGAAAAAATCGCCGCATGAAATGGTGGCACTTGCCGGTGCCGGAACAGCATTATTGCATCTGGGTAAATATCGTCTGGCCGTGGAATATCTGGAAAAGGCCAGAGATCGTGACCCGAAAAATGTGCATGTTTTGCAGCATCTGGGCTCGGCTTTGCATAAGCATGATGAGCATGGAAAAGCTGAAGTGGTGTTTGATGCCCTGTTAAAAATCCGGCCGGATCATGCGGTAGCACATTTTGCAAGGGCTCTGTTGTCGATGGAAGGTGGTCATATAGAGCAGGGAATTTTGCAGTTGCGTCAGGCCATTCGTTGTAATCCGACGTATGCTGAAGCGTATAAGGTGTTAACGGACTGCAAGAAGATTGAACGGGATGATGAGGATTTTGAGCGTATCAAGACTCTGTATGCTGCCTCTGAAAACAAACCGGATCGACTGCCTTTGGCGCTGGCGATGGCGAAATGCATGGAAGATCAGGGTGATGACGAAGGTGCATTTAAATACCTTCAGGAGGGTAACGGTTTAGCCCGCAAGCTTGCTCATTATGACGCTTCAGAAGAAGCCGCTATCATGCATGAAATCAGGCAGGTGTTCTCAACTCCCGTCGCGGTAAAAGAGCAAGTTGAAACCCTTCCGGTCACGCCGATTTTTATCGTAGGTATGCCGCGCAGCGGTTCGACCTTGCTTGAGCAAATGTTGCGATGTCACCCTCAGGCTGATGGTGTCGGAGAGGTACCATATTTTTACGAAACCATGGAAGCACAGGGCTTGTTGCATGATCGGCGCATGCAACCGGATCAGATGAGTTCGGAATCACTCGCGTTGGTGGCGAGTCAATATTGTCAGATGTTGCAGCAGAAGTGCAGGTCAGATGTAACGTTTATCGTGGATAAAAACCTGACAAATTTCCTGTATCTGGGAGCCATTCATGCAGCCCTGCCTCAGGCGAAAATTGTGCACATGCGTCGGAATCCTATGGATTGTTGTTTATCCATGTTCAGGAATGACCTGCAGGATTCAATGTTTCAGTACTGTTATGATTTGCAGGAGTTGGGTGATTATTATCGGATGTATCAAAACATGATGGAGCACTGGCGAAACACATTGTCTGCTGATGCATGGCTTGAATCAGATTATGAAGCTTTGGTTGCATCGCCAAAGCAAACGCTTGGTCAGATACTCGATTACTGCGGACTACCCTGGGACGACGCATGTCTGCAATTTCAGGATGCTGATAATCATGTGCAAACAGCCAGCGTTTTGCAGGTGCGCCAGGGTGTATATCAAAGTTCCGTGGAAAAATGGCGTCGCTTTGAGAAACAACTGGCGCCGCTGGCTGAACGTTTGCAGAAGTAACACCGTGTACGTGTAGCACCGGGAAACCATGCTTTATGGTTTCCCGGTGTGTTATTAGCGCTTAAAACGCTGGCAAAGCTGACGACTATGTTGCCAGCAAGCTGCATCTGCCTCTGGCAAGTCGGTCATGCGCCATTGCCAGTTTTCTTCAAGTGTGCCGGGGGTGTTGAAACGGGCTTCATGGCCCAGTTCAAGGAGATCCTGCATCGGGATAATGCTCAGGTGGGCAGGTGATGCCATTGCGGATTCGATCAATGCCCATGGCATGTCTGCTTCCTCAGCCTGTAAGATGCTTAACGCATGCTCGCGTGTATAGGCATCACAACTGCTAAACCAGCCCAGCGTTGTGTCATTGTCGTGTGTGCCGGTATAAACCACGCTGTTTTCTTCATGGTTGGCTGGCAGGTAAGGGTTATCCTCTCCGCCACCGAAGGCAAAATGCAGGATTTTCATGCCGGGAAGGCCGAAAGCTTCGCGCAGAGCGGTGACTTCATCGGTGATAATTCCAAGATCTTCTGCAATTAAAGGCAATGACCCCAGTGCTTGTTTCAGGGCTTCCAGCATGGCCTGTCCGGGGGCCTTCCGCCATTCACCAATTACACCGTCATTGCTGTTGCCCGGAATTGCCCAGTAAGCTTCGAGGCCTCTGAAATGATCAATGCGCAGCATATGCATGCGGTGAAACTGGCCGCGAATTCGTTTAATCCACCAGTCAAAGCCATCTGCCTGCATGATTTCCCAGTGGTATAAGGGGTTACCCCAGCGTTGTCCTGTTTCCGAAAAATAATCCGGAGGTACGCCAGCCACTTCTTCGCACAGGCCGATGTCATTAATGGTAAATAGTTCGGGGTTCTTCCAGACATCGGCGGAGTCATGTGCCACGTAAATGGGTAAATCGCCGAAGAGTTGAACGCCGGTGGATTCTGCATGTGCTTTCAAATATTGCCATTGCCGATCAAATAAAAACTGCTCAAAAACGCATTGTGATATGGCTTCGTGGTGACTGGATGTAAATTCAAGTAAAGCTTCGGCGTTTCTGTCTCTGATTGTCTCCGGCCATTCCCACCATGGGCGATTGTGGTAGGCCTTTTTAAGGGCCGAGAACAAGGCGAAATCTTTTAGCCAGTCCTGATGGGCTTGTTCAAATAAAGCGACGGAAGCAGCTAATTCGGCATTGTTGGCAACACTTTGCCAAAAGCCCTGCGATGCCAGTTGCCGCTGTTCGGCATGTGTTTGGTCCTGGCGAATTCCACCCAGCCAACCGCTATCCACACATTGGCGTAAATCCAGAAAGTCAGGGTTGCCGGCAAACGATGATAGGCTTTCATAGGGCGAGCCATGGTCATGGGTTGGACCTAAGGGTAAAAACTGCCAGATTTTGTAGCCTGCCTCAGCCAGTAAATCGATAAACTCTCTGGCTTCAGGACCAAGTACACCTTTGGCAAAAGGTCCCGGCAGAGAGCTGATGTGCAGCAGTACGGCAGCGCTTCGCTGCTTGAGCCAGCTATCCATGACAAGTCACGCTAAAGAAAGTTGAAAAAAACATCATGCGTCAGCCCCGCCACGACGCATGGCACCACCACCTTCTGCATCACCACCGCCTTGTGATATGGAATTGCTGAGTGAAGCAGACTGTGGCAGACCAAGCAGCTGATACAGCTTAGCCAGATGCTGGCGGTACAGGCGATCAAAATCACGTACTGCATCACTCGGGTTATAATCACCAAACCACCAGTTCCAGTCTGAACCTTCACAAATACGCAACTGTTCAGCGGCGGCGTGTTGTTGTTTTTCACCTAATGTGCCGACATGAGCGTCAAATGCTTTTTTGGCTTCGATTAACAGTTCCCAGCCGCGTGTTTTGGACTTGTCACCAATCCAGGTCGATAGGTTGCCGTAAACCCAGGAGCCCGGGGTCAAGTGTTTGAGGTGATGCGTCGCCGGATGTTTGTTCAGGTATGCACTGAACGTGGTCAAATTATAATCTTCGTGGTTTGCAATGGCCTGATACAAACCTTCCAGAAAGGGAAGGGCATTCTGGTCAAAGTGTTCCCATGCATTTTCGCCATCCATAATAATAGCAACCAGTGGTGCTTTCATGCCTTTTGTGCGGTGGTGGATATCCGCCAGTTCATGCATGAAGTTGGCAATTGCATCGTGTGTTGCCCATTTCGAGTACTCAAAACCGATCAGGTCGGACAGGCGGTCATCACGGAAAAAACAGGTGATGGCCTCATCATCTTTGCCGACAATCCAAGGATGATACAAATCACGGTTGCCTTGTTGCTCACGTAAATTGGATTTGAGTGAGTGGTGTAATACAGACTCGCCGGTTGCACACCACTGGAATCCGGCCTTACCAAGCAGGGAAAGTGTGCCTTCACACACGGCACCTTCGGCAGGCCAGACACCGGAAGGTACTTGGCCGAATAAGGCTGCATGGCTTTCACGTGCCATCGTAATGTGCTCAATCGCACGCTGCTTGCCTCCCGGATATGGTTCTTTAGGGATCAATGCATCAGGTACGGTGGCTTTGGCGGCATTGAAATCAAGCATCAGCGGAATAATCGGGTGGGCATAAGGTGTGGTGGTCAGTTCAATGCGTCCACTTTCGACCAGTTTGCGATGTTTTTCCGGGATTTCAGTGAGCAGGCCGGCAATCAGTGTTAACAGGTCGCGGCGGTCCTGATAGCTGAAGTCGCGGCCTTTTTCTATCAGACGACGCGCGACAAAGTTGTTGCGGCGAACTGTTTCTGCCAGCCAGCCTAAATGGTACCAGGTGACCAGATCGGTAAAATAGTTATTGCCAAGATATTCAGTGCTTTGATGGGTTTTGGCTTGTTCTGATAAAGTGAACAGACGGCTGTAATCCGGGTAACGGTGAAGGTTGCGCTCATGGTTCAGGCGGAAACAGGATTGCAGAAGAAAGATACGATCTTTGTCGGAGTAGCAGCCCTTGTCACTGGCCAGAGCAGCCAGCAGCGGGTCGGCAAGTTCATGAAACACACCATCCAGATATAATCGCAGGGAGGTTGCATAATCCTCGATCTGAGCAGTTAGTGACGGTACGTAATTAATAACAGCGTGAGCCTGTGGGTTCTGCTCCAGGATCACCGCCATATCGGTGTAATCTTTAATGGCATGCAGGTATACCCAGGGTAAATGGTAACGGCCGGAGTCTGCTTCTCGATAAAAAGGTTGATGCATATGCCAGTAAAAGACAACGGATAATGGTTGGGTCATATTTTTTTCCTTTGAAAGAGATCGATGGTTTGATTTAACTGGATGAGATAAAACATGTCGGCAACTATGAATTATTTATCCGGCCCGGTATATAAATACGGCGGTCAGGACTGGCCGGACCGCCGTGTTTGACCCGTGATGCTAGTCGAAAGGCTTAAACCTCGTGAAGGTTTTGTCCGAGCATTTCAGGTGTCACCAGCACGATGCCATTTTCACTGACGTAAAAACGCTTGGCATCATCTTCGGGATTTTCACCAATAATTGTACCTTCAGGCACAATTGTACCTTTATCGATGACGCAACGCTTGATACGGCAATGTTGCATAATCTCCACATCAGGCAGGATGACTGAGTCTTCAACCGTTGAATAGGAGTGAACCCGCACGCTGGAGAAGAGTACTGAATGGCGTACTGCTGAACCTGTAATCAGGCAGCCGCCTGAAATAAGTGAATCGACGGCATAGCCGCGACGGTCGTCGTCATCAAAGGCGAATTTGGCAGGAGGTAATTGTTCCTGATAGGTCCAGATAGGCCACTCCTGATCATACATGTCGAGTTCCGGTGTCAGGTCAGCCAGATTGATATTGGCTTCCCAATACGCATCAATCGTACCAACATCACGCCAGTAAGCAGTGGAGCCGGTATTGGCATCAACAAAGCGGAAAGCAAAAGCGTTGTCGTGTTCAATGGCATGTGGAATTAAATCATGTCCGAAATCATGCGTGGAAGACTCGTTTTTAGCATCTTCACTCAAGCGTTGGCGCAGATAACTGGTAGTGAATACATAAATGCCCATTGAGGCTAAAGCCTGGGTGTCGTCGACGGGCATAGGCTTTGGATTATTCGGCTTTTCGGCAAATTCGACAATGCGCTCCTTATTGTCAACGGCCATGACGCCAAAGGATCTGGCTTCATTAATCGACACGGGAATGCAACCTACGGTGATGTCCGCGCCTTTGGCAACGTGAGCGGCAATCATTTTGCCGTAATCCATTTTATAGATGTGGTCGCCAGCCAGAATGATGACGTAATCCGGATTGTAGTGGCGGATAATATCGAGGTTCTGATATACAGCATCAGCTGTACCTTCGTACCAACCTTCACCGGTGCGTTGCTGTGCCGGTAGCACTTCCATGAACTCACCGAACTGACCGGACAGGAAGCTCCAGCCGCGTTGCAGGTGACGTTGCAGTGAATGGGATTTGTATTGGGTCAAAACCGAGATGTGGCGAATGCCTGAATTAATACAGTTGGACATCGGGAAGTCGATAATGCGGAATTTACCACCGAATGGTACGGCTGGTTTGGCGCGCCAGTCGGTTAATGCTTTTAATCTTGAACCACGTCCGCCAGCAAGCACCAGTGCAACGGTGTTGGCTGTAAGTTTACTGATATGTCGATCCATCTGAAGACTCATTGGTTACCCTCCATGTGTTTTGCCCTAGGCGGCATTGTATCAGGAAAAGTTGCTAATGGGTATGCCAAATCAAAGGCTTTTTTGTTTTCTGCGCTGCCGGAAAAATTGCTTTAACTGCGCAGAACACGCGTCTTGCAGCACATGTGCCCGGGTCAGTGGCTGGTGGTTCAAACGGTGATCGTCGAGCAGCTGATACAGTGATGCAACAGCGCCGGTTTTTGGATCATCCGCACCATAAACCAGTCGGGCAATACGTGCGTGAACGATTGCGCCAGCACACATGATGCATGGCTCCAGCGTGACAAAAAGCGTGGCATCAGTCAGGCGATAGTTGCCGATGGCGGTACAGGCTTGCCGGATTACCTGTATTTCTGCATGGGCAGACGGGTCATGTAAGGCGATGGGTTGGTTGTGCGAGGCGAAATATCGACCATCGGCCAGTTGTAATACGGCACCAACGGGTACTTCTCCCATCGCGGTAGCTTTTTCTGCTTCGGCGATGGCCAGTTGCATCATCACTTCATCCTGATCTTGCATGGGGTGATGACAGTTCAGCGGTTGTTTTGTTTGGGGTCAAACATGTCACGCAGCCCCTCACCCAGCAGGTTGTAACCCAGCACGGTGATTAAAATTGCCAGTCCGGGAAACAGTGATAACCACCATGCCAGTTGCAGATTGTCTTTACCCTCGGTCAGAATATTTCCCCATGACGGATCAGGAGGCTGTACGCCCAGACCGAGAAACGACAGGCCCGATTCAACCAGTACCGCTCCGGCGATACCCAGAACCGCTGAAACAAGGATCGGGCCCATGGCGTTGGGCAACAGATAACGCATAATGAGCGACAGCGGTGCAACGCCGAGACTTTTGGCGGCCAGTGAAAATTCACGTTCGCGCAACGATAAAAATTCCGCCCGCACCAGACGGGTCACGCCCATCCATGAGGTCAGGCCGATCACAATCATAATATTCCAGATCGAAGGTTCAAGAAAGGCAATCACCGCCAGAATCAGGAAAAACGTCGGAAAACAAAGCACCATATCAGTCAATCGCATCAATAAGGTATCAACATAACCACCGGCATAGCCTGCAATGGCACCCAGTGCGATACCGATCAGCATTGAAATGCCGACGGCAACAAAGCCGACAGAAAGCGAAATACGTGCGCCATACAGCATGCGCGAGAAAATATCCCGGCCCAGCGTATCCGTGCCACACCAATGCGTTGAGGAAGGTGGCTGCAACATATCCCGTACATTAATAGCGGAAGGATCATACGGTGCAATCCATGGCGCCAGCAGTGCCAGCAGGCTGACAACCAGCACAATGATGCCGCCCAGACACATCAGGGGATAATGCTTCAGCAGGTCTTTCAACAGATAGTTCAGCATGGCATTCATGCTGAACCGGTTCGAATGCGCGGATCAACCAGTGCATAGGAAAGATCCGCAATCAGATTACCAACCAGAGTGAGAATGGCACCGATCACCGTAATACCCATGACAAGAGGATAATCGCGGGAAAGCACCGCTTCATAAAACAATAAACCCATGCCGGGAATGGAAAATAACTGTTCTACAATAACCGAACCACCGATGAGGCCGGGGATGGAAAGTCCGAGCAGCGTTACAATCGGCAGCACTGCATTTTTAAGGGCCAGCTTATAACGGATCGTCGATTCGGGTACGCCCATGGCTCTTGCTGTGGTGATGTAATCAGCGCGAATCACTTCCAGCATACCATTGCGCATAAAGCGGCTCATGCCTGCCAATCCGCCAATCGCAGAAATGCCGATGGGCAGGATCAGGTGTTTGATCATGTCCAGTTGCTGTTCGAGCCAGTTCATGCTTTGCCAGTTGTAATTGTGGATACCGGAAATAGGCAGAATCTGCATGTTCACACCCAGTGAAATCATCAGCAATAAACCTAGCCAGAATGATGGAATGGCAAAGGCAAGGAAGACGAAGATGGTCATGCCACGATCAAACCAGGTGTTCTGATGTACGGCTGAAAGCACGCCAATGGGAATGGCTATTACGATGATCAGCAGCATGGCCAGCGCATTGATCCATAAAGTCACCGGAATCCGTTCACTGATTTTTTCCAGAACCGGGCGTGCATCAGACGAAAAAGACTGGCCGAAATCAAGCGCTGCCAACCGTTCCAGCCAGTGCCAGTATTGCACGTACAGCGGCTGATCCAGTCCGTAATACGTGCGCAGGCGCTCGATATCCTGAGCCGATACCTTGGGGTTGAATTCACTGCCGACGACGCTGGGCTCACCGGGAGCCAGATGCATCATGCCAAAGGAAATAATGGTGATGCCTAACAGCAGGGGAATCATGCCGAGCAGGCGTTTGAGCGCATAGCGTTTCATGGGCGTGTACTTTAACGCAGGAAATTACGAATAACAGCGTTACAGCCGTCTCTGAAATAATCAGGTATTATTTCGCGCTTAACTGTTGAGAAAAACTCTGTTTCGTCCGGCTTCTTTGGCTCTGTACAGACCGATATCAGCCTGCTTGATCATTTGTTCAATGGTCATTTCCTTGATTTTATCACCTGTCGAAAAAATGCCCTGACTGACGGTGAGCGTTATTGAAATATCACCGAGTTTGAACGGCGTTTCTTCTATTTTGCTACGGAGTCTTTCAGCAAAAGCACATGCGGGCAGTGCGCCGGTTTCCCGCAGAAACAGGGCAAATTCCTCGCCGCCCAGTCGAGCGAAAATATCGGTTTCCCGTTTGATGGATGCAATAAGAGAAACAATATGCATCAGCACATGGTCACCCACATCATGGCCGTAATTGTCATTGACCGGTTTGAAGTGATCAATATCCAACACAATCAGCGATACAGGGCGTTGGTAGCGCAAGGCGCTGATGATTTCGTGCGTACCCATGTCGATAAAATGACGGCGATTAAAAATACCGGTTAAACTGTCGGTGGTCGCCAGTATTTTGAGTTTTTCGTTGGCATTCTCCAGCTCTGCTGTGCGTTCAGCTACTTTCTGCTTCAGTTCAGACTTACTCTTTGCCTGTAATGCGATGAACTGTTCCTGAGCCAGAATCCGTTCCTGTTTCTCTATGTTGATACGTTCACCCAGCGCCAGCGACAGCAGAATCATCTCCAGTGCCATGCCGATCGGCAGAAAACTTTCACTCCAGAAGCTGCGTGGCAACACACCGAATTTTTCAAGTGACGCCAGAATGACGGCAATCAGAAGAGCGCTCCAGGCAATGGTGAAATATCGTGCAATGATTTCACCCTTTTTCCACATCAGTATGCCGCTGCAGAGGGCTAGAATTGAGATGAGCATGGTCAGGACCAGCGCTACTTGCACGGTGAAATTGTAAGATGTGAAGGGTAGCAGCAGGATCAGCAGTAACAGGCAGATCACGATAACATTCAACAATTTCCCAATGAAAGGGGCTTTCTTTGGAAGCTCAAGGAAATAATGCGTAAATCGGCAGACAAAGATGTCGCCCATTATAATAAAGATAGCCAGTCCGTATTGCTGGAAAGCAATGGCCTCCGGCCAGACAAATTTGTAACCCCAGCCGGTCAGTCCGGCGATGAATAGTCCGAACATCAGCACATACAGGACATAATACAGATAAGCGGGTTCGTACACCCGGATAAAAAGAAACATATTGTACAGCACCAGCGAAAGAATGATGCCGAAATAGATGGCGATTGCCGCCATGGCAAATTCATCGTGCTCGTAATAACTTTTCTCACTCCACAAGCTTAGCGGCACTTGCAGTGAGCCGGATGTTTGGACACGCAGATACATTGTTACAGCCGTATTTGCCGGGATAGTGAGTGGCATGACGAATGTTCTGAAGCGCAGTGGCCGGTTGATATACGGTTCTGAATCACCGGTGTTGAATTGCTGCAATAAGCGGTTTTCGTTAAACAGGTAGACGTCGATATGGTCAAGTAGCGGGTGTCCGACTTCGAGAAGTCTTGCTTGCGAATCCGAGGAGGAAATGTTCAATCGGAACCAGTAGGCGGAATCAGTAAAGCCAAAATTAGGTATACTTGGCCCGTGTTGTTTCCATGCTTGATCCGCCAGCTGTTGTATCGCCTCAATATCCAGCTTGCCGGAAGAATCCTCCAGATATTCCACCTGACTGTTGAGCGAGTATTCCGGCTGCTCGCTTTCAAGCTGCAGGGTGGTCATGGCGCTGGCATTCACCGCAAAAAAGTATGAGAAGCAGCATAATACTGCAACGCAGAGAATGTTCATCTGATTGAATATCCGATTGAACGTCCGATGGTTTCGCTGTGTAACAAATAACGCCATTAAAAAAGTTCTCTGCTCATGGCCTACAGTACCATGCTTTCATCGATGTTGAAGCAGCCATGTTTGAGAAAATATATTGTCTGCTCAATAACCGCTGCATTTTTCATGATGAACGGATGTGTTACCGGCAGGCTGATAAAATCCTGCATGCCTTTGACCTTGGCCGATTCCACAGAAACCTTTCCGTCATTCTTTCCCGGTAACATCGTGGACAGAAGCAGATTGATGCTTTGCGTGCCAGCGATGACGCCAAGCTGAAAATCAACCAGCCCCAGTAATTTGGGAATATCGTTGCTCGCAGTGCCTAATTGCATGCCGGCCGGGCCATTTATTAGCTCGTAGCCGGGAGCATGCTTCAGCTTGTCGGCCACTTCACTGCCCTGATTCGGTGGCCCCAGCATGACAACCCGGCCGATATCGTCACGCTGGTGCATGGTCAGATAAAAGCGAACTAAAATTCCACCCAGCGAATGCGTCACGAAGTGGATTTTTGAGGCCGATTGTTTCTCGCAAGCTGCGATGCCCTGCCCGACAGCTATTTCTGCTAAGGCTTCAATCGGGTGCTTTCTTGATGGATAGTTGACGTTGACGACAGTGTACCCCTGATCGCTCAGTCGTTTATCAAGTGTTCGCATCGAATCAGCAGTACGCGCCAGGCCGTGCAGCAATACAACGCATTCATTCATCAGGGGTGCACCATGGATTGCTGGGTTTTGAAAGATAAATCATCGGCTCTCCCGTGTTTTGATGAATTTGCTGTCAGCAGAGTAGTCCGCCCGGGCATCATGTCTATGGGAGGCTATTTTTTATTTTTCAGCTTTTCTAAAAGCGCGACTTCAACGGGTTTACTCGCTTCACCAAAATAGAGCGTTTGATGCGGGAAGGGGATTTCAATGTTTGCATCGTCAAAGGCCAGCTTGATTCGGCGTAGATATTCTCGGCCGACCTGCCATTGGCGGATGGGTTTTGTCTTGATCCGGCCTTTGATGACCACCGCCGAGCTGTCAAATTTATCAACACCGAAAATTTCAGGCTCTTCAATCATGTATGAGCCAAGGATTTCTTCCTGTTTCATTGCAGCGCCAACGCGGCTCATCACTTCAATCACCTTGTCCGTATTTTCTTTATAGGCAACGCCGATCTCAAACACATAAGCCGACCAGTCATTGGTCAGATTGCTGAGTGTGGTGACCGTGCCGTTGGGGAAAATATGCACAATGCCGCCCAGATCGCGCAGGACAAGGGTGCGGAAATTCACTTCTTCCACCAGTCCCCCAGTACCATTAACGATAGCTACATCACCCACACGTACCTGATTTTCAAGAATAAAGAAGAACCCGGCAATAAAGTCGCGAACCAGATTTTGTGCCCCGAAGCCGACGGCCAGTCCGACAATGCCGGCACTGGCCAGCACCGGCGTGACATCAACACCGATCTCTTTAAGTAAAATGAGAATGGTGGTGACCCAAAGGAGAATAAGGACAGCCTGTTTTATCAGGCGTATCAGAGTCTCCACCCGTTTCTCGGACTCTGAAAGCGGTTCGCCGGCTGAGGTGCTTTGTTCAAGCAGATGTTGTTCAAGTTGGCCTAATATCTTCTGCAAGATAAACATAGCCAACCATGCCAAAGAGAGAACTATCAAAATTCGGGTGCTGGTGAATATGATCTGTTCCCAGTTAATCCCCTGAAATTGATGTAAGAAAATATCCATAACATGCTCCTTTTTTTCCCAGGCTTAACGTAATCTTGTCCATAGTCCGGGATACCCATAGTCCGGGATACCCATAGTCCGGGACAGGACTCTCTGGCAATCACCATGTGCGTGCACACGCATCTTTTTAGTCAAATTCAGTGAACGTTGTGAATCAAATTTGATGGCGCTGTGTATGCCCGTTGCGGGCCTGAGTTGATGGGGATGTAAGCTCCCGGTGTGTGAATCCTTTCGTCAAGATGGTGAAACAAATATCAGTCGAAGGCAAGGGCGAAGCCGCAAGGCATGAGCGGTGGATTGCAAAACGAAAAGTTAAAAACTGCAATCAATCGAGTCTGCAGCTGTGATTTTGTGTGTGTGCCCGGAGCATGATACGGGTGATATATCAAACTGAATGTATTACATTGGCGCTTGGCTGCAAGCGAGGGAACTGATATGAGTGATGTTGTTACAAATGAAGTTTATGCGAGACCAATCCGGATTTTTCATAGTGTTTTTGCCTTATGTATGATGACGCAACTGGCAGTTGGCGAGTTGATGGATGTTCCGGAAGTGGAAAAAGAATATGAAGCATCCATCCAATGGGTGACTTCTGCAATTGCGCACGAAGCTCATCACACGCCTGTTGTGGTCGGCGGTGCTGTTGAAAAGACGCCGGGTTTTGAAATGCACGAGTTGCTGGGTTTAACCATCGCTACGCTGCTGCTGGTTCGCATCATTCTTGCTATGAGTTCACTGCCGGGGGCGAACTGGCGGTATCTTTTTCCCTGGCTGTTTGCAGCAGGGCGTAAGCAGCTTGGGCAAGAGGTGAAGTTGCAAGTGGCGGGATGGAAGCAGATAAAACTTGCAGCCCCTGAAGATGGTGAATCAGTTGCCCGCAGTGTGCATGGTCTCATCCTGTTGGCATCCGTAGTGATGGGTGTGACAGGTACACTTCTTTTCTTTGGCTGGAGTACAACGGCTCCGCAAGTTGAGTGGGTGGAAATTGTCGCAGAAGTGCATGAGTTGGTGGTGGGTGCATTAGAGGCTCTGTTAGCAGCACATATTTTGGCGGTTATTCTGCATCAGCGTCAGGGTCATGATATCATCAGTCGAATTAAGCCAACGGCTTAATTTTCACGGGTGAATAAATGCAATGTCCGATTTACCGATACTGTTTTTTATTATTGCGAAAGTGATCAGGGTCAAAATCAAGCCTTTGTAACAACGTCCTTAAGTTTTTTGCCTTGAAGCCGGAGGTGGGATGTAAACTTTCGACAACGGTATTTTGCGCTAGTGTTGCGTATCCAGTTGTGTACAGCTTACCTTCTCGCTATGTTCGGTATCGGAACGAATGCAAGTCAGAAAAGAGTTTTTGTGCGGGAGGGGAATATGCTGTTGTTTTACATGTTGATTGTTGCCTGTCTACTTGCTTTGACATTGATCATTGTGGCTATAAAACGTATCAGTAAAGAAGGACTGACCGTTACCGATACCAGGCAACATTTTGTTCGCTCGGTCGAGGATGTAAAACGGCAGCTTGAGCAGGAGCGAAAGGAAGCCAGTATTACTGAAAAGTTGGATGAAGCCGGTAGTATCTTCTATTCCAGCCACGGATTCGGTAAGTGTGTGGACGAATCGGTGGAAAATGCCGCCCTTAAAGTGGAAGTAGAGCTGAGTATGGCGGGTATTCATGTCATCGATAAGATCGATATCAACAAGTTGCTGGGGCGTGTAAATAAAGCGCCATACTTTTCAATCATTTTCTGCGACCGGAAGATCGCCGTTACCGCACTGGAAACTGATCCTTCACTGGGTCTGCTGCAGTTTACGGCCATCATCAGAAAGGATTTCGACGATACCGTGAAGGTTGAGTTCATGGACCCTGTACGGGTAGTTAAAGCGGACAAGCTTAGTGCATCAAATCAGGCAGCACTTAATCTGAAGGAGACACTAATCCGCATCCTCAACAGTTTCTAGGAGGCTGTCCGAGAATAGGAATCGTCGCGAGGGAAAGCGGGATTGATTCAATTTCCCCGTTCATTTGAGACAAATACTGCTTGTATTTCATGAGAGTGAACGGGGGAAGTGGCCAATATCCGCTTTTCCGCAGTAGGTTCTTCTATTCTTGGACAGGCTCCTGGTTGATTGAGAATGACAGCAGCTCTTGCTTCAATGCGTTGAAACCTGTGGGAGTTCTGAATGAAACAAAATAGCAATAGGATTATTGATGCGCATGATGCTAGCCCCAAGCTGGGCATATAGTGATGGTGTTTTCATCCTATCACATTGTCGATACGGGAGTTACCACATTTTATGGCAGCTCATCCATTATCTCCGCACCCAAAGCCGGTGATGCATACTTCGGACAAGATGCCCAATATCAAATCAATTCTCCTTCTTATACCGATAACACTGGTTTAATTTGGCAGAAGATGATGGATGAAAAGTTGTCATTTGATGAGGTGTTAAGAAAAAGTAAAAGGATGCGTCGGAATACGCAGTTTCGACAAAGCTGCTTAAAGAGATCATGAAGCCACGTTTTATTTCAAGTGCTGGCGAA
This sequence comes from Zetaproteobacteria bacterium CG_4_9_14_3_um_filter_49_83, assembly GCA_002791545.1. Classification (GTDB taxonomy): domain Bacteria; phylum Pseudomonadota; class Zetaproteobacteria; order Mariprofundales; family Mariprofundaceae; genus CG1-02-49-23. The sequence continues at coordinate 39,151 of PFXG01000018.1, forward strand.
ACAAAATCCTCGGCGCCAACTTCCTGATCCGATTCGGGCTGATCTCTTGCGAAACGCAAAGTGACACTCAGGAGACTATCCATGCTTGAGCGCGACAAAGAGTACAATTAGTGCATTTAGTAAACCATCACCGTAATTGCCTCTGGAATGGCTGCTTTTAACCTCCTTGCCTGTTTCAACATTCAGTCAGGCAAAAGTTATTGCTCAATGGTATGGTATTCGCTGGTGTATTGAGGTTTACTTTCATGTGCTGAAAAGCGGCTGCCAAATTAGTGAGCTTCAGCTTGAGACAATAGAGAGGCAGCTTGCCTGTTTGGCGCTGTATATGATCATTGCGTGGCGCATTATGTTTATCACGATGCTTGCCCGAACATGTTCGAGTGTTGATTGTGAAGTGATTTTTGATCGCATGGAGTGGCAGGCCGCTTATATTGTGTACCACCATGAATCTCCGCCAGCCACTCCTATATCTTTGGGTGAAATGGTGACTCTGGTAGCTTGCCTTGGCGGTTACCTCAATCGGAAAAATGATGCTCCTCCAGGCCCAAAGACCATTTGGAGAGGATTACAGCGAATCCGAGATTATGCAGTGGCATTGGATGCTAACAAACATCTGGGGGAACGATGTGTATAACGTTGAGCGCAGGAACGTGAGAACGTGCAATTGTTTTGAACCACTGCGGGCAATGATTCGTGAGATCAAGTTCAGTGCGATTTTAACTTTTAAAATGGAGGTTAGTTACCCATGAAACCAGGCAAGAGAGACATACCCGTCAAAATAAAAATTCAGGGCAGGCAATTGGAAGAGTTGCAAGCTCATACAGTACATATGTGCGAAGCATATGGTCTGGATACTAAAGTTTATAACTACAAGGGCGTTCGTCCTATATCCTTCTACCGATGGGATCTGGACTGCTTGATTGATGTGATGGATTATGTGCTGGCTGACAAAAAAAAGTACCCCGATCCATATGACGAAGGATATATAGCGCTTAGCTCATTAAATGTGGAATTGAAGCGCAGATACAAAGAGCTGTATGAAAGCTAAACCCCAGTTGCTTGCGTTCTTGCGTGGGAACAGAAAATGGGTCTGTGTTCGAGCATTGAATATGATGAAGTTGACCTGTCCACTGCCAACACTTTGATTTGCCTGTAACTGCTACCGAGGGATCGTCATGATTAATGAAGTATATATTGATAATTTTAAGTCGTTGGTTGGCTTCAGGATGAAGTTTGCCAAGTTTAATTGTCTTATCGGGCTTAATGGTGCAGGTAAATCTACTGTTCTTCAGGCGCTCGATTTTTTGGCGCAGTTGATGCAGGGCGATATCAATGGCTGGCTGGAGGAGAGGTACTGGGATAAGAGCGAATTAAACAGCAAACTGAGTAAAAAACAGAATATCAGTTTTGAGGTAACCAGTAGCCAAAAAGCGGCGGGTGAATTGAAGTGGTTCGGTGAGTTTAACCGTCAGAAGCTTTATTGTTCATCTGAAACGATCACGTTGAACGGCAAAACATTACTGAAAGTTGCCGATGGACGTTTTGCAATCAATGGTGATATCAGTCAGCCCATCATATTTTCATACCAGGGTTCTATTTTGTCCGTCTTAAAAGAGAAAGAGCTTTCAGACGGGTTGCTCGCACTCAAGACGGAACTTTCATCAATGAAATCGATGGATTTGCTCTCGCCTCACCTGCTGCGTCAAAAGGCGCGGGAAAGCGGCATGGATGTCGGTCTTGGCGGTGAAAAGCTATCGGCTTTTCTGCATGAGCTTTCCAGTGAAAAGCGTGTGATGTTGGAACAATCCCTGAAAAGCTATTACCCAAGCTTCAGCACATATCAGACAAGCGCGATGAAATCGGGCTGGAAGAAACTATCAGTTCATGAAATGTTTGACGGTCAGCCTGTAGAGACAGAGGCAAGGCACATGAATGATGGCATGTTGCGTATCATGGCCATTGTGGCGCAAACATTGGCCGAACACTCATTCCTGCTCTTTGATGAGATTGAAGATGGAATCAATCCAGAGTTGATTGAACAGTTGGTAGATCAACTGGTCGATGCACCGCAGCAAATGTTGGTGACAACCCACAGTCCGATGATTTTGAACTATCTGGAAGATGAAGTCGCCATTGCTGGGGTGCAGCTAATCTATAAAAATAAACAGGGGCTTACTCGGGCCAAAGCGTTTTTTAAAATTCCATCCATGGCTGAAAAACTCCGGCTGATGGGGCCGGGTGAGGTGTTTGTTGATACAGAACTGAAGACGCTTGTTAATGAACTGATTGAGAACCCTGAGGGGTCAGCGTCTTGATCTTGCTACTCAGTGGTGAAGGTCCATCAGATATTGGTACCTGTGATAACATGACAGGTTTTTGTGATTGCTCATCTTTTGTGCCCGGGCCGATGGCAGTTTTTGTCGACCAGTTGGTTGAGATTGTTCTTGGTTACTCATGTCTAGGAATTGGTTGTCTACGGTTTGTCAGTGAACATCAGCTGAAAGAAATTGGCAGCGGTTTGAAGCAAAAACGTCGTCTTACGTTACCCGGTAAAAAGAAGCAACGGGAAACAGGTTATTTTGAGAAAAATGCACGGGCGCTGGCGGTCACAGCCAAACAGCTGATGGTTGAATTGAATGATGAAGTGGTCGCGGTTCTTTTTCGTGATGTAGATGGTACCAGATCGACGAAGCGTGGGCTTTACGAAGCTAAGCGAGATTCGATGATGCGGGGCTTTGAAATGGAAGAATATGCCAAAGGTATTCCCATGATGCCAAATCCACAGTCCGAGGCGTGGTTATTGTGCGCTGTGCAAGAGAGTCCATACGATAACTGCGATAAGCTTGAAAATATGTCGGGCAATGACAATAGCCCCAATGATTTGAAGACGCAGCTGGAAAAGACGATCGGTGAACATGTAGGCGCTCAAGAACTGGCTGAAATGGCTTTGGATGGAAGAATTGATGTACATCGGATTGATATGCCAAGCATGAATTGGTTTAAAAAACGGTTGAGTGAGGCTCTCTCATGAACCGCATCTCTCAGTTACGAAATAATTTTAATGTATGGAATGTAGCCTGATATGAGCGAATCGCAGCATGTGGAGTGGAAAGAGTCGTGGCGGGATGAATACCTGAAATGGGTCTGCGGCTTTGCCAATGCTGATGGTGGCGTGTTGATTGTCGGGCGTAATGATGAAGGCGAAGCGGTGGGTATTGCTGATGCGCGCCAGCTTTTGGAAACGCTTCCCAACAAAGTGCGCGATTTGCTGGGCATCATTGTGGATGTGAATTTAGTCGAAGAAGCTGGTAAGCAGATGCTTGAGATTGTGGTGGAGCCTTACCCTTATCCCATCAGTTACAAAGGCCAATACCATTACCGCACGGGTAGCACCAAGCAGGAGCTCAAAGGCGCTGCGCTGGATCAGTTTTTGCTCAAGAAGCAGGGCAAGCGCTGGGATGGTGTGCCTGTTCCCCATGTGACCGCCGATGATTTGAACGCCAAGACATTCGATGATTTCAAAGCCCAAGCGATGAAGAGCAAGCGGGTGGATGAAGAGGTGCTGGGTGAGAGCAATGCCCACTTGCTTGAAAGATTGCACCTTAATGATGGCGCGTATTTGAAACGCGCAGCTGTTTTGTTGTTTCATCCTGACCCTGAGCGCTTTGTGACCGGGGCTTATGTGAAGATTGGTTACTTTGCATCGGATGATGATTTGCGCTATCAGGATGAGGTGCATGGTAATCTCTTTGAACAGGTGAAAGGTTGTTTGGATCTGTTGCGCACCAAATATATGAAGGCTGAAATTCGCTATGAAGGCGCGCAGCGGATTGAGGAGTTTTCTTACCCTGATGCAGCTCTGCGTGAAGCCTTGCTCAATGCCATTGCGCACAAGGATTACAGCGGCGGCACACCCATTCAAATCAGTGTGTACGACAATAAAATGATGTTTTGGAATGAAGGGAAATTGCCTGAGCATTGGACGATAGCGCAACTGAGCGAGAAACATCCCTCCAAACCGCACAATCCCGATATTGCCAATGCCTTCTTTCGCGCTGGGCTCATTGAATCGTGGGGTAGAGGCACACTGAAAATTCTTAAGGCGTGTGCTGATGCTGGGTTGCCTGTGCCGACCTATAAGTATGACCTTTCTGGTTTTATCTTGGAAATGCCGGGGAAAACGCGGGTGGAAACGCCGGGGAAAACAGCCCAAGAAAAGTTGGGTGAAAAGTTGGGTGAAAAGTTGGGTGAAAACAGGCAGGCGATTGTGAGTGCCATGGACAGTGAACCCACCATTACCATAACTGAATTGGCTAACAAGCTGGGGCTGAGCACGACGGCTATTGAGAATAATGTTAAATGGCTTAGAGAAAAGGGTTATATACAGCGGGTTGGCCCTGCAAAAGGCGGCTACTGGAAGGTGTTGGGGGAATAGGAATGAGCGATATAGGTCAACGCGAACGCGCCACCCAGAACCGGGTGGTGCAACTATTCAGGGATAAACTGGATTATGAGTATTACGGTGATTGGCAAGATCGCGCTGATAACGCCAATATCGAAGAAGCCTATCTTTTAGAATGGTTGGGCAAGCAGGGCGTGGATGCTTCAACGGCAACCCTTGCCATTCGTGATTTCAAACGCGCTGCCAATATGGGTGATGGCAAGCATCTCTTTGATGCCAACAAGGCTATTTACAGCCTGCTCAGATATGGGGTGAAAGTGCGCCAAGGGCAGGGCGAAAACACCAGGACGGTCTGGTTGATTGATTGGAATAAGCCACTTAATAATGACTTTGCCATTGCCGAAGAGGTCTCTGTAAAAGGGCAAAACACCAAACGCCCGGATATTGTGTTGTATGTAAATGGTATTGCGTTGGGGGTGCTTGAACTCAAACGCTCATCGGTATCGGTGACAGAAGGTATTCGCCAGAATCTGGATAATCAGAAAAAGACGTTTATTCGTGATTTCTTTACCACCATGCAGTTGGTGATGGCGGGTAATGATTCGGAAGGCTTGCGCTACGGCGCCATTGAAACCCCTGAAAAGCACTATTACAGCTGGAAAGAAGAAAATCCTGATTACAATCCTGAAGTGGATGAGCCGGGTAAAAAGCATTTGTCGGTACATGATGCGGGTGACGGCATTGGCCAGCTTGATTTTGATATCCTTAATTTCTGCAACAAAGAACGCTTCCTGGAAATGATTCACCATTTTATCCTTTTTGATGCGGGGGTGAAAAAGAGCTGCCGTCAGAATCAGTATTTTGGGGTGAAGGCGGCGCAAAAACGTTTGTTGGCTAACGAAGGTGGCATTATTTGGCATACTCAGGGCTCTGGCAAAAGCCTGACCATGGTATGGCTGGCCAAGTGGCTTCGTGAGCATGTAGCCAATGCACGGGTATTGGTGATTACCGACCGAACGGAACTGGACGAGCAAATCGAAGGTGTGTTTGCTGGTGTAGATGAACATATTTACCGTTCCAAAAGTGGCGCAGACCTGATTGCCAGCCTGAATGAACCCGAGCCATGGTTGCTCTGCTCACTGGTGCACAAGTTCGGCAGGCAGGGCGGCAATGATCAAGAACAGGATGATGAACAGGCGACAGACGATTATCTGCAAGCCCTGAAAAGCAGTCTGGGCAAAGATTTTAGTGCCAAGGGTAAGGTGTTTGTGTTTGTGGATGAGTGTCACCGCACCCAGTCGGGTAAATTGCACGATGCGATGGAGGCGATTTTACCCGAAGCCATTTTTGTCGGTTTTACAGGCACACCGCTGCTGAAAAAAGATAAGCAAAAGAGTATTGAGGTGTTTGGCTCGTTTATTCATACCTACAAATTTGATGAAGCCGTTGCTGATAAAGTGGTGCTCGATCTGCAATATGAAGCGCGCGACATTGATCAATATATTCGTGCTCCAGACAAAATTGATGAGTGGTTTGAAATCAATACCCAGGGTCTCACCGATATGGCCAAGGTGCAGCTCAAACAGCGCTGGGGAACCATGCAGAAAGTGCTATCCAGCCAGGATCGCCTTGAAATGATTGTGAACGATATCTGGAAGGATATGAAAATCAGGCCACGTCTGGCGGATGGGCGCGGTAATGCCATGCTGGTTTGCGCGAGCATTTACCAGGCATGTAAGGTGTATGAGCTGTTTAGTCGCACCGATTTAAAGGGAAAGTGCGCCATTGTCACCAGCTACCTGCCATCATCTGCGGATATCAAAGGTGAAGAAACGGGTGAGGGTTTAACTGAAAAACTGCATCAGTATGAAATTTACCGTGAGATGCTGGCTGACTATTTTGAAGTGAGCAAAGACGAAGCCATCAAAAAGGCTGAAGAGTTTGAAACACGGGTGAAAAAGCAGTTTAAGGAAGAGCCCGGGCAGATGCGTTTGCTGATTGTGGTGGATAAGCTGCTTACTGGCTTTGATGCACCGTCTGCGACCTATTTGTATATTGATAAGAAGATGCAGGATCATGGGTTGTTTCAGGCCATTTGCCGGGTGAATCGTCTGGATGGTGAGGATAAAGATTACGGCTACATCATCGACTACAAAGATCTGTTTCACAGCCTTGAAACATCCATTGGTGATTACACCAGTGGCGCATTTGATGCTTATGATGCCAAGGATGTGCAGGGCTTATTAAGCAATCGCTTGGAGACAGCTAAAGAAAAGCTCGAAGAAGCAAGGGAAGCCACCAAGGCATTGTGTGAACCTGTGTTGCAGCCCAAAGCATTGATTGATTACATCCGTTATTTCTGCGGCGATGTGGCCAATAAAGATGCCTTGAAAGCCAATGAGGCCAAGCGGGTATCGCTGTATAAAAACGTTGCGGCACTGGTGCGCAAGTACGCCAATATTGCCAATGAAATTCAGGCGGCGGGATACAGCGCCAGCGAAGCAAAGGCCATCAAAGCTGAGGTGGAGCACTTCAGTCAGATGCGCCAGGAAATCAAACTGGCCTCAAAAGACGAAGTGGATATGAAGCAGTATGAGCCGGGCATGCGCCGCCTTCTTGATAGTTTTGTGCGCGCCAATGACAGCGTCAAAGTCGTGGATTTTTAAAACCTTGGTCTGATTGAGTTAATCGTTGAAAAGATTAAACAAAACCCTGAGCCACGATCCGGGAAAAAAGTGCCTGAAGCGATGGCTGAAACCATTGAAAATAATATGCGTAAGCTGATTATTGATGGGCAACCGATTAATCCGAAATATTATGAAAAAATGTCGGAGCTGCTTGATGCCCTTATTCAGCAGCGCCGTACTGAAGCACTGAGTTATCAGGAGTATCTTGAGCAGGTGAAAAAGCTTGCGGAAGGGATTGAGAATCCACAACGGCCATCTGATTACCCGGATAGTATGGACAGTAGAGCTAAGCAGTCGTTGTATGACAATCTGGATCAGAATGAAGAGCTGGTGACGCGTATTGATACAGCGATTCGATACACCAAAAAGGCAGACTGGAAAACCAACAGCTTCAAACAACGGAAAGTGGAACATGCTGTAAGAGAAGAGCTTGGTGACTATGCCTTTGATGTGAAAGAGGTGATGGATCTGGTGAAGAATCAGGCGGAGTATGATTAGTAACCCGGTGAAGATGATGATTACGGTAAGTGGTATCGATGTACAGATTGTGAGAAAAAATATTAAGAATTTGCATCTGGGTGTTTACCCGCCCAACGGTCATGTGCGCGTGGCTGTGCCTGAACATGTGACGGACGACAATGTGCGTTTAGCTGTTGTATCAAAGTTAGGCTGGATAAAGAAACAGCAGCAAGTGTTCAGGGATCAGCCACGGCAGTCTGAGAGAACATATATCTCAGGGGAGTGTCATTACTTCTTTGGTAAACGTTATCGCCTTGAGTTAATCGAGCGCACTGGAAAGTATGAAGTGCAACGGTTGAAATCAGGCAAACTGAAAATGTTTATAAAAGCAGGGGCTTCCATTGAAAGCAAAGAGAAGCTTTTAAACGGCTGGTACCGGGAAGAGCTGAAGCAGATGATTCCTCTGCTGCTGGATAAGTGGCAACCCATTGTTGGCAAAAAAGCCGAAAACTTGGGCATCAAAAAGATGAAAACTTGGGCATCAAAAAGATGAAAACCAGGTGGGGCAGCTGCAATATTGAACAGCGCCGTATCTGGCTGAACCTTGAGCTGGCAAAGAAACCACCGGAGTGCCTGGAATATATTTTAGTGCATGAGTTGCTTCATTTGCATGAGCGCAACCATAATGAGCGATTCAAAAGGCTTCTTGAACAGTTTTTACCCAACTGGCGGACCAGTCAGAAGACTTTGAATCAATCACCCTTAGCCCATGAAGAGTGGCAGTATTAAAACTTGAGTCTTTCAGGGAAGGTAGTGCTGCATCAAACAATTTGCTTTGTTCGCTTTGTTGCAAAGTTGTCGTAAAGGAGCGCTTGTCGTGTTTGCTACAATCTGTCATGGCTTGAATATGTTGATTTAGAAAGAAAAATACACTGGCACTGCAATTGCAATGGTTTATGCAAAACCCTCAATGGCAGGAGTGTGCATGAAACAGAGCGACATTGCAGAACTGCTGAACGAACCGGCATGTGAGCATAACAAGAAAGCCAAATCGGGCTGTGCTAAACCGAAACCGGGTGCGAGCGCTGGCGGCTGTGCTTTTGATGGTGCTCAGATCGCGCTGCTGCCGATTGCTGATGTGGCGCATATCGTGCATGGCCCGATCGCCTGTGCCGGTTCATCGTGGGATAATCGCGGCACACGCTCCTCCGGTCCTGAGCTTTATCGTATGGGCTTTACCACCGACCTCACCGAGCAGGACATCATCATGGGCCGCTCGGAGAAACGCCTTTTTCATGCCATTAAACAGGCTGTCGAAGAGCATTCGCCAGCGGCTGTTTTCGTTTATAACACCTGTGTTCCGGCTCTGATCGGCGATGATGTTGATGCGGTGTGCAAAGCTGCTGCCGAGCGCTGGGGTGTGCCGGTAGTGCCTGTCGATGCCGCTGGCTTCTACGGCACCAAGAATCTCGGCAACCGCATTGCCGGTGAATCGATGGTCAAATATGTGATCGGCACGGCCGAAGCGAAACCGCTGCCGAAGGGGAGTGAGCGGGCCGGTATCAAAGTGCACGATGTGAATCTGATCGGTGAATACAACATTGCCGGTGAACTGTGGCATGTGCTGCCGCTGCTCGATGAGCTGGGTATCCGTGTGCTCTGCACGCTGGCGGGTGATGCCCGTTTCCATGAGGTGCAGTCGATGCACTGCGCTGAAGTGAACATGATGGTCTGCTCCAAGGCGATGGTGAATGTGGCCCGCAAACTTGAATCAATGTTCGGCACACCGTGGTTTGAGGGCAGCTTCTACGGCGTTGAAGACACCTCGCAGGCACTCAGGGATTTTGCACGTGTGATTGATGATCCGTCACTGAGCGAACGTACCGAAGCATTGATTGCCCGTGAAGAGGCGAAAATCAATGAAAAACTGCAAGCATGGCGTGAACGGCTCAGAGGCAAAAGAGCGCTGCTGTATACCGGTGGCGTGAAATCGTGGTCGATTATTTCGGCTTTGCAGGATCTCGGCATGACCGTGGTGGCTACCGGCACCAAGAAATCTACTGAAGAGGACAAGGCGCGCATCCGTGATCTGATGGGCGATGAGGCGGTGATGATTGAGGATGGTAATCCGCGTGCACTGCTGAAGATCGTTGATGACTATCAGGCCGACATTCTCATTGCCGGTGGGCGCAATATGTACACGGCACTGAAATCACGCTTGCCGTTTCTCGATATCAATCAGGAGCGCGAATTCGGTTATGCCGGTTACGACGGCATGGTCGAGCTGGCGCGTCAGTTTGCACTCACGCTTGAGAGCCCGGTATGGGCCGATGTGCGCAAGCCTGCGCCGTGGCAGCAAAGCGCCGCGATTGGCGAACCCCTGGGTACGGAGGTGAAACATGGCTAGTTCGTTTGATTTATATTGGGTTTTGTCTGAACAGCACGAAGCACATACAGCTCGTGAAGAAACTTTTTCGGCAGGGCGAAGCCATTTCCGCGCCGCTATGCACTTTGTACTCTCTGTGCTGAAATGGCTTTGCTCGCATGCTTGTGCGCCGGTGCATCGCAGCTTCGAATATCGCGATGGCCTCAGGGAGGTGAGCCGTGGCTGAAGTACTCAAACGAAACAAGGCGATGAGTGTAAGTCCGCTGAAGGCCAGCCAGCCTGTTGGTGGTGTGCTTGCCTTTCTGGGAATGAATCGATGTATGCCGATGCTGCATGGTTCTCAGGGGTGTTCGGCTTTCGCTAAAGTGTTTTTTGTGCGTCATTTCAGGGAGCCGATTCCGTTGCAGACCACAGCGATGGATCAGGTCAGCTCGGTGATGGGGGCGGACGATAACGTCGTGGAAGGTCTGAAAACTGTTTGTGAGAAGAATAGTCCGGCGATAGTCGGTTTGCTGACCACCGGCCTCTCCGAAACACAGGGGACGGATATCAAGCGCACGGTGAAGATGTTCCGTGAAAAGCATCCCGAGCATAACGATGTTGTTGTTGTACCGGTGACAACGCCCGATTTTTCCGGCGCTTCCGAGTCCGGCTTCGCGGCGGCGGTGGAGGCGATGATTGATACGATGGTACCTGCGGCTGCAGTGGCTGGCACTACACCATGCATGCGTCCGCGTCAGGTGAATGTGCTGGCGGGTTCCATGCTGACGCCGGGCGATCTTGAATTTATCAAGGAGACGATTGAGCGTTTCGGTATGCGGCCGCTGGTGCTGCCTGACATCTCTGAATCGCTGGATGGACATCTGGGCGATAATAATTTTTCGCCGATTACCACTGGCGGCACCACTGTCGAGGATGTGATGACGATGGGTGAATCGATGGTTACGCTGGTGATCGGAGCCTCCCTGAATAAAGCAGCCGATCTGCTGCAAGAGCGTACCGGTGTGCCTGACTTCCGCTTTGATTCGCTGATGGGGCTGAATCAAGTTGATCAATTGATGCTGGCCTTGAAAAAGATTTCCGGAGTGCCGGTGCCGGCACGTCTCGAACGGCAGCGTTCACAGTTGCAGGATGCCATGCTCGATACACATTTCATGCTGGGGCAAGCGAAAGTGATTGTCGCTGCCGATGCCGATCTTCTCTACAGCTTTGCCGGATTGATTCACAGCATGGGTGGCGATGTTGTTGCGGCAGTGGCTCCGGCGCGCGCCGCCATTCTGGAACAGATTCAGGCTGAAGTGATCAAAATCGGTGATCTGGAAGATGCTGAAAAGCTGGTTTCGGGTCAGAAGGTCGATCTTATCATCGGCAATTCGCATGCCGGTGCATCAGCCGAGAGGCTTGATTGCCAGCTGCTGCGAGCAGGTTTTCCGCAATACGATCTGCTTGGCGGTTTCCAGCGGACATGGATCGGCTATGCCGGAACACGGCAGGCACTGTTTGATCTGGCCAATCTGATGACAGCATGTGGTAAGGGTGAAATCGAGCCTTATCACTCCATCTATTCACAAAAAGAGGCTTATGGCTACGGAGGTGACTATGCAGTTGCAACGGCAGTTGCGGGTGGTTGATCCCGTGGCGGATATTGAAGCGAGTTTGAAGGTCGCCTTCGCCACGACCGATATGAAACAGGTGAACCAGCATTTCGGTTCGGCCAAATCATTTGCCATTTACGCCATCAACGCGGAGCAGGCGACGCTGCTGGAGGTGGCCCAGTTCGGACGTCTGGATCAGGACGGCAATGAGGACAAGCTGACGGTGAAGCTCGAAGCACTTAAGGGCTGCGGCATTGTCTACAGTCAGGCTGTCGGTTCTTCGGCGGTGCAGCAATTGATGCGTCTGAATATTCAGCCGGTACGCGTTGAGGCGGGTAGTCGGATTGCCGATCTGATCAAATCTTTGCAGGAGGATCTGGTTCAAGGTCCGTCGGCATGGGTGGCCAAGGCGCTGGCCAGTCATCGGAAAGAAAGCAGTGATCGTTTTGATACGATGGAAGATGAAGGCTGGTCGGAATGACAGCAAAAGATATGAACCACAAAGGTACTAAGACACAAAGAATTTTCATGATGTCAGCTCTGTGTCTTTGTGCTGCTGTGGTTAATAAACAGGAGTTTATATGAATTTTACAGAGATGGTGATAGCCGAGGACGATCCGATACTGAAATCGGAATTTATGGTGGAGATGGTGCGCCAGATGCGGGCACTGGATACCTATGATACCTACGATGGATGGTCTGTGGCCAGGATTCTCGATCCGTTTATCCTGACCAAGGAGCGTCGCCGCGAGATTCCGATTATCGGCGATCCGGACGAGATCATTATGGCGCGGGTGAAATGTCTCTATAACGCCACTTCGTCTCTGATCGAGAAGCATACCGGAATTATGGCTGTGCCAGTGGTCAATCTGTCGCATGAAGGTTTCGGTCGGGTATTGATTACGACCGGTAAACTGGTGGTGCTTGATCGCTCTTTGCGCGATGTGCACCGCTTCGGCTTTCGTACGCTCGAAAAGATGCAGGAAGAAGGGGACAAGATGCTCGCAACTGCGCTGGGGCTGATTGAAAAATATCCGGAAGTTGCCAAAGAATAAACACGCTTTACCACGAAGAGCATGAAGAGAAGGGCCTCAACCGAAAATGGAATCAAATGATTACCGCTGAGTTTCACTACTTCCTCTTCATGTGCTTCGTGCTGAGTAGAAAGGAGAATAAGAGATGAGTGATGAGGGTTTGAAAGCGCTGCAAAAGGATATGCGCCGCAAAAAACGCATTGCCAGCGAGTGGGCCTCACAGCTGCATGATCTGGTCGAGGACCGCTTACCGGCAGGTTATGAGGAGATTCCGGCGATAGCGCAATCCACCTATGACGCCTGCAAGGCATGGGAAGAGGCAAATAAAAAACTAATCGAGGCTGAAGGAGCAGAGAATGAGTGAGATGATTACTGGAATTACCCGTAGTGGCGAGGAATGGACACCGGAGTTTGTGACGGACATTAACCAGTCCACCTGCATCGGTTGCGGCCGTTGCTTCAAGGTCTGCCCGCGCGATGTGTTCGATCTGGTCGAACGCGAAATGGATGATTCTGATTATGATGACGATTACGACGATATCGATGACGATGTGGTGATGGTGATGGCTATCAAAAATGCGATGGACTGCATCGGCTGTAGCGCCTGTTCACGTGTTTGCCCGAAAAACTGCCATACTCATTCGCCACAACCGGTGCCCGCATGATATTCGGCAAGATTCCCAAACCAAAGAAACACGTCTTTATCTGTGTTCAGAATCGTCCGGCTATGCATCCGCGTGGCTCATGCGTTGCTAAAGGCGCTACGGCTGTCTATGAAGCATTTGCCCGGCAGTTTGAGAAAGAAAAACTGTTTGGTGAATTCGCCCTTACCACAACCGGCTGTCTCGGACCCTGCATGAAAGGGCCGACCGTGCTGGTTTATCCGGATGGCGTGATGTATGCCCAGCTGAAGCCTGAAGATGTGCCGGGTATTATTGAGCAACATCTTAAGGGCGGTAAGCCGGTTGAAGATCTGATGATCTCGCCAAATATCTGGGGCTGACAGGGATTCTCAGATGCGTATGAGCTCAATTTACAGACGCAGGAGCTTGCTGATCGGAATTTATTCGCCAGCGCATGGTCAATGATGATTGATTTACCGTGTGAAACCATCCGGACCGATATCGAGGAGGTATGTGCGATGTTTCGCACGGCACTGCTGAATATCGGTCTGGATGAAGGTGCTGTGAAGTTGTTGTGTTTTGAGCAATGTAAATTAACAATGATGACGGATAATTATGATGGTGAAACGATCATAACAGGCCATTGGCTGAACCCGGGTGGTGAGCAATGCGCTTATCTAATTCGTTATGCCAACGGTACGATGTTTGCGGAGCAGGACGTTTTACTACCGTTTCCGACAGATCCCGGAATGTTTTTTGAAGCTGTCGAAGTATGGGGAAAGTCAGGGGCACTGAAGTATGAAGCCCGTTTGTTACCGGCACTATGAAGCGTCAGCACGGCAATAATGATTTTTATGACTGGCTGCTGTCGTATGTTGATACTCAGCAGCTTGCTGAACAGGTGCAGATCGGACTGGTCTGGACGCTGTGCAGCTCGCTTCACGGCACTGGTCTGGCGATGAGTCCGCAGGCTTATACGCGCAATATCGAGTGGCCTAAACCCTTATCGGGAACACCGCTGGCAGAGCTGGCAGAGCGAATCAGAAGCTGGAATCCTTACGAGGCCAGCGTGGCAATGGCGGCAATTAATGCAGCCATCAGGCCGGATTTCGCAAGCTTTGAGCCTCTTATCGAACTGCCCAACAGGAATGGTAATCTTGCCGTCTTCGACTATTTTCTGCCGCGTATCAAAGGGGCGAACATTGTTGTGGTCGGACGATATCCGGGGCTGGAGCGATTTGAGGAAACGTATGATATCCATGTGCTTGAGCGCCATCCCGGCGTTGGTGATTATCCCGATACCGCTGCTGAAGTACTGCTTCCCGAGGCGGATTGGGTTTTTATTACAGCCAGCGCCATCATCAATAAATCTTTCCCGCGTCTGGCTGAATTAAGTCAAAATGCGATGACGGTGCTGATGGGGCCAACCACGCCGTGGTTGGTGGCATTGAATCAATGGGGTGTCGATTTTCTTGCCGGTGTGCAGGTGCGTGATGATGTATTGCTGCACCGCACCGTTGCCGAGGGTGGTGGCCGCACTATTTTTGATCAGGCCGTTTCCTATGCGGTGGCCGATATCGGTTTGCCGCGTATGCAGGCTGTTAAACAAGAGATAGCACGGCTCGCCCGGGAGCGCGATGCTATGAAGCAGGAGATGGCGCAATGGTATGGGTCAGGTCAGCACAGTCGCTTCCCCAAATTTACCGAGCTGGAAAGCGTCCAGACATCACTGTCGCGGCTCGATAGTCTCTACAAACAGATGTGGGATGTCCGCCATGTCGGTCAGAAAGATGAATGTGAAAATCATGAGAAAGTTGATAGGGAGAGTGATATGAAAAAGCTTGCCGAGGTGAGCCATGTTTGAGCCTTCACCACTGATGGATTCAGCATCGATCATCCTCTATCACAAGCAGTCCACCAGTGCGATGACCCGTTTCTTCAGACTTGATGGGGGATCGGTGCTGATCGGTCATCCCTTAGCGAAATTGAGCCGGGTCGTGACCGGTGAGGTCGAGCCCGATTCTTCGGTTGTGCCGCATCCCGGTTCTATTACGGCTGAAATAGAGCGTTGGCTGGGTTTGGCGAGCGGTGATCTGGAGGCGGAGCCGGAGTATCACGAACGGGTCGAGGTGCCCGGCAAGATTGTCCGCATCTACCTGGCCCGTTTTAAAACGATTGATCCGCCATTTGCCGAAGCTGAAGCGGTCAACGGTTCGTTTGTAGCGCTGACCCAGATGCGCAGTGCCACACCTGTGGAGCTGGAGTTGCTGCGCACCGCCTACACCATGATTATGGAAGGATGATGAACCTTGAGACGAAGCGCGCCATCATCCTCGAAGCACGTTTAGCACGCAGAAAGCAGCTGTCTGAATCGGCCAACCCTTATCCGGAAGGTAGCGAGGCGTTCGAGGTGTGGCAGACATTCTATCGTATGGTGCTCGCCGACGAATTGCGTAACGATCTGATCGATTCCGAGTACGAAGCCTCGGCCTACTGAGCATCCTGAATCGATCAGTTGATCAAACCGACTGCTTTGATCAATGAAACTATTTTTCAAAGTTTTCGTGCCGCTCTACGCTTCAATGGATCAATAGATCAGGGCGGTGACAATGGCTGATTCATCCAATGTTCAACAGAGCCGGTTATTGCCTGGTTGAATGTTTCGATACCCGTTCGCTGTGGAAGCTGCAGCTGCTGCGTGCGGCTGGGAAAACAGGTCGCTCAGTCGAACTTTTTACGCATGGCAATAAGGTGGGTTTGTTCCCATGTATGTTTCCTGTAAAACTGATCGGCGGGTTCGTTACCCATATCGGTGAGCAGTTGCAGGCGGCTCATTTTCTGCTCGATGGCCACTTTTTCTATCGCATCGATGAGTACGCTACCGATACCCTGACCGCGCCATTTCTCGGAAACCACCAGGTCTTCAACGATGCCGACGATGCCGCCTTCAGCCGTGGAAACCAGGGGTTGTAATGTGCACATGCCGACAATTTCCTTATTGATAAGGGCAACCAGCAGGGTGGCATCCGGATTACTCATTAAGCTGGCCAGCCCCAACCGTTGACGACGGACATCCGGTGTGAAATCGATCTCAATGGTGAAAAGCTCTTCCAGCAGGCTGGTCATACTGCCCAGATCCGAGGTGATGGCGGAGCGAACTGTTACCTCTTTGTTTAACAGTTTGCGCGTCATATTCTGAATGGTTCTCTTGGCCACGGTTGCTTACTCCTGAGTATCGGTGCTGCTTTGCTTTGTTGCGGCTATCCTAAACAATCATCTCTGAGATGCTATCCTTCGATAAAGTATTGTTCCTCATCGAGTTTGCGATCAAAAATATGAAACAGTTCGGCCGCATTCATCTGCATGCCGGGTTGGTTGCCCGGAAATACCTCGACGCGGATGCCTTCGGCATGCAGCTCTTTAAGATCGTGGTAAACAAAATGCTCCAGCGAAACAGCATCGGTAGCTTCACCTCGGGCGGCAAAAGGTTCGGCCAGTCCACGGTAAGGCCAGAGTGGCATGACCAGACTGCCGTCCTGTTCACGGCTGACCCAGTCGTCGGCATCGCAAAGCCGCCATATCTCTTCGGACTCCATGGTGCGGCTGATGAAATAGTGCAGGCGCTCCGCACTATCCATCGTATCCAGACAGGCCAGTTCACTTGCCGTTGGTTCGTGTCTCATAGCACGTCGCCAGTCAGTTTCGGCGTGATCTGGCTCAGCCATAGATCGATGCGCGCATCGGTGAGCAGCGACTGATTATGCTGATCCAGTGCCAGCCCGACGAATTGTCCGTCCAGCACGGCCATCGACTGATCGAACTGATAACCTTCAAGCGGCCACTGACCAACCATGGTAGCACCGCGTTCGCTGAAAAAACGGTAGAGGTGAATCATCGAGTCGAGAAAGCGATCGCTGTATTTTTCCTGATCACCGAGGCCGTAGAGGGCGATGGTTTTACCGGTGAAATCGATCACGTCGATATCAGGAAGAAACTCCTCCCAACTGCCGGCTTCAATGTCGGTGGATTTGCCGGGCAACTGATCGATGCCGTAAGTGGGGGTGCCGAGAATCAGCGCATCATGGTTGAGAAAGGCTTCCACATCGGTGCGGTTAATATTCAGCGGTTTATCGACAATATCGCCCAGCTTCTTTGCTATTTTTTTGGCAATCAGGCGGGTAGTGCCGGTGTCGGTGCCGAAGTAAATGCCGATCTTTTTCATAGTGACTCCTTCTTCGCATCGTCACCGTTGTTGCGGTTGCGAACGATCATATTTATTTGAATGGCGATGCCTTCCATTGAAACTATAAGCAATTATTAAACCAACAGCATCGGCCTGGCTGAAACCCATGATTTGTTATATGAATCAATGTTGCAGGCGCTTGTGTTTTTTTGCTTTGAACCTTTTTATCTGCACAGCGAGAACAAATTGTCGTAAAGCCGACAAAAATGAGGGGCCGCAATCTTCAAGTTTTTGAGCTGTTGTTTATGGCTTGACCGGCCTTAGATTCTTCTGTTGCCGGACAGGCTTTTATGAATCATCTGGCTGATTTCGGCTGTGCGGTAGGGCTTGCTGATAAATTGATAATGATCCAGATCGGTAAGCTCAGCCACCAGTTCATTGGTGCTGTAGCCGGTTTGAAAGATCAAGGGGATTTCCCGGCGAATCATGCGTATTTGCTGCGCCGCAGCCGGGCCATTGAGTTGCGGCATAACCATATCCAGAAGCACCAGATCAATAGCTTCGGGCTGCTGGCAGAACAACTTGACTGCCTCTTCGCCATTGCTGGCTTTGATGATGTTATAGCCGAGGTTTTTCAACTGGGTTGCCGTAACCAGCAGCACTTCGGGTTCATCATCAGCAATGAGAATGGTTTCACCATGACCTTTGATAATGAGATGCTCTTCCAGCAGTGGCAGCGTTTTTACTTCAGTCGTCCTCGGGAAGTACAGGTTTACCGTGGTACCCTGACCTTCAATACTTTCTATGCTGATTCGTCCCTGATGCGCGGCGACCAGCCCCTGAATCACCGGCATACCCAGTCCGGTACCCTTGCCGACCTCCTTGGTGGTGAAAAAAGGTTCAAAGATTTTGTCCAGCTTATCAGCGGGGATACCGGAGCCATTATCTTTGACGCTAAGGTGCACAAATTGATAGGCCGTCCAGTGATTATGACGCAGGCGGAAATCTTTATCGGCTTCCCCACAGCTGAGCTCAACGGTGATTTCCGGATGCTCAAGGTGTTCTGAGGCATCGCGGGCATTGTTCAGCAGATTGATGAAAATCTGATGCAGTTGCGTGGTGTCGGCCTTGATAAATAAGTCTTCACCGACATTCTGATGACAGTTCAGCTGGAAGCTGGCCGGTATTGACGATTGTGCAATTTTCAGGCCCTCATTGATCCACGTGGACATATTCACCACCTGAAGTTTCTGGTTGCCATTGTCTTTGCGGGCAAAGGTGAGTAGTTGTTTGATCATGTCGGCAGCTTTGTAGCAAATATCTTCGGCCGTGCTGAGCATCTGATGGGCCGGATTGTTTTTGTCGATCATATCCAGAGAAAGGAAAATGTTTCCAGAAATGCCAACCAGCATATTGTTGAATTCATGGGCAATGCCGCTGACTAAAGTGCCGACTGCCTCCATCTTCTGTGCCTGTCTGAGTTGAACTTCCAGTTCTTTTTTCTCACTGATATCAGAAAATACACCGACATAACTGATCACCTGTTCATCATCGTCAACGATGGCGGTAATGGTCAGTTGCTGCGTATATTCTTCGCCATTTTTTCGGCGATTGATTACTTCACCTTTCCAGCGACCCTCGCAAACGAGGCTTTGCCACATCTGGCTGTAAAAGGTCATGTCATGTTTGCCGGAGGATAATATTCTGGATGTCTTTCCAATAACTTCGTTCTCATCAAAGCCGGTGACTTCACTGAAAGCTTTATTGACGCTGAGAATTACGCCGGATGGATCGGTGATGGTGACGGCTTCATGTGTTTCAAAAGCGGTAGCCGCCAGACGCATCATGGACTCGGCATGCTTGCGTTTGCTGATGTCGTGATAGATCGTGAGAATGCCTTCAACGTTATTCTGTTCATTTAAAATGGGGGCTTTGTTAACTTCAAACCACCATTCTTTGGAAAGAATATTGCGTTTGAGCTCTTCATATTGCAGGTGTTTGCTTTGCTGATTGATGATGAGAAGCTCTTTATCTTCTTCCGCTTTAGCCTGGGCCGGGCTGAGCTTACCCAGATCGCTGTCGGTTTGTCCGATAATGGATGCACTGCTTTTAAAGCCAAAATCCTGCAGGAACAGGCGATTGGCACCGACATATTTCTGCTCTTTGTCTTTCCAGGAGATACGTGCCGGAATATTTTCCAGTATCGAGGAAAAAAGGTTTTTCTGATGGGCTGCAATTTGTGCTTCAGCTTCCGTTTTGGCTTCATTGAACAGGATAGACTCACTGGATTTGCCTAATACAAAGGCAGTTCTGATCATCAACAGCACAAAAATCAGGCACAAGATACTTTCGGAAATAGCCATGCTATGCACATGACTGATGAAATTGAACTCGACTGGTAACATTGTGAGCAGAATAAAAGTAACAGCGTGTTTGAAATTCGAACTTAAGGTTGCAATAGAACCTGCGCTGATAGCAACCAGTGCCAGCAGCAGAAAGACCTGATGATCCATAGCCGCGTTCGGAAACAACAGAATTCCGGCACCGCCCCACATCAGAGCTGACGCAATTACCCCGATATAAAAACGCTGTTCATAGCTTTTTGCCATATCATAACTGCCATCAAAGTGGCTGTTGAAATGCCATAGCAGTGCGAGACGGGACGCACTGACGCAGGCAAGGCAGGCCAGCCAGGACCAGGCGTAAAATGCATCGATGACATGCGTCTGGATGCTTGCCAGTAGCAGAGCAAGGCAAAAACCAACAGCGAGATTGCCAGAAATATTTGCATATAACTGTCTGGTCTTCTGAATATAAACCTTGCTGTGGAACTTCGCTTCGGGCATTGCAGTTTTCTCCGGCTTGAGCTTACGTTTTGTGGTTGCATTAATACTTGAGCAAAAAACGTGCCAGCTATTTTCAGGCTGGATATTTCTGAGGGGCAGAGCGACCTGACTCGTGACTAAATTCAGTGCTCCAATAATCAGACAATGGTTTGTAAAAAAGCTAACAATCGTGATGCACGGCATAGTGGAAGTTAAGTCATTTAAAGGCTTTTCGGCAGGGCACGGCTATTGCTAAGGCAGTACGCCGATTGTTGTCGGCCAACAATTACGAGTAATGGAGTTAAGGAATGTCGATGCAAACGATTAAAGATTTTTCAACTAAAGCCCGTACCGATTCAGCGGTGGGAGAGAAGCTCAAAGCGTGCGAGAAGCTAAGGGACCTGATCAAGCTGGCCCGTGAAGAGGGGTTTGATGTGGACGAAGAGTTGTTTTATCCGCCTAACGACCCGCAATTCAGCGCTGAGCAGCTCTCCGAGAAGCTGGCCAACGCGTTGCTGCGTTGCTGAGCAACAACATCACGCTGCGGTTGGGCAATTCCGACCGCAGCGAGGAGTTATCTTTGCATTATGCGTGTATTGCTATATGCAAAATTTGGTTTGTATGAATATCTCTCCTGAGCAGTGGGTTGCCAGCCATGCACTCAGCCCGATTGATATCGATTGTGTTTTCACCGTGATGCTCAAAATTCTCGATGGTAAATGCAAAATGAGCGGGCAGGGCAAGGAGGTCATGGAAAAGCTCTATGACCTGCTTAAAGGTCAAGCCGGCCATCATCTCGACGCTCAAGTCCATTTGTTGATCGGGCAAGCACGTGCAAGCCAGATAAGTGAAGCACTACGCATGCAGATTTATGAATGCCGTCTGCTGGCCGAAACAACGATTTCGCGACCGGTAATGAAAGCATTCAAGGCAAGGCTGCGCGCTGATGGCGTGATCGGGTCGGGCGTTGCCATTTAAGACAATCAATAAGTAATTTCAACATTCAAGGCGGACCACACACACTAAGTAAAAAACTCAACCTGAACCCCTCCTGAAATTTCACTTTAAAAGCAACTTTATATCGGATAACGCGAGGCGCTACTGATACGGATAGTGTGCTTTATTGACATAGAAAAACTTAACCATTTTACATTTAAGGTTTATGTGTTAACAATTCGTCTGATATCAACCAGAGGAGGGTGAATATGCAAAGTACCAATGTCGCAATTGTAGGATTAGGAAAAATCGGTTCTTTCTTTCTGCAACAATTAATAAGTCGTTTTAACTTGGGTTTGAACATCATCTGTGCTGTAGAGCCCAATGATACCGAAGGTAAAGAACTGGCACAGAAAAATGGAATTGCTGTTGTTACTATTGATGATCTGATCAGCTTTGAAGATGACGTGCACATAATTTTTAACCTGACTGGCCTTGATAGTGTTCAGCAGGAAATTCGGCATAAGCTTGATGCTTCCTGTAATTTCAAGACAGAGCTTCTTTCGGATAATGTGCTAAAGGTGGTCTGGAGCATGTTAACCGACGAACCTATTCCCGAACGGTAATCGTTTAGACAAAAAAACACATCCGCACTCATCCGGGGCACAGTCTAATTCAGCAGTCCCGAGCAAGTGATCTATAAGTCTTTCAAATGAAGGCTTGAAGTTGTTTTGTTCGGACAGGAGAGGGTGTGTGTCCGGGAAATATAAGTTTTTTATGTGGCGCAAGTGGATGTGAAAGAACTTTGATCTCTTTCGGCTCTGAGTAGGCCTAATGTAACCAATATCTTCAAGGTCTTTGCTGCGGATTTCTCTATCCAGTTATTTAAGCGTGATTATGTCTTCATTGTAGAGAATCACCGTATAACCGACATTCCGCACCCATAATTTTTAATTTCAGGAATAACACCTGAGATAGCGAGTTCCCATTAGGCGCAACAGTTTCTCATGTTGAT
>PFXG01000073.1 GCA_002791545.1 Zetaproteobacteria bacterium CG_4_9_14_3_um_filter_49_83
GAAAAATCTCCGCCTCGGATGCGCTTACCGCCATCTTTACTGGCGATGCAAACGCTGCAATCTCTTTGATTGCTCAGAGGGCTGAATAGTTACTCTTTATTTACATTTCTTAGCCACTTGTCTCAAGGTAAGCTGAGAAGTTATGTTGAGATAGAAGGAGGGGCTGAGCGGTTCTTTCACTTTGGAACAAAACATACAGTTGTTACGTTGGACTCATACACAACATGATGCGCCATTCAGTGCCAATGTGCTTTCAGGTGGAACAGCCCGATTTATTTGTCTCGCAACTCTATCGGTATGATAGATTCAACGCATAAGCCGGAAAAGCGAAGCGTCATCCGGCAAAAATCATCCACCACCAATACCCCGGAATATCACCCTGTCGGGTGTTTCTTGAGTATTTCTATCCCATCTTGAAATGATCAGGGAAGGTTCTGAGAGTAGTTATCCCTCACCTCTTGATTCAGCCCCAGCCAGGGGTAGAGAATTTCTATGGGTAAAGGCTTTTCGTTGACCGTGAGTGCGCTCTGTTTCAGTTTGATTTCCACACTGAGTTTGTCGCCTTTTTCGGCAATCGTTCCCTGCTCCAGAAGCGATGCGACCACGCTGTCGAAAGGTGGGTGATCGACTACTGAGCGATCCAGCTCGGCAAGCAGGTGGATGTCAGCCGCTTGCAGGATTGTCTTATCGCCAATCAGATCCTTCAGCTGTACCCCATTGGCCGGTTCAACATAGCGGGCATCACAGTCGATGGATAATGTGCCACCCATACCATCCAGCTTTATCTGCTGATTAAGCTCCAGCCCTTCCTGAAATAGCAGGGTAAAGAGCTCGCCCAATTTCTCTGCATCAAGGGCTTTATCCTGCGCTGATGCCGCTTGTGCTTCCCGGGTGATTTCAGCCCATGCCTTTAATGCAGCAGGATTAAGCTGATTGAGCTGAATATCGTAGGTGAAGGCGGTGAGTGGAATGGGAGCGGTGATTTTTTCAATGCTGATGTGCTCGGACATATTCAATTTGCCATTTTGCTCTTCCCCATCGGTGGAGAAAGACAGTTGCTCCAGCGATATTTTGCCCTGTTTGGTCACAGCCAGGATCAGTGGCAGGCTAAGCGAGGATTTTCCGATCAGCATGTCTTCGCTGCTCAAGTGGTAATCAAATTTTCCGGATGTATCGGTCAGAGAGATGTTGATATCGTCGTTGCTCAGTGCAGATGCAAGCAGTGTGTAGTCACCACGGAGGGTGGAGTAGTCGAGTGCGCTGGTTGCATGCGCTTCAATACTGCCGACGCTGATGTGCATTTTTTCATCATCAAGTTGAAAAGCGGCAATGCTCAGTCTGTCGTGCGCCAGCTGCTGGAAGTCGATCAGGGTGGTGTCGGAAATCGCATCGGCAGGCAGATGCTTGTTGAAAAAGCGTTGTGCTTTTGCTGGCAGGCCGGTGACGTTGATATTGGTATGGATATATGCCATGCCAAATTTGATTCCATCATCGGTCAGCAGCAGCGGGCCATGCTGAATCTGTGAGTTAAGCACCAGTTTGATCGCATCAAGTTCCGCATCCCCCGTGTTGAGCCTGAGTTCAGTGAGCGCAGTGGAAGTGAACCACGACTGCGCATAATCCTTTTGGGTCAGATTCATGGAGTTGGCGGTTACGGGCGCATTTTCGATGCCCCGCTGATAAGCGCTATGGGCCATGTTGCCGACCAGAGCGGGTGATATCAGGCTAATTGCCAAAACGATTGCGATGATGATTATCTTTTTCATACTTACTCTCCCCATGTATGTGAATTACAGACTATGTTTTGCTATCGTGCCGCTGTCCATTGCTGATCAAGTGATGTTTGCCCAACGAGTCATGCAGAGTCCGGGGCAAAGGAAAAAATGACGCAGGGTTAAGCCTCAACCAATGTCAGAAATAGTCCGGCATTTAGGGAATGTTGAACATCCCCAAAACTGGCTGCCGGCATGTGGCCCTTTTAAGCTGGTGCGCAGCACCATGTCGCTGCCGCATTTCGGACATGCTTTTGTTGATGCTGTTTCCGGCGGGCGCGATTTCACTTCGGCTTTTGCCGTCACGATTTCACGCACATGGCTGGCATGCTGGCGACTGGTACCAATCGATGGTTGCAGGCGGCCATCGGTGATGTGTTCGATGGCCTGCTGTACTTCAGATGCGGTAAGCAAAACTTTGGTTTTTGACTTGATGTACGGGATGTAATCAGCCCCGGAGGTAACATTTTCCGGCATGTCACTTTTGAAGGTACTGTCTCCGACAAATACGATAACGGAAAAGAGCTTGCCCGATGCAATCCCGAGCGCTGTTTCCAACGCTTTGGTGTGTTTGTGATTCTGATGCAAAGGATTCTGGAATTTACTTCTGCTTCTGAAGGTTTTCTGCGTCCATATTTTCTGGTGTTTACCACCGAAAATCCATCCCTTCATATTTTTGGTTTCGACGACAAACACGCCGAAGCGGGAAACGATGATGTGATCGATCTGGGTGGTACCATCCGTCGTCGGGAAGGTGACATTTTTGATCAGGTGGTAGTCGACTTTATCCAGTTGCCGTTGAACGGCGCGGTTGACCATCGCTTCACCGATGATTCCCTTGAACCAGGGTGATTTGAGCAGGCCGAGAATCATCAGTAGTGGCAATAACCACCAGTAAGAGGCAATCAGTTGCGAAAATAGCGAGCTTAAATGAGTCATCACCGATTACCTGTTCAGACACAAAGCAGGCTTTGTTTTGCAGTGTAGTAGCTTGATGTTGTCCGAGTGCATAAGCTTCCCCCGTAAAGGGCCCAGTATACGAGTCTCCAGACTCTGTACATCATCAATGTGGATGAAAAAAGACAATTATTTTCGAAAAAAATGAAATTATTGCGAATTATTCATGAATCGCGGGAATATCTCCTACCGGAGCATCTTTAAAGCCGAACCACTCTTTGCCGTATCGCAGGCCCACACGCGGAGACATGCGCACGGTTTGCTTTGAAAATACTGATAGGCTGCGGGTGAGCATGTATTCAAGCGTTAAAGCCGTACTTGCTTCCCGGGAGACGGTTTGTTCAACGGATACGGTCAAATCGCGGGAGAGTTTTTTTCCGGCCCTGATCTGACCGCCGCTGGCATCGCCGCCAATTTCCAGTATGTCCAGCCCCGTAACTTTCCGGATGCTGCCCTGCACCTCCTGCATCAGTGTGCCCGGCCCGAGAATAAATTCTGCCGCCGTCATCACATCGCTGGCATTATCCGTACCCAGCGAAGCCAGCGGGCGACCGGTTGCAATGTATGAGAAAATTTCGCCACTGGACATGGCAGGCTCAGAAAACAGGCGCGATACCAGCTGGTCCTGCGGCCCCTCGACAAGGATTCCGGCCAGAATATCGCCAACCTTGCGGGCAGCCCGGATATGGATGCTCGGCCGCTTGGGGTCGCCGCTAAATGTCACCGTACTATCGGGCAGAATATCAAGCTTGACGCTGCGAAATTCAATTTTGCCACTCGCAATCTGCATTATTCCGGTCAACTCCGGCTGGCTGAAACTGCCACCCAGACGCAATTCCCCCCTGGGTTTCAGGCTCATGCCGCGTCCGTAAATCTCCGAATCCCCGCTCAGTCGTAACATTACGTCCATTTTCGAAAGTGGTGCTTTGCGTTTCCGGGATTGCACCATCGGATCAGTCGGCCACTGCAAATCGCTGGTTGCCGCAGGCAGACTCTCGGGGATTTCCATGCGCATGCGAACGACATCAAGAATACCTTTCAGCGAACTTATTTTTCCGGTTTCGGAGGCCTGGATGCTGCCACTGACAACAAGTTGATAATCAGGCAATTGCATCAGCGGAAAGCGCTCGAAATGGATGTCGGGAACAATACGATTATGCATATCGACATCGCCCTGCATGCGCAATTCACCGTCGCCGCCCTGCAAGCGTAAATCGATAAGCGGTTTTCCCTTCGACAGGCGCGACTGCATTGAACCTTTAAGCGCGAGCCCGAATTCCGGAATACCCAGTGCATCAAGGCGGATCACGCCATGGCCGGTGAGCGAATCGGCAGTTAATGGCATGTTCCAGTTCAGCGCAAGCTCAGCACTGCCTGCGAGTGGACTGATGCGAGGCAGCAGGGGTTGAACATCGGATAACTGTGAAAAGCGGAGGGCAAGCGAGCCGGAACCAGGCTGCGGCTCAGGCCATGATAGTTGCCAGGGATACAGGCTGAACAATACGGCCATACGCCCGTGACTCTCCAGCAAGCCTTCGGCGGGCATTTGCGAATGCATTTTCCAGTGAGCAAAACCATCATGGAGGGTTATCTCCAGCTGGCTGTCGCTAAGGATTAAAGCATCGGCTGCCTCGGCAATCGGATGCCTGATCTGCAAAGCCGATGCAGTCAGGCTGAGTATGGCCGTTGGCGCTTGTGCTGAGCCGGAAATAGAGAGCGAGACATTGACCTTTCCACTGGTGGGGTAAGGCATATCGCGAAACCACGCTTGTTGCGGCGAGAGCTGAACACCGTCAATGTCGATGCCGCCATCAACCAGATCGGGGCTAAATGAAAATTTTATTTTGCCGACGCCGCCCATCAGCCGGAGCGGACTCTCAGCTAAACGGATTGTGTCAGCATCGATGCTGATATCCAATTTCGCAGCTTGTAGAAAACGGGCTTTGTCGATATTCAGCTGCACATCATGCAGGGTAATCGCAGCCTTGCCGGTTCCTTGCAACTGGATATTGGCCGTTGCCTGCGCTTGCAGCTTTCCTTCAGACGTCAGACTCGCAGTAAGTCTGTCGGCCTTTTGCCCGATGCTGAGTTTAAGCGTATCAAAGGCTTTGTTCCCATCTATCAACAGAGTGGTAGCGGCCAGCTTGTAGCTACCATCGCCGGATGCGTGATGCGCTGAAATCAACAACGAATCGATGGCCATGCCATCGATTCTGATATGCTCTGCTTTTGCCGTAAGCCTGATGACAGGGGCGGTGTATGTTCCTTGTACATTGATATTGCCCTGCACTTGGCCAGATGCCTCTTTTGCACCGCTTAGCCTGAGTGCCGGTGAAATGTTGTTGCCATGTATCGAGCCGGTCATGTTGAATTGTTCAGTATCGCCTTGACCACTGGCAACAAGTTGCAGCCCCAGTGCCTGCACATCGACCTGACGGATATTCCAGTGCTTGGCTGTACCTTCGCTATCCAGTTGCATGGCCGCCGTGACACCTGCCAGCTCGCCCTTATCGATAGCGCTTTGCAATTGCCAGGTTTGTGTTTCTGAATTCCAGGCCGCAGTGACTTTGCCGCTGAGCTGGCCGGGGGCATGTTTCACAGGTGAATCCCACTGCTTTAACAACAGATCAGCGTGCAGCTGAGTATCGTCAAAACGCATGGAAAGCTTGAGGCTGCCGCCCTTTTCTATGAGCGTCGCACTGAGCCCGCTGTCATCGCGGAGAAGATCGATATCGACAGGTATCTGCCGACTCAGCAGCGATGGGCTGTCCAGCGCAAGCTGAAGATGCAAGGCGGTTTTCAGGCTGTCGGTCAATAAATGCAACTGCCAGCCCCCGTTAAATGTGCCTTCAATGATATGAGCGTCAGTCTGCCCGCGCAGCTGCCCTTGCGCCGTGATCTCTGTTGGATGTTTCTGCCAATTGCCGATCAGATGAAGCTCTTCACCTTCCAGCAGCGCATCAAGCTGCATGCTGCCTGCGCTCAGATAGGCACCGTCACCGCTGAAGTCGAGCTGTTTGAAGCTCGCATGTGCAAGGCTGCCCGTGATATCCCAGCGGGCAGGGGCACCGGCGAGTTTCAACTTCAAGACCCCGTCCGGCAGTTGTGCTGACAGCTCGCCAGCCAGGCGGTTGGAAAATTCGCCTGCCAGAAGGCGGATATCGCTGATGTTTACCGGCGTTGCCTGATCCTGTTCAAATACCAATGTGTCAATCCGCAGCGCATCAATTCGGAGCCCAAACGGTAGCACCATATCAACGCTTTGCGGCGGCGGGTTAGCCGCTGAAATCGATGCGATTTGCACCATCTTAGCATGAAGTGCGGTGATCGCCAATTCGCCGTAGAACAAGCGGATGGGTGACCATTCCAGCGACAGTTGTTTGATGTTGACTGTTATGTCCTGCTGTTTGAAGACAGCGCTTTCAATTGATAGCTGCGATAACGGATGGCCGCGCAGGCCGAGAATTGTCAGCTCGCCATTGCTGCGTATCGCCACTTCGCTGGCCAGCCATTGGCGAGCGCTGTCGCTGTCCAGCCAGAACCAGAACCCGACAACACTGAGAGTGGTAATAACAATCCCGCCAGCGATAAAGCGCAGCCATCTCAAAACAATTCACCGAGCATGATGTAGAGCTGATAGCGCGAATCCTGCGGCCTGCGATTCAAGGGCAGGGCGATATCAAGACGCAGCGGGCCGGCCGGGGTTCGCATGATGCCGCCTATTCCTGCCGAGTTGACCGTGGGTGCGGCAAGTCCAACCGTCTGCCAGACTTTTGCCGTATCAAAGAACAAAACAGGAGAAAATGTTTCAGCGTGTGGCATCAGCAGCAGATCAAGTCCGGCAAAGGTACGCATCAGCCCGCCTGTCGCCAGCCCTGTGTTATCCACCGGGCCCAAAGAATCCAGCGCATAACCGCGTGCCGTTGTGGCGCCGCCAGCGAACTGCCGGTACGTTTTTGGTACGCTGCCCTGAAGGTTCACGGTTCGTCCAACGCCGGCACGCGGTGCCAGAAGCAACCAGTCGGCAGGCTGGTAAAAGTATCGCCCACGCATATCCATCACAAGCCATAAACCGGAGGCGTTGATGCGCTGTGGTATGCCGACACCCGTATCCATGCGCCAGCCTGAGACGGGGATAAGGCCGCCGTTTTCGTGCGCGAAATGAAGGTCGACGCGAGGCCCCAGTGTCAGCACACTCAGCCCCGCTTCGCGCACTTGCTCGGCATACAGCGAGGTTCTCAGGTAATCGCTATTGCCGAAATCCACCTGCCAGAAAGGCCCACCACTGATGGCTTCATAGCTTCGCCCATCGTTGTCCACCCGGTTGTAATCAAGATTCAGGCCGGTTTTCTGGTTCGCCGCAGGCCAGGTCGGGCGCAGCAGGGTGGTGCCGACGCCTGAGGATGTGCGCGTGGCTGCACCGCGCAATGTGTATTCGAATTGACCATCCTGTAAGCTCCGATCCACCCACAAAATACCCAGCCCTAAGCCGCTATCGCTTGAGTAGCCAACATCGCCGGTCAGTTTCTTCCAGCCGGATTCAGTGACGATGATGCGCACCGGCACCTGATCGTCATCGATCTGCGACAGTTGCGGTACAATCATGACGGACTGGTAACGCGGATCGTCCAGAACATATTGCGTTGCGGCCTGTAAACGATCCTGCGTCGGCACCTGTGTGGCGCGCAAGCGACTGATTTTGATGGCCAGATCAGGGGTATACTGATGTGCGCCTTCAATTTTTATGTCAGAAATATGAAACAGCGGCTCCGGATTGATTTGCCAGACAATATCCACCTGCCGGGTTTGCGGCAGTGGAATCGCAATGGCCTTGCTGTAATCTGCTTGTAAATATCCGGCATCACGCCATGACCAGCGCAAGGCGT
The DNA here is from genome assembly GCA_002791545.1 of Zetaproteobacteria bacterium CG_4_9_14_3_um_filter_49_83. Classification (GTDB taxonomy): domain Bacteria; phylum Pseudomonadota; class Zetaproteobacteria; order Mariprofundales; family Mariprofundaceae; genus CG1-02-49-23. The sequence goes on from PFXG01000073.1 coordinate 7,616, forward strand.
TTTTGCGCGCTTCATAGCTTTCACTATGAAATGCTTCACCGCTGTGCGGCAATAAAATTTTGCTCTCTGGTGGTGGCGGGGAGATTTCGACATGCCTGATTCGCCATAACACGCCAGCCTGTACCTGCCAGCGGGCTTTGCCGTTTTCGACAAAAGCCTGAACTACGGCGTCAAGGTAACCCTCGGCGCGCAGCCAGTTACGGATGAGTTGCGCATCCTGACTGGCCATATAGCGCAGCATGGCCATGCCGGATGCGTCGTTGAGGTGGGCCGTGTCGAATTTGGCACGCAGCACTTCAGGCATAGCAATCGGCAAGCCTGAAATATTGTTCTCAGCAGCTTGCACATAAGCTGAGAGCAGCAATGTGGCGGCAAATCCGATAATTTGAAGCGCACGATTTTGCTTAACAAGCTTCATCTTAAGCTCCTGCAACCCATGGTATGAAGCTGAAGCGCAAGCAGCCGGGTCAGTATCCGCGCCGGGTTACTCAGCCGCTTTTAAATTTTCCGGGTCAGACAGGCAGGCGGAGGCCGCAATGGCTATGGCTTTGCCAATCATATTGCCGTTATCCGAGGCTGAGGGATTCAGGGCGAACTGATCTTCCGCTGACGCTTTGTATGTTTTTGTGACATCGGAATCATTGCGTTTGGATTCGATGACAACGGTGACGTTCACCGTACTCTTCAGCATAGCTCTGGAGGCAATGTAGTCGATGCTCAGAATACGGATCAGCAGTCCGGATGTGCTTTCCGGGCTGTACGGGACAAGCGTATAGCCAGCCTTTTTCAAAGATGCAGCCAGATAAGCGTACAATGACGTTGCAATATCAGTGGCCGGAACAAGCGATTCACCGCTGATTGCTTTGCCTAATATTTTATCTTGGCGGACATCTTCCACCCAAAGAGCCACATCACCGGAAGCTTGCTCCAGCGTCACACTACTTTTGAGAAAGTTGATATCCACGGTGATATCTTTCCCGATGTCCTGAGCCTGTGCCAGAAAGGAACCCGCAAACAGCAATCCGATCATAAAACTTGTTTTAAACATGTTATTACTTCCTTGAGGGCATGACATGCCTCCTTGCCATTCTGTCAGCATTACGCGGATTATTATAGTGCTGAGTTCCATTTCTGAGTGGGCTGGAGAAATGGCGGATAAGACTGGATGTGGAAAATTATGATAACAAAAACTAGGCTGCACCGTCAAAGCGTTGATTCAGAGTTTCTTACATTTCAAAAAAGGAAGTTACCATGACTAGAAAATTTAATTTCAGTGCAGGTCCGGCAATGTTGCCAACACCCGTGATTGAGCGCGCGCTGGCAGAGATGCTGGATTGGAACGGTTCAGGCATGTCGGTGATGGAGATGAGCCATCGCGGTAAGGAATACATGTCGATCGCGGCCAGGGCGGAGAAAGATCTGCGCGAGGTGATGGCGATTCCGGATAATTACAAGGTACTGTTCCTGCAAGGTGGTGCTTCTGCTCAGTTCGCTATGATTCCGCTGAATCTGCTGGGCGATAAGGGTAGCGCCGACTATATCAATACCGGTATGTGGTCTAAAAAGGCGATTGCCGAGGCTAAACGCTACTGCACGGTGAATATCGCGGCCGATACCTCAGGCGATGGTTTCACCAGCGTACCGACGCAGGCAGAGCTGAAGCTGAACCCGGCTGCCGCCTATGTGCACTACACGCCGAATGAGACCATTGGCGGCGTTGAGTTCGATTATATTCCGGAAACGGGCGATGTACCGCTGGTGGCCGATATGTCCTCGACCATTTTGTCGCGTCCGCTTGATGTGTCTAAATTCGGCATGATCTATGCCGGTGCGCAGAAAAATATCGGCCCTGCCGGACTGACTATCGTCATCATTCGTGATGATTTGCTGGGCAAGGCATCGGCGATCTGCCCGACCATGTTCAACTACGCCGTTCATGCTGAAAACGACTCGATGTATAACACACCGGCGACTTACAGCTGGTATATGGCAGGACTGGTTTTCGAGTGGCTCAAGGAACAGGGCGGCTTGCAGGGTATGGCCGAGATCAACAAGCGCAAGGCCGATAAACTCTATGCCGCCATCGATGCCGGTGATTTCTACGGCAGCCCGGTTGCCAGAAATGCCCGTTCATGGATGAATGTACCGTTCACACTGGCCGATGCTGAACTGGACGTCGCTTTTCTGCAGGGCGCTTCCGAACGCGGTCTGGTGACCCTGAAAGGTCATCGATCTGTGGGTGGTATGCGTGCCAGTATCTACAACGCCATGCCGGAAGAGGGTGTGGATGCACTGGTTGCTTTTATGCAGGAATTTGCCCAGAGCTATAGCTAAGCAAGACTGAATAAGTATACATGGCTGCAACTGCGGCCAGGTGATTTTCCCGGAAGGACAGCCTGAACAGAAGTAAGTTCAGGCTGTCCTTTTTTGTATGGTTCAGCTTGCAAGTTCGGGATTCAAACAGCCCTGAAGCATACGATGACATGGCATGGCAGTCTTGCAAAGTACACGGGCGTGTACCATGCTTTCGGCATGGTAAACAACGATGAAATCTATCTGGGTAAGCTTCAGGACTATTATGCGCAGCATCGGGGTATCCCGTCTTATGCGGGCATCGGTTCGCTGATTGGCGTGAGTAAACGTGCGGCGGTGAAATTTGTTGATCGCATGAAGGCAGCCGGTTGTCTGAATAAGTCGCCGGATGGCCGGGTGACGCCGACGACGACATTTTTTTCCCGCCCTTATGTTGGCAATGCTCCGGCGGGATTTGCCAGCCCGGCGGCAGAATTGATGGGCGATGCGATTACGATTGATGAATATCTGGTTGAGCATCCATCCAGCACGGTGCTGGTGCAGGTGCAGGGTGACTCGATGATCGGTGCGGGTATTCACAATGGCGATTTTCTTGTGGTGGAGCGCAGGAGTACAGCACGGGAAGGCGACATCGTGGTGGCTGTCGTTGATGGTGATTTCACCATCAAATACCTGCAACGCGATAAGCAGGGTTATTATCTGCAACCTGCCAATCAGGCATTTCCGATGATTCGGCCGTATGCGGCACTGGATATTTATGGCGTGATGGTTGGCCTGTTCCGTAAAACATGAGGCCGATGACGGACTGGCGCAATGCCATCGCCCACATCGATGCCGATTGTTTCTATGTGTCGTGCGAAATGACACGCCACCCCGAATTGCAAGGCCAGCCTGTTTGTGTCTTATTCAATCAGGGCGCTTTCGTGATTGCCAAAAGTTACGATGCCAAAGCCAGGGGAATCAGCACGGGCATGTCGGTGTGGGATGCCAGAAAACGAATGCCCGATGCGGTATTTCTGATGCCTGATTTTCATTATTACGGCCTGCTGTCGGAGAAGATGTTTGCCGTTTTCAGGCGCTTTTCTCCCGATGTGGAAGTGTATTCAATCGATGAGGCATTCGTCGATATGAATGGAATCCGCTCACTCTGGCACAAGAGTTTTCGGCAACTGGGCGATGCAATCCGGCATGCTGTTGCCGCCGAGGTGGGCATCACGGTATCGGTCGGTATTTCCACCAGCAAAACCTTGGCCAAAATCGCCTCGGAATGTAACAAACCCGATGGCACGACGGTGATTCCGGGCAAGCGCATCGGGCGTTTTCTGGCCGATATTGCGGTGCAGGATATTCCCGGCATCGGCCGCAACCGCGCTTGCCTGCTGCATAAGTTCAATATCCGCACAGCTGCACAATTTGCCATGGCAGAAGAGTCGCAAATTGGGCGAGTACTGGGTCGGCATGGACTTGTACTGTGGCATGAGCTGAATGGAGAGTCAGTGCAGAAGCTGGCGCTTAACCCGCCATTACCCAAGAGCATCGCCCGCACGGCATCGATGGGGCAGGTCTCCGACAGCAGGACGCTGCTGGCGGCGCATTTGTCACATCATACGCACCGGCTGGTGTCCGAACTAGTCGCCAAGGGTCTGTTCACCGAGCGGATTTCGGTGTTTCTTTCACGCCAGTCGTTTGAAAACACAGGGGTCGAGATGCGCATGGATTGCCCGACCAACAGCCTGCAAAGGATCTCCGAGGCTGTGCGGAAGGCATTTATGGCGCTGTACCGGAATGAAGAGCGCTATCGGGGCTGCGGCGTTGTGGCAAGCAGGATCAGTCGTGCATCGACGGCAACAGCGGATCTTTTTGGCCAGATGCAGGCCGATCAACGGCAAACGGAACTGATGCTGACAATCAACACGATCAACGACAAATACGGCAGGCATATGGTCACATCCGGGGCCGCCAGCAGGCTGGGTAAACATCAGTCCAATGCCATCCGCTTTCGCTATCCGCTACTGAAAGCTGGCTGAAGAAGCGCCCGACAGTTTTGCTGCGACAGCACGCATTGTCCTTGCAAGTCGATCTTTGCTATAATCAGAACGTTGAATTGCGCAGGAGGATGTATGCTGAGCAAAACACTTAAGATACTACTGGTGGATGCCGAGGCGACTCATGTGGAGATGATTCGGCATTCGCTTGAAGCAACGGATTCTTCTACGCAACTTGTTGTTGCAGGGTCTTTGGCTGAAGCTGAGAAATTCCTGCAAGACAACACCCCGGACATGATCATTAGCGATTATCTGTTGCCCGATGGTAAGGGGATGCAGCTGCTACCCGGCGATGTTGAAAAGCGCACCATGCCGATTGTGATGCTTATGGCCCATGGCGATGAAAAGGTCGCTGCGGCTTCGCTGAAGGCCGGTGCTCTGGATTATATCGTTAAATCTGATGCAAGCCTGCGTGATGTGTCGAATATGGTTCAGCGTAGCTTACGCGAGTGGGAGCACATTGCTCAGTGCAGAAAGGCTAAAAGGGAACTGGCGGAGAGTGAGGAGCGCTTAAAACTTGCCATGCGTGTGGCCAATCAAGCCTGGTTTGATGTTAATGTGCAGACGGGAGAAGCTTGTATAAGCCCGGAATGCGCAGTCATGCTTGGTTATGAGCCTGAAACTTTCAAGTCATCGTTGCAGATCTGGATGGATAATCTGCACCCGGATGATCGCGATGCTGCGATAGCGGCTTACCGCTCATGTCTTGTTTCCGGCGAACCATTGTCCATGGAGTATCGCAGGCAAAGTAAATCCGGGGATTGGTTGTGGATGCATTCCATAGGCCGGGTCGTGGAATGGGATGAGACAAAGCAAGCGTTGCGTATAATTGGCATTCATATGCTCGTTTCCGAGCGAAAGGCATTGGAAAAAGTCTGGAAACAATACGCATTCATCGTCAATAGCTCGCAGAACTTCATGAATCTGATTGACCGGAATTATGTCTATCAATCTGTGAACGATGCTTTCCTGAAGGCACATGGTGTGAGACGGGAAGAGGTGATCGGCAAGACGGTGGCTGATATCTGGGGAGAGGAAACCTTTAATTCGGAGATCAAGCCGATCATGGATCAATGCTTTTCCGGCAAACTCACCAGGCATGTGTTTGAATTTGAGTTTAATTCGCCAGTGATCGGGCCGCGCTATTATGAGGCTAGCTTTTATCCTTACACGGATGATGAGGGTAAAACTGAGCTGGCCACAGTGGTGACACGTGATGTCACCGAAAGGAAACAGGCAGAGAGTTCGCTGAAGGAAAATGAGGAGAAGTTCGAATCACTCATTCAAAATATGAGCGAAGGTGTTGCGCTGCATAAAATAATTAACGATGCAAATGGTTGCCCTGTGGATTATCGAATACTGGATATTAATCCTGCATTCGAGCGACATACCGGATTATCTGCCGACAAGGTCAGAGGGCAATTGGCAACAGCGCTTTATGAGGTGCATACAGCACCATACCTTGAGGATTACGCGCGGGTGGCGCTTACCGGTGAACCTTGCAGTTTTGAGACTGCCTTTTCCCCACTGCAACGGCACTTTGAGGTTTCTGTGTTCTCTCCCGGAAAGGGTCTTTTTGCCACGGTATTTACGGACATTACGCAACGCAAACAGTCTGAACAGCAACTTCAGGAACGCTTCGACGAAATTGAACGGATCAATCGCTTGATGGTCGGACGTGAATTGAAGATGGAAGAACTCCGGCAGGAAATCAAACGGCTGAAAGGAAATGCCGTATGAAAAAGTTGATGGATATGATTGCGGGTATTTACTCAGGCTTATGGCTGCTGTTGCTGGCATGGGTGTTGATCGCAGCGGCATCGTTGACCTGGAATATGAAGGAGCTGTACGAGCACAGCATGGATGAGGTGAAAGTGAATGCCAAAGCCTTGTTTAGTCAGGAATTAATATTTCGCAGATGGAATGCCGGACATGGCGGCGTATATGTTCCCATCACAGAAACAACGCAACCCAATCCTTATTTGAGTCATATTCCTGAGCGGGATGTGACGACCACCACCGGTAAAAAACTGACCCTGATCAATCCGGCTTATATGTCGCGTCAGCTGCATGAACTGATGCTGGAAGACGCAGGTGGCAGGCGTGGACATATCACCAGCCTGAAGCCGATACGAGCAGAGAATAAAGCCGATGCATGGGAGACATCGGTGTTAAAAACGTTTGAAGCTGGCAAGTCCGAAGCCTTTTCGCGTGAAAAGATGGCGGACGGCAAAGAATATTTCCGTTTTATGGGACGACTGCTGGTTGAACAGAGTTGTCTGAAATGTCATGCCACGCAGGGTTATAAGCTTGGCGATGTGCGAGGAGGAATCAGTATTTCGGTGCCGGTGGAAGCTGAGGTCGCTTTATTGGAACACAAAGAAAGAGCGCTCTTCATCGGTCATGCGTTGCTCTGGGGGCTGGGTTGGGTGGTGCTGTTTATCGGTGGTGTGAAGCATACAGAAGCTAAAGCGGAGAGAAGAAGAGTAAATGAGACGTTCAGAACGCTGTATTCATCTTCTCGTGATGCCATTATGATATTGTCGACAGAGGGGCTTTTAATCAGTGGAAATCAGGCCTCGATAACCATGTACGGTTGTCGTGATGAAGCGGAGCTGGTTACGATGTCATTGCCTGGATTGTGCCCGGAGATTCAGCCGGATGGCCGCAAATCCGTAGAGATAGAGCAAGAGAAAAGGCAACAGGCACTCCGGGACGAGGTAAACTTCTTCGAGTGCGTGCACAGGCGTGTGGATGGCACAGTGTTTCCGACAGAGGTGATGTTGACGCGTATGGAGGTGGATGGCAAAACACTGTTGCAAGCATCCGTACGCGATATCAGTGAACGCCGGCTGGCTGAAGAGAGCCTCAAAGATCGCCTGACTGAGCTCGAGCGTTTTCATGCCGCAACCATTGAACGCGAGTTTCGCATCAAGCAATTGCGTGATGAAATTGCCGCGCTGAAAGCCGCGAGCCGCCTGGGAGATAGCCATGAAACAGATTGATATTACCAAGGCGGCACATGCGCCAACAGTGTTGTATGAAAACAATGGTCATGCCATTTACTGGCTCGGTATCGCTGAACCCACCGCTTTTCGCTCCAATGTATACCTGATCCGGGATGGCAAGGAGGCTTTGCTGGTTGATCCTGGCAATCGCGCTTTTTTCTCACAGGTGTGGCAACGCGTGGCACAGATCATGCCACCGGATCAGGTCAGCGGCATGATTGTTTGTCATCAGGATCCGGATGTGGCGGCTTCGATGGCTGACTGGCTTGGCATCAATCCACAGATGCGTGTGTACACCTCGCCGCGCACGCAGGTGTTGCTGCCTTATTATGGGTGTCCGGATTATGATTACGTGGATGTTGAGGCGAATCCTTTGCTGGAACTGCCTTCTGGAGCTGTGCTGCATTTTAAAGCCGCGCCTTTTTTACATTTCCCGGGTGCTTTTGCCAGTTTTGATATGGCTGCCGGGTTTCTATTTTCAGGCGATGTGTTTGCCTCGCTGGATGTAGGAAGTCGGTTGATAGCTGAGGAATTCGAGATGCTGGCTGGTAATATGGGTATGTTTCATGCCGACTATATGGCTTCGAACATCGCCACGCATGGTTTTGTGAACAGTCTTACTGGCCTGGATGTGCGGATGATTCTGCCGCAGCACGGCCAATTGATAGGTACCGATTTCGTTGCCGGGGCTATGCACTGGCTGGCGGGGTTGCAATGCGGAACGGATTTGATTTATCCGGAACTATCCTGAAGATATGAGTGGCAGGGAAATGTCTATGCAAGCAAGCAGTCTGGAGCAGGAAAATACCCGGTTGAAACAGCAACTGGCGCAAGCCAGGCGTTTGCAACGCCAGTACGATGAGGTTGTCAGAAAGCTGAAGTTCGCAGAAATGAAAAACAGCGCGATATTGTCCGGGGCTCCCGATGCCATCATAAGCATGGATTATGAGGGTCGCATCCTCGCTTTTAATACGGCGGCGGAAAAGATGTTTGGCTATTCGAAGCTCGATGCTGTCGGCAAGCCGATGGAAGAACTCATTATACCCTCGCACTTGCGCAAGATGGTCAGGCAGAGACTGGCCAGAAGTGTTGCCGATGAGCGTCGTGGTGAAGGGCATGATGCGCACATGGAAACCACGGCCATGCGTGCAGATGGTTCGATAATATCGGTCAGCTTCAGCATCGCACATGTAACTTGTGACGGTCTGCAATTGCTTATCGGATTCGTTAAGGACATCAGTGAGCGAAGAAAAATGGATGCGCTGTTGAATTATACACGGGAGCGCCTTGAGACAGTGCAGAATATTGCCAGGCTTGGCAGCTGGGAGATGAATCTGCTCAACGGTGGTTTGTGGTGGTCTGATGAAGTTTATCACATGTTCAGTCTTGATCCGGAACGCTTTAATACTACGTATAAGACATTTATCGATATCGTGCATCCGGAGGATCGCGATCTGGTTGAGCGCACCTACAGAGCTTCCGTTAAGAGCCAGTCACCCTATCAGCTTGTACACCGGCTGTTGTTGCCGGATGGTTCAGCCAGGTGGGTGCTTGAGCACTGTAAAACCATCTATGCCGATGACGGAACGCCGCTACGCTCCATTGGCACGATATCTGATATCACCGAACGTAAACATATGGAAGACTCGTTGCGCCAACGTGTGGAAGAAGGTGAGATGGCGCGTAAGGCTATGCTCTACATGCTTGAGGATATCAATGAGTCTTCTGAGGTTCTGCAAAAGACCAATGAGGAACTCGAACACACGCATGTGCAGCTGCATGCTGCGTTGGAGGGTTGTATTAATGCTATCGGCAAAGCGGTTGAGGCGCGTGACCCATACACCTCCGGCCATCAGCGGCGTGTTGCCGATCTTGCCTGTGCCATTGCCGTTGAATTGGGGTTGGATAAGGATCAAATTGAAGGTATCCGTATGGGCAGTTTGATCCATGATATTGGTAAAATTCATCTTCCGGCGGAGATTCTCAGTAAACCATCCCGTTTGTCTGAGATGGAACTTATGCTGGTAAATACCCACTCACAGGTTGGCTATGAGATTCTCAAGGACATTCAATTTCCGTGGCCGGTTGCCCAGATCGCATATCAGCATCACGAGCGGATGGATGGTTCCGGTTATCCGCAAGGTTTGAAGGGTGAGGATATTTGTCTGGAAGCACGAATCGTTGCCGTGGCCGATGTGGTCGAGGCGATGGCCAGTCATCGTCCTTACAGAGCTGGACTGGGTATCGATAAGGCGCTGGAAGAAATCCGGCAGCATCGGCAGACATTATATGCCCCGGCCGTCGTTGATGCCTGTATCAGCTTGTTCGAAAATAAAGCATACGAGATGCTCGTTTAATCTTGTTGTCTATCCTGCGCTTGCTCACATGTTGTTCCGCAGCCACAATAGAGCCAATATGGCTTTGCTATACAACAGAATGCTGCTTGAGTGATGACAAAAGCACGCATCAGCGAAAATAGCGATCATCTTATGGAACAGAAATCATGTATTCTGAAGTTAATGGTCAAGCGATGTCAGAGGCAAGAGCTGGTGAAGAAGGTGGTGAGCGGGCGATGAAAAAACGGGCGAACTTTTATATTCGAGATGCGCAGCCGATTCAGAACGAGATGGGCCACGTGTGATAAAACTCCTGCTTGTCGATGATAACGAGGATGCAAGAGATGTGCAGAGCCTCATCTTTAGCAGTCATGGTTATGAAGTCATGACTGCCGAGAACGGGGTTGATGCCATGGAGTACATCCGGCAATCAAGGCCCGACTTAATCATCACAGATGTTCTCATGCCGAAAATGGATGGTTATGAACTCTGCCGCAGGCTTAAAACTGATAAAACCCTTAAAGATATCCCGATTGTTTTTTATTCGGCGCATTATCTTGATCCGCAAGATGAGAAAATGGCACGTGATTTGGGCGTTGTACAACTGATTCAGAAGCCGATGGATACGGCAGAATTTCTGCGCATTATCGACGGTATCGTGCAACAATTCGGCAAATCTGAATTTTTGCCACCGGTGTGGCTTTTCAAAGAAGATCTAGATTTCGAGCGTAAACATGAGCAACGCCTGACCGAGATGCTGTATAAAAAGCTTGGTGAATTAGAACAAACCCGCAGCATGCTTAAAAACGCACTTGAAGGAACGATTGCCACAGTTGCTCTGGCCGTCGAAGCCAGAGACCCGTCAACGTCAGGTCATCAGCGGCGGGTTGCTACGCTGGCTGAAGCGATTGCGCGTGAAATGAAGCTGGAGGAGAAGCAGGTCGAAGGCATTCGAATGGGTGCTACGATTCATGATATCGGCAAGATTCAAATTCCGGCCGAGATACTCGGTAAGCCTGCAAAGTTATCTGATATTGAAATTCATCTGGTTCAGGAGCATACAACGGTTGGCTACAATATTCTGAAAGTAGTCGCGTTTCCATGGCCTGTGGCTCAAATCGCATATCAGCATCATGAAAGAATGGATGGTTCCGGTTATCCGCAAGGTTTGAAGGGTGATGAGATATCTCTGGAAGCCCGTATTGTCGCTGTGGCGGATGTGGTTGAAGCGATGCTCAGTCATCGTCCCTACAGGGAAGCCCAGGCTGTTGAAGTGGCTTTGGAAGAAATAAAGCAGCGTCGTGGTACGCTGTATGATCCGCTTGTTGTTGATGCATGCCTGTCGTTGTTTCAGCTGAAGAATTTTCGCCTGGAGTCAGAAGGGCGCCGTGACACAGATGCTGGCATCAGAGCACAATAAGCAGGCCAACCTTTACTGGTGAATTGAATCCAGCAACCCCTGATGGGTCATTTTAATACGATTGCCTTACAAGCTTATACTCATCAACCGCAATTCCAGCCATTTGCACCTGTTAGGTCCATGATTGAGTCAGTTGGATCAGTAATGTCAGCATCGGCTAAGGGGTTATAACTTTTTTTGAAACAGGGCGTACCCGGAGCGTCAAGGTCAATAGCAATAATTTTTGAGCCCCCATGGTGGCGGCCACCGCAGATAACAGATTGTTTGCTGGCACTTACTTTACACAGGACATCAACTTTTTTTGATAAATTAATTTCAAATCTTTGAGCCGAACCATCTAAGAGGGCAACATTGATAGATACTGCACCAGTGGCTTGTTTGTCAGCAATTGTTACGGGCGCAAATTCAGCGTGCTCATTGAAAAATTGGTTCTCAAAGAGAAAAACATGGTGTACATCTGAATGAGCGGCTGAATTGCTCGCGTTTTCTTTGTGTTTGGCGAACATAGGGGTGGCAATAGAAGCTAAAATTCCGATAATCGCAATTACGATCATGATTTCAATTAACGTAAAACCAAATTCATTACGTCTTTTGCGAGTCTCTGGTTTACGCATTGGCTTATCCTCAAGCATTTTGGTGTGTTCAATTGGAGATTTTTTAACGCATTGGTGCGAGGGAGTCAAGCTACGGGATCCTAATAAGTGCTTATTCATAGTGCGTCTGGCTTGCTTTCTGCTTGCTCTTTGAGTTTTTGGATGCGAATTTCAATTCCGTGTTGCATGGATGGCGGTAGTGTTTGCTTTCGCGCTTGCAGAAATGCGATGGCGGCTTCAAGGCTGATTTCGTCTTTCATTAAACGAGAAGCAAAGCCGAAGGCCATGACAGGCGCATTGGTTTTGCCAGTGGCTATTTGCGCTAAAGTTAAAGCGCGTTTTTTGTCATTTAGCTGCGTTGAGGCAATGAAAGAAGCGACCAGCGGTATAAGCCAGTCATCCATCACCTGGCTGCCCTTCGAAAGTAATGCAACGGCTTCATTCGGCATGTTGGCATCATACGGCAAGAGCCCTTCGGCAAGGCGATACGTGTCACGAAATTTAGGGTCGAGGTGTTGCGCTATTTGAAGCTCCTGATGCAGTGTGCTCCAGGCATAGTCGTTTTGTTCATTGTCGAGAGTTTTTTGCGAGGTATCAGAGTAGATGGTGAAAACACGGAGGATAGAAAAGTCGGCACACATGCCGGGAAGTTGTCCGCATGCAACATCAAACAACCATAATTTGGGTGACTGGGGCTGATAATAAAAATTCTTTTCTGTTGGACCGATGCCGGATTGTGTGCGCGCAAAAACCAGCAATGTAAGCATGCTGAATATCAGTAAGCCAAGGCGAAAAGCCTTTGTGTTCACAGATCCTGCCTGGAAAAAAGAAGAACAGATACAATTAAGGCTAAAATAGCGTAGCTGACATGTTCCAGGATAAAGAATAAAGCTTGGGATATGGCTACAGCATCGCCATGCGAGATCATCAAAGATATCTGATGCCCATTTAAATGCGGTAATAGCTGATAAACGGAAGATATCGCGAACAACAGCCAGCCAGGCATAGTCTGAGAAACTTCCGGATTCTGTGTGGCAGCAAGAACAGGTGGAATGACCCATGCGATGACCCAGACAAGAAAAACCATTACCAATAATTCGTTTTCACCGCTAGCCCAACTGAAGAACAACATGGCAATGGCAATCATGCTTATGTATTCGATGGCATAGAGCATGACGCCACTTATAATGAAAGTGGGAACAAAGTCTTCGGCATACCCTTCCCATAGGTGGGTGATAAGGCTGGCTATCAGAGTTGAGGAGATGGCAAGGCAAAGCATCAGCAACAGGAACATCAGAGAAATACCGATGAAACGTGACAATATGTATTGTGGGCGAGATATGCTTTGACCAACCAGCATAAAATAGAAGCGATTTTTCAAATCTTGTGCCAGAAAAGGGACGGCTAATAATAATAAAAATATCACCGCAAGCAGATGGCTGAAGGTAAAAATGCCGTCGATATAGACTTTCCCAAGGTCCAGCATAAATAACGAGGCAAATACAGCGGCCAAAACAGGCATAACCAGGGTGCTTGCAAGCAAGACCCGGAAGCTTAGTAAGTTCCAGAACTCAAGCGTGGTTAGTCGAATTACTCTATGCATACTTTGTTACGCTCGTGTAAGGCTAGTCTGGATTCGATAATTTCCACCTCAGCGATAGAATGTTCGGTGATGGTAAATGTTTCGGCAATTTCCCCATGGGAAATTAAAACAATTTTGTGGCATATGCGAACAAGATCGGCTACCTGATGGCTGCAAATTAAAATGCTGCCGCCATTGTTGTGAAAGTCAGAAAAGACGTCCAGCATGTGCCTTCTTCCCAGTGCATCCAGGCCAGACATGGGTTCATCGAGGATGAGCCATTTAGCCCGCGATGCCAGTGTAAAAGCTATGGATGTGCGTTGTCGCATGCCCTTGGAGTATTCGTTTGTTTTCCGATGCCAGGATTCTTCATTCAAGGCAACTTGCCGCAATAGACGTTCTGTTTCTCGTGGCTTGTTCCGGGTTGCGAAGTTGAGAAGTTGCCAGGCAGATAAAGTGGATGGCAAGCAACTTACTTCAGGTAAATAACTGATATCACCCGGTTTGATGGGTTTACCGTTAAGAGCAATATTGCCCTGATCAGGATTGATCAGGCCCAGTATGGATTTGATAAGGGTGCTTTTTCCGGCACCATTGACGCCAAGCAGGCCTGTGATGGTGTTGTCAGTAAAGTCACTGCATATATTATTTAAAATGGTGCGCTGGTTATAAGCTTTGCGTAAATGCTGAAGAGAGAGGTTCATAAGAATAAAACAAAAGGGAGGCTGGCATGCCAGCCTCTCAATGTGCCGTTAATCTAATTAACAGCCAGGTGCAGTTACGTCGGCATCGAGCAATACAGTACCAGCAGTGCTGGCAGCTTCCACCATGGATGGAGCATCACTGGCTACGTTGTAAATTTTATCGCCAGGTGCGTTTTTGGTCGCAGCGCCATAGCACTGATTTGTGGTTCCGATTACAGAAGCAAAGGCAACATTCTTAGAAAGATTGATTACAACAGGTGCTGCAAGTCCTGCTGCAGTATCTAAAGTGGCCGTGCCGGTAGCTACAAGGACAGTTTTAGGATATTCTGAATTGTCATTGAAGAAAACTTCATAAGCAGTTGCTGCACCTTTAAGGTCTGATTGTGCAGCCGTGTTGAATGCTTTAATGCGGTATGATGCAAACTGTGGAATCGCTACAGCGGCCAGAATACCGATAATTGCAACTACGATCATCAGTTCGATCAGGGTGAAGCCTTGTTCTTTGTTCATTGGTTTCATAATTGTTCTCCTGTTTAATTAAAGACACCGTGTAACGATGTTCTGCCAATAGTGTAGCAAGCGGCATGCCAAAGTTGAGTGAAGGGGTAGATGGGTTTCAGCAGCGGGACTGACAAAAAATGTCAGTCGACGGTATAATGATTGTCACTACAGCTCAGAAATAACGTTTTTAAAGCTATGTGAAGCACTGGATCACGACTCTTCCTGCATATAACGTGCTAAATACAGGCTTTGAGCCACGATAAACACAAACGTCAGACCCAACATGCCGAAAAGTTTGAAGTTAACCCAGGTTTCGGTATCAAATGAATAGACGACGATCAGATTAATAATGCCCATGACAACAAAAAATACCGACCAGAGCAGGTTGAGGCGTAACCAGATGGTGTCAGGCAGGCTCAGATGATCGCCCATCATGCGGCGGATCAGCGGTTGTTTGCCGATCCACATGCTGCCGATAAACACCAGCGCAAACAGCCAGTTAATCACCGTTGGTTTCCATTTGATAAACATTTCATCATGCAGCAACAAGGTCATACCACCAAAAACGCACACCAGAACCAGCGTAATAACGTGCATGTTTTCAAAACGTCTTTGACGTAGCCAGTAGATGCCGGTTTGCAGGATAGAGGCGATGATCAGTACGGCGGTAGCGGTGTAGATGTCATACAGTTTGTAGGCGGCAAAAAACAGTGCTACCGGGAAAAAGTCGAAAAGCATTTTCATCGTGTAAACCTCGTTATAAATATCATCAGGAAAAATTGCCGCGTTTGTCGGGTCGGAAAGCTTACGTCGGAATCCCCTGACGGGCCAGTGCATCGGCGCGTTCGTTGCCTTCATGTCCGGCGTGACCTTTAATCCACTGCCATTTTACATCGTGGATGGCATTGAGCGTATCCAGTTGCTGCCAAAGTTCTGCATTGGCGACAGGTTTTTTGGCAGTATTTTTCCAGCCATTCTTTTTCCAGCCGTGAATCCATGAGGTGATGCCATCGACAACATATTTGGAATCGGAAAAAATAGTGATCGCACACGGTTTTTTGAGCGCTTTCAGAGCTTCAATAGCAGCTTGCAGCTCCATGCGCTGGTTGGTGGTGTTTGGTTCGCCGCCGCATAGTTCCTTTTCATGCTTGCCATAGCGCAGCCAGACGCCCCAGCCGCCGGGGCCGGGATTGCCGGAGCAGGCACCATCGGTAAATGCTTCTATGTGTTGGCTCATGCTTGTTTGTCCATGTCGTGCATATAAACGCTGCGGCTGGGGAAAGCAAAGTCCAGATTCAGTGATTCAAGTAAGCTCATGATTTTCAAATTTACATCCTGTCGTACAGCCAGATATTCGCCCCATGCTTTGCTGGCGGAGAAATAGTAGAGGAAGATCGACAGGGAAGAATCGGCGAACTCATCGAATTTCACCAGTTTAAATTCCTGATCGACGCCGGGGTGTGTTTCCAGAATGTGCTCAATGCCGGCAATAGCCAACTGCATTTGTTCGGGGGTGGTGGCATAGGTCAGGCCGATGCGCATTTTAATCCGTCGCACAGAACGGGCATCAATATTATCGATGACCATATTGGCCAGTTGCGAGTTGGGGACATTGACGAGCGTTTTCTCAAAGGTGCGGATGCGCGTGGAGCGAAAACCGACTTCTTCAACAACACCCTCAAAATCGTTGGTTTTGATCCAGTCACCCACCATGAACGGGCGATCGATAAGGATCATGATGCTGCCGAAAATATTGGCGATGGAGTCCCGCGCCGCCATGGCCACAGCAATGCCGCCGATGCCCAGTGATGCCAGCAAGCCGGAAATGGAGTAGCCCATGTTTTGGGCCATCACCAATATGCCGGTAATCACCAGAAAGGCTTTCAGGGTTTTGGCAATAAACGGGATTAACTGATCGTCGAGTGTCGTTTCAGTATGGGAGGCCTGCTCGCCAAAGTAGATCGTGAGCCCGTCCAGCAGCCGCCACAAAAACCAGACGCCGACGAAAATAATCGCTACGCGGGCCATTTGATCGGTAAAACGAACCAGCGGTAGCATGTTTTCTGTCGGGCTGAGAATGTGCACTGCCAATAACATGCCAAGCAGCAGAATAAAACCATTGGCCGGCTTTTCTGCTGCTTTGAACAGTACCGTATCCAACGTGGTTTTGCTCTGACGGGCCATGCGCTGTGTAAGAAAGCGGAATACATGTTTGACAATGATGCTTTGCAGTACGAAAGTCATAAAAAGCACCATGATAGCGGCCAGCCATTGCATGAGAGGGATGGTCAGAAAAGAGGTGTCGAGTAGTGATTGCAATGTATCCATCATCGGTGCAAGTATGATGGCTCAGGCTTTATTGGCAAACAGCAATGGTGTTGCAGTCGTGAAGGTAAGGGAGGAAGCGCATGGATAAGGAATATTTATATCAGCTGATATCAGACCATAATGCGATGCGGAGTTTAATCGGCAGGCCTGTACGCTATGCTGATGAGGCTTGTGAGATTTGTGATGTGTTATTTGAAGAGTCGCTGCTGGTACTGGCTTCATTGAGTTGCGATGAAATGCAGGATGACAGCTATGGCCGTCCCCATCGGAAAGTTCCTGCTTATCACAGCCTTCCATTTAAAGATGATGCAGGCAATCCTTCATACATGTGGGGGGAATTGATTTTTCTTGATGGTGAGGGTGCGAGCTAAACAGGCTGGCGTCCGCAGCAGAGTTGCATGATTTCGGGCCAGTTGTTGCCCGGTGAAATTTTTCCGCCACACACATTTTTATCAGCGCCGGTAACACTGGCCAGCGTATTGGCCTGACCGGCAATACATGCCTGACCAAGCAGTGCAAAACTGACTGCCTCAACAGCATTGGGTGGAATGCCTGCGTCAGCCGTGGTGCAGACATGCAGCGGCGCAAGAAGCTTGTTCAGGCGCTGCATCAGGTAGGGGTTGTATGCGCCGCCGCCGCAAATCAGGCAACGGGCTGGCTGAGCGGGAAGAAATTGCAGTGCATCAACAATGCAAAGTGCAGTCCATTCGCAAGCGGTTGTCAGCATGCTTGCATGATCAATATCCGGCCAACTGAGTATCAGGTTAAGAATATCATCGCTAAACTCTTCACGACCCGTTGATTTGGGTGGTTTGCGTGATAAAAACGGGTGCTGTTTCAGCCGCTCCAGCAGTGGCCGATACACCTGACCATGTTCGGCCATTTCGCCATTGCGATCATAACGTTGCCTGCCTTCGGTAAGTTCCAGCATCAGACTGTCCATGACCATATTGCCCGGGCCGCAATCAAAACCGGAAATGCTGCCATCGGCTCCCAGCCAGGTGATATTGGCAATGCCACCAATATTAACAACGATGACGTTTTGCTGGTCGCTGGCAAATAAACGTTGATGGGCAAAAGGCACCAGTGGCGCACCTTCGCCACCGGCGGCAATGTCTTTACGGCGAAAGTCGGATACTGTTGTAATGCCAGTCATGTCGGCAATGGTATCGGCACAACCAATCTGTAAGGTGAACGGCAAGCTGCCGAATTGGTATCCGGGGCGATGCCGGATGGTTTGACCGTGTGAGCAGATCGCCGCGATGCTGGAAGCGCGAACGCCGGTTTGTTCAAGGGTGTCGAGCACGGCTTGCGCAAAGGCGCGCCCGAGCAGGCGGTCAAGATGTCCCATGGTGTCAATTTCATTGAAGCCCGGAGCAGCCAGACGCAGCGCCGGTTCATGCAGTTCTTTGGGCATAGGGTGCTGCATAAAATGCAGTAGTTCGGGTTTTTCGCGCGATGCAGGGCCTTGTTTGATAATGGCAACATCGATGCCATCGCAGGAAGTTCCTGACATCATTCCGATCCAGTAAGTAGCATGATTCATTCGCAGGATCATAAACAAAAAAGAACAATTTCCAACGGATTTGAAGGGTTCACGCTGGCAGATGCAGTGCAAGACGCTATGATCCGCGACTTATCAAGGAGCGGTTTATGATGAATATCGAAGATCAATGGAACTTATTATCGCGTGGGACACTGGAAATTCTTCCTGAAGGTGGGCTCAAAGCGAAATTGGCTCTGGCCATTAAAGAGAATCGACCGCTACGCATTAAGGCAGGGTTTGATCCGACGGCACCGGATTTGCATCTGGGGCATACCGTATTGCTTGAAAAGCTGCGACAGTTTCAACAATGCGGACATCAGGTGATTTTTCTGATTGGTGATTTTACCGGCATGGTGGGAGATCCAACGGGGAAAAGTGTAACACGCCCGGCACTCACCGAGGCAGAGGTTGCCGCCAATGCGGAAACCTATAAGCAGCAGGTGTTCAAAATTCTTGATCGGGATAAAACAGAAATCCGCTTCAATTCCGAATGGCTGGGAAGCATGGGCGCGGCTGATTTGATTCGTCTGGCGGGTAAGGCGACCGTGGCGCGTATGCTGGAGCGCGATGATTTCGAGAAGCGTTATAAAGGTGGCCAGAGTATCGCTATTCACGAATTTCTTTATCCGTTGATACAGGGTTACGATTCAGTGGAGCTGCAGGCCGATGTTGAACTTGGCGGCAATGATCAGAAATTCAATTTGTTGATGGGTCGTCAGTTGCAGGAAGCTTTTGGTAAAACACCGCAGGTTATTTTAACCATGCCATTGCTGGAAGGGCTTGATGGCGTCAATAAAATGTCCAAGTCGCTGGATAATTACGTTGGTATTCAGGAAGAAGCCGGTCAACAGTTCGGTAAGCTGATGTCGATCAGCGATGATCTGATGTTTAAATACTACGAACTGCTGACGGATAAGCATCTGGATGCTATTCGGGCCAAGCATCCGATGGAGGCTAAAAAGCAGATGGCATCGCTGCTGGTGGCTCGTTTTCATGGCGATGAGGCGGGTAAAGCGGCGCGCGAGGGTTTTGAAAAGCAGTTCTCAAAAGGCGAAGTGCCGGATGATGTACCAACGGCTACGCTGCAATCAGAAGACGGTGAGCTGTGGGTCGTGCATGCATTAAGCCAGGGCGGCATGACGGCATCCAATGGCGAGGCGATTCGCCTGATTAAGCAACAAGCGCTTTCTATCGACGGAGAAAAAGTGTCGGATAAGGATTATCGCCTGCAAGCTGGCGCAACGTATCTGTTGAAATTGGGTAAACGGAAATTTCTTGAGTTAAGCGTGAAATAAACAAAAGCCCGGACGTCTCTATCGCGTCCGGGCTTTGAATGTGTTCATTAGGATGGGATTTGCTTAAGCCAGTTTTCGAGGAAGTGAATATTGAAATCTCCGCGCTGAAATCCCGGATTGGCCAGCAGACGTTTGTGTAGTTCGGTGTTGGTTGTAATGCCAATCACCGCCAGCTCATCCAGTGCACGCTGCATGCGGCGAATACATTTCTGACGATCACGGGCATGCGTAATAATCTTGGCAATCATGGAATCATAATGCGGCGGTACGGTGTAGCCGGTATACAGCGCGGAATCGACGCGAACACTTCGACCGCCCGGTGCATGGTAAAGTTCAACGGTGCCGGGGCTGGGGGTGAATTTAAACGGATGCTCGGCATTAATGCGACATTCAATCGCATGACCCTTCATTTTGATGTTTTGTTGCGTGAAGGCCAGCTTCTCGCCGAAAGCGACGCGAATCTGCCATTCGATCAAATCGACGCCGGTAATCCATTCGGTGACCGGATGTTCAACCTGAATACGTGTATTCATTTCCATGAAATAAAATGAATTGTCGGGATTGAGCAGAAACTCGATGGTGCCAGCACCTTCATAGTTGACGGCTTTGGCAGCATTTAATCCGGCTTCACAGATCGCCTGACGGGTGGCTTCATCGATGGACGGGCTTGGCGCTTCTTCGAGCACTTTCTGATTGTTGCGTTGCATGGAGCATTCGCGCTCAAACAGATGAATGATATTGCCATGTTTATCGCCCAGAACCTGTACTTCGATATGTTTGGGCTCTTCCAGATATTTTTCGATAAATACTGTGTGATCACCAAATGCGGCACCGGCTTCAGTTTGGCATTTATTGAAGGCAGCGGGTAAACGTGGTTCTGCATGAACAACCTGCATGCCGCGCCCGCCACCGCCGGAGGCTGCTTTGATGATCAGCGGGAAGCCTGTGCTTTTTGCAACCTGTCTGGCTTCTTCAATGGAGTGGACGGCGCCGTCAGAGCCGGGAACAAGCGGCACGTTGGCTTCTTGCATGCGGGCTTTAGCGCGCACCTTGTCACCCATAATACGCATTGATTCGGGTGATGGGCCAATCCAGGCGTAGCCTGACTCAATCACGATCTCGGCAAATTCGGCATTTTCAGCCAGAAAACCGTAGCCCGGATGAATGGCTTCCGCATCGGTAATTTCAGCAGCGGCCATGATTGACGGGATATTCAGATAGGATTTTGAGCTGGGGGTGGGGCCAATGCAAACAGCTTCATCAGCCAGACGAGCATGCATGGCTTCTTTGTCAGCTTCGGAGTAGACCGCGACGGTGGCAATGCCGAGCTCCTTGCAGGCACGAATAATGCGAACGGCAATTTCGCCGCGATTGGCAATCAGAATTTTATGAAACATATGATTTCCTTTGTTGAAGGCTCGGTTGAAGTTCGATAGCGCTTAAGCAGGTCGGATGACAAACAGGGGCTGACCGTACTCAACGGGAGAAGCATTTTCGGCAAGGATTTTTTCCACGACGCCGGCATATTCAGCTTCGATTTCATTCATCAGTTTCATCGCTTCGATGATGCAGAGCGTGTCGCCTTTGTTCACCTGGGCCCCAACCGTGACAAATGCCGGTGTGTCGGGATTAGAAGCACAGTAGAAAGTACCCACCATCGGTGATTTTACGATATTGGCCTCGATCTGCTCAGTCTTGGCAGGCGCAGCGGTATCGGCAGCAGCGACCGGTGCGACCATTGGTATCGGAGCGGCTGGTGCGGCAACAGTCACGTGCGTTGATTGGCGGGAGATGCGAACACTTTGATCGCCTTCCGTGACCTCAATTTCAGTCAGGTCAGAGCTTTGTACCAGTTTGATCAGCTTTCTAATTTCTGAGATATCCACTTGCAACTCCTGTTAGATGGTTATGTTTTTTAAACTTGCGGGTTTTAATGTTGGCTACGTAAATGATTGCAAATGCCGCGTAATGCCAGTAAATATGATTTAGCGCCAAAGCCGGATACCATGCCGGTTGCAATATCCGACAGATAGGAATGATGACGGAATGCTTCGCGACGATGGATATTCGACAAATGGACTTCGATGAACGGAATGCTTACGCCAAGAAAAGCATCGCGAATGGCGACGCTGGTATGCGTGAATGCAGCAGGGTTGATGATAATGCCATCGATATTCTGCGACTTGGCCTGATGAATCCGGTCAACCAGGGCGCCCTCATGATTGCTTTGGAATGTGGTGATTTCAATATTCAGGCTGTCACCCAGTTCGATCAGTTGCTGATCGATATCAGCCAGTGTTTGTGTGCCGTAATGACCGGGCTCACGTGTCCCCAGAAGGTTCAGGTTGGGGCCATGTAGCGCCAGAATGGAAAGTCTTTTCAAGCTGTCACCTCATTATTCCACGATGCTTGCCAATGTTGCAGTTCTGCATCATCGGGCTGTTTCAGCAGCAGGATTGAAAGCATGGCTCGTGCTGCCTCATAGTCGCCTTGTTGCCAGAGAATGCGCGCCAGAGATTTTGATACAGGCGGTTTATTTCCAGACATGCTGGCTACCAGTTTGCGGGTCAAAATAGTTTTGGCGCGTTCAATGCATTGCGCCGATTCATCATGGCATTGCTTTAATGCAAGAATTTTACCCAGCCATGCCCAGGCTTTGGCCTCGTTGGGAGCAAATTCGAGCACACCACGCAGTAATGATTCCGCCTGATCATATTGAAGGTTTTTGAAGGCCAGTTTAGCTTCGATTAAACCTTTGTTAACGCCATGCCAGTTATCCGGCCTCGGGGTGCGGCGTATACGTTTACGTTGGCGTTCATGTTGCGCCTTGGGCGTTGCGGAAGATGCTGTTAGCATGTGCCTCACGCTACGCAGTGGGGAAAATAGGGTCAATTGCTATTTTTGCGCATTTTTCGTTGTTTCAGGCTCAAAATAACTTGTTTTTTTTCTGATCCTTTAAGTTTTTTAATGGATGTAATAATTCAGATAGAGGGGTGTTGCATGAAGATCCGGCTGAATGGTGAAGCAAAAAATGTTGATGCCACGACAGTCTCATCACTGATTGTTGAATTGGGGCTGGAAACACGGATGCTGGCCGTTGAGCGTAATCTGGAAGTGGTGCCGCGCAGTCAGTATGAAACGACAGCGTTGTGCGAGGGTGATCGCATTGAAGTAGTACATATGATAGGTGGAGGTTGAGGCGTGAGTGACAGGCTCAAAGTAGGCACGTATGAATTTACATCGAGGCTCATCGCGGGGTCCGGTAAATACAAGAATTTTGCCATAACAAAAGCGGCAACCGAAGCTGCTGAAGCAGAAATGATTACCGTTGCTATTCGGCGTGTGAATATTACCGATCCGGGTAAGGAAAACCTGCTTGATTATATAGATCCGAAGAAATATGTGATTTTGCCGAATACGGCAGGTTGTTTTAACGCCGAGGATGCGGTTCGCACACTGCGTCTGGCGCGTGAGGCCGGTGGCTGGGATCTGGTGAAGCTGGAAGTGCTCGGTGATACGGAAACATTGTATCCGAATGTGGTGGAAACGATTAAAGCGGCAGAAACGCTAGTGGCTGAAGGTTTTCAGGTGATGGCTTACACCTCGGATGACCCTATCGTGGCGCTGAAGCTGGAAGATGTTGGTTGTGTCGCTGTGATGCCGTTGGGAAATCCGATCGGCTCCGGGCGCGGGCTAGCTAATCCGTTTAATATCCGCGTTATCAAGCAACGTGCCAGCGTGCCGATTGTCGTGGATGCCGGCATCGGCACGGCATCGGATGCCGCCAAGGCGATGGAATTGGGGGCGGATGCATGTCTGATTAACACGGCGATTGCCGAGGCAAAAGACGAATGCATGATGGCCAGAGCCATGCGTGATGCCGTACGAGCAGGGCGTCAGGCATTTTTGGCTGGACGTATGCCCAAGCGTGCGTTTGCATCGGCATCGTCACCGACTGAAGGTTATATCTGGGATTAAATAATTGAACGGTCAGGATACAGGTTCCGCTATCTTGATTGCAAAAAGGAAATAGCAATGACTGAATTGAAGAATGATTTATTTCTGCGCGCTTGTTTGCGGCAGGATGTGGAACGCACACCGGTTTGGATGATGCGTCAGGCCGGGCGTTATCTGGCTGAATATCGCGCCACACGCGCTCGCGCAGGCGGCTTTCTGAATCTTTGCCGTTCGCCGGAAATGTGCAGTGAAGTGACGCTGCAGCCGATTGATATTCTCGATGCTGATGCGGCGATTCTTTTTTCCGATATTCTGGTGGTGCCGGAAGCCATGGGTATGGAGCTCACCTTCGGCGCCGGTGAGGGACCGAAGTTTCCTGATCCGATCACCTGCCGCGCCGATGTCGAGAAACTGCCGGTGTTGAACGACCCGACTATTGGTTTGGGTTATGTGATGGATGCGGTAAGTACCATTCGCCGTGATCTTAATGGCCGCGTGCCGCTGATCGGATTTGCCGGTTCACCGTGGACACTGGCAACGTATATGGTTGAAGGTGGTGGCTCGAAGAATTTCTCCAAAGTCAAAGCGATGATGTTCAATGAACCGCAAACGATGCATCTCCTGCTTGAAAAACTGGCCGACTCAGTGGCGGCATATCTGAATGGTCAGATCGCTAACGGGGCGCAGGCCGTGCAGATTTTCGATACATGGGGCGGCATTCTGTCTACCCGTGATTACAAGGAATTTTCACTGGCTTATATGCAGCGCATTGTCTCGCAGCTGACGCGTGAAAATGAAGGCCGCAAGGTACCGGTGATTCTCTATTCCAAGGGTGGTATGGGTTGGCTGGAAGCAATGGCCGATACCGGTTGTGATGTGCTGGGTCTGGACTGGTCGATTGATATTGATCTGGCCAAAGCACGCGTTGGTGACCGTGTGGCATTGCAGGGTAATATGGATCCGACCATGCTCTACGCCAAGCCCGAGCGTATTCGCGCCGAAGTGAAAGATATTCTGGCCCGCTTCGGTCATGGCAATGGTCATGTGTTCAATCTCGGTCACGGTATCACACCGGATGTTCCACCTGAGCATGCGATTGAGTTCTTTAAAGCCGTGCGCGAAGAATCAGTTAAATACCACGGATAATTTCAGCTGGGGATATTGATATGCCTATTTATGAATTTCACTGTCGGCAATGTGAGCGCGATTTCGAAACGCTGGTGATGCGCTCGCAAGAGAAAGTCAGCTGTCCTGATTGCGGCAGCGATCAATTGCAAAAGCTGATCTCGGCGCATGCCGTGGGTCATGCTATGCCGGATACCGCATGTGGTTCAGCGCCCTGTTCGCCTGCACCGGCTTGCGGCGGCGCTTGTTCGGCGCGCTAAAACGTAATAACTATGATGTTGAGAGAGGGTATTCGATGGGCATGAAGGTGTTGGTGGTTGGCGGTGGCGGCCGTGAACATGCGCTGTGCTGGAAGTTGAGAGATTCCGCATCGGTCAGTGAAGTGATTTGTGCGCCGGGCAATCCCGGCATTCGCCGCGATGCACGTTGCATTGCTATAGGCGTTGAAGATATTCAGGGATTATTGCAACTGGCCCAGCAGGAGCAGGTGGATCTCGTTGTTATCGGTCCGGAAGTGCCGCTTGTACTGGGTCTGGCCGATGTGTTGAGAAAGGCAGGGTTTAAAGTGTTCGGTCCGGATCAGGCGGCGGCAGAGCTGGAGGGTAGCAAATCATTCTCCAAGATGCTGATGGATGAAGCCGGTGTGCCGACAGCCAAATTCGAAGTGCATACGGATGTGCAAAAAGCTGAAGCCCTGATTCATTGCTGGGGTGCGCCGATTGTGGTCAAGGCCTCCGGTCTGGCGGCAGGCAAGGGCGTGATTGTGGCGCAAAGCGAAGATGAAGCCATTGAAGCGGTGCGCGATATGCTTTCCGGCAATGCCTTCGGCGCGGCCGGGGCAGAGGTGGTGATAGAGGCGTGTCTGATGGGTGAAGAGGCCTCGTGCCTGTTTATCGTCTCCGGCGACACCATTGTTCCGCTGCTCTCCAGTCAGGATCATAAAGCTCTGCTCGATGGTGATAAGGGTCCGAATACCGGTGGCATGGGCGCTTATGCACCCGCACCGTGCGTCACCGCTACGGTGGCGAACGAAGTCATGGAAACAATTGCTCGTCCGATTATCAAGGCACTGAAAGCGCGTGGTATTGATTATGTCGGCACCTTGTATGCGGGTGTGATGCTAACCAGTGATGGCCCGAAGACGCTGGAGTTCAATGTGCGCTTTGGTGATCCGGAGTGTCAGCCGTTAATGTCGATGCTGAAATCTGATCTGGGTGAAGTGTTGCTGGCGGCAGCTGAACATCGTCTCGATGGTATGGAGTTAAGCTGGCATTCGGGCTCGGCCCTTTGTGTGGTTGTTGCATCTCAGGGCTATCCGCAGGATTTTGACAAAGGTCAGGCCATTGGCGGCCTGGATGCTGTTGAAGCAGCTGGTGCTGTCGTATTTCACGCCGGAACCGCAGAAAAAGATGGTGTTCTGGTGAATTCCGGGGGTCGCGTGCTGGGTGTAACCGTGGTGGCGGATGATGTGGCAAGCGCTCAGCAGAAAGTTTATCAGGCATTGCAACATCTGGATTGGCCCGGTGGATATTATCGTAAGGATATTGGTCACCGCGCGGTTTGATCAGGCGGAAGCTCTGGCAAGCAATGTAGAGCTTCTGTTTTTTTTATACTCACCGGTGGGCAGCCAGTAGCAGGCCGAAGAAAATCATCGAGCCACCGGAAATGCCTGTCCAGAAACCGACCTCACCGGTGGCGTAACTGGCAAGGATGCCGCCACCAATTGCAGCAAGCATGCTGCCCAGTATTTGCGGCATGCGTGAGCTTTCGAGGTGCTGGCTGGGTATGCGGCCTTCGGTCACCGTGGTCATCAGTCGGTCCAGCTTTTGCGGCAGGGTCATCCAGTCACGCAGTTGTCCGCGAATTTCTCCGGCAAGGGCTTCGGTTTTGCCGATCGGGCCCATGTGGCGGGCCATCCATTCGGTCACCAGCGGACGGGCCAGCATCCAGATATTGACCTGATCAGCCAGCTCGCGGGCAACACCTTCGATGACCACCATGGTTTTTTGCAACAATAGCAATTGTGGTTGAGTTTCCATTTTAAAACGTTCGGTGACGGCAAACATACTGAACAGCAATTCGGCAATGGAAATCTGCGCCAGAGGCCGGTTGAAAATAGGCACGGCAATTTCCCGTAGTGCATCTTCAAAAGCAGAGATGTCCGTATCCAGCGGTACATAGCCGGCATCCAGATGGACCAGCGCGGCACGGTTATAATCTTCCCTGAGAAAGGCCATCAGCATATCGCCGATATAACGGCGCGAATGCATGTCCAGCCGACCGACAATGCCGAAATCCACCAGAATGATTTCGCCCTGCTCGGAAACAAAGATGTTGCCCGGATGCATATCGGCATGGAAATAACCATCAACAAAGACCATGTGAAAGAACAGTGCAGCGGCGCGTTCACACAGTTTAAGGGTATCCACACCGGCTTTTTGCAGCGCTTCAATCTCGTCAATCGGCATGCCGCTGATGCGTTCGCTGGTCATCACTTCGCCATTGCTGTAGTTCCACAGCACCGCCGGAACTCTTACTCCGTCAAGCTTGGCGAAGTTTTCCGCGAAGCGGCCTGCATGGGCGGCTTCAGCCCGCAGATTCAACTCACCACGGATAGTGGTGGAGAATTCTTCAACAACACGCACCGCCTTCAGGCGCTCATATTCAGGGAAATACTTTTCAAACATCGATGCCAGCAGCGTTAGAATCGATAAATCATCTTCAATGGTGCGCGCCACATGCGGGCGTCGCACTTTCACCGCAACGCGTTGTCCATCTTTGAGCTCGGCAAAGTGCACCTGCGCAATCGAGGCGGCTGCAATCGGCGTTTCATCAAAGCTTTCAAAGATGCCATGTTCGCCGATTAACGGTTTTTTAAAAGAGCGCTCAATAATGTGACGGATCGAGTGAAATGATTCCGGTGGTACATCGTCCTGTAGCTTCTTCAGCTCAAGCGCAACATCCATGGGCAGTAAATCGACACGGGTCGACAGCATTTGACCGAATTTGATGAACGTCGGCCCCAGCGATTCCAGCGCCTGACGAATCTGACTGCCAAGGTCGGCGGGCATGGCATCGTCGCGGAAAAACTGGATTAACCATGCATAGGGACGAAACAAACGCATACGCACAGCCAGCGCGGCCATGCCATGTGTGGTCAGAATGTAACCGATGCGCAGCAGGCGAAGATTACGATTAATATTTCCGGGTAGTTTCAAGATGGTTTATGTCAGGAGACTGACGTCTGGTCTTGTTGCTGCTGTTCCAGGCGATGTTCAAGACGGGTGGTGCGGGCTTTCAGGCGGCTGATCTGGTGGGCCAGCGTTTCCACACCCGCCTGCCAGTTTTGCAGGCGCTCACCATCGGGAGTATGCATCGATTGCAAGACATCGCTGACAGCCTGTTTGGAATTTTTGCTGACGGTGGCCTCGGCAGCGACCAGTGCATGCGCTGTTTTAGCGACACGTGAACCGAAAAATTCACCGAAATTCGAGCGTAACTCCTGTTCCCAGTCGAGATCAGCCGTGGCCAGTAAAGTTTTAAAGCGCAGCATGGCTTCAGAGTCACCGCTCAGCTTCAATACCTGTTGAAAAACGAGATCATCCGGATCCTCTCTGGCGAAACACAAGCGGGCAAAACCAGCTGTGGTTGCTTCGATGCGGACATCGATGCTGCCTTGATGGTTCGGGTGCACCCAGACGCGGCCTTTGGCAAAACCGAGGAAAAAGCAGCTTGAGGTGTCGCGCACATAAATGCGGAAGGTTTTATCGTTCAGTGCGTTGAGCAGCGGTTTGAGTTCAGCATCACGCGAGAAAAACAAATCAAGCACAGTGGAAAGTACGACGCACTGAACCGGTACCGGAATTAAGCGCAGGGGTAAAAACAGCACACTCATAGTTTGTAACCTCGATGCAGGGCAACAATTCCACCAGTCATATTGTCATGCCGAACCAGTTCAAAACCGGCTTTGCCAAGCATTTTTTCAAAGCGTTGCTGGTCGGGGAAGCGGCGGATTGATTCTACCAGGTATTGATAGGAGGCACGGTCACCGGCAATCAATTCACCCATCGGCGGAATAATGTTGAAGGAATAGGCATCGTAAACCACATCCAGCAGCGGCAGTACCGGCTTGGAAAATTCCAGGCACAAAAACTGACCGCCGGGTTTCAGGACACGATGGAATTCAGCTAAGCCAGCAGCAATATCAACAAAATTACGGATGCCGAAAGCAATCGTTACGCAGTCAAAACTATTCTCGGCAAACGGCAGTTTCGAGCCGTCGGACTGGATGCAATCGGCACGGCCGGGCAGATAACCGGCATCGATGACGCGCCGAGCGCCTTCGCGCAGCATCGGACCATTCAGATCGGTCAGTACGACGCGGCCTTTGCCGCCCATTTTTTTGAGTAAGCCGATAGAAATATCACCGGAGCCCGCCGCTACATCCAGCGCCGTCTGACCATGACGTACAGCGGCAGTACCCAGCATGCGCATTTTCCACAAGCGGTGCATGCCCATACTCATGGCATCGTTCATGATATCGTATTTGCTGGCGACGGATGAAAATACACCCATGACCTTTTTTTCTTTTTCGTCTGTTCCGACGGTTTCAAAACCGAAATGTGTCTGCTGCCTCATGGGTTGCAAGGGTATCAGCCACCTCGCTAAAGCTCCAGAAAAAGCAGCTTTTACAAGCCTTTTGCGGGTTGGGGCTGTGCATAAGCTGTGGATTACTTATGGATGGTTTGTGATGTGGAACACACTATCAGTAGTGCTGTAAGATGTATTGACGCGCAAGATATAGTTTGTAAACTCGGCCGCCGTGAGTCGCACCGGACGTCGGAAACAGAGCCTGCGACGAATTGATGAGAAGAGGGAGTTTTAATATGTGCGCCAGATTGAGTAACACCGTGGCGGTGTCCAGTGAACCAGCGAATGATGTTGAAAAAGAAGACCTGCCTTTGCAGCCTGCCAGTGCAGATATCTGGGACGTTAAATATCGCCTCAAGGACAAGCAGGGGCAAGCCGTAGACCAGAGTATTGAAGATACATGGCGTCGTGTGGCGCGCTCGCTGGCCGATGTAGAAGCGCCTGAAAATCAGGAATTCTGGTATCAGCGCTTTGTCTGGGCACTGGCGCAAGGTGCGATTCCGGCCGGACGTATTATGTCCAACGCCGGTGCCGAGGCTTACAAGCCAGCCACATCAACCATCAACTGCACGGTTTCCGGCACGATTCCTGATTCAATGAATGGTATTTTGTCGATGGTGAAAGAAGCCGGGCTGACGCTGAAAGCCGGTTGCGGTATCGGTTATGAGTTTTCCACGCTGCGTCCCAAGGGCGCCTATGTGACCGGTGCCGGCGCTTACACTTCCGGCCCGCTGTCGTTTATGGATATTTTTGATTCGATGTGTTTCACGGTTTCTTCGGCCGGTGGCCGTCGCGG
Source organism: Zetaproteobacteria bacterium CG_4_9_14_3_um_filter_49_83 (assembly GCA_002791545.1). Classification (GTDB taxonomy): domain Bacteria; phylum Pseudomonadota; class Zetaproteobacteria; order Mariprofundales; family Mariprofundaceae; genus CG1-02-49-23. The sequence goes on from PFXG01000073.1 coordinate 37,815, forward strand.
CGCCCAAATGGGCACGTTTGATATTTCGCATCCCGACGTTATCGATTTTATCCGTGCTAAACGTGAAAACGGCCGTCTGCGCCAGTTCAATCTCTCCTGTCTGATCACCCGTGATTTTATGGAAGCAGTGAAAAACGATACCGACTGGGATCTTGTTTTTCCGGCTTCGGCAAGTGAAGTCGAAGATACGAACAACACCATCGTCTGGAAGCATTTACCGCATTATAAAACCAATAACGTGGTGCGTAACGACAAGGCACAGGTGGCATGCAGGGTCTATAAAACCATCAAGGCCCGGCGTTTGTGGGATGTCATCATGGCCTCGACCTACGATTATGCCGAGCCGGGCTTTATTCTGATCGATGAAGTCAACGAGATGAACAACAACTGGTTCTGCGAAGATGTGCGTGCGACCAACCCGTGTGGAGAGCAACCGCTGCCGCCGTATGGCGCTTGTCTGCTGGGCAGCGTCAACCTGACCAAATTCGTGCGCCACCCGTTCACCGACAAAGCTTTTTTCGACTGGGATGCTTATCGCGAAGTGGTTTCCGTGTTCACTCGCATGCTGGACAATGTGGTGGAAGTGAACGGTCTGCCCTTGCCGGGCCAGCGCGATGAAATTATGCGCAAGCGTCGTCATGGTATGGGTTTTCTCGGGCTTGGTAGTGCCCTGAGCATGTTGCGCGTGCCCTATGGTTCTCCTGATTCTCTCGTGTTTACCGAAAAAGTGTCCTACGAAATGGCACGCACCGGTTTCAGGGTGGGAATTGATCTGGCCGCTGAAAAAGGTGTTGCACCAGTGATGGAGGAAGAGTTCGAAGTTACCACCGAGATGCTGGCCAAGCGTCCTGAGCTGGCGGCCGACGGTATCAAGCTGGGTGACAAGCTGAAGGGGCGCGTGTTGTGGGCGAAATATTCCCGCTACATGCAGAAATTCGCCAGCACCGGCAATGCCGAAGATGTGGCAATGCTCGATGCGCTGATCGAAAAAGGCTGTCGTTTTACACACCATTCCTCGATTGCCCCGACCGGCACCATCAGTCTGAGTCTTGCCAACAATGCCTCCAACGGTATTGAGCCGAGCTTCGCTCATCATTATGCCCGCAATATCATCCGTGAAGGCAAGAAGAGTAAGGAAAAGGTGGATGTATTCTCCTATGAACTGCTGGCTTATCGCGAGCTGATCAACGGTGATGCCATGCCGTATGCCGAAGATGAAGCATGCAAGTTGCCGGACTATTTTATCAGTGCCGATGAAGTTACGCCGAAACAGCATGTGGATATTCAGGCGGCGGCGCAGCTGTGGATTGATTCGTCGATCTCCAAGACCGCCAACGTACCAACCGATTTCGCCTATGAGGATTTCAAAGACATCTACATGTATGCCTACGATAAAGGCCTGAAAGGCTGCACCACCTTCCGCTTTAATCCGGAAGCATTTCAGGGCGTGCTGGTGAAAGACAAAGACCTCGCCAACACCACTTATCGCTTCAAGCTGGAAGACGGCACGGAAGTTGAGCTGAAGGGCAATGAGGAAGTCGAATACGACGGCGAAATGCACACCGCCGCCAATCTGTTCGATGCCTTGAAAGAAGGCTATTACGGCAAGTTCTGATGGATATGCAGCAAGCTGAATTCAGCATCTTACCGGGCAATTGTCGCCATCAGGCGAAGCGTTACATGCAACAGAAGATCGCGCATCTTCCGGCTGCTACAGGAGGGCACCATGGCCATTAAAATCGAGAAGAAAATCACCGGCTACGAAGTTGTAAAAGCTGGCGACAGAGAGGAACAGCCAAGCAATGTGACACATATTGCGCCATTGCTTGAGCGTGATGATATTCTTGACGGTATCACCTACAAAATCAAAACGCCGATGTCCGATCACGCCATGTACATCACCATCAACGATGTGGTGGTGAATGTCGGCACTCCGGATGAACACCGCCGTCCGTTTGAAGTGTTCATCAATTCCAAGAACATGGAACATTTCATGTGGATTGTGGCGCTCACCCGCGTGATTTCCGCTATCTTCCGCAAAGGTGGCGATATCACCTTCCTGGTGGAAGAGATGAAAGCGGTGTTTGATCCGCGTGGTGGTTATTACAAACGCGGCGGCCGATATATGCCGTCACTGGTGGCTGAAATCGGTGAAGTGATTCAGCAGCATCTGGTCTCCATCGGCATGATGGAAGGTCAGCTCGATACGCCGGAACTCGAAGCCAAGCGTCGTGAAGTCAAAGAGCGCCTCGGTGATGATGCGATTGCCAAGGGTAATCAGTGCGACAAATGCGGTGCCATGGCCGTCATCAGGCTCGATAATTGTAATACTTGTCTGGAGTGCGGCGACTCCAAGTGTGGGTGATATTGTATTGAAGATGTTCAAAAAGAGTGTGAGATAGAGTATAAGTTGCAAAAAGTTAAATGGGTGCCTGGGGAGGATTCTTTCCGGGCACCTGTGTTTCTAGAAATAGAGAAATGAGGAACATTGGCTTCAGTTCTTCAAACTGCTCGATCATCTGGTAAAGCTCGTCAGAGCACATGATTTTCAGGCTTGTCATTTCTTCAGAGACTCGACTGAATGTTCTCTGAATCTTGTGAGGAAACTCTCCGACTGTTTGTTGGAATTCGACAATTACTTCTGGTGAGTTATTCGACTCAAGCAGCTTTAGCATGACTTGAGGCATGGTTTCTCTTGAAAATGCCTCATACTCCTGCGCTACGGCAGCAGCTGATGCCTCGAACTTCTTGAAAATACTCGACATAGGTATCTTTCTTTGCCACAAAGAGCATCTCTTCCCGCTCACGCTTGTATTTGAAGTGATGAAGCAAAAAAGGGACAACTATCGAAGCGATAATGACGCCAAATTTTTGGATAGAAATTTCTATCCAGCTCACTTCATCGCTCATTTGTCACCTTCCAGCTTCTTCTGTGCTTTCAAAAAAGCTTTGGTTTGTTTGTCGAAGTCAGATTCCATTTTCTGGGTTTTGTTGAATTTCTCGTATTCTGACCATGCTTTCTGTTCCGCTTGTTTGCGTGATATGTTCCCAAAACCATCCAGAACCTTGTATTCATTGAACTCCAGGAATTTATTCACGCTCTCGGCAAAACCTTCCATGGTGAAACTGTTTCTACGTTCGATAATGCCTTCGATATAATCAAACTGAAGTTTCACCGTTTTTTTAAGGCTATTTTAGTCAAGTTGGCATGAAAATTTCTTCGCAATTTTGATGCTAAAAATAATCGTTATATAACAGTAGGTTACATCTATATTAACTTGTTT
>PFXG01000021.1 GCA_002791545.1 Zetaproteobacteria bacterium CG_4_9_14_3_um_filter_49_83
CGACCTCCGGCCTGAAGCGCAATCTGGAGAAGGATGACAACAAGATCGTCGTCACCACCATCCAGAAGCTCAACAACCTGATGAAGAGCGAAGCCGACCTGCCCATCTACGGCAAGCAGGTGGTGTTCATTTTTGATGAATGCCACCGCAGCCAGTTTGGTGAAGCACAGAAAAATCTGAAAAAGAAGTTCAAGAGGTTCTATCAGTTTGGTTTTACCGGTACGCCGATCTTCCCCGAGAATGCGCTGGGCGCTGACACCACCGCCAGCGTGTTTGGGCGCGAACTGCATTCGTATGTGATCACCGATGCCATTCGTGACGAAAAGGTGCTGAAGTTCAAGGTGGACTACAACGATGTGCGCCCTCAGTTCAAAGCCATTGAAACCGAGCAGGACGAGAAAAAGCTGAGCGCGGCGGAGAACAAGCAGGCTTTGCTGCACCCGGACCGTATCCGCGAGATCACCCAGTACATCCTGAACAATTTCCGGCAGAAGACCCACCGCCTGCAGGCGGGCGCTGATCATAAGAGCAAGGGTTTTAATGCCATGTTCGCGGTCAGCAGCGTGGATGCCGCCAAGCTGTACTACGAGTCTTTCAGACAACCGCAAAAGAATAGCGACAAGCCGCTGAGGGTGGCCACCATCTTCTCGTTTGCCGCCAACGAGGAGCAGGATGCGGTCGGCGACATTCAGGACGAAAGTTTTGATGTGTCGGCCATGAACAGCAGCGCTAAAGAGTTTTTGAGTGCGGCCATCGCGGACTATAACGCGCTGTTCAAAACCAATTTCAGCGTTGATAGCAATGGTTTCCAGAACTATTACCGCGATCTTGCCAAGCAAGTGAAAGCCAAGGAAATCGACTTGCTGATCGTGGTGGGCATGTTCCTGACGGGCTTTGATGCCCCCACGCTGAACACTCTGTTCGTCGATAAAAACCTGCGCTACCACGGCCTGATGCAGGCCTATTCGCGCACCAACCGCATTTTTGACGCCACCAAAACCTTCGGCAACATCGTCACCTTCCGCGATCTGTTTGGCGACAAAAATACCAAGAACGTGGTATTGGAGAAGAGCTACAAAGAATACATGGAAGGCTTTACCGACTTGGTGACCGGTGAGGCGCGGCGCGGCTTTGTGGAGGTAGTGAGGGAGTTGGAGCAGCGCTTTCCTGATCCCTCTGCCATTGAAAAAGAGTCCGACAAAAAGGCCTTTGCCAAACTGTTTGGCGAGTATTTACGTGTTGAAAACGTGCTGCAAAACTACGATGAATTTGCCAGCCTGAAGGCACTGCAAAGCGTTGATATGAATGACCCGCAGGCGGTTGAGGCATTTAAGGCCAAGTATTATTTATACGATGATGACTTGGCAACGCTGCAAGCGATCAAGATGCCCGCTGAAAGGAAAATTCAAGATTACCGTTCGACCTATAACGACGTTCGCGATTGGCTGCGTCGGGAAAAATCTTCCGATGAAAAAGAAAAATCCACCATCGATTGGGATGATGTGATTTTTGAGGTGGACCTGCTGAAGTCACAAGAGATCAACCTGGACTACATTCTGGAATTGATTTTTGATAACAATAAAAAGGTTAAAGATAAAGCGGCACTGGTTGAAGACGTACGCCGGGTGATTCGCGCGAGTCTTGGCAACCGCGCCAAAGAAAGCTTGCTGGTGGATTTTATCAATCAAACCGATCTGGACCAGATGGGCGATAAGGCCAGTGTGATTGATGCTTTCTTTACCTTTGCACAAGCGGAACAGCAGCGTGAGGCGCAAGAGTTGATTAGTACCGAGAGCCTGAATGCAGAGGCGGCTAGGCGTTATATCGCCACCTCGCTAAAGCGGGAATTTGCCAGTGACAACGGTACTGAACTTAATGCCATTCTGCCCAAGATGAGCCCGCTTAATCCGCAATACCTAACTAAAAAGCAGAGTGTTTTTCAGAAGATTGCAGCGTTTGTGGAGAAGTTCAAAGGCGTGGGCGGGAAGATTTAATCCATGGGTTCGAGGCTAGACTTTTGGGTATTTGAAAGCCTATGAAGGTGCTCAGAAATTGAATTTTGCAATCGACATAAATGCTGTAATTATGGTGGCAGTTTACTAAATACGACTAATTAAGTTGTCGATTATAGGTCAAAGTTGTCTGACAGTGTCGCTCCACACCCGGCAAGGGCTTGAGTGATGCACTGGCGGCTGCGTTCCAGCACCATGCTTTGCCAGTCCGTTGTGGCCGGATAGAAATGTTTGCGGATAGCTTGTTTGATCTTCTGCGTTTGATCGGTCTGCCAGTCGATTTGGCTCTGCGCGTGCAACCAGTGATCGGCGCGTAGTGCCTGCATCATTTCATCGAACGGGTAGGTGCCGAATTCCAGTGCTATAAATACCAGCGGCTCACCGATCAGTGCCTGCCAGCCGTAATCCGAGAGACCGAATTTAGCGACAGAAATGGAGGTGCCGAGCGCTGGTTCGGTGACTAAATCACCGTACCACTGCCGTGCCAGTTTAACGCCGGTGGAGCCGGGAGGATGATCACAAATCGGTTCGCCGTAGCCGAAGGGGCCGATGCCGGTGTGAAAGTCGATCAGTGCCACTCGCTGCCTTTCCGCCAGTTTGAAATCGCTGATGATGCGCTCGCAAGTGAGGCGTGACCATGTCGGTGCTGTACCGCCGTAAAACAGGCCCGTCGGATGTTTGAATTGTCCGGCGGATACGGCTTTTTCATAGGCTATATCGCCGTGCGCGGTGCGGTAGGTGGACAGGTGAGCATCACACAGCTTGAGCGTTACCGCATCCAGTGCCGGAGGAACAATGGCATCGGCCAGTTCATCGTAGCCGCTATTGTGCTCACTTAGCGGTAGCGAAAAATCGAGCCAGTTGCGATTCAGATCCACACCATCTTCAGTGACCCGGCGCAGCCAGGCGAAGCCGTGCGGATTGATGGCATGGATAATTAATACCGCCACAGCTTCGGGTAATGCATCCGGATGTGATAAAAAATCGGTTTGCGCCGCAGAACCGCTGAATCCTTCGACGCCATGCGTGGCCGACAACAGCACCAGTACCGATGGCGCATTATGTGGACCGATCCAGACAGTATCCGTTGCCAGTGGCTCCAGCTGTGGGCCACTGCATGGGTGCGCATAGCTGGTGACGTGTATGTCGGGGATGTGTTGGCTGGCCTTACGTGCAGCAGTCATAAATTTCTCGCGCGCTTCTGAATAGTCGCGGGAGAAACAGCTTAAGTCAGACGGTGAAACGGGTGCCATAGCAGTGCCTCATCTGTTGAATACAGGGACTAAATTAATTAAGAAACTGGTGATAGGCCGGATTTTCTGTTTCATTGACATAGGCAAAGCCCAGTTGCTTCAGATATTCGTTAAACATCTGCTGATCCTGCTCCGAGACTTCGATGCCGACGAGAACACGGCCGAAATCGGCCCCGTGATTGCGGTAATGGAACAACGAAATATTCCAGCGGCCAGCCAGCTTGGAGAGAAAATCCAGCAGTGCACCGGGGCGCTCGGGAAACTCGAAACGATAGAGCTGCTCCGAAGTGACCAGGGGACTCTTGCCACCGACCATGTGACGGACATGCAGTTTCGCCAGTTCGTTGTCGTTCAGGTTGGTAACGGGATAACCGTGCTGTGTCAGCAACGCTTCAATCTGCGAGTAATCTTCAACGCTTTTGGTGCCGATACCAACAAATACGTGCGCAATATCGCGCGTCGACAGTCGGTAGTTGAACTCGGTGATAGCACGCTGGCCGAGCAACTGACAAAAACTCAGGAAACTTCCCGGTTTCTCGGGAATGGTAACGGCAAACAGGGCTTCACGTTTTTCGCCCATTTCAGAGCGTTCGGCAACATGGCGCAGACGGTCGAAATTCATGTTGGCGCCACTGTTGATGGCGGCAATCAGCTTGCCACGGATTTGATGCTGGCGTACATATTTCTTGATGCCTGCAATAGATAGCGCTCCGGCAGGCTCAACAATGGTGCGGTTTTCATCGTAAATATCTTTGATGGCGGCGCATAACTCATCGGTGTCGACCAGAATGATGTCGTCGACATATTGCTTTACCAGTTCAAAGGTGAATTCGCCGACCTGTTTTACCGCCACACCATCGGCGAAAATGCCGACCTGATCGAGAATGACGCGTTCGCCCGCTTTCACCGAATCATGCATGGCTGCCGAATCGACCGGCTCGACGCCGATAATGCGTATATCCGGAGAGATGCTTTTGAGATAGGTGGCTATACCGGCAATCAGTCCGCCACCGCCAATGGGCACGAACACATAGTCCAGATCGCCGGGGGCCTGGCGCAGCAATTCCGAGGCAATCGTACCCTGTCCGGCAATCACCAGCGGATCGTCGTACGGGTGAATATAAGTCATGCCGCTTTCGGCTCTGAGCTGCTGCGCGTGTACACCGGCATCGGAATAGGAGTCGCCGTGTAAGATGACTTCGGCCTTGTGTGACTCAACCGCCTTGATTTTGATGTCCGGTGTGGTTTTGGGCATTACAATGGTCGCTTTAATGCCCAGCTTTTTGGCCGCCAGGGCGACGCCCTGCGCATGGTTGCCGGCGGAGGCACAAATAATCCCGCGTTGTTTTTCTTCCTCGCTCAGGTGCGCAATTTTATTGTAAGCACCCCGGCATTTGAATGAAAAAACGGGTTGCAAATCTTCACGTTTGATGAGGATTTCATTATGTAAACGGCCCGAAAGCTTGGGGGCAAGTTCGAGCGGTGTTTCAACGGCAACGTCATAGACGCGTGCGTGATCGATGGCTTCAATGTAGAAATTCGGCATGGACAGCCTTCTACCATGAGTATGATTGAAATCAAAATAATTGATCAAAGCAGTGGCGAGCAACTCGACAGGGGATTGCTCTATGCCGAAGCCTGTTTTGAGACTTTCCGCGTCATCGACGGGCAGGTTTTTGCTGTGGATTACCATATCCGGCGTATGCAGCTCGGACTGGCTGCGCTGGGCATCGATATTTGTCAGAAAGCGCTGCAAGATGGCTTTGAGCGCTGTGTTCAGGCGGCCACGCAAAAGGGTTCTGATGTGCTGGTGCGCTTTACCATCAGCGGTGGATTATCCGGATGGGGGCTGAACCGTCCGCAACATCTTCAACCTGCTGCGTATATACATACGATGGTGCCGCTGGCGCAGGCGGCGCAGCATCTGATGCCGGTGGAATATCCTTTTCCGATGAAGGATCGACCGGCCAAATTCACCGCCGATTACGGCGAGTTTTTGCGTGCCCGACAATACTGGAAAACTCAATGCCCGGAAGGCTTCCACCCGCTGCTTTGCCAGCAGGGGCGGTGGATCAGCAGTGCGACGGCTAACATTCTGCTTTTTGATGGTCAGCAGTGGCTGACGCCACCGATTGGCCCCGGTGTGTTGCCCGGTACATTGCGTCAGGCTTTGCTGGCGGCAGGATGCGTTGGCGAAAAAGAGCTGGGGGATCATTTTATGGAGCATGTACAGGCGATGGCCTGCATCAATTCGGGAGCCTGGATTGTGCCGGTGTCACAATTGGCTGAGCGCTTGCTCGATGTGAACCACGCTGCATTCGCAGCTTTGCACGAAGCGCTTGCCGCCAGGCCGGGTGTGCCCGCCATGTCCACTGTTCGGCTGGCTGATGCATGAAAGCTTTGTTGATTAGCAAGTGGATGCTTGCATGTGTGTTGCTGTGCCTGATGCTGCTGGCTGTCTCTGCGGGCCTGTTCAGGCAACAGCTGTTGCAACCGCGCGCTGTTGAAGCCGAGTTGACGATTGCTCCCGGCAGTTCCACCCGTCACATATCCGAACAGCTGCAGCAGGCAGGCGTGATTGATTCGGCGTTGCTGTTCCGACTCTGGGTTCGTTATCAGGGAATTTCATCCGCACTGAAGGCGGGGGAATATCATCTGAGCGGCTCGATGAATATGCTCGATGTGCTGGATAAGCTGATACGCGGTGACGTGGTGATGTACAGGGTCACCGTGCCGGAAGGTCTGCGCACCGATGAAATCATTCAGATGCTGGCAAAAGGAACGCAAACTGAAGCGGCGCTGTGGTATCAGGCACTGGCTACGCTGCTGGGCAGTGAGGAATATGAAGGGCGATTGTTGCCTGAAACTTACACCTATGAAAAGCCGGTCAAACCACTCAAAGTTTTAAAAACCATGCTACAGGCCCAGCTGGATGTGCTGGCATCAATACAGACATCGACCGATGTGCAGAAATTACGCATTATCGCGTCGATTATAGAAAAAGAGACAAGGCTGGATCATGAACGTGTGCTGGTTTCTGCCGCGATTTATAACCGGCTGAAAAAGCATATGCGTTTGCAGATGGACCCGACGGTGATTTACGGTATCTGGCGCACCACTGGCACGTTTTCCGGCAATATTCGCCGAAAGGATTTGCAACAAACGACCCCCTGGAATACCTATACGATTGACGGGTTGCCGCCGACACCGATTTGTCATCCGGGCAAAGCCAGCCTGATGGCTGCCGCTACTCCGGCCGATGTCGATTATTTGTATTTTGTTGCCGATGGCAGTGGCGGCCACGTCTTTTCTTCAACACTTGAGGATCATCAAAAGCACGTTCAACAGTGGATAAGACATGAACGAGGTCTATAATGCCGCTGCTGAAGCCTCCGAGGTATGGATCATTGAATTCACTATAGCGCCACAGCATGGCTTATTGTTTCAATCGCTGTTGCAGGGGATGGAGGGGCTGGCGGTGGTGCGTAGTTTTGCCGAACAACCTGCCGGACAACCTGGCAGGCAGCAATTGTGGACCACCCTGGCACAGCGCAACGAACTAGAGCAATGGCTACAGCATTTGCCGGATAAACTGCAGCAATCATTTCAGATTCACCGACAATACCTTTGGCCGTTGAGAGATGGAGAAAAATAGACATGAGTGATCAAAAAACCAGTTGTTTTATTACCTTTGAAGGTGGTGATGGCGCTGGCAAAAGCACGCAACTGGAGCGAACCGCATCCTGGCTACGCGATCAGGGTGTTTCGGTGTTCGAAACCCGTCAGCCCGGTTCGACCAAGCTGGGGCAGGAGTTACGCTACCTGTTGCTATCCGGCGATTATACGCCGGTTCCGGAAGCAGAATTGTTAATGTTTCTGGCCGATCGTGCGCAGCATGTGCGCGATGTCATTCAACCGGCGCTCAATGCCGGTAAATGGGTGCTGTGCGACCGCTATACTGATTCCACCATGGCTTATCAGCTGGCGGCCAGAAAATTGTCGATGAATGCCGATCTGGAACCGATGCTGCGTTTTGCAGAAATCGGCTGCCAACCGGATTTGACCTTCTGGCTGAGTTTGCCAACCGAGGTGGCAGCTATTCGCATGAGAAAAAGAGAAGAGGAAGGCGAGGAAGCGACGCGTTTGGATAAGGAATCGCTGGAGTTTCACCAGCGTGTGCATCAGGCCTTTGCATCAATTACGCAGCGCTTTCCAGAGCGCATCAAAAAGATTGATGCCTCGGCTTCGGTGGATACCGTGACGCAGCAAATTATCACACATCTGGATCCGCTTTTACTTTGGATTTAACCCTCTGCAACACAGTCTTCCAGCGCATGCTTCAGATAGCAAAACAAAGGACCCTTTCGGGTCCTTTGTTTTTTATCATCGTGCGTTCACAGTCGTTTGAAACTAAAGCCTTACGGTGCCGGTTGCACCACCGTATTCTGGTTCAGGGTAACAGCGGTATGCGCTAACAGCCTGCCATTGACGGTCGCGCCGGTATTCATGTTAATGGCCTTTATAGCAAGTATAACGCCTTCCATATGGGCCGACGTGCCAATGGCTACACCTGTACCGCCAGCAACCTGCCAGAAGATATTCTTGGCTAATGCACCACCCAGCAGCAGAACGCTGGTTGCGCTTGCCTGAGTCACGTCACCGGCAATCTGGAAGATCCATACATCATTCGGGCCACCCGAGAGGGTGACATTGCTATTGATCAATACATTGGAACTCCATTTATACAGGCCCGGAAGCAGTGTCAGGCCGCTGATATTACCCGCCCCCAGTTCGGTGAAATCAGGCGTTGTTCTGCCTGCTGCATTGGCATAGGCGGTGCCCATATCGAGCACCGCATTGGCGACCAGTGTATTGTCTGTTGGCAGACCGGCAAAACAGGTGACGGTGCCACTGCCGGTATATGCCGCATTCGCCCCGTAGATCGTGCCGGTGATTTCCGAACAGAACACATTATCCATCGCCGCAGCGGTGATCGGGCTGGCACCGATATGACCGGTGATGACCGAGGCATGAACATTGGTGATGCCTGATTTAGACAGAATGGCGAAGTTGCCCGCTGTTCTGAGATTAACCGCCGCAGGTCCGCTGGCTGTCGCAACGGTGCCTGTTGTAAAGTTCCATACAACATTCGCTCCCAGGGCATTTGCAGTGGCGGCAAGATCGGTTATGCCCGTGGTCAACGTTGCCGTATACACCTTGCTGGCAATGAGATTGGCAGCCGGGTTAAACGTAGCCACCTTATTGCTGTAGCTCACAGAACCGGCAACCGGCGTAACCCCCTGCTTCAGGGTAAAGCTCGTGCTGTTCACCGTGGCGGGTGCAAGCGCCTCACTGAAGTTGGCGCTGACGTTGCTGCCAAGCACGACACCAGTGGCCGTATTTACGGGGCTGGTGGTTAATACCGTCGGGGCGAGTGTGTCGGTCGTTGTACCGGTGGTAAAGCTCCAGACATAATTATTCGCCAGTGCCTTGCCTGAGGCGCTTTTTACCGCAGTGGTTAATGTGGCGGTGTAGAGTTTACTGACGGTATAGTTACCGACAGGGGTGAACGTTGCGCTATGGGTGGCAGTATCCAGACTCACAGCGCCGCCCATGGCGGCTTCGCCTGCACCAATCACCGTAAAGCTTACGGTATTTATGCTGGCACTATCCATCGCTTCACTGAAGGTGGCGACCACTTTACTGTTGATCGGCACAGCGATGGCGGTATCTGTCGGGATGGTTTCGATCACCGTCAGTGCGACAGGCGCAGTGCCGCCACTATTATTGCATGCTGACAGCAGCGGCATAAGTAGCAGTGCTACCATACATAAATTTCGGGCATTGGATGTATTGCTGGATTTCATTGTCTTCCTCCTGAGGAGATTCTTATATCGCAGCAAACGCTCACCACGGTATTTCGAAGGGTTATGGGATAGCCTGTCATATGGTAAAGAAAGTACTGTGACGGTGCGGAAGGCCGGTCCATGGACCGCACCGTTTAAAGTTGATTTTAAGCTAATGCGAAAAAGTGCAGCAGAATCTCTCTGCCCGGCAAAGCCACTGAGTGTGGTCTCTAACATTTATATTGAATGCTTTCATGCATGAGCTCCTGTGCTGATGTGAGAAACTTAGCGGCTAAACAGAATACCGTCTGTGCGTGAGCGAACATAAGCGAAGGCAAAGTTTGAGCATGATATATCATTGGATAATGGGTCGTTCACTGATAGGTTTGGGCATGCAGAAGCTCTGGATAAAGCGATTAGCAACTAAACTGTGCTGCTTGTTTCAGTATTCAGATATGGGGGAGGGCTTCGGATGCCGGTTCAACATTCTCCACATGAAAATCATTTGCTCGACGCCCTGCCAGCAGATGTGTTTGAGCGTATGCTGTGTAACCTTGAACTCGTTGAAATGCCGCTTGGCAAAGCGCTTTACGAGTCTGGCGGGTTGCTGCGTTATGTTTATTTCCCTACAAATTCGATTATATCTTTGCTGTATGTCATGGAGAATGGCTCGCAGGCCGAGATTGCCGTGATCGGCAACGAGGGTATCGTCGGCCTGGCTTTATTTATGGGCGGAGAAACCATGCCGAACCGGGCGGTCGTGCAAAGTGCCGGACATGCCTACCGTTTAAGCTCAGCATTGGTTAAGAGGGAGTTCGGCCTGAACGGGCCGCTGCTGCGCCTTTTGCTGCGTTATACGCAGGCGCTGATCACCCAGATGTCGCAGACGGCCGTGTGCAATCGCCATCATTCGCTGGATCAGCAACTTTGCCGCTGGCTGTTGCTGAGTATGGATCGGCTGGCTGGCAATGATCTGATCATGACTCAGGAATTAATCGCCAATATGCTGGGCGTACGCCGTGAGGGCGTCACTGTTGCCGCAGGCCATTTACAGCAAGCCGGACTGATTGATTATCAGCGCGGCCACATCACGGTGCTGGATCGACCGGGTCTGGAGAAGCGGGTGTGTGAGTGTTATCAGGTCGTCAAAAATGAATTTGATCGCCTGCTTCCTTATCCTCTGCTGAAGTAATCAGGCAGTTTCGCCTCACGGCCAAATATCGTCCCCCTCCACACACATATATCAGCACCTGTCACCAATAAAGTTATCTTCAGAATCATGCCTTAGTAGCAATTATAAACCCGAGCTGCACACAGCGTAATTGCTGCAATGGCATACGCATCCGCTTACGTACGACACCGCACAGACGATTTAACCCTGGCATCCTAAATTGTGTCGTCACATTCAAAAAGGCTCCGCGCAAGCAGAAGAGGCAATGTAAATTATTGTCCCCCTGTTTTGGATGCAATGAAGACCCGGATATCGCTGCAATCACAAAACTGATTCGTAACGATCATGGATGAAGTAAAACTCAAGGGGTGAAATATGAATAAAGCAATCAAGCGCATTGCATATACTCAAGTGAATCACAGGATCATTGCAAGCGTCATCACCGTAATTTTTGTCGCCGGATGTGCCAGCACTCCTGCCACACCGGTATCGACTGAACAGATGGCTCTCTCCAAAGCTGCGCTCAGCAGTGCGATCAGTGCCGGTGCCAATGAATATGCCCCGTTGCAGATCAAGTCCTCCATGGAAAAAATCGACGGAGCAGAGCAGGCCATGCAAAAGAAAAATTATGTGCTGGCGCGACAACTGGCTGAAGAAGCACAGGTTGATGCCAAACTGGCTGAAGCCACAGCGCGTGCAGTCAAGGCGCAACAGGCCACCGACGAAGTGCAGGAAGGCAACCGTGTTCTTCGTCAGGAAATAAATCGTAATAGTAATTAATCAACTGTGGAGCCCGGCATGAACAATGATCGTTATGAGAAAGATTATCAGCTGGCGCGCCAAATGGCTGAACGGGCTCAGTCCCAGGTTAATTCGGCGGCACGCGTCGTAAATGAACAACCATCATGCAACAAAGTGCAGGAAGGCAAGCGCGAGCTGCACGATGAAATCGACCTTAAATAGCAAAGAATTACCAACCAATGGAGTTTATCATGAAAAATAATCGATATTATGTCACGAGCCTGATCGCTGTTGCGATGCTTGCCGGCTGCGCTTCGACACCGAAAGTAAACAGTTCTCTGGACGCCGCGCATCACAGTTACGATATCGCGCGCAGTGATGCTCAGGTAACGAAACTGGCACCGGCTGAATTGAAAGAAGCCGGTGATTCCCTGAATCAGGCGGATATGGCTTTGAGCAAAGGGCAGGGCGCTAACAAGGTTAATCACCTGGCCTATATGGCAAAACAACAAGTGGCGATTGCAGAGCAGACAGCCAGACGCAAGGCTGGTGAAATAACGGTGGCTAATGCCGCTGCCCAGCGCAATCAGGTTCAGCTTGATGCGAGAACAGCTGAAGCAGATGCAGCCAGGCAACAGGTGGCCATGGCAAAAGTAACCACCGATCAGCAAGCCGCCGCATTGTCAGCGGCAGGCAACAATGCAGAGATCGACCAGGCGCTGATTGCCCAACAACAAATGCAGCTCAAGGCGCTGAATGCCAAAAAAACGGCACGCGGCATGGTGATTACACTGGGCGATGTATTGTTCAGCACCAATAAGTCGCAACTGGCATCGGGCGGTATACGCAATGTGCAACAGCTGGCGGACTTCCTCAAAGAGTTCGGGCAACACAAGGTGATGATTGAAGGCTTCACCGACAGCACCGGTACCAATGATTACAATCAGAAACTGTCAGTCCGACGCGCTGATGCCGTACGTTTAGCCCTGCTCGATATGGGCATCAACAGCGACCGCATCATGACGCGTGGTTATGGTGAGATGTTTCCGGTAGCCAACAACAAAACGGCAGCAGGTCGTCAGCAGAACAGGCGCGTGGAAATCATCATCTCCGATGAGAACGGCAAGATCGCTTCCCGTTAAACACACAGATTTGCTTTGAGTTTTGCAATGCAACACATATGAGGAGATCGATATGAACCTTCACTTAGCGCTGGAACCACTGGTGTCACTGCTGGCAGGAGTGCTTATTCTTGTGATGCCCAGGTTGCTGAATTATATCGTCGCGGGATATTTGATCATCCTCGGGGTATCGGGACTGGTCAGGTGAAGCTTATGCGTAACAGTTCAGCTCCCCCGCCTTTTGTCCGCATGAATTAAAGAAAACAGTAATCAGGCCAGGAGGCTGTCCGGGAATAGAAATCGTCGCGAGGAAAAGCGGGGGAAATAGCCAATATCCGCTATTCCTCTGTAGGTTCTTCTATTCTCGGACAGCCTCCTGGATACCCGATCGAGCCGGGTATGACAAAAAAAATTAAGTGGGACAGCATTGGAATGAAGTGCATTTAGTGAACTGTCACCGCAATCAGAGCTTACCTGGTATTCAAGGCGTTTAGAGTTTTAGCCACTACAGGAGGTAATTTTCCGGGTGCTTTAATACGTAGCTGCTTATTTATATTATACCGGCCAAACACAACCGTAATATCATTTTTGGTTACACCGAATTCTACCGCAAGAAATTTAACCATATGGTCGGTTGCCTTTCCGGCGACAGGATTGGCCGTAACACTGATTTTCAGCTGATTACCTTTTGGCTTTCCGATTACATCTTTTTTCGCGCCAGGTGTCCCGAGAATATTAAGGATCAGCGTATCTCCATCCATTGCACAAAAAGAAGACATTTTAGTTTGGTCTGCATCGGATTTCCGGGACTCTCTGGCCCGCTTTTTCTTCAATTTTTTTCTCCAGATTGCGAATAGAAGTAAATGGGGCGTAAGCGTCAAAGCAACCTCATCTACCGCTTATAAATTGAAGGCTCAGACTTCGTGCATCAAATTTGATGTGGAGGCAATATAATGGCAGAGAATCCAAAGGGTCGAGCCGCAAAGCGGCAATACTGGAAGCAGGTGGTATCCGACTGGGAGTGTGGTAATTTCAAAACACAAAAAGAGTTCTGCCAGCACGCAGGTATATCATACAAATCACTGAGCCGTTGGCGGCGCGTATTCAGGCATGATCTGCCGCCGCCAAAACCGGCAATGGCCTTTTCCACCGTTCATATACGGAA
>PFXG01000051.1 GCA_002791545.1 Zetaproteobacteria bacterium CG_4_9_14_3_um_filter_49_83
TCATATATATCAGTAGTTTAACATCATTTTAATAGTATTATTTCGACCTATTTCCATAAATAAAAAACATGCTTTTAAGGGTGCGGAATGTCGGATATTTCAAAACCCTAACAGGCATAAATGGTGCATATCTCCTTATTTCCTAAGGCATTACAGAGTTACAAATCTTGAACGTCGGGACAGGTGTGAGTGTGTATGTAAACTGAATGCTGATTACAGCAATGAATCCATGAAATCGATGCACTCTTTCAGCATGGCGTCAGCTTCATGGTTGTATTGCAGTAAGCTCAGGTGGCCATCCGGCGTCAGACGGAAACGGTTCGGCTCCTGCTGCACGCGCAACATCAGTTTACCCGGATCAATTGGCGATTGCGCCGTAAAATGCAACTGGATTCCCTGCGCCGTCCTGCGAATGACGGAAATATAAAGCTGCTGGGCACGCCAGCGGATACGTGCAAGCTCCAGCGTGTTACGGGTGATCGTTGGCATCTTGCCGAAGCGATCGGTCATCTCCTCAAACAACATGGTCAGCTGATCGTCGTTTTCCGCTTGCGCGATGCGGCGGTAGAGATTCAGGCGTTCGCCGGCTTGCGGAATGTAATCCGGCGCAAGAATGGCAGGCACGCCGAGGTTGAGGTCGATGAGTTGCTTCGGTTTGGTCTGTTGGCCGCGTGCCTGGGCCACGGCTTTGCTGAGCATGTCCATGTACATATCCAGCCCGATCTCTTCGATTTTGCCGCTTTGCTCGGAACCCAGCAGATTACCTGCACCACGAATTTCCATGTCCTGTCGCGCCAGCAAAAAGCCCGCGCCAAGCTCGGTATGCTCAGCAATGGCCTGCAAGCGCTCACGCGCATCGGCCGTCATGGCACGTGGGTCGGGCGTGAATAAATAGGCGAAAGCCTGTCGGTGACTGCGGCCAACACGTCCGCGAATCTGGTGCAGTTGCGACAAGCCAAGCAGGTCGGCGCGCTCGATGATCAGCGTGTTGGCATTGGGCACGTCCAGCCCCGATTCAACGATGGTGGTGCACACCAGCATGTGCAGGCGACCCTCATAAAAGGCCATCATCTGGCGGTCCAGTTCTGAAGGTGTCATCTGGCCGTGGGCGATGCCGATTTCGGCTTCGGGAATATCTTCGCGCAGGCGCTGGGCGATGCGGCCGATACTCTGCACATGGTTGTGCAGATAATAAATCTGACCACCGCGATACAGTTCACGGCGAATCGCCTCGTTGGCCAGATGCCGGTCAAACGGGCTGACCATGGTGCGGATGGCTTCGCGCTCAGCCGGTGGCGTGCTGATGATGGAAACCGTACGCAGGCCGGACAGCGTCTGGTGCAGGGTGCGCGGAATCGGCGTGGCGCTGAGTGTCAGCACATCGACACTGGCATGCAGCGCTTTCAGTTTTTGCTTATGTTTAACGCCAAAGCGTTGTTCTTCATCGATAATCAGCATGCCGATGTTGGCAAATTTGAATTGATCCGACAGCAGGCGATGGGTGCCGACGATGATGCGCGTTTTGCCGGAAGCCATGTTCTGACAAATGCGATCGGTGTCTTTCTTGCCCTGTAAGCGTGAAACCAGTTCGACACTTAAGCCGGTACCGGCAAAG
This sequence comes from Zetaproteobacteria bacterium CG_4_9_14_3_um_filter_49_83, assembly GCA_002791545.1. Taxonomy (GTDB): domain Bacteria; phylum Pseudomonadota; class Zetaproteobacteria; order Mariprofundales; family Mariprofundaceae; genus CG1-02-49-23. Next base: position 1,616 of record PFXG01000051.1, read on the forward strand.
CGTTCATTGAAACTGTTGAAATGCTGATTAGCCAGCACGGTGGTTGGCGCGAGGATGGCCACCTGATGCCCGGCATTGGCGACGATGAATGCGGCGCGCATGGCCACTTCGGTTTTACCAAAGCCGACATCACCGCAAATCACCCGATCCATCGGTTTAGTGCCGGCAAGGTCGCGCATAATGGCGTCGATAGCAGAGACCTGATCATCGGTTCCCTCAAACGGGAAGCGGGTGCAGAAGTTGTCGAATGCATCCAGTTGCTCGCCTTCGACAGCGTAGGGCGTGCGCTCATGGTGTTTGCGCGCCGCTTCGATTTCGATGAGTTCATGTGCCATCGCCAGCAGATCGCGTTGCACGCGTTCACGCGTGCGCTTCCACTTTTCAGAGCCAAGCTTATTCAGCGACGGCGCTTCATCTCCGGTATAGCGATGCAGGCGGGTAATATCGTCAACCGGTACAAACACCGTCGCCTTGTCGGCATATTCAATCTGGATGAAGTCGGACGATTCCTCATCGCCCAGTGTTTTCAGGCCAAGGTAGCGACCGACGCCGTGGTCTTCGTGGACAACCGCATCACCGAGCTTGAGTTCGGAGAGGCTGGAAAACACATCCGAGCGCAGCAGTCTTGTGCCGCGTCCGCGCTTTCTCGGCAAGCGTTGCCCGAGCAGCTCGCGGCCGGTGAGAATGAGCAATTTCTCAGTTTCCAGGATAAGGCCCTGATCAAGACCGCCGATGGCCGTGGCAATGGCCTGTTTTTTCGGCCAGTCATGCAGCCCATGATAATTGGCGATACTGCTGCTGAGTGCTTGCAGCGTTTCGAGCATGCGCTCCTGCTGGCCCAGTCCGTGCGCCACCAGCATCACGCGCCAGCCTTGTGCAAGGTGATCTGCGATACTCTGGCGCAAGGCGTTTAGCGCATGCGGGTTGCCGCCCTGATTTTCCAGCGACATATCATGCGCTGTGCTGGCGGTGGTTTGACACAGTTGATGCAGAATCGGTGTTTCGGTGGCGTACAGCTCCTGCGGGCTGATGCTGGGTTCGGAGAGCGCTTTAACCATGTCGAACTGGGCGCGAATCTGCTCGGAAAATTTCAGTCGCTGCTCGTTGATGTCGGACTCAGCCAATATGCAGGCGGATTCGGGCAGGTAATCGAGCAGTCTGGCTGTGCTGGCGTAGGTCAGCGGCAGCAGCGCTTCGATGCCGGGGTGGGGGCGACCGGCCAGCACGGCCGAAAGCATCGGATGATTACGATGCTGTGGAAAGCGGGCGCGAAAGGCGGCGGCAAAACAGCTCTGTCCCTGTTCATCAAGAATCACTTCGCGCACCGGCGCAGAGGTGAAATGTTGCAGATCGATGGTGGAGCGCTGGGTTTCCGGGTCAAAGCGACGAATCGACTCGATTTCATCGCCAAACAGGTCGATGCGCAGCGGCGTATCTTCGGTGGCTGGCCAGATATCGAACAGGCCACCACGCGCGGCAAATTCACCCTGCGCCAATACGCGTTCAGCCGGAATCATGCCAGCCTGAACCAGTTTTTCCCTGATGTTGGCCAGATCGAACTTCTGTCCCAGTTGCAGTTGCCAGACATGCGCCGCGATAGTTTCCGGTGGCGCAATGCGCTGCATCCAAGCGGGCAGGGAAGTAATCAGTAAACCTTCAGGATTGGGCGTTGCCAGCAGGCGACCCAGCGTTGAAAAGCGTTCGCCGACAATCGCATGGTGCGGCGATACGCGGTCATAGGGCAATACTTCCCAGGCAGGGAAACTCCACAGGCGATCATGCACATCCTGCAAAAAGAATGCGAGCGCTTCGCTTAACTGTCGATATTGCCGTAAATCATGACAGATCCAGACATGTAAACCGGATTGCCGCGCCAGCTGTGAAAGCTGGTAGGCAAGGGGCGATAGACTATCGTTTTCGCTGAGCTTCATAGGCGAATGCGCGCAGTGGCTTGAAAAAGAAAAATGAGATTGCTAACGGAAAAGATTAGCCGTGAACCGACAACCAGCGCTCAGCATCCAGCGCCGCTTTACAGCCTTCGCCCGCACTGGTGATGGCCTGACGGTAGGTCGGGTCAGCCACATCGCCAGCGGCAAACACGCCGGGAATCGAGGTGGCAGTGCTCTTGCCCTTGGTGATGATGTAACCGCTGCCATCAAGCTCCATCTGGGCAGCAAGAAAACCGGTGTTAGGGCGATGGCCGATAGCAATGAACACGCCATGCACAGCAAACTCATCGGTGCTGCCATCGCTGGTGGATTTCAGACGTACGCCGGTGACGCCGGAATCATCACCCAGCACTTCATCGAGCACCGAATTCCAGCGCACATCAATGTTTTCAACCGAAAACAGCTTGTCCTGCATGATCTTCTCTGCGCGCAATTCCTCGCGACGATGGACCAGTGTCACCTTGTTGCAGATGTTGGACAGGTAAATAGCTTCTTCCACAGCCGTATCGCCGCCGCCGATAACGCAGACATCCTTGCCACGGTAAAAGAAACCATCACAAGTGGCACAGGCAGAGACGCCGCGTCCGGAAAAGGCTTCCTCAGACGGAAGGCCCAGATACATCGCCGATGCACCGGTGCAGATGATCAGGGCATCGCAGGTGTAAACGCCTTCGTTGCCGGTCAGTGTGTACGGACGCGAGGAAAAATCGGTGGAGGTGATTTCATCCCAGATCATTTCCGTGCCGAAACGCTCGGCCTGTTCTTTCAGGTCTTCCATCATTTCCGGACCCTGAACGCCGTTTTTGTAGCCGGGATAATTGTCGACATCAGTCGTCGTGGTCAGCTGACCACCGACCTGCATGCCCTGAATCAGCACAGGTTTAAGGTTGGCCCGCGCCGCATAAATGGCCGCAGAATAACCCGCCGGTCCAGAACCGAGGATAATAAGGTGATGATGATTGGCGTTCGACATAGTAGCTCCCGAATGAAGGATTTTTTCGATCTCAAAGTGAAGGAAACGGCAGACTAGCGATGTGCCGCTTTATTTCAAATGGCTTGGTCAATGTGCTCATCCTTAAAAAATGGTAACAGCCACTGTCTCACTTGATTTTTTGTCATACCCGGCTCGATCGGGTATCCAGGAAAGCTTTGAAAAGACTGGATTCCCGCCCTCACGGGAATAATGCTTATGGATTAAATGGAATTCATGTCAAATGAGCTTCGAAATAATGCAACCTGTTGTTGTGAAAGGCCTCCCAAGCAGACATTGAATATTAAGTGGGACAGCAGTGAGTAACAGTCACTTTGAATGTCGAATAATTGGCCAAATTCCAATGATTGGCGTAGCGAGCATACGATTTACTTCACCTTCTTATGCTTAAAAAACTTGGGTTCAATTTGCGATGCTGAAACGATTCTACCAACAACTTGCCGATAAAGTTTTTCCCGCTCAGGTGAATCAGCCACTAAAGTCGGTAATTCAAAAAGTGCTTCTTTGATCATCAAGTGTTGTCGATTTGGGATCTTCAATTGAGATTGTGATATAACAACTCCAGTTACAATTCGAGGTTTTTCTCCGAAAAAAAGTTTTTCTTTTCTAGGGTGGGATAAAAGGCCGCTTGATTGGATGATCTTCTTGGCTTCAAGCTGGAAGCTTTTTGGTATTTTATTCCCGGAGAATACAATATCATCTACATAGCATGTCATGACTAAATTGTACGATGTGGCAAGACCATACAGTGCTTCAAACATGTCGAAATGCGCATAGAATGCCATTATCTGACTTAGGCAACTTCCTGTGGGGAGGTGGCCATCTACTGTCACTATTTTGGCAAGCAGGCCAGCCACATCTCTAGAGCATTTCATAGTGCTCCGGAAAAATTCAAATGCATGCCATTGCTTGGTGGATGGATAAAATTTCACTATATCAAGCTTGTATAAAACAGGGTTCTTTCTGTGTTGTTCAGCGTTGCTTACATAGGAACGACCTCGCACACCAGAGTGTAAATATTCTGGTGGAGTTATTCTGGTAAGTAATTGGAATAGCCTACGATGAACTCTTTCTATTATGGGTTTAGGAGCTTCGACAGGTCTCTTCTTTTCTCCTTGAGTAAGGAAAAAAGCTCTATAGTTATTCTGTCTCTTTAATAGGGAGTCCAACTCCCTCAATGTTAAGTTGAATTCCGCTGCAAGGTTTCTTTTGTTGCAAAGTTTATATAGAGGCGATTGGTTTAGCGGGTAATTACCTTGACGTTTTTTTTGCATCGATTCCGACCTCTTCGATTTCGGATATCCAGTTTAGCATTTTGATAACTTTATTGGTAACGAAGGAGCGTGCTTTTTTAGATGTTCCATCTGGTCCAAGACTCTCGGAAAAAAGCATTAACGAAGACACAGGAATATTGAACCGTTCAGAATACTTATTCAAAAGTTCAATTGAGACCGTTTTCTTTCCTGATTCAATTTCAGACAAGTATGACTTTGAAATATTAAAATCATTGGCCAAGTTGGTTTGGTTGATGTGGTGAAATACGCGAATAAGACGCAAGGATTCATTCAATATATTCATATCGCGCCTCCAAGTTGTTTCTAAAAAAAGTTTAGGGGTTGTTACTGAAACGAGTTAATAATGGATGATAAAATTCTAACAATCCAAAACATCATTCGCAGAAACCACGGCGCAAATAATAGCGCTTTGAATCTCTTGAGTAACGACTGTCGCCGATTAGCAGGTTTTTCGATGTTTGATACCATGATCAAATCTCCTTTAGTTTTATTTCCGATATCAAATTACGATATCGTCACGCCACGAAATAAAACAAAGTACGACGACAGTTTTCACCCCCTAAACAATTCCGTCCTTAATCACGCCATCAAGCACAGGTAGACAATGGTCAAGGACGGCTTTACCTGCTGACAGACGGGAGCGAGTCGAGACACGCGAACATCTGCCGTGGTAAACAACAGATATCGTTTCCGATATCCACAGGCTGACAATCCAGCCCAGTCAACTGCGTGATTTATACTTATCAGCCAATCGGCAAAACTTAATCTAATAGTTCGCTACTGTCAAACTTAGTTCTCTAACAGCGAACTATTAGGTTTGGTTAATGTCCTTAGATAAATCATTCGGATTCTAATGAAAGGATGCTGAGTCACCTTCCAATTAAAGAAAGGGGACGCTACCCTTTTAAGATTTTCTGGCGTCTCTTGATGCCCATTTCATTTCTGGCCACTGCAAACTTACGCCTGAATATCCAGTATTAGGCGATTCAGCGCCTTCTCAAGCTCTGGAAGGTAGTGTTCTACAACAATCCAGACCGTTCCCAAATCCACACCACCCAAATAATCATGAACAAGAATGTTTCGCATGCCTGCCATGTTTTTCCATGGGATATCAGGTTCTTTTTCTTTCGACGTGATGCTTAGCCGCTGGCTGGATTCAGCCAGTGTTTGATGTTTCGAATAACTGCATCCTGAATAAGGCTGGATTGAAAAAATAGTTCGGCATCATTTTTTGTATAGTCCTGAATATTACTGATGCAGGTAAGCATATGGGCAATCAATGCCTTGTCGGCATAAATATCTGCCTTCATAGAGGGCAGGCTTCTTGCAGCACCCGTTGGCGGATATCTTCCGGAAGAGCGCGTTCCGATACCACATCTACACGCCGCCCCAATAATTCCTGTGCATCCATCAACAGGCCGCCAAGATCCAGCAGACTTGTTCCGGCAAGCGGTTGCATCAACAGATCAACATCGCTTGATTCATCTGCATCTCCCCTCGCCATGGAGCCAAAGATGTGAACATTTGTCACGCCATACTGAACGGCAAGTTTAAGCAGGGCTTCCCTTTTTTGTTCAATCAATAGGTGCATGGCTTACTCCTGAATATAACAATTACTAAGCGTACTTATCGGCTAAAGGGGATTGCTACCCTTAAGTTCAAATTTCTACAGTCATACGTTATCTCGGGGGGGCTTGATTCGCGGAAATGTCGATGGTCAGGCTTTTATGACTTGATAATGAGGAGGACAAGGTACGCGTAGGCCGCAATCGTAGGCCGTAAGAGCGAAGCGTCATACGGCAAACATATCGCTACCAAATCACCGGGATGTCGTAGCTGGAGAAATGCTGATCGGCCGAGAGTATGCTCATGGATTCACATGCAGCCTGGGCAATGAGGAGCCGGTCGAAGGGGTCTCTGTGGTGCATGGGGAGTGAAAGGATACCTTGCATGTGCTCAGGCTCGATTGCGAGCCAGCCGATATTGTTATGAGCAAGCTCACGGTGAACGATCTTTCCCCAGTCCGATGCTAACTCCAGCTTTCCAAGTGAAATTTTAATGCATATTTCCCAATAGCTGGCTGCACTGAAAAATAGCTCGTTATCCGGATTGGTGAATGTATCGCGTGCCCTCTGTGATAGTTGCGGTGCATCTTCCAGAAGCCAAATGAAAACATGCGTATCAAGCAGAACTTTCATTGATAGTCGGTGAAATCATCAATAGGCGCATCGAAATCATCGGCAATAAATTTGATGATTCCTTTGGCTGAGCCCAGCTTGCGCTCTGTTTTTTTCTCTTCAAAGGCAACAAGACGAACGATAGGCTTATTACCCTTGGCAATAATAACCTCTTCACCAGCGACAGCTTCCTGAATCAGTCTGGAAAGATGGGTTTTGGCTTCATGAATGTTGACTTGATGCATAATAACCTCCTGCAAATCACAAGTTAGTCATATGACTTAGTCATGTCAATGTAAGGGTTTTGAAAAGGTATTGGTAAGCATTTGCTTCGCGGATGAAGCACTCAATCATTGCTTGCAAATAATGTGACATATTACCCGCTTTATGGAGAGGCGTGTGTTGAAATGGATGAAAATAGACCCTTGTCACACAGGTGGTCTGTCCGAGAATAGAAAGGCCTATTACAAAATAGCCGTTCCGGCCTCTATTCTCGGACCGCCTCTTAGTCGGCTCGTTTGCGGTATTCGCCGGTGCGGGTGTCGATTTCGATTCGGGTGCCAATTTCACAGAAATCGGCTACGGAAAGCTCCAGACCGTTGGCGATTTTGGCCATTTTCATCACCTTGCCTGAAGTGTCGCCACGGGCTGATGGTTCGGTGTAGGTAATTTCGCGTACCACGATGTTCGGCATGTTCACGGCAATGGCTTTGCCATTGTAGAACACAAGCTCGCACTCCATGCTGTCTTCAAGGTAGTTCAGGGCATCGCCCATGCTATCCTGAGCGACTTCATACTGGTTGTACGCGCCGTCCATGAACACATACATCGGATCGGCAAAGTAAGAGTAGGTTACGGGTACGTTTTCAAGCACCACCACGTCGAACTTGTCATCGGCCCGGTAAACGGCCTCGCTGGGGGAATCTGTGAGCAGATTCTTCATCTTCATTTTCACGACAGATGCATTGCGGCCTGATTTGGAAAACTCAGCCTTTAACACGACCATCGGATCTGCGCCGATCATAATGACGTTGCCTGCGCGAACTTCCTGAGCTGTTTTCATGCGGTGGGACCTCTCAAATTTGGTGGCGTATCATCTACAGTTCGCTGAACAAAAGCTATCAGATTCGCTGCTAAACTGCCGCCGCCATGATGACTCAGATGAGTGCACCATTGCCGGGCATGAATTTCCAGCCGCTGTAGCACTTGAGTAAAGCCCGGCCATGCGGCATTTGCCCCTGTGCCGCTGTTCCATGCCTGCCAGAATCGGCGCACGATTTCGGCATCCTCTGCATCCAGTTCTGCCGTATATAGCGCCAGAAAAGCAGCGAGTTTTTCCCTGTGTGCCATCGCATCCTGCGGGTAGATATGCCAGACCATGGGCCGGGCGGCCCACCCGGCACGTACAAACGAATCTTCACCGCGCACGAAATTGACATCGCAAAGCCAGAGTAGTTCGTCGTACCTCTGCTGCGCCATAAATGGCAACAGGCGAATCTCCAGATTGCCGCGCTGGAAGATCTCGCCAACTACCGCAGCGGGCAGCTTCAACCAGCCAAGCACCTGTGGCAAAGCTCGGCCCTCGGGAACCATGCAGATGATCTGGCGTTCACCCTCGGCCCAGCAACTGAGCAGGTGCGGGATATTGTTGTTCTCATAGCAGAAGAGAGAGATCTTCAGGGCATCAGTCTGCGGCTGAGGCATGCTAAGGGATGACCAGAATGCCGTGCCATGATGGGTACGCAGGGCATCGCGGTGCTCCAGCAGCCCCGCTTCAAGGAGCAGCCCGCCTGTGGCCGGGGTAAAGCCGGGAAAAAAGAAATGGCGGGTCAAATTCAACTCCGGCCTTGGGGATGGCAGGCCATGGCAACCATTGACCCAGCTCTCGGCACTGAGGTATTCCAGATTGAGCCAGACAGGTTTGGCAAAGCGTTGCGCCATGGTTGCCAGATAGGTTTGCGGCAACAGACAACCGAAGCCGTCGATAACCACGTCTGCGCTATCCACCGTGGGAAATGGCGCAAGCCAGCGGTGGATCTCAACGCCAAGGCAGTGCTGCGCATCAAGTGCGATATTGGCAGCAGGATGCAGTCGCGCAAAGCTGTGCAGATCATCCACCCAGAGGCGGACGGTGATGTCGAACTCTGTTGCAAGCTGCCGCGCCAGTCGCCAGCACACCCCGATATCGCCGTAGTTGTCTACGACATTACAAAAAATATCCCAGCGTTGTGTGGATTGGGTGGTATGTGGTTTGTGCTGCATAGCTGAATGCTGTCACGAAATGCGTCAAAACACAGTGCAGTTGGATTTACAGTGGTGAGGAATATCTGAATCCGTACACGAAAAAAGCAAATGGCCAGCCAACATCATTGCCCGTGGCTTCACGTAAGTTCATTCAGCATCAATGTATTTCTTGAAATTCCTGTCCTCTTTCAAGGTATGGTTAACCAGCCAGTCAATCAGAAAAATCTGAACTTTGAACACCCGAAAGATTCGACTCAGGGTCGGGTCGCTCAACTCCTCAACGATGGATGAAAAGGTCGAGATAAACAGATCATGCTGTTGTTTATGATAGACAAAATGCGGATAATCAACTTTTTTCAATAACCCTTCTTCTGTTAAAAAGTGCCGTTTTGCCAACTCAACGATTTTCCCAATCAACGTTTTGATCACATCTTCCGGCCGGGAAGATTCAATCGACTCAATCAAAGTCAGCGATAAGTCTACCAGATCATGATGTTGCTGATCGATGACATCATGGTTCAGTAAAAATCTTTTACCCCAGGTGATTCGATCCTGTAATTCAGAGGACCCGATATGCTGCCCCGTTTCCAGATAGGTATGACACCGCTCCAGATAGGTTCTGGCTGTTGAGTCGTTTTTATTGATCTTCAGACATGCTTCGAGCAGAGATTTTGCTTCATCGATATTCTTGTAATGAAAGTTTGCCAGTGCCTCTTCGAACATTTTCTTGGTGCTGACTTTTAATGCGCGTGTTGTTTTATCGTCCCCGGCAAACACTTCATAAATCGACTGGGGCTTAAATTTACCTTTGACCAACACCCGATCTACAAAGCGGGTCCACTCCTTGTATTCGAGGCTTAATGCGTGGTAGGTGTTTTCGGCAATCAGTAAAGAAAGACCATAAACCTTAGTCAGTGACTCAATACGGGAGGAAAGGTTCACTGTATCACTGATCACCGTTGCATCCATGCGGTTGTATCCACCTACGGTGCCAATCATGGCCAAACCGGTATTCAGGCCAATACCAATCCGAACATCCTGATAACCGGCGCGCCTTCGGCCTTCGTTATAAATGTGTAATTGCGTTAACATTTGCAACGAACAACGGTAAGCATCGTTGGGAGAATCAGGAAAGATCGCCATAATCGCATCGCCTATATACTTATCGACAATTCCATTGTTGACGCTAATCAGTGGTTCCATCTGGCTTAAGTAGGAGTTGATGAAATTGAAGTTCTCCTGCGGCGTTAAACCCTCGGACAGGGTTGTGAAATCACGAATATCCGTAAACAGGACGGTGATATTCATTTCCACCTGATCGCCAAGCTTTATATCTGTAATGTCCTCTTTATTTAAAAGGTCCAGCAATGAATGTGGAACAAAACGATCATACGAGCTGATAAGTTTCCTGATGTCTTTCATCGTTAACCCCTATTTACCATATCTCAGGAGAACAACGTCCGGATTCTCTCTGGGTATGCATAACCATTATAGCGCAAATGAAGGCTTCATTCATATGTATGGCGTTTGGAGAGTTCGGTAAATTTATGTATTCCTGAAAAAAAGCAGTGGTCCTGATTCTGTGCTTACAGGCGGAGCAGACGGTCCATGAGACATGATAGCATGTTGCGGCGACTGTCGATTACGGCAATGACATAAACTATGTCTCCAGATATTCGATAAATGATTCGCCAGGGTTTTTCTGATAACTGACGATATTGTAGAATTCCGATGTCATGCAATTCGGGGACAACGACGCCTCGTTCCGGTATGCTGACCAGCCGCTCGCTCCTTTTCTCCAGCCCTTGCATGATTTTCAAAGCCGTCTGAACGTTCTTTTCTTCAGTAATGTAATTGATGATTTCGTCAAGGTCGCTATTGGCAGTATCACGGCAAATTTGTTCTAGGCCACTCTGCAACTATTTTTGGTCATTTTGAGTATGTCGAGCAATTGCCGTGTGTTCAAAAGTAATTGGCGCAT
>PFXG01000029.1 GCA_002791545.1 Zetaproteobacteria bacterium CG_4_9_14_3_um_filter_49_83
GAGATGAGCTTACATTTTAGATGATTTGGCGAGAGGGAGGGTATTTGAGTGCGTGAATTCTTTTTCTCCGCGATAGCGGGTTCGTCCAACAAATATGGGAAGGGTAAAAATCCGCGAATCAAGCCCTGCCCTCCTCGTTGTTGACGCGCAATACTGTCAGTTATCCCTGCTCTTATGCTGCACCTTATGGACATTGGCTTCCCAATTTTGCCCATCGAAATCGGTGATGGTTAGTGATGTTGGGAATGTATCAAGGCAATGGACGTTAATACCGATGCCGTCGGGATTAGAGCGTGGTGTATAGAAGGGTTTGATGCCGCAAGTTTTGCAGAAGGTATGTTTGGCAATACCAGTATTAAATTGGTAGGTGGTGATATTGTCTTCGCCCGAAAGCAGTCGAAAATGGCTCAGCGGAACAATGAGATGCAGAAAACCTGACTTCGTGCAGATCGAGCAGTTGCAGCGATCTGCCTCAATATGCGCCGGTGCCTCAACCTCAAATCTTATGGCACCGCAATGGCAGCTTCCTTGATAAATCATCGCTCTCTCCTCCCCTCATCGTCGCCAACCATTACCATCAACCATTACCATCAATCATTACCCACAATCTTCATCGTAATCTTACAACTGATATTGGAAAAGGCACACACTAAAGCATGTTTATCAAGGATGGTGCAGCTCAATGTTTAATCTTTTTGAAAAAAATTCAGGGGCGATGTTCACACCGCAACAGCACAAGATGTTTGGCACTGCGCAGTTTATTATTTTGATCTAATGACAGCATGTGAAGCCCTTAGCGATAAAAATGATGCAAACTAACATTTACGCATGCTTGCTAGCGCTGGCAAAAGAATGTGTAAATGCCACGCCTGATCCACTCTTGTTGAAAAATGACCAGCCGTTTAGTTCTGAATTTCAGGCGAAAAACGCTTGACTGCCAAGAACGGTATCAGACCCCTCGCCCATTTCGTTATCAGCATTGATTAGGATCAAACTTCTTACGTGCGTTCTCGAACAGACAATTCACGATCACCTCACTTAGTCTCTACGCTGTTCGGAGTAATTTATGGCGAAAAAAGGAGATATAGCATGAAACACAGTACGAAGAATCAGGCAGATGGCACGTTTCACGCAGTGAAAGGAAAGGTCAAGGAGACTGCTGGGAAGCTAATCGATGATCAAGAGTTGGAAGCCGAAGGCGTAGGTGAAAAAATCGCCGGCAAGGTTCAAAAAAAGCTAGGCCAAGTCGAGAAAGTCGTGGGGAATTAGGGGTGAGTAGCGCGATGCATTGTCGGGTCTTGCGTCCGCAGCTGCATCTATATCGATACCATCTCTCACGGAAAATCCATGATTCAACAACAAAAAGGAGTTAAACCAATGAAATCTAAATATTCTGTAACGTTGTTGGCGGTTGTGGCGGCGATGCTGATGACCAGCATGTCGGTGCTGGCATCCAACATGGATAACCGCATCGAATCATCCGCCAATCAGTCGCATGTGTTCAAGACCTATCTTAAAAGCGATGATATTAAAGTCGAATCAGAAGGTGGAGTCGTCACCTTGACGGGGACCGTTAGCCAAGCATCCCACCAATCATTGGCTCAGGACACCGTGGCAGGTCTGCCTGGCGTCAAGAGCGTCGACAATAAGTTGAAAGTGAAGGGGGAACAACCCGCCGAGTACTCGGATGCGTGGCTTATTACAAAAGTGAAAACCACTCTCCTTTTCCACCGCAACGTGAGCGCCATGACCGAAGTATCCGCCAAAAATGGCATTGTCATCCTGCAAGGCAAAGCTACGAGCCAAGCAGAAAAGAGCCTGACGACCGAATACGCCAAGGATATCGAGGGGGTCAATGACGTTAACAATAAGATGACCGTCTCAGGCACGCAAAAAGAGAACGCAACGCTGAGCGAAAAGATTGATGATGCCTCCATTACTGCCGAGGTGAAAATGGTGTTGCTGAGCCATCGCTCAACCAGCGCTGTTCAAACCAAGGTCGAGACTAAAAATGGTGTGGTCACCTTGCGTGGCAAGGCCAAGAACGCCGCCGAAATCGACTTGGTCACAAAATATGTCAATGACATAGATGGCGTGCACAGCGTAAAAAACAAGATGACCAGCGACTAGCCCAAATAGACTGTGAAAAGTCGAGTGCAGGTGCGTTTCCGCTGTAACCACACTCGGCGATTTCTGGTAACCCGAAAGAAAGGTGCATTGTTGTGGCACTGCTTATTCTATGGGTGCCGGGTCTGGTCACCAGTTATACGATGGGCGGGCTGAGCCATATACTGCTGGTGATTGTGATTATCATGATTCTTGTCAATGCCATACAAGGGCGGAGCCAATAAAGCTGATAGGCACGTTAGTTTACAAAAGTTAAATCATTGCTGCACGGAGGAACGATATGCTAGGAACAATTTTGATCGTTGTATTGATTCTGACTGAAGTTTTCAGGGCAATCGCATTAAAATCATAAGGATCATTTGTAACGAAAATGATTATTTTGTTAATTCCATATTTGCTTTGGTGAAGTCGAAGTTGGTG
>PFXG01000059.1 GCA_002791545.1 Zetaproteobacteria bacterium CG_4_9_14_3_um_filter_49_83
GATTATGGGTCGTTATTCAAGTTAAAGCTGGATAAAATAATCACGTCTGATATCAATAGGATCACATGAGGCCGCTCTCCATATCTGAGATAGCATGTATCACAGGACGCGACCGGCACGCTGTAACCAAACGCATAAGTGATGCAGGCATAAAAATGCTGAGGCGCGAAGGCAACGCCAAGGTATACAATTCGGAGGACGTGCTGAATGCGCTCTACCGCAGCACTATCGGCAATGGCGAGATTTTAGACCTTGATCTTAATGCTGAGTCAGCAAGGTTCAAGAAGGCGCAGGCTGACAAGATGGAGATGGAAATAGCAGAGAAAGAGCTGCGTCTTGTTGACGCTGATGTTGTCGCTGATGAGTTAGGTAAGATGATTTCGGAATGCCGGTCAAAGATACTCAACCTCCCAAAGCGTCTAGCCCTTGCGATTGCTCCAGATAGGGCCATTGCTGCTGAAGCAGAGGCGAAGATACTTGTCTACGAGGCATTAGAGGAGCTTGCACGTGATAGTGAGTAAGTTACGAAGAAAGATGAGCTTATGGAGGCCACCACCTGACCTTGCATTATCTGATTGGGCAGACGCCTATAGGCGGTTGTCTGCCGAATCGAGCTCGGAGGCCGGTCGCTGGCGAACGTCACGCGCTCCTTTCCAGCGTGGCATCATGGATGCCATGTCAGACCCTATGGTGCCAGAGGTCGTGGTTATGAAGTCAGCGCAGGTTGGCTGGACGGAGATGCTGAATAATTGCGTTGGATACTACATCCACCAAGACCCGAGCCCCATGCTTCTGCTACAGCCAACCCTTGAGATGGCGCAGACATGGTCAAAGGACAGACTTGCCCCAATGCTGCGTGATACGCCGTCCTTGCGTGGTCTGGTTAAAGATGCCCGGTCAAGGGATAGTTCGACAACAATTCTGCATAAGCAGTTCGCGGGCGGGCACATAACGATGGCCGGGGCCAACTCTCCGGCATCCCTTGCATCACGGCCCATTAGGATTGTCATGTGCGATGAGGTTGATAGGTTTCCTGCGTCTGCTGGTGCAGAGGGTGATCCTGTGTCGTTGGCGAGAAAACGCACGACAACATTCCATAACCGAAAGCTGCTTATTGGCTCGACACCAACGATTAAATACCGAAGCCGCATCGAGTCCGCATTCCTGAGTTCAGACCAGCGCTATTATCGGATGCCTTGTCCGCACTGTTCAGATATGATTAAATTCGAGTGGGCTAATGTACAGTGGCCTGACGGTGAGCCGGAAAAAGCGTCGTACTGGTGTCAGAGTTGCGGCAGTGAGATTACCGACAGGGATAAGTTCGACATGCTCAAGCTTGGGGAGTGGGTAGCATCTAACCCAAGCAGCAGAATCGCAGGCTTCCACATATGGGAGGCATACTCTCCGTGGGCGACATTCGGCGAGATGGCTTTAAACTTTATGGAAGCCAAAAAGCTTCCTGAGACTCTACAAACGTGGATAAACACGGCGTTAGGGCAGACATGGGACGACGGCGGCGAATCAATTGGTGACGATGAGTTAATCAGCCGCTGTGAGGTATACAATGCAGATGCCCCTGACGGTGTGCTTTGCATCACTGCTGGCGTAGACGTTCAGGATGATCGGCTTGAGCTTGAGTTTGTCGGATGGGGCCGCGACCGGGAGTCATGGAGCCTTGACTATGTTGTTTTACATGGTGATCCAGCGGCTACTTATGTGTGGGAACAGCTTGATGATCAGCTCGCAAGGGCGTTTACACTCGATGACGGCGGCATGCTCAGGGTGGCATCTGCTTGTATCGACACGGGTGGGCATCATACGCAAGAGGTTTACATGTTCTGCAAGTCGCGATACCGGCGCAGGGTATATGCGATCAAAGGTGTAGGCGGCGCAGGCCGTCCGCTTGTCGGTCGGCCATCGAGGAGCAATACAGCCAAGGTTCATCTCTTTCCTGTTGGCGTTGACACAGCAAAGGACATGGTGTATTCCAGATTACGCATACAGGAGTATGGCCCCGGTTATTGCCATTTTCCTGTTGGCCGGGATAAGTGCTATTTCGAGCAGATGACGTCGGAAAAGGCTGTCTCCAAGTGGATTAAGGGCATCGCAACAAGGGCTTGGGTAAAGAAGAGTGCTAGCCGTCGAAACGAGGCTCTTGATTGCCGTGTCTATGCGCTGGCTGCATTCGATATCCTAAACGCAAACATGGATGTTCTTGAGCGAAAAGCAAACTCCCTTTACAATCAGCATAGTGTGAGTACAATTGTACCTGATATTGACCAAGGAGAAGCTGTCGCACCATCGCGACGCGACAATAAGGCCAAGTCTGGAAGCAGGAAAAAAAGTGGATTTGTCGGGGGTTGGAAATGATTAAAGCCGAAGAAGGAAATTAAAAAACATGGCCGCCGTTCCAACGACGGAGCCGGTGTCGATCGTATCAGGTGACACTATCACATGGTCTAAGTCGCTGTCCGATTATAAGTCTACACTTTGGACCCTCAAGTATGAGATCGTCAGCAGCACGCAGTCTCTGACGG
>PFXG01000056.1 GCA_002791545.1 Zetaproteobacteria bacterium CG_4_9_14_3_um_filter_49_83
CGCATGGCAGACCTCCTGTGAAACCATTTACCCGATAGTTAGAAGGTATGCCTGTTATTTGTAATGCTTATGCCCGTTTTGTGTAAAATTGTGTAAATTCATCTGAAATGTGATTTAATCAGCCTGCTCAGCAACTCGAAACAGTGTTATCTTAGCGCAAGACATCATGATTTATTTCTTCATCATGGCGATTGATTAAGAGGTCTCAGAAACGATATGAATACGATATTTTCCAACACAGACCAGGTTGAAATGATTGCTTTAGAGCATGAAACCATTCTGCAATCTTCCCTTCGGGCCGGCATTAAGCATACCCATGTCTGCGGTGGCCATGCCCGTTGCTCCACATGCCGGATTCATGTTCTCGGAGGTTTGGAGAATTGTCAGTCAAGAAACGAGGCAGAACAAAGCATGCAAGCCATGCTTGATTTACCCGACAATGTTCGTCTTGCTTGTCAAACAACGGTTCAGGGCCATATATCGATTCGGCGCCTTGTCATCGACGATCTCGATACCCGGATTATCCGGAATCAGCTCAGCAGCCAGAATGAGAATTCAATGGGCCATGAGAAAGACATCGCTGTGGTGTTTGTGGATTTGGAGAATTACACACCGTTTGCAGAATCACTACCTGCTTATGATGTTGTTCATATTTTAAACCGTTATTACCTGACTATGAACCAGATTATTACTGAACATCATGGAGTTATCAGTGATGTGGCCGGCGACGGCATGCTGGTTCTTTTTGGCGTATGCAAAAAACAAAAAGAGTCAGTACTGGATGCTGTCAATGCAGTGAAAGCTATTCATGCAGCATTGAAAGATTTTAACCAGCACCTGCGCAAAATGTATCAACGGTCATTTTCAATTCGCGCCGGCATTCACTACGGACCTGCCATTGTCGGTCAATTCAATACCGGAGCCATGCATAAAATTGCCGCCATTGGTGATACAGTCAATCTTGCCAGCAGAATTGAACAGGCCAATAAGCAGTTCGGCTCCCGATTGCTTCTTTCCGAGGCAGCATACGCTCAATTACAGGATGCGATTCCTGCTTCGTCCATTTATAGCGCTGAACTCAAAGGTAAAACCGGCATGCACGCACTTTATGAGATAGATATTTCAACTTTATAAATCATCATCAATTATAAATGAAGGAATATCATCTTCATCCACCTCTATTTCTGATACACACTGGTCGCGAAGTGATATGAATGCTTCATGCACACTTTCCTTATCACCGCTTAGCAGCGGGTGCCAGGGTAACAATGGCTTGCTTTCAAAACGCAACCGGTAGGCACAGGTTTCTGGCAGCCAGCGATATTGATCTTTTGTGAAATGACGAATTTGCAAACATGACGGAACGCTCTCCATACGATCCTCATATTGGCGACATCGGCATGTGCTCGTATCCAGCAAACGACAAGCTACTGTCGTCAGCAACAATTCACCGGTATCCTCATCTTCAAATTTGTGCATACAGCACAAAGCACAGCCATCGCAAAGCTGCTCCCATTCATCGTGACTGAGTAATTCCAGCGGTTTTTCGTAGATATTCATTTACAACCTGTTTCTGCATCAGATTCATGCCGTATGATTTTCAATATTTTTTGATATGATCAGCCAGACGTAAAGCCAGTGCCGCAATCGTCAACGTAGGATTGGCCGTACCAATCGTTGGAAACACACTTCCGCCAATGACGAACAAATTAGGATACTCATGCGCACGGCAATGCTTATCGACCACTGAATGTCTCGGGCCATCGCCCATTCTTGCTGTACCACACGTGTGATGTGAAGTCAGACTGGTTTTCACCTCTGCATTGTTGCCGCCAATTTGTTCTACCAGATCCGTGAGGTAACGCTGCCACTTTTTTACACCACGAAGCGTATAATCACTGAGTTCCAGTTGAATCGTCGGCATCGGCAACCCATGATGATCCAAGCGGGTTTTATCCAGTTGTACCCGGTTGGAGGTCAATGGAAGCTGTTCAATCTCTGCGCCGATCATCCCTTTATGAATTAAGCGGTGGCGCATTTTATCCAGAATGTCCGGAAAATTCTCCGCATCAGCCAGCAAATCAGCCGCTACCAGACCGACGTTGCGATCATTGCCAAGAAAAATCTTGGCCGCAGCATGACTCTTCCTGAAATCCCCATCCCTACCGGTCAGAACCGTACTCACACTTAACGGGCCTCTTCCCATATACAAGGGCTCTTCCATCACATAGTTGCACTGCATCAATACATGGTCCATTAAATTTCTGCCAACCATACCCGATCGATTGGCCACTCCATCGGGACAGTTTTCAGCGGCTGACATCAATAACAGACGAGCCGTTTCTATGGTGCCACATGCCAGCACAAAATTGTCAGCTGAAATATAATGTGTACTTCCATCCGGACGCTTGAAATATGCACGTGAGATTCGACCGGCAGGATCAACCTCAAGTTTACTTACAACAGCATTAGTGGTCAGTTCAGCTCCCAATTCGACAGCCTTGCGGATATCTGTATCGGCGCTGTAAGTTGCACCTATCGGGCAAATAGGTGTACATGTGCCGTAGCCGCAACAAGCCGGACGATCATGATATTCCCGACTGTTTCTTGCCGCTGGCATAGCATCCACTTCAATGCCAAGTGCCTTTAAGCGCCTGGCAACCACCTGATCACTATAAGGCATCGGAATCGCAGGCATCGGATATTTATCACTGCGTGGAGAACCATGATCGTTGTCACTGTTACCCGCCACGCCCAATGCCTTTTCTGCTTTCACATAATAGCGCTCCAGCTCTTCGTAACTGATAGGCCAGTCATCTCCAATCTGATAATGGGTTTTGAGTTTAAAATCACGCGGCAGAAAGCGTGGCGTCATGCCCGTCCAGTGCCAAGTGGTTCCACCGACCCCCTTTATAAAACTCGGATGAAATTCAGGTGACTGGTCGCCGTAGTACGCTTTTGGATCGTTATCACGCGGGTACGGTGCTTTGGGCCACTCCGGAAAAGGAGACGTCAGATTCCTGTCCAGCGCGCCCTGATACGTATCTACCGCCAGATGACGTGCAATTGAACCACCCGCCTCCAGAATGTGGACGCTGCGACCGGCTGCGGCAACAGTCCTTGCAAGCAATGCTCCGGCAACACCCGAGCCTATGATGGCGCAGTGCACGTGCGGATTCGGCTTTTTAATCTTTATTGCTGTAATGGTGCCACCTGCCAATAAGCAAATTCACTGTTGCAGTGATTGGGTTGCGGATAAATATCGCGAAAAGCTGAAAACATCAAAGCATGATCGTAGCTGATGACCATATTACGTGATTCATGAAAATACATGCCGGTGACCCATGTGGTGATCAAATGTCCGGCGAACCATAGCTCTGCATCATCAAACGTAGCGAAAATTTCTGTGATGTCTTTTTTATTTCCGCCAGCATCTATTTTATCCAGCACACGTTGCATGTGCTCCGGCCCCCACGGCTCGCTGTTCATTTGCTGCAATATTTGCTGACCTGTTTTGCGGTCAAGTTCACTTGACGAAGTTAGGCGATGCGATAGTTCCATGAACACATCCAGCGCCTCTTCACTGCCATTAATACAGGGTGAAGCATCCTTGTCATTCGCTGCCGCCGTTGCCCATAAAAAACCGGGTATGGCAGGCAACGAAACCGTGAGTGCTGCCAGCATGACTAGCAGTTGCCGTCGATCTGGATTCATCTTTGGATTCGTTCATTCATCTATAGTCACTTAACGAAACGTCTCTAAATCGCTGCTGAAAGTTGTCGGCCTTGGATCAAAATACCAAGTGGCAAAGATGTGCGCTTGCAATGTCGTAAAGTTAGATATGACGCCCAATTGCGCCAGACTGCTACGGGATGATTTTGCACCGACTTCAACATGAAGATTCGGCGTTACTTTCTGCAGGAATTGCGCCTCAATTGAATCGGATCGCTGTTTAATCTTAGTTGTCGGATACATTCGCCCATCCGGAGTCAACGGTAATACAGCCGATCCATCCTGTGTGGCAATCTGATAGCCGGATGATGCAAATACACGATAACTGTGATCCATAGCTTCATCGGAAACAATTTGTCCATTCACGCCATATGTAATCCAGTGTTGCGGGCTGAAATAACCACCGTAACCGATGGTGAAATGCTGGTGGTTTGCACGATAACGTTCAACACGAACGTCAGGGCCAACAGAAATGATCGACTGACGATATCTAAAACTGTATGGCAGGCTGAGATCAGCGCTATAGTGGCTGTTAAAATGAACATTACTGCCTTTAAGAAACTCACCCTTCACCTGATAACTGATACCAAAAGAGTCAGCCCAGTCAAAATTCGGAATTTTATTATAACCTTCAGTTAATAAACCGTAGCGCATGGTCTTGCCCCACCGCTGTCCGCCAAACGGGTCTTGCAATCCGGCGTAGGTAACCAGAAAATCACGGACGGGTTCAATGTAAGCTTTGACACCCACAAAACCCTGATCCAGTTGCTGAACCATGCCCAGATCACCCTTTATTTTTGCGGCGACAGGACCTCCGATCAGTCCCTGACCAATATGAAAATAGTGAGAGCGCCAACCTTCATGTTCATAGCCGACTTGCCATTCATAGCCCTGAATATTGACCTTTACATTATGTATGGGGGCAATTGGAATAATCGGAGCCGTACCTACCAGATCACCCGGAAACACAATCGATGGGCCGGAATCCAGATATATCCGATCTACCTCGACTGACAATGAAGTACTGAGCTTGTCATCCAGGTAATCTTTGCCTTTCAGAACGTAATCCTGACGATGCAGCTTTAATCTCACCGGTTCGATCCCAGGCCTACGGTTTACGCTCATACGGTAACCGCCCCTGACAAATGATGAATCCACATTCTCTAATTCCGGCACGGGCTCTTTAGCCATCGCCTGAGCCGCATGGAATCGTTTACGTGTGTACATCTCGTCACCAAATCTATTCTCAAGCAGCTCGACCAGCGGTCCGCCTATGTCTTCAGCCAGTTGATAAGCCCGATCCATCTGCCCTGTTTTGTGGGCGCTGATGTACACCCCCTTTGTCATATTCTCACTTGCATCCACTGTATACAATTCAGCGAAACGATCAGCAGCTTCCGCATAACGATCCACATTATACAAGCCCCAGGCGATAACTTCTGACTCATCGGCAGTTAAGGGACGATACGTTTCCAATTCCGTGAGAGCTTGTACTTTGCACTGTTCCTCGGCCTTCGATGAACAGGCCTTAGCCAGCAAAGGTAATACGTCCTCAAGTAATCCGGCTTTTTTCAGACGGTCGTGCTGTTGCAGGATCAAATTCTTTAAAGCCTGCATATCATCCATTCTGTCCAGAGCCAGAATTTCACCTTTCAGCAGATCATCATAATCTGATACTTTTCTGGCCTGTTGAAACAAATGCAGGGCGCGTGCATGCTCACCGACTGCCAAATAATTCCATGCCAATGACGATACCACTTTTTCATCACCTGAAGCCATAAGGTAGGGTTCATCACTAAGCAGGGCTGGCAAATCTTTTTGTTCAATGCCCTTTTTCATAACAAACCGATAACGGGCCATGGCCATACGAGGTTTGGCAAGCTTACTATCCTTGCGTGTTTGCAACACGTCGAACAATGGCACGAGATTTTCTGCCGGTAAGCGGTCCAATGCATGCTCAATCGTATCAAGACGAATATATTCCTTACACTGCCAGAGAGAGCTTTCATAGACCTCAGTCGCTGCATTGGCATCCCCCTTCTGCATCAAAGCATCGGCAAGGGTGAAGCGGCGGTAATAATGAGAACAATCAAAAGCATCTTTGTAATCACTCTGGATACGTAGAACCTGTGCCCAGTTCTTGTTTTTATTGGCATGGCTCAGCCGCGCATCAACAACGCCATTATGCAAAGCACTGCGCATGTCTTCCGAAGGTTGCCAGTCAGGATTGGCCTGCTGGCGATCATGCATAGCTTTACTGGCATCTTCGAATTTCTGTTCGTGAATTGCATCCCATATTGCAGTATCAGTGCCATCGGGATGTTCAATTGCAGCGCGTAGTTCATTGGACATTTCCCAATCCGGAAATTGTTGTTTCAACAGTGCAACCCTCTGCTGTAATGCCGTTTCATCACCCTGATGTAACAACTCCCACAGTGGCCTTTCATCTGTCTTCAGCTGCCTGATAGCCGTTTTCAGGTTCTTGGATGGTTCCCATTGTTTGTCGAATTGATGCCGCTCAGCGATCACAGCTTCGGCCTGCTCAACTTCACCCTCTTTCACCAGCATCCAGATTTCCCGTTCATCATTTCTGGCGGCCTGAAGTGCTTCAACCAATCCTTCGGAAGGAGCCCAGCCCGGATAGAGTTTCGTCAGTTCATCCATCCGACGATACACTTCAGCGTATTTTTTCTGGTGATACAGATTCCACAACATACGCTCATCGGTATCTTTTTGTTGCATGGCCTGAAGTAATTCATCAGACATTTTCCACTGCGGCTGCTGCTGGGTTCTCTCAACTATAGCCTTACGCAACCCGGGCAAATCACCCTGTTCATACAGTTGCCACAGAGCCTCTTCATCGGGCCTGAATGATGCAGCCGCCTCTTTACGCTGCTGAATTTGCTCTTCGGTCTGTCGTTGAATTTCAACGACACTGCGTTGAGTGCGTTGCACTTCAATATTTTGAACCTCAGCCTGATCCGGCTGCTTGTTATTCGAGCTAATCTCTTCAGTTGCCGTATTAGCTGCCACCGCCTCAAAGGCAACCAGCATACACACGGCCATCAGTAGTCCAGTAACCCTGTTCATCAATTTGCCACCTGCCGATGATGTATCTTGTTTATCGCATCCAGTTCCAACCATGCCATCTGACTCATCATCATTAAACTCGCATCAAAATAGCTTGTGTCTGCATGCCATTGCACTTGCGGATATGTCTCCGGACCATCTGTCGCGTCAAGCGCATATCTGCATAGACGATCGATTTGAGAGCCAGCCCGAAAAATCGTATCGAAATGTATAAAATCATTATGAAGTTCCACCCTGTCAGGAACAAGGCTGAGTGAACCAAATGTATGCCAGAATGCAGTAAAATCTCTGGCCGGTTGATGAATGCCCGCCCAGCTCATAAATAATGGCACCCGAATAGCATCATAACTGAACCAGGCAGGACGTTGAGCGGAAACATTGATGCCCAGCTCTGATACATCCAGCCAGTCCGGCGGCAAATGCCAGATGCCATACCTGGCCTCAGCCAGCAGGGCTGATGCATCACGTTCAAGTTTCAACCAGGGGCCTTGCGGATCAAAAGCAGCAAATGCCCTGTATGCAGGAAAAATCCAATAAGAAGGATTAACTGTGACAAATCCCTGACTTTCAAATCCCTCTGAGCCGGGCAGCAACATATCCAGTCCACGCATATGAACGAGCAATGACTTGACCGACTCCAGAATCTGCCTGGCTTCATCAGCATATGCCTGAGATTGCCACGTTTCAGAAGCACGAATCAGCGCCCATGCCGCCACGATATCGCCATCGCTTGCATTATTCAGATCTGCTACTTTACCCGTTTTCGGATCCCACAACCATGCCAGCATCCGGTCACCGGAGCGAACCTGTAAGTGGAGCTTCGTCCATTTCCAAATGCTTTCAAATGTTTCCCGGTCATTAAAGGCCACCGAGAATAACATCCCATAAGCCTGTGATTCCGAATGTGTCACATGTGACTGCGCATTATCTATCACACGCCCTTCAGATGTTACAAACCTTCCTTTAAAAGTATCCCAATCACTGAACTTCATGGCTGGTGGCGCTGACTGACTGCAAGAGATCAACATGGCAAGAGTAAGTCCCTTGATCCATCGATACCTTGAGAAAAACAACATGGAGATAACTTCATCATGGCTCAATGGTGGGGTGTTCATTTCTTCGATAGTAAATCAACACCCAACGGGTAATTAAAGCCATGACTACGAACATACCGAACAGCAAAGCAATCAAAAAGCCGGTATATTTAATTGCGTAATACGACAATCGATCCCAACGTGGCATCGTGCCAACGTGGTAATGATGCTGATCGATATGGGCACTCCAGAAATCAGGTGCACCTTCTTTAGTAGCTTCTCCCCAAACCACCAGATCACCAGAAACATATCCAAGCTGATCCCAGATTTCGACCAGTCTGTGCACACCCTGCTCCAGTGATTCTTCGCTGTCGGAAACAATCAGCGTGAGTGTTCCTTTCGCATGCTCGGGGTTTTCTAATTGCATCATGGCTGCTGAATTAAACAGTGTCACATCTTCAGAGATGCGAACAACACTGGATCGTTTCAGATATTCGGGTGCATCAGAAACACTGGCATCGAGAAGTTGTGACATCTGGTGCCTCCAGCTATCTG
This sequence comes from Zetaproteobacteria bacterium CG_4_9_14_3_um_filter_49_83, assembly GCA_002791545.1. Lineage (GTDB taxonomy): Bacteria > Pseudomonadota > Zetaproteobacteria > Mariprofundales > Mariprofundaceae > CG1-02-49-23. The sequence continues at coordinate 8,412 of PFXG01000056.1, forward strand.
ACTTTCTGCCCATAATATTCGGATTAGCCAGCGTTGGATGGTTGATAAAACCGCTCTCACCCAGATGTACCGGAGCTTTAGCCCAGAAATCTTCAGAAACTTCACGCACCGTAGAGAGGCGGATAATATTCGGACGATCTGAAGCATCGACCACCACCGTTAACGGCTCAACCACGGCCTCTCTAACTTGTGCCATACGTGCAGCAAAGGTCCAGGCCGCCCCCAACATAGCATCGGAAAATGCCGAAACCTGAATAACAGGCTTGCTATCTAGCTGATCTGCATAAGGAAACCCTGTTCGAGTCAACAGATTAATCTCCGGCATCTCAACAAAACGATTCGTGTTAGGAATACTGATGGTTGAGTCGTCAAACAAGGTGAACAGAAGGTTTTCCGTATTGCCGGTTGTACAATTGGAGCCTGTGTAAGCAAACATCCGGCTCTGGAACTCAAATCGGTTCTTGCCGGGACTCAGTGAAGCCAGAGGAATTTTGATCAGGTAATCTTCAACCGTCAGACCACGCTCATCCGCCAGTGAAACCCCACGGATAAATTTACCATTGTGAAAAATATTCAGCACAGAATCCGCTCGCAGTGCAGCACCATAACTGAAGTGTAATTTCAGTTCAACATTCATATGACTGGTCGCAAACAAATCTGCCGGAATCCAGACATCAACATGCGTCTGATCAACAAGTCCTCTGAGGGTTGTCGATTTAAAACCCAGATGTGAGAGGTGATATTCATGCCCTTCCATGACGGCTACGTGTGAAGTGTATTGTGTCGGCTCAGGCATTTTTATATCGAAAACCTGAATCACCGATTGCTCATTGGCGGGTAATGAGGACCAGGCAAAAGCTTTACTCAAATCAAATAACTTACTGCTTTCTTCAGCAACAACGCCTAAAACAAAGTGCGATGCGTCTCCTTCTCTGGGTTGAATCAACATCTGGCCAATGGCACCATCTTTTGCCGCCGCCAGATTCAGTTTATCTGCCCACTCATCACGTGTACCAATCACGATAATATCGCCAGAGGCTTGCTCTTCCAGGCTGACCCCGTCTGTCCAGCGTTTGGCTTTGATCCAGGTTGGTTGCGACTTGTTGCGCAGAGCCAGACCCTGACTGAGAACAGTTCCGGCATGGATATGTGCCGCATCGTCACTGGCAAACAAGATGGTCAGCGTCTGCGGAATCCAACCGGATTCTCCCAATATATGATCAACCTCAGCAAAACTGGATTGCACTGTCTTCAAAGCACCGGAGAGATCGACGTATGATTTTTCCAGATCCACCGAGGTCCATAACTCAGGACTACCCGGATCTTCACATTCCATCAAATAATGCTGAGCCACTTCGATAAGCAGCTCGTTGTCGGATGAATTCAACAACGTTAATGGCACAGCCACATCCATTGATCCGTCAGGAAAAATCGGATCCAGATGAGCCTGAGCAAATACACCGCCATTCATGCGTAACATGATTTGGGAGCGATTGGCCAGCAAGGCATTTGAATTATTGAATTCAAGATGCACCATCATTTTTGTTGGATCCAGTCGGTATGGAACAGGAATAAAGAATGAATGTGTGGATCTGGCTTGCCTTAAAAACAAAAAGCGTCCCTGATCGGCCTGCACAAAACGCTGCAACGGTGCTCTTTGACTCCAGCTTTCTCCGGTCAACTCAGGAGCGGCCTGAGGAGGCTGACTGGTCATTTCAACTTCCTGATTCATGTCCTGACTCATGTCCTGATTGTCGCTCTGATTGATCACCGTTTCCTCGATAATCACATCAGCATTGGCACCTGCAACAGCAGTGTCTGCCGCATCGGGGCCTTCAGCAAAGGCGCTTCCATTAAAAGCAAAACCCAGCATAAAAGCAGTCATCAACATCCACATACTTCTTTTCATAGCATACATCATAGATCTGTCCCTGGAGCTGCCCGAAATACAGGCTTTCTTTTGATGACTTGAGTCACTGCAAACTTCAAGTGATATAACCCTTTTCCAACCGCTGAGAAAAGAAAATAAGTACCCTGCCAAAGCGATGAAGGTTGATTGCGGCTCTTCAGTGTCTTTTTCCAGCGTTCACTGTCGCCATAAACAAATGCCACAACTGTTCGTCTTTGCGCCACGCTTTCATATTCAAAACAAACACCAATTTGAACAGCCTTTTCTCCACCTTCTTCAATTGGATGAACACGCACCACCCGGAAAGGAATTTCTCTGAGCCCACCCAGAATTTGGGTTTCATTTCCCTGAATAGCATTATTCTTATGCAGAATTAATTTACCCTGCTCTACATTCTGCAAATCAGCCCAATCCGGCAGGCGAATCAACGCACCATCTTCCGTCATATTTTCAACATTGGATGGAATAAATTTCCCGTCAAAATTGACGGTTACTACTTCATTAATATTTACTCTGGGCCTGTGGCGTTGCTGTTTCAACTCAACCATTGCGCCAAGAGCCGCCAGAACAAACAGCATGTTAAAGCAGTTCCACAATAGTGAAACCAGATAATACTCAACACCCTGAGCATCTGTTACCAAATGATAAATCCCCAGACCCGTAGCTAACAGCAGCAGAGAAATAAGAATGTAGAAATTCAGCGTCAGGGTGGAAATCGAATCATGCTCCAGCGATTCTTCCTTAGGCGTAACGTAGAACATTTTACCAGCCGGAGAAATCAAGGTTTTCAATGGTGCCAGAATCGTTAAAAATGATTGAATGGTCTCATATATTTCTGAAACAAAAAGCCAGCGCACATGTCCATAGAGCATGTGCATCGACAGATAAATAGCCAATAAATAAGGTACAACATACAGGAAAATCTCTGTCGGCGGTGCCGAAAACAGAATAGCCCCGAAAATCAGCGCCATCGCTGGCGAAAGAATAAAAATCACATGCGCCAAACCGAAGATCCAATAAAACATAGTATTAAAATAGCCAACACGCTGACCAATACTCAGATTTTTAGTAACTATTCAGCCCTCTGAGCAATCAAAGAGATTGCAGCGTTTGCATCGCCAGTAAAGATGGCGGTAAGCGCATCCGAGGCGGAGATTT
>PFXG01000068.1:0-95188 GCA_002791545.1 Zetaproteobacteria bacterium CG_4_9_14_3_um_filter_49_83
ATAAAACTTTTCGACCTTGAGGAATAACCAGCCCGTATTCCATCAATAACCCGCGTATCTGATTGCCTTGAGCTGTGCGTCTGCATACCACTTGCTCTCTTGCCCGATGAATGCTTTGAATATCCTGTTGTTCAATATTTTTAATGGGTACAAAACGCATATTAGGTCGCTGCACTGCTTCGCATATTGCTTCGGCATCTGCCTCATCATTCTTATTACTTTTCACATATGGTTTCACAAACTGAGGGCTTATTAAGCGCACATCATGCCCCATATCTTCAAACTTTCGTGCCCAATAATGAGAGCCGCCACATGCTTCCATGGCAACCAGACATGTAGTCAGTTGTGCCATGAATTCTATGAGTTTACTTCGGTTTAATCGTTTGCGAACAACAAATTCACCCTGAGCATCTACTCCATGAAGGTGAAAACACCCTTCGCTAAATCAATACCAACTGTCGTAATCATTTTATTTCTGCTAATGTTTTTCATGGCTCGTTTCGCTCCTTGGTTAATAGTTGTCCTCACCGGACTCAACTATTATGGCACATTTTGATGCCGTATGGGAGCGGAACGGACCATCCCATTAGTATATTCATTTAACGCCCAATCATCCCTGCACGATCCGAAAAGAGTATACTGTCCCCGATTTTCCCTTTCCTTTGCTTACAAACGCTGAATAAATCAGCGCTTCCCTAAATTGCTACGCTCTTAATGCTGTTTGCCGCAGCGAATGCGAAATAATCAGCCATCACTCTGGATTCCCAGTCGGGCAGCCACCTGGGAAAGTTCGACAATCGTCGTAACGCCCAGCTTATCCATGATATGCTGACGATGGGTATAGACTGTCTTGACGCTCACATGCAACAACTCGCCGATTTCAGCTACACTCTTTCCCTCGGTCAGCAGCAGGCAGATTTCAAGTTCACGCCTGGATAGCGGACCCGCCGGCGACTTGACTGCTTCGATCAACTGTAGCGGCATTCGCACATTCGCATTGTCATCAAGGTAACGTCCACCCCGTATGATATGGCGAACAGCCGATATCAGCGCTCCGGCTCCACTGCGCTTGCAGATATAGCCGCAGGCTCCCTTCTTCATGGCATGTTCTGCCACCATGCCGACATGCATGCTGAATACCAGTATGCGTGCACCGGAATCTCGCTGCAGGATGCGACGAATCACTTCAATGCCGCTGATATCGGGCAGTGAGATGTCCAGAATGAGTATATCAGGTTGACATCTCTCATAATCGCGACAGGCCTGCTTGCCTGTGGCCGATTCTGCCACCACCTGCATATCGTGCTCTTTTTCCAGCAGATGACGAAAGCCTGCACGTACGATTTCATGATCGTCGGCAAGCTGGATGCGAATTCTCCCTGATGTCATCGCTACAGTAACCCTTCATCATCCAGCGGCAGCACCGCTTCAATGCGTACCCCACCCCCGACGATGTGCGTCATCGAAAACACTCCCCCCAGCGCATGTACCCGCTCGCGCATACCGATAATACCCAGGCCGTCTGACTTGTCTTGCTCCACCAGACCCTTGCCGTTATCGACGATCTCGACCCGCACCCGGCCAGCATCACCATCATGCGGCGACTGGCAATTCACATCCACCATGATGTGGTCAGCCTTGCCATGGCGCAGAGCGTTGGTTAATCCCTCCTGAACGAGCCTGTAGATGGCGATGGCGTGCAATTCATCCAAAGGCTCAAGCGGCCCGTCAATCTGCAGTATGCAATCAATACCTTCACACTGATTCCACTGATCGATCAGCTCAGTCAGGGCGGCAGCAAGACCCAGTGTATCCAGGGTGGCCGGCCGCAGCCTGAACAGCGTGTCGTGGCTGGCGTCAAACATTATGCGGATGTCCCGGATGATGTCCTGTGCTGCGGTACGCAGTGCGGCTTTTTTGGTGTGTCTGGCGATGAACTCCGCTCGCGCCTCGGTGCCGGTCAGCAATTGCCCCAGTTCATCATGCAGATCACGGGCGAGCAGTCGTCGCTCCTCTTCCTGCACCTGCATCAGCTGCCGCATCAAACTACGATTATCCTGCAACAAGCCATCCCGTATTATCTCGGCCTGTTTGCGCTTGGTGATATCCAGCGTGGTCCCAATAGACTTTAGCGGGGTGCCATCTGCTGCATAGGTGGTCTTACATCGCTCATTCACCCATTTGATAGTTCCATCAGGCAACAGCAGGCGATGCTCAATATCGTAAACGCACCTGTGTTTGACCGAATTCAAATACGCCTCATTCACAAACTCGTAATCATCAGGGTGGACTATTTCCAGAAAGGTTTCATAAGTGTTAGGCACCCCGGGCTCTTGCCCAAAAATGCGATAGTTCTCATCCGACCAGAGCAGTTCATCTTTTACCAGATCCAACGTCCAGTGCCCAAGCTGAGCAATTTTTTGTGCTTCGGCATGGTTCGACTGGCTCTCCAACAGTTTGGCTTCTGCATGCTTTCGCGCAGAGATATCACGCACAATGCCTTCGATCGCAATCGGCTGCCGATGCTTATCCAGGATCAACCTGCTGCTGATTGATGCAAACCGGCCCGAGCCGTCTTTATGCACCATCAGCAGCTCAAAGTCGTTCACCTCGCCGTGTTGCCGGAGCTGCTCCATTAACGCACGGCGCTGGACAGGGTCCGCATAGAAATCAGTCGCCAGCCTGCCAATCAACTCTTCGGGCCGGTAGCCGGTCGATCTCAGACACGAGGGGCTGAGCAATTGAAAGCGCCCCTCCAGGTCGGTTTTGTAATAGATATCCGGCATGCTTTCAAATACGGCGCGATACTGATCCACGTCCTGCTGCAGCATTTGCTCGGCATCTTTTTGCAGGCTTATATCAGAAACAGCCATCAGTAATGACTCTGCATCCATGTTCAAATCATGAGCCGCCATCGTCTCCAGGCGTGCCCAGAATGTACTGCCATCTGCTCGCATCAGCCATAATTGAGCAACCTTCTGTAAACCAGAGCCCACCAGCTTCCTGTGGTGGAGGTAATAGATATCCTGATCTTCTTCAAAAACAAATTTCGAGAATGGCTTATGCAGCAGGCAGCAGGCCTCCACGCCGAGCATGCGGGCTATGGCCAGATTGGCCCTCTCTATCATGAGCCCGGGGCTCAGGCTGATATAACCAACCGGGGAAAAGTTATAGAGATTGGCATATTGCTCACGGGCATCGGTTAATTCTATTTCTGCCTTGCGCAACGCTTCGTTCTGCATTTCCAGTTCAATCTGGTGTGTTCGCAATTCATGGATCATTGCCAGGCAATCATCCGGGGAGAGATCGCTCAGTGCTTCGTTTTCTGAGGCGAGACCTGCCTCAGCTCGCCTGCGCAATTGATCCGATGTCTGGTTGTACCTTCTTCCCATGCGGTTTTCCTCTCCCGAAAAGAGGAGTCCTGCCCCTCTCTGCCCTGTGGTCGGTGCAAACACCGTTCGATCTCAATGAGCCGAGAACCCTTCAGCCTTAACATAGATAACTTTTCTCTGAATTGCCATCGCATAAATAGCAGCGGAGAGCTGCTTCACATCACCCCAGGATTTTGAGGCGAGCCTACATTCACCCTCTGAGGGTCGGGCTATACAATGGGGGCCAGCTACTCTTTCCTAATTTCTTATCAGTCTGTTTCCGGCTAAGCCCAGATGGTCGAAACAGCAACTTTGGAACTTGATCTACCGTTACAGGCGTTGCCGTGTATGTTCAGCAAGCGATCATACTCCTTGTTTACCACTGTGTAGCATTCACATGCCCGCTTTTCCAGCTTAGGACGATCCAGTACAGTAATGTGACCGCGTGTACAGGTGATGGCTCCATCCGTTTTCAATCTGCCGACCGCCACGGTCACCCCTTCCCGACGAAAGCCCAGCATGCTGGCGATCAACTCTTGCGTTATGTGTATTTGGTTGTCAGGTAAACGATCCAGGGTCATCAACAACCACCGGCATAATTGCTGATTCAGTGAATGGTACCGATTGCATACTGCTGTTTGCGACATCTGAGTCATCAGCGCCTGCGTGAAACGAAGTAATGTGTATTGGAATTGACCACCTAGCATGAATTCCCGTTTTAGTGCATTCGACTTTAGCCGGTAGCCATAGCCTTCGCTTAGCACAACTGCCCTGCTCGTTGTTCTTTCACCCCCCCCTCCCCATAAACAGGGAGAAGCCCACCAAGCCTTCGTTGCCGGTGATTGCAATCTCAGCTGATGCCCCGTTTTCCATCTCATAGAGTAACGAGACGATACTGGTGGCAGGAAAATAGAGATATGACTGATGATCACCTGATTCGTATAGCGACCACCCCAGTGGCATGGGAATGAGTTCCAGATCGGGCAATAGACGGCGGTAAATCATATCCGGCAGACTTGCCAGAAGGTAGTTCTGCTTCGGGTTCGCATAAGAAGCGCCTGATATATCAATGTTTCTCATACGCACCAATCCCTCTCGACCATATTATGAATGGTAGTAACCTGAATCCTGTACCGATATAGGAATAATTCTGATTTTTTGTATCACGCTTGTGCCCGTGGATGAATCATCTGGAACACCCGATGAAGGGGAAGTCCGGGTCAGTAGTCCGGGTCAGCTTCATTCTAGTCCGGGTCAGCTTTGACATTTACACATTTGCTGGATCAAATTCGTGATGTCCAGTCATCGCGGGCAGGTCTATCATTGTACCAACTTGAATTTACCAAATAATGATACAATGATAGACCCCTCTTACCGATGCGCAGATAGCCGTCCATCAGGATGTAACGATGATCTGCGCCACCGATGGCGGCCACCGGCGTGAGCTGACCACTTTGATCCATCGAATGCATCATGGCGTTCACCATCTGTCTGGTTTGCAGCCGTGTGGATGCAAAGCGGAGTTCCAGGCAGTGGAGGTCGGTTTCTATGCTGTGATCTGATTCCCTGTTCATGCGCAAAAATCTGGAACCGGAAAAATAAATAGCTATCAAGTCCTATCTTTGCAAGATGGGTGATTTTCAGGGGCCGCGTGCGTATCCTGTTGATACTACGTCTATATTTACAACCACACGTCCATCTTTGCAAGATCGGAATATTCTCAGCCATAAGCCATCTTCGCCCCGGTCGTCGGGATGCCATGAATACTGCGAAACATGTCCTGCCCCAATGTCTCACTCTACAATTTCAGCGAACGGAGATATTGAATTGCATGGTAACACCTGATGATGCAGAGCAGACACAGCGCGCCTGAAATGGATGAGAAACCGAAAACGATCATTGCGTGGGTAATAAAAGCCAACAAGATCAATAGCCCGAGCAGAAAAGCCTGAACCGTCATTTGTAAGGAAAAGTGTTCGCGTTGAAACTGATAAAGCATAAGCACCAACAGGTAAACTTGGTAGATCAACAAGGCAGCCTTAACTACCACCATTACAAAAGCATCAAGAATATCTGTAAAATGAACATAACTGGTCCGGGAAATGCTGCCGGGAAGTTCAACGATGATAAAAATGAACAGGCTAAAGCAAAAGACGATAACCGCGCCGTAACATATCAGCGCAATGTGTTTCATGTCGTTTGGCCCGTTTCCTTCAAATCAGAAGCGACATCTGGCGCAGCAAAGAAATAAACGCATCAAAATAAATCAGCCTGTCATGTCACTGATGCAACTCACCTGACCGAATGACAGTGCGTCTATCGCAGACAACAGCTTGGGAAACTCGGGAAGGATGAAGGGAATCAACCTTCACCACAACCACCTCCAACACGCCCCCTCAGGCGCAATGTATTCTGAAAATGCGTTTTTGATTACCCGATTGCGAAAGAACGCTCGAATCATTTCACCTCCTGTATAGCCAGATACAGGAGGTGAAAAGCATTTGGATATTCCCGGATCACAAGCCCTAATCCACCCACACCCGGGCATTACGGAATATTCTCAGCCATGGGCCATCTTCGCCCCAGTGGTCGGGATGCCATGAATACTGGGCGGTGCGGAATAAACGCTCCGGATGCGGCATCATGATGCTGAATCGGCCATCTTCGGTGGTAAAGCCGGTCAACCCGTCCGGTGAACCGTTGGGATTAAACGGATAACGCGTCGCAGCCTGCCCGCCATGCACATACCGCAGTGCCGCATGCGCTCGCTGTTGCTGCTCGGGTGAATCAAACACGGCGCGTCCCTCGCCATGCGCCACCACCAGTGGCAACCGGGAACCGGCCATGCCCTGCAAGAAAATGGATGGCGAATCCATCACTTCCACCTGCAACAGTCTGGCTTCGAATTGTTCGGAGCGGTTACGCTCAAACACCGGCCAGTCCTGAGCACCGGGAATCATATCTTTCAAACGACTCATCATCTGACAGCCATTGCAAACACCAAGGGCAACCGTGTCTTTGCGATGGAAAAAAGCATCGAACTGATCGCGCGCCCGTGCATTGAAACGGATCGAATTGGCCCATCCGCGCCCGGCACGCAGCACATCACCAAAGGAGAAACCGCCACATGCCACCAGACCCTGAAAACTCTCCAGCGCAACACGACCTTCGATAATATCGGACACATGCACATCCACCGCCTCAAATCCGGCACGATCAAATGCAGCGGCCATTTCAACCTGGCCATTGATGCCCTGCTCACGCAATACTGCCATTTTCGGTCTGGCCGCATGCACATAAGGCAGACAGATATTTTCCTGCGCATCAAAGCTCAAATCAGCACTTAAGCCTTGAGCATCGACAACCGACTCAAACCACTCATCGGCGCAATCGGGGTTATCCCTTAAACGCATCATGTGATAGCTGGTTTCCTGCCATGCTTTGAGCAAATCCTGCACCGGCTCATCGAGTACCACACGCTCATCGCAAGTAATCAACATCCGGGAATGGCCGTTCAGTTCACCAATGATATGACAAACCGGACCCAGCCCCTCATCCACCAGATGCGCCAGAACGGTTTCGCGGTCGTTGCGACGAATCTGAATGACAGCACCAAGCTCCTCGTTAAACAGCACGTCTGAATCTTTCGAACCACTATGACAGGCCAGCACATCCAGATGCACATTCACGCCCACGCGCCCGGCAAAAGCCATTTCCGCCAGACACACCGCCAGACCGCCATCGGAGCGATCATGGTAAGCCAGCAGATGGCCATCCGCACTGAGGCGCTGGATGGCATGGAAGAATTTCCCGAACAAGTCGGCATCGTCCAGATCTGGCGTTTCCAGCCCCGAACTCTGATAAGCCTGCGCCAGTATCGACCCGCCCATGCGATGCTTACCCTGCCCCAGATCAAGCAGAATCAAATCAGTCGCACCGCAATCATCACGTAACTGCGGCGTCAGCGTGCGGCGAACATCGCTTACCGTCGAAAAAGCCGAAACAATCAGTGATACCGGTGAAATCATCTCACGGCTATCGCCGCTCTCATCGTGCCACACCGATTTCATCGACAGCGAATCTTTACCCACAGGAATCGATACACCCAGCGCCGGACAAAGCTCAAGGCCTACGGCTTTGACCGTGTCATACAAGGCTGCATCTTCACCGGCATGCCCGCAGGCCGCCATCCAGTTGGCAGATAATTTGACATGACCGATATCGCCAATGTCAGCAGCTGCGATATTACTCAACGCTTCACCAATCGCCATGCGACCCGAAGCCGGTGCATTAAGCACAGCCATCGGCGTACGCTCACCCATCGCCATCGCCTCGCCCGCATAGCCTTCAAAATCCCGTGCTGTCACCGCCACATCCGCCACCGGCACCTGCCATGGCCCGACCATCTGATCCCGCGCCACCATGCCGGTCACCGAACGATCACCGATGGTGATTAGGAAATCCTTTCCGGCTACGGCTGGCATACGCAGCACGCGATACAAGGCTTCACGCACATCCTGAATTGCCGGTACGGCACTGCCGGTCACGGCTTTGCGTACTACGTTACGCAACATTTTCGGCGGTTTACCGAGCAGAAAATCCAGCGCCACATTGACCGGTTTATCATCCAGCAAAGGATCTTCCACCTGCAAGTGCCCGTCACCCATCGCCTTGCCCAGCACAGCAAACGGACAACGCTCACGCCCTGCCAGTGCCTCGAACAGAGGCAGGGATTCCGGAGCAATCGCCAGTACATAACGCTCCTGCGCTTCGTTACACCAAATCTGCATCGGGCTCATGCCCGGCTCCAGATTGTGCACAGCACGCAAATCGATCCAGCCACCCTGCCCGGCATCGTGAATCAGTTCCGGTACAGCATTGGATAAACCGCCTGCACCAATATCGTGAATAAATAAAATCGGATTGCTGTCACCCATCTGCCAGCAGCGATCCAGCACTTCCTGACAACGGCGCTCCATTTCCGGATTGCCGCGCTGTACCGAGTCGAAGTCCAGAGACTCGGCATTAGCGCCGGTATCCATACTGGAAGCCGCACCACCACCGAGACCGATCAACATGGCAGGGCCACCCAACTGAATAATCAGACTGCCATCGGGCACCGCTTTTTTGAACACGTGTCGCGCATCGATATTGCCGACGCCACCAGCCAGCATAATCGGCTTGTGATAACCCCGCAGCTTGCCATCCACTTCCTGTTCATAGGTGCGGAAATAGCCGCAGATATTCGGACGCCCGAACTCGTTATTAAAAGCAGCCGCGCCAATCGGCCCGTCGAGCATGATCTCCAGAGCCGATGCAATACGCTCGGGTTTGCCGTGATCGGCTTCCCACGCCTGCCGGAATTCCGGGATTTGCAGATTCGAAACAGTAAAACCGCATAAGCCCGCCTTCGGCTTTGAACCGATGCCGGTCGCCCCTTCGTCGCGAATTTCGCCACCGGAACCGGTCGCCGCACCGGCAAAGGGTGAAATAGCCGTCGGATGATTATGCGTTTCCACTTTCATCAACACATGCGTCAGCTGATCGTGGGCTTTGTAAGTGCCATCCTGCTCAGGAAAAAAACGCCGGGTAGGGCCACCCTCAATGACTGAGGAATTATCGGAATAAGCGACGATTGTGCCAGCCGGTGAGCTTTGGTGCGTATGGCGGATCATCGAAAACAGCGACGAGGTTTGCTCTTCGTTATCTATCACCCAGTCAGCATTAAAAATCTTATGGCGGCAGTGCTCGGAATTAGCCTGCGCAAACATCATCAGTTCAGCATCAGTCGGATTTCGGCCCATCGTCAAATAACCCTGCAACAGATAATCCATTTCATCCTCAGCCAGCGCCAGCCCCAGATCGCGGTTGGCCTGCTCCAGTGCCTGACGGCCACCGGCAAGCACATCGATATGCACCAGCGGCAACGGTGCATGATGTGCAAACAAACGCTCCAGCTCATGCATGGACTCAAATACAGCTTCAGTCATGCGATCATGTGCCACGTCTTTTAATTGTTGCAAACTTTCAGGCGTACCCTGCGCCACATAAGCCACGGCATGCTCCAGTCGCAGCAATCGATCCAGCCCGCAAATGCGGCTGATTTCCGTGGCTTTGGTTGACCATGGACTGATCGTACCCGGCCTTGGGCAGACCAGAAAAGATACCGCATGACTTGTATCACACAGGCTGACTTCACCACCTAAAACAGTCAGCAGACGCTCGGAATCGGCAGCACGCCAGTCAGCTTCCACTTCTGCGACAAACACCGCATGCGTTTGCAAGTGATCCACAGCTGAAAGCTGCTGTAACTTCCGGCATCTGAACTCAGAAATTGCATTGCCGCCTTGAACATAGATACGAATGGTTTCTGCCATATAAATTCCTGTCAAAATCGTGATGGGCGCATCCTAGCACCATGCTTCTGCCATGAAAGCGATGCGTGGCGTTGTTGGTTCAGAACTGCTCTTAATTTGCCGTATGGGCAACAGCTGCCTAAACTGCGCGCCTGTCACACAACACAGGAGAGTGCCCATGGACCACAAAAAGATTTCCATCGTCTGCTTTTCAGGCGAATTCGACAAAATGCTGGCTGCCTACACCATTGCCACCGGCGCTGCCGCGACCAACCGTGAAGTCACCATGTTTTTCACCTTCTGGGGCCTCAATGCTCTGAAAAAAGAGCGTGGGCGCAAAGCCATCGGCAAAGATTTTCTCTCCCGATTCTTCAACTGGCTGATGGGTGGCCGCAGCAATCTACCCCTGTCGCGCCTGAACTTTGGTGGCATGAGCCCCGGCCTGATGAGCGGTATGATGCGCAAAAACAATGTGGCGCAACTCGATGAATTAATGGAAGCGGCAGCGGCACTGGGCATCCGTTATTTCGCCTGTGAAATGTCCATGCACATTCTCGGCATCACCAAAGATGATCTGATTGATGATGTACAATCCGTGGTCGGCGTTGCCACGTTCCTCAACGAATCCGAAGACGCTCATATCATCTTTATTTAAAGGAATAATTCATGAAACATTTTCTCGATATCACCCGCGAAACCTGCCCGATGACCTTTGTCAAAGTGAAGCTGATGCTGGCCAAAATCAACAAGGGCGAACAACTGGAAGTACTGCTCAATGCCGGTGAACCGCTGGAGAATGTTCCCCGTTCATGCGAAGAGCAGGGTTACACCGTGCTTTCACTGGAAGCAACGGACGATAACAAGCACCTGCTTTTGCTGGAAAAATAAGCGGCGGCAAGTGAAAACCGGTTCAACGACAAGCTGAATTCACTTCAAAAAAATCCGGAACAACTCCTCTGATTCACCAGAGCTTCGGATACTGCAGAACACCCCGACCATCATAATACAGGAGGCTATTTTTTTTAGCCTCCTGCGCCAAAAAAATCCGTCCTGAGTTTTTTCAATTATTGCTTCTGATTGGCCACGGTCTCTACACCAAACCGGTAAAAAAATTATCAATATCCCGCTGCTGCATGGGTGTGGGATTTTGGCTGGACTGATGACAGCAGACGCAGCGTCAGCTCTGATCTGCTAAACTAGCCAATGAAACAGCTTGATAATTGGCGGGTAGGCACTCATGCAATCAGGTTCATCACAACAAGGTCAGCTACACTGGCATCAGGATGCTGCAGGTGTACTGCGCTTCAAAAGCTCCGGTAACTGGACCAAAGAGGGGCTTCTGGAGCTCAGCGGCAAGCTCCGGAAATGCTGCCGTGAGCACCGCGATATAAGCATTCAGTGGGATATGTCGGAAATCGGTGAGCTTGATTCGGCCGGCATGGTTCTTTTTATCCACTATTATGACCGACTCATCGCAGCAAATTGCAGCATCGAACTGCTGGGCATGAAAGACGATCACCGAAAAATGTACGAACTGCTGCGCCGCTACACCAGCGGTGAAACCAACGAAAAACCGGGCCTCACGTTGCACCTGCTCAAACCCTTTCAGGCAATTGGCCGGGCAAGTGTCGATATTGTAAAGGATGCCGCATCATTTCTGGCTTTTATTGGTGAAAGCTTTGTCAGCCTGCTCCAATCGCTGCGCCATCCCGGCACGATCCGTTTTGCTGCCATCGTGAAAAACATTGAAAATGCTGGCGTTCGGGCGATGCCGATTATTGCGCTGACCAGCTTTCTGATTGGTGTGGTTATTGCCTATCAGGGGGCGGTGCAACTTGAAAAGTTCGGTGCCAATATCTTTATCGTCGAAATGATCGGCATCTCCATCACCCGCGAACTGGCACCGCTGATCACGGCCATTGTTGTTGCCGGTCGCACCGGCTCCTCGTTTACAGCGCAGATCGGCGTAATGAAAATAACCGAGGAAATCGATGCCATGCGCACCATGGGCTTTGATCCACACTGTTTTCTCGTGCATCCACGCATTATCGCATTGATGATCGTGCTACCGTTGCTGATCTTTTTTGCTGACCTTATCGGCATTGCCGCAGGCATGCTTATCGCCAATATCCATCTGCACCTTTCCTATGCCGAATTTATCAATCGCCTGCAGGATGTTCTGGAAATAAAACACGTCTGGATCGGCCTGATCAAGGGGCCCTTCTTTGCATGTCTGATTGCCATGGTCGGCTGTTACCGTGGTTTTCAAGTGTCGAAAAATACCGAGAGCATCGGTCAATACACCACCATCAGTGTGGTCAATGCGATTTTTCTGGTCATTGCCTGCGATGCCCTGTTCTCCGTACTGCTCACCGAGCTTGGCATATGAGCAATCCGGCCATTGTCGTCTCCGACCTTGTCACCCGCTTTGGTGACCGGCTTATCCATGACGGTATCAGCTTGAGTATCCGGCATGGCGAGATTTACGGGCTTCTGGGCGGCAGCGGCGCTGGCAAGTCCACCCTGCTCAAAGAGATGATCATGCTATTGCGCCCCGATGCCGGTGAAATCCGCATTCTTGATCATAACCTGTCCAGCATCAGCCGTGCCGATGCCTCCATGCTGCGGCAACACTGGGGTGTTCTTTTTCAGGGCGGCGCGCTCTACTCCTCGCTCACTGTTGCCGACAATATCGGCATCAAACTCAAGGAATATACCGGACTCCCGGAAAAACTGATTCGGGAGATTGTGCAGGTCAAAATCAATATGGTCGGATTACCGCCAGCAACGGCGGAGCTTTATCCGGCACAACTCAGTGGCGGCATGGTCAAACGTGCGGCGCTGGCACGGGCGCTGGCAATGGATCCGATGCTGCTGTTTCTTGATGAGCCGACCTCCGGGCTCGACCCGGTGGGCGCAGAGGCTTTTGATCATCTGATTCTGGAATTGCGCGACATCCTCGATCTGACTATTGTCATGGTTACCCACGACCTTGATTCCATCTGGACGATTGTCGACCGCCTCTCTGTGCTGGGTGATAAAAAGATTGTTGCCGAAGGAGCCCTGAACGACGTGATTAAATCCGAACATCCGATTATCCGGGAATTCTTCGGCGGTTCGCGTGGCCGCATACGGGGATGTAATGGAAAGTAGAATCAATTATACAATTGTCGGCATCTTCGTTGTGCTGCTGCTTACCGGAATTATTATGTTTGCATTCTGGCTCGGCAAATACGGTGAAGAGCAGCAATATGATCGTTATTACGTCTACATCACCGAGTCCGTGGCCGGTCTGAGCACCGACACGTCGGTGAAGTTTAATGGCGTTAATGTCGGTTCCGTTGAGCAAATCAACATCAATATGAACAATCCCGAAGAGGTGGAATTGCTGCTGAAGGTCAAACACGGCACGCCGGTTAAAACCGACACCATCGCCAAACTCAAATCCTTCGGCATTACCGGACTGAGCTTTATCGAACTGACAGGCAGCACTAAAGATGCCCCGCTGCTGCATGCTTCCGACAGTACCATTCCGATCATTCAAACCGGTCCGTCCACCTTCACTCAATTCGATAAATCACTCAGGGAACTCATCGCCAAATCGGTCGGTTCACTGGAGAAGTTCGACCAGCTACTCAGTGATGAAAACCTGCAAACAGTCAGTTCGCTGCTCTCCGACACCAATCTGGTGGTCAAAGATGTGCGCGCGCAGATGCAGGAATTCCGCAAAGTACTGGATAACGGCGTCATTATGGAACAACGCATGACCCAGGCATTCACCTCGGTTGAACAGGCTTCGGACAGCGTGAAGAAAATGGCCGAACGCTTTGAAAAGAATTATGCCAATGTCGGTCAGGATATGCGACAGGATGTCCGGCAGAGTCTGGTTTCCTTTAATCGGCTGATTAACGAGCTAGATACACTGGCTGGCGATATGCAACGCGTCGTGCGGGCCACCGAGGCCAGCCCAAGCGATCTGCTGTTCAAACAAACTTCGCCAAGGCCCGGCCCCGGCGAGGAGGGATACCATGAATAATCGGCTGTTTTTGTTAGCAACCCTGCTTCTGCTACTGCCCGGATGCGCTACGCGCAGCGCACCTCCAGCCGACATCTACATCGTTGACCCCTCGCTGGCGGAAAAAGTATCCTCTGAAGCTGCTGCGCAAAGCAGTGGCCCGGTGATTAAGCTGGCACCAATGGACGCCATTCGATCCTTCACCGGCACTGAAATTCTGTATAAGCGCGCCCGGCATGAACAAAACAGCTACGCCTTCAGCCGCTGGAGTGATGCACCGGTGCGCATGCTGCAAGCCCTGTTCCAGACCAGCCTGAGCGATAGCGCTCAATTCAAGGCAGTTTTGCCTGCCGCTTCCACATCGGAAGCCGAGTATATTCTGGAAAGTACGCTGTATGATTTCAGTCACCACATCCACGAAGGTGGCACGTCCTCCGGCAACATCCGGGTGCGTTTTTACCTGATTGACCAGTTAGCAGGAACGGTCACTGCAACCAGAGAGTTCGAATCCACAGTGGCAGCCACCGCACAAAATGCCCGCAGCGCCGCCGAAGCGCTCAATCAGGCCGCAGCAAATGTCGCCCGTGACCTAGTGGAATGGCTAAGAGCCTATTGACTCTTTACAGTCGTCAATTCTTTGGTTTCATGCATCTCATTTTTTCAGGGGATCAACAAATCCGGGGTTGTTGCTTCATCGAAAACTGGCTAAGCAGACTTCACCGATGTTTCTAACATACGTATTTCACGCTGCGGGTAAGGAATCGTAATATTCGCAGCCTTTAAGGCTTTAAAGATAGCCGCATTAGCCCGATAGCGTGTCTCAAAATAACTGTCGGTTGGTGCCCAAAAGCGAATACCGATCACAATACCGCTATCACCAAAATCCTCGATGCCAACTTGGGGTTTTCTTTCCGAACTCATGTTCTCAACACCGTTTAACGCCTTCATAATGACAGAGATGGCTTCTTCAGGATCGTTATCATAAGAGATCCCCACCGACTCTTCGGCCAGTGTATCGCTATGTGAGTTACTGATAATTTCACCCACAATATGTTTATTCGGAATCGTAATTTCGACATCATCTTCATCACTCAGAAGGGTATAGGCTAAATGAACCTCTTTAACCTGACCGATAACATTTTGTACCCGAATGGTATCACCGACAACAAAAGGGCGGGCCAGGATGATATTCAGGCCTGCACCATAGTTTGACAACAAGCCCTGCATGGCCAATCCGGCACCCAATGACAATGCACCGATCGCGGCGACAAAAGGTGTTACACTTATGCCGATTTTTCCCAGTGCAATGATTGCAACCATGACAATGATGATGATTTTTGCCGTGCTGCTGATAAATCGGGATAAGGTAATATCCAGCCCTTTATTCGTGCATATATTTAGTACGAGCTGACTGACTTTCTTTGCAACAATGATACCTATCGCCAGAATAATTAACGCACCGAGTATCTGAAAGCTGTAGGTGACAAAAAACTCGGTAATAAGTTTATATGCTTCCTGTGCTTGTTGAAGTTCCTGTTCCATATCGATGCCTCCCTACACTTTTGCTAATTTTCATTTCCTGAAATCAGGCACTTACTATACCCCGTGCCAGCAAGCGACAAAACAATCATTCACGCAGAGCATCCGAGTACCGGGCCAAGTTAACGTAACAAAGGCACCATGCACCGGCTAACCTGAAGCAGTTACCTATCCGATGCCACATTCTGGTAAAGTGCTATAAAATGATCTCAAAAAAACAGGATTGCACACATGATCCCGGAATAGCAGAGGCTGACCCGGTTGCCTTCAATGGCTCAGAGGCTTATCCTCTTACCATATTGGACGCCCCAAAAGGATGGATCAATGCGCAAAGCCGAACAGCAAAAAATGGACAAGCAGCAGCTACTGGAAAATGAATGCCAGCAGCTTCGGCAAATGATTTCCGCTTTGCGTGAACAGCTTGAAGAAGCGCAATATCGCCATCAGTCTGAGCTGGAACAAGCCATCGCCGATAACAGGCAGGAAAACCAGCAACTACAGCAAACCATCGCCGCGCTGCGTGATGAATTGGAAGCCTTGCGTGCCGACAAGGAGCACTGCGTGCAACAGGCCGTGACGGATGCCCGCATGGAGCGTGGTGAACTGAAACAAACCATCGCCAGTCTGCGCGACAAGCTGGAACAAAAAAGTATTGAGATGGACCAGAAGGTGCAGCAGGAAGCCTTGCAGGCGGACGGGGATATCCGGCAACTGAAGCAAACCATTGTTGAGCTGCGTCAACAACTGGAGGTACAACATGGCTGAATCCGATCAGAACTCTACCAACGTGCCGCCCCACTACGTAATACAGCCGCAAAAGCAGGTGCAGCATCTGGAAATGCTGCTGAACATCACGCGCACTGTCGCCGGCATGGAAACGGTAGACGAAGTTCTGCATGCCCTGCTCGAAATGACCATGCGCGAAACCTTGGCCACCCGTGGCAGCATTTTTCTGCATGACGAACGAACCGGTGAACTTTATTCCCGCATCTCGAAAGGCAATCTGACGCGCGAAATTCGCATGCTCGATAGCAAAGGCATTGCCGGAAAAGTATTCCACAGCGGTGAAGGCATGATCATTCATAATGCCTATGCCAGTGAGTTTTTTAATCGGGAGATCGACGAAAGCACTGGATTCATCACTAAAAATATCCTGTGCGCTCCGATTCGAACGGTGCGCGGTGAAATTATTGGTGTGGCCCAGATGCTGAACAAGGTCAAAGGCCGGTTCTGCAAAAAAGACCTGACCTTGCTGGAAATCATGACCTCGCAGGCAGCCATCACCCTGCAAAACCGCCAGTTTGTTGAGCATGCGCGCAAAGAACATGACCGGGAACTGGAATTTCTCGATCTGGTTTCCGATATCACAGCCGAGCTGGATTTGGGGGTGCTGCTGCAACGGGTGATGCGCGAAGCAACCCGCATGCTCAATGCGGACCGCTCAACGCTGTTTCTCAATGACGATTCGACCAATGAATTATGGTCACAAGTTGGAGAAGGTCTGAATGCGGTACAGATTCGTTTCCCCAGTCATCTCGGCATTGCCGGTTCGGTTTATACCAGTGGCAAATCGATGAATATCCCCTACGCCTATGCTGACCTGCGCTTTAATCCGGCATTCGATAAACAGACCGGCTATTTCACCCGTTCGATATTGTGTGTGCCGGTGGTCAATAAAAAGGGCAAGGTCATTGGCGTCACCCAGTCGCTGAATAAGAAAGGGGGGCCATTTAACGATGAGGATGAATCACGCCTGCGGGCATTCACCTCGCAGATCGCTATTGCACTGGAAAATGCCAAACTGTTCAACAGCGTGCAGGACATCAAAAATTACAATGAATCAATGCTGGAAAGCATGTCCAATGGCGTCATGACACTGGATGAAAAGGGTAAGATCGTCACCTGCAATGCCGCTGGTCTACGCATTTTAAGACTTGGCGAAAGCGCCGTAATCAACCATGCCGCACAGGACTTTTTCGCCAACAGCAATGTATGGATACTGGATAAAATAAAGCGCGTCGAGGAAACCGGCGTCATCGATATGGCGACCGATGTGGCATTGCATTTCGATGGCGATGCCATCTCGGCCAACCTGAGCATTTTGCCGCTGGTCAGCCATGAAGGAAAAAAACTCGGAACCATGCTGATGATTGAGGATATCAGTTCGGAAAAACGCATGCGCGCCACCATCACCAAACACATGGACCCCGGCGTGGCCGACCAGCTACTGGCCGGTGGTGACGATATCCTTGGCGGACGCAGCACCAAAGCGACCGTACTGTTTTCCGACATCCGCAGTTTCACCACATTAACCGAAGAACTCGGTGCACAGGGAACTGTCCACCTGCTGAACGAATATTTCACTCTGATGGTCGAATGCATTCAGGATGAAGGCGGCATGCTCGATAAATTCATTGGTGACGCGATCATGGCCGCCTTCGGCGTGCCGGTCGCCCATGATGACGATGAAGACCGGGCATTGCGCTGCGCTATTCGTATGCAGACGGATTTACGGAGTTGGAACGAACGCCGGGCTATGGAAGGCAAACAGGCAGTGGATATCGGCATCGGCCTGAATACCGACACCATCGTGACCGGCAATATCGGTTCTCCCAAACGCATGGATTACACCATGATCGGCGATGGCGTGAATCTGGCATCACGACTGGAGAGTGCCTGTAAGCAATATGCATCGCGCATCCTGATCAGCGAAAACACCCGCAAACTGTTGAAAGGAATCTATCGCATCCGGGATATTGATATGGTGGTGGTCAAAGGAAAAACGGAGCCGGTGCGTATTTTTGAAGTGCTCGATTACCACACCGAAGCCAGCTTCCCTAACCTGATGGATGCTGTGAACCAGTTTAACGATGGCGTAGTCAAATACCGCAAAAAACAATGGCCACTGGCAATTAAAGCTTTTGAGCGGGTGCTGGCCATGCATGCTCAGGATCGACTGTCGCAAATTTATATCGACCGCTGCCTTCATTTCCAACACAACCCGCCACCCGCCGCATGGGATGGCGTCTGGGTGATGACATCGAAATAATGCTGCTGAAAAGTACAACGTGATTTTCCGTGTAAGAAGCGATGGCAACTTCCGACTGATGCGTAATATGAACAAAATCCATCGTCACCTATGCCTTGCAGGCTTGCTAAGTCTGCTGAATACATCCACTGGCCTGGCCGATGAAACACTGATGGTGGGTGACTTTGCGCATGGCAATCTGTCGGCATGGGAGGCCAACAGTTTCGTCGGCACATCTGTCTACAAACCGTATGAACATGCTCTGGACGCTGTATCAAACGCATCGGCTTCCGGTCTGCTGCGCAAAATCCGCGTCGACCTGAACAAAACGCCGATCCTCAACTGGTCATGGATGGTTTCCCGAAGTTCACTGCTGGACAAACCCGAACATGATGAACGAAGCAAGCATGGCGATGATTATCCGGTGCGTATTTATATCATCATCGATGGTGGCTGGGCATTCTGGAAAACGCATGCTTTGAATTATGTCTGGTCAGCCAATCAGCCAAGCGGAACACATTGGCAGAATGCCTTTACTTCGAACGCCATCATGCTGGCAGTTGATTCGGGCCAAACTGCCATCGGCAGCTGGCAGCAGCACAAACGGAACATCCGACAGGATCTGCAACAATATCTGGCTATCGATACCGATTACATCGATGCCATAGCCATCATGAGTGATACCGACAACACCGGCGGCAACACCCATGCGGCTTACGGCAATATTTTTTTTCACCTCGCAATAGCATAACTTGCTTCAACTCGGGCTTACCGGCAGGTTTGCAAACATGGAATTATTCGCCAGCCCGACAGCCGTTTTTATTATTGCCGTATTGGTTGCAGTGTCATCACATCTGCTAGCCGAACGCATCAGCATGCCGCCTATCGTATTGTGGTTGATTGGCGGCATTATACTGGGGCCTTACGCCTTACACATATTACATGCGGAACTGATCGAGCCGGCGCTGCACACGCTGATTGAACTGGCACTGGCCATCATTCTGTTTGAAGGGGGCTTAAACCTTAATCTGAAAGCGCTCAGAGCTCATGGTATGATCGTCACCCGCCTGCTCATTCTGGGACCGTTCGTCACCATGCTGGTTGGCGGCATCAGCGCTCATGCACTGACCGACCTGAACTGGCCAACGGCATTGTTGTTTGGAGCTATCGTCTCGGTAGGCGGGCCAACGGTTATTATTCCGATTGTCAGGCAAGTGCGACTTGATCGTGAAATCAAACATATCCTGACCAGTGAAGCGATGCTGGTTGATGCTATCGGTGCCATTCTGGCAATTGTTATGCTGCAACTGGTACTCACGCCGAATATCGGCACGCTGGATACCCTGCGATCCATTGTAGAAAAGCTGGGGGTTGGTACAGCGGTCGGCTTCGCCGGTGGCTGGCTGTTATCCAGAGCACTGCTGAAGAATATTTCCAACAGCTCGGAGATGCGCACCGTTTTCACACTGGCATGCGTGTGGGGCATTTTCCTGCTGGCGGATATGATCACGGAACAAGCCGGACTGATGGCTGTGCTGGTTGCCGGTGCCATCACTCAGCGCATGGAATTACCGGATATCCAGCGCCTGCGCAATTTCAAAGCCAGCTTGTCTATTTTGCTGATTTCTGTGCTGTTTGTGCTGCTCGCTTCACAACTCGATCTGGCTCTGCTGAACCGTTATTTATGGCAGGGTATTGTAATTTTCATTCTGCTGGCGCTGATTGCCCGGCCGTGGGCGACCTGGCTCTCATGTATGCGAACCAAACTGAATCATAACCAGATTATCTTTCTGTCGGCGATGGCACCGCGAGGCGTGGTTGCTGCTGCCATCACATCGTTATTTGCACTGGTGTTAAGCTCATCCGGCCATCCGGGTGCTGACATTCTGGTCGCACTGGTTTACATCATCATTATTCTCTCTGTGCTGACTTATGGCTTTATTGCCGCCCCGCTATCACGCCACCTCAAAGTCGATGCGGGCAGTGACCGCACCGTGCTGATTATCGGTGGAGGACAAATGGGTGCTGAAATCGGACGCTCACTGTGTGGTGACCGTGAAGTTCGTTTTCTGGACATGAATGGTGAAGTGGTTTCACATCTGCACCGGGCAGGCTTCAGAGCCGTGCGCGGCAATGCTCTGGATCCGTTGTACATGGAAATGATTCACGCCGAAGAAGTCAGTGCCGTGCTGGTGATGACCGGCTCCTCTGACCACAATTTGCTGATTGCATCGCTGGCCAAGGATCAATTTCATATTCCGGAAGTGTTTGTCGCCTTGCAGGAAGGCGATGAAGAAAAACATGCCAATATGATTCACCGCCTGCAAGCCAGACGCCTGTTTGGCAAGCCTTATACCGCAACTTACTGGGCCGATCAGGCATCACGCAAACGTCTGGTCTATGATGTACAAAAAATAACCCCGGAATCCGGCCTGATTGGCAGCAAACTCAAAGACGCCAGAATCCCCCATGGTGTACAACCGCTGTGTATCACCCGCGCTGATAAAACATTGATTCCACACGATGATTCCATCTTGCAGGATGGTGATGAAATAACGGTATTACTACGTCCCGAACGCGTACAGGCGCAATCGGTGATCATTCCCCCCCCCGCATCCGGCAAGCCTGCCTGACACGCCACCGCAAACGGCATAACGACATGAGCGTGCTGCGTACCCGATTCGCCCCCAGCCCGACCGGTTTATTGCATGTAGGCAACGCTTTCTCAGCGATTATCTGTCAGCAATGGGCTGAGCAACAGCAGGCTGAACTGTACCTGCGCATTGAAGATATCGACCATACCCGTTGTAAGCCACACTTCAGTGATCAACTGCTTGAAGACCTGCAATGGTTGGGCTTGCAATGGCATGGAGAAGTTCAATACCAAAGCATGCGCAGCGCGCTCTACGATGCCGCTCTGCAGCAGTTGTATGAAAATAAGCTGATTTATCCCTGCTTTTGCACCCGTAAATCAATCCTGCAAGATATCGAGCGCATAGGACTGGCCCCCCACGCTGATGAACACAATACCCCCTACCCCGGCACATGCAGGGAGCTGGCACCTGACTACGCCCGAGTGCGCATGCAACAGCAATCTTTCGCCTGGCGTCTGCATATCCACCATGCATCCATGCAAGTGGATGCAGCTCTGTCATGGCTGGATGAACACGGCATGGCGACGCCGGTCAATCTTCACCAGATGCAAGACATCGTCATTGGTCGAAAGGATATTGCTTACAGCTATCATCTGGCCGTGGTTGTGGATGATGCCGATCAGGGCATCACGCACGTTATCCGTGGTGAGGATCTGCGCAGCAGCACACCCGTTCACCGCCTGCTACAAGCCTTATTACAACTGCCATCACCGATCTACATCCACCACAAACTGCTGCATGATCCATCCGGACAACGACTGGCCAAACGCAATCAGTCAACAACCCTGCAAAGCCTCCGCCAGTCGGGCATCGAGCCGGAATACCTGCGTCAACACCTGCGTGAACAGGCCCGCCAAAGCCATGCGCTCTGGCATGGCGATTTCGGCACTTAAACCGGATAAAATGCCTCGCCAAAGACTTACAAATCAGTTTAACACTCTTTTTTCAATCTTATGCTTTGATGAGCAATCTCGGTTACAATGACCTTGCCAGACAAATATATAACCTTCGTTATTCTCCGCTTCACCAGACATTCCCTAGAGTCATTTTGATCACTAGTATGCAGCCATGATCTCCCCTCATCCAGACATAGAGAGCAATGTAAAACACATGCTTCAGCGTATCAGTATGTTGCGTGGATGGTCATTGAAAACACTTCAGGCTTATCAGACCGATTTACTGCATGCGCAACAATTCTTTAAGCAGCATGGCTCCGATGTCTATCAGGCGACGACGGATGAGGTATCGGCATATATCGCATCCCTGATCCGGAACAACTTCAAAAACACCTCTATTCAACGCAAACGCAGTGGCTTAACCACCTGGTTTGGTCATTTACAGGATCAGGGTATGCGTCAGGACAACCCGGTGCGCGGCTTACCGAAGATGCGGCCACAACGACGACTGCCCAGGGAATTGAATGAGAGCGATGTCGAGCGTTTACTGGATGCGCCCGACACAAAATCGCCAGTTGGCCTGAGAGATCGCACCATGCTCGAACTGATGTATGCGACCGGCTTGCGCGTATCGGAGCTGGTGCATCTGCAACTGGCGCATATTGACCGGCAGAGCGGCATCATCAGAGTGATCGGTAAAGGTGACAAAGAACGTCTGGTACCCTTTGGTGATGAATCGGACCACTGGCTCACTCAATGGCTGAAAAAGCGGCCGCATACATTGAATCCGTTCGTCTTTCCGGGACGTGGCAGAGTAGCAATGAGCCGCCAGAACTTCTGGAAACGCATCAAAAAATATGCCGCCAGCGAAAATATTCAGCCCATGCCATCACCCCATACCCTACGCCATGCTTTTGCCACGCATCTGCTAAACCACGGCGCCAGTCTGCGCAGTGTTCAAATGCTGCTTGGTCATGCTAATATAACCACGACAGAAATTTATACCCATGTCAGTCGTGCACGTTTGCATCAGCAAATTGAACTAGCACATCCATTGGGGCGAGGAGGGCAAGATAAAGCATGAGAAGCCTGTATCAATTGCTCCGGGAAGCCAGTCAGGCATCTGCCGATGAAGACTTTAATACAGCCGCTGCTATCTATCAGGACATTCTCGATTGTGATGGCATGAATGGCGATATAGATATCCAGCTACGTCTGGCCGGATGCCATGAGCGTGCTGGCAAAATCAATGATGCCTGTTCGATGTATCAGGAAATCATCCGGAAATATGAAAATATGAACGATAATCAGGCTGCCACATCACTAAAAGAGCTGGTCAGTCAACTGCAACGTTCCGAGCGGCCGATGTTTGTACGCCCGACATACCGGATTTCAGAAGCGGCTCTCATCGATGAGCTTATCAGCATGGGGGAAATGATTCATCTCAAACCCAAGGAAATCCTGTGCAATGCAGGTGATCCGCCGCATACCCTGTGGTTACTGCGCAGGGGAAAATTGCGCTTTAAAATGAAAGGCTATGAAGATGAGCCGGACATTGCCTATACCGATGAGGGCGGTGTGATGCTGGTCGGTGAAATTGGTGTTTTCACGCAGCAACAACGCAGTGCTACGGTCTGGTCAGAACAACATGCGGATTTATCCGCCATTCCAATTTCAGCAATTCGCCAGCGTCAGAAAACTGACCTGAATTTTAACGCCGCCATGGAACGTCTGATACTTGAGCGTTGGGCTGAACCAATTATTACGCGACATGCTCTTTTTGATCGAATCAATGATATTTACCGGAAACAAATCGCCCGTTCTTTTGAACCGGTTGAATTCAAATCCGGACACTGCCTTGTCGATCTCGGTGGTATACATGATGCCTGTTATTTAGTGCAAACCGGATGCTTGTTTTTCCTCGACACCCGGCTGGAAGACACTGAAACAAAAGCCAAACTACTGGCCTATGCCTTGCCCGGCGACGTGATTCATTCTGGCGGGCTGCTGCGTGAATTTAACAGTCCTAATCGCATCATGGCTGGCACCAACGTTCGTTTATTGCGTCTGTCCCGCGTGGCGTTTGAACCCTTCACCCTGCAACGACCATGGCTGATTCAGGCGCTGATACGGCAATCCCGCCGCCCCTCGCATCAGCAAGTTTTGCGCCCCGATGATGATTACCTGTGGACAACCAATCGCCATATTCAATTACGCAAGGCAAGCAAAAAGAAGTAACGATCACTTTTTGACTCCAATCCGCCTGCGACTTTCGCTGGTTCTGCTGTTAAAGTTGCCGAACCAACACCCTGGAGGGCAGAACAATGTCTAATCAATCAAAAACCACTTGTTATTCTCCCGGCCTGGCTGGTATTCCCGTTACCAAATCAAAAATATCCTTCGTCGACGGGCAAGCCGGGCATCTTGAATACTGTGGTATTGATATTGAAAAATTAGCTGAGCATTCCTCATTTGAAGAAACAAGTTATTTACTGCTTTATGGCAAACTGCCAACGGCTCAGGAATTGAGTTCATTTGATCAGAAATTACGCCATCACCGCCGCATCAAATTCCGCATCCGTGATATCATGAAATGCTTTCCCGAATCAGCCCACCCGATGGATTCGCTGCAAACCACCATTGCTGCACTGGGTATGTTTTACCCCCTACCCGCCGGTCTGGGAAGCTCGCTCAACGACGTGCAGATCGAAGAAGTATGCCTGCGCTTAATCGCTAAAATGCCAACGCTGGTAGCAGCCCATGCGCGTATGCGTAAGGGTGATGACCCGATTCCACCGCGTGATGATTTATCTCATTCAGCAAACTTTTTATACATGCTCTCCGGTCTGGAACCCAGTGCCATCATGGAGCGGATCATGGATGTGGCGCTGATCGTACATGCTGAGCATACGGTCAATGCCAGCACATTCTCGACACTGGTCACGGCATCAACCATGGCTGATCCGTATACCTGCATCAGTGCTGCCATCGGATCATTGTCCGGCCCGCTGCATGGCGGCGCCAATGAAGATGTTCTGGTCATGCTTGATGAAATCGGAAGTGTTGAAAATGTTGAGTTGAATTTAAGTCAGCGTCTTGAGCGCAAAGAGAAAATTTCGGGGCTTGGGCATCGTATCTACAAAACCAAAGATCCGCGCGCCACGCTATTACAATCATTATACACACGTCTGACAGATGAACTGGGACAAGATCCCACCTACGAGATTGCCAGTCGTATTGAGCAACTTTCGCACAGCACACTGGGCGCTAAAGGCATTTGTCCGAATGTCGATTTCTATTCCGGCATTGTGTATCGCAAACTGGGCATCCCAACAGACTTATTTACGCCGATCTTCGCCATTGCCCGCGTTTCAGGCTGGCTGGCTCACTGGAAAGAACAACTCGATGATGTACGCATTTATCGTCCGAACCAGATTTATGAAGGGCTGCACAATCAGCCCTACGTACCGCTGGAAGAGCGGCAATAGCCAAAACTCAAACCCTGCATCACACTGACAGCCAGCAAGGCTCCGATTGTGTCGGCCAGCCAGTCTGCCACATCGCTGTCTCGCCCCGGCACAAATGACTGATGCCACTCGTCACTGATGCCGTAGAGACTGCAAACGCACACGCTTAAAATCATGTGTAATACTGCAGGGCACGAGCTATGCTGAAACATCCGCCAGGCGAATATACCCATCACAGCATATGCGCCGGCATGAATCAGCTTATCGGCATGCGGAAACATCGGTGGCAAGGGTAAGGCGGACTGACTGGACAGAAAAAAGATAAGTCCGCACCAG
The DNA here is from genome assembly GCA_002791545.1 of Zetaproteobacteria bacterium CG_4_9_14_3_um_filter_49_83. Taxonomy (GTDB): domain Bacteria; phylum Pseudomonadota; class Zetaproteobacteria; order Mariprofundales; family Mariprofundaceae; genus CG1-02-49-23. The sequence continues at coordinate 25,663 of PFXG01000068.1, forward strand.
GCGATCAAAAAAAGTACATCCACAGCAACTGGTGCCGGAAATGTAAGCCTGCGACTGCGCGCAACGATATATGCTAACATGCTGAAACGGACTCCTCTTGCAACTTCTTCCAGCGACTTAAACCTGCCGCCGTCAGAATACACCAGACAGCAAACAGAGCTCCGGGTAGCGCTGATTCCGGCTCAAAGTGCTTCAGGGCAAGCACGACACCCAACCCCGCATTTTGCATGCCGATCTCTACCGCGAGGGTAATCTGATAACGCCTGTCGAAGTTACATAGTCCGGCGATAAACCATCCCGCCAAATATCCACCTGCATTGAGTGCCACAACAAGCGCAAATACTACCCACGGCGTTTCTGCGATGCGCTGCTGATTGTCGGCAACGGCGTAACTGCAAATAATGATGATGGCCAAAGCCGCCAGATCCGGCGCCAGATGCTCATAATGTTGCTGATATTGAGGAAAGCGATAGTGAATCAACATACCTGCGATCAGCGGCAAAACCACACTCAGCAGAATCGTTTGCATCATCGGCCAGAAGGGTATTTCCATAAACACACCCCCAAGCCATTCGACCAGAACGGGGGTCAACAGCGGTGAGAGGCTTGTCGCCAGCATGGTCATGGCAATCGAAAAAGCAACGGCTCCCCCCAGCAGATATGCAATCACATTCGATGCCATGGCACCCGGCGCGCATCCGACAATGATAAAGCCAAGCGCCACAGCCGATGAGGCTCCTTGCCAGACTGAGATCATTGCCGCCGCAAAGCCAAGCGCCGGCATCACCGTGAACTGAGTAACAACCCCGATCAGAATCGTTGCTGGTCTTGATAAGGCTGCTTTTGCCTCTTCCGGCTTCATCACCAGCCCCAGCGCAAACATGGTTGCCGCAAAGAACCAGAGAAAACAGTGCTTAAAAATAAGAAATGCCGGCGGATACAGATATGCCATGCACGCACATACCAGCGTTAATATAGCCAGATTTCGGGATAAAAATTGCCAATACATTGGGGCATGCTGCATACAAAGCTGGTGAGTGCAAATCATCGATAATCATCGTCATGGCTGTTTTTAGTGGATCATCTAGGGTGCATCCATGTTTGATTCCTATTCTCTGGCGGTGATTGACCTCGACAACACGCTGTATGCTGCGAACAACGGTGTTTTTGCCAGAATGGATAAGCGCATGACAGGCTTCATCGCCGAACATGTGGGCATAAGCGAAGATGCGGCCAATACTTTGCGTATGAACTACTGGCGAGAATACGGCACCACCTTACGCGGCCTGATGTTGCACCACGGCATTGAGCCCGAAGCATTTCTGATTTATGTACACGACATTGATGCACACGAAATCCTCACCCGTGACCCGGAACTTGATCGGGCTCTGAGCAGCATGCATTGCCGTAAAGTGATTCATACCAATGGCACGCGCGAACATGCTGAATGCATTCTGCAAACACTGGGTATCCGACATCATTTTTCGGCCATTTATGATATTCGCTTTAATGATTATCTACCCAAACCCTGCGCTACGACACTGGGTCATCTGATAGCGCAGGAAGGTATTCTGGCGGAGCACACCATCGTGATTGATGATATGGCGGAAAACCTTGTTGCCGCGCAAAGCATCGGCGCTGGCACCTGCCTGATTTCCGAGAACGGGGCTGCGCCGTTTACCTGGGATTTTCAGGCTCCCTCACTGCCTGATCTGATCCGGCTCTAATTAACAATGTGCGGCCAAAGTGCTTCAGCAACTGAACCTTCAACCTCAGCAGGATTACTAAAACTAAATCTGTTTTCGGCAAACAACTTAAGACATGCTTCGACAACCTTACTGTCAAACAATATACTGCTATGCGTTCTGATTTCCTCCAGGGCGATATCGATTCCTAAGCCCGCACGATAAGGGCGATGGCTGCTCATCGCCTCAACCACATCGGCAACAGCAACAACTCGCGCTTCAAGGCAAATGTCATTGCCAGATAAACCCTGTGGATAACCTGAACCATTGATCCGTTCATGATGTTGGTAAGCAATATCTGCAATAGGCCATTCAAATTCGACATCTTTCAATATTTCGTAGCCGGATTCGGAATGAGTCTGAATGAGTTGATATTCAAAAGTTGTCAGTTTCCCCGGCTTACTGAGAATCTCGGTCGGCACCTGGATTTTTCCGATATCGTGGATTTCGGCCCCTAAGCGGATGCCATTCACCGTCTTGCTATCCAGGCCCATCTCATTAGCAATTGCAACCGCAAGTTTGGAAACCTGTCGCTGATGGCCAGCGGTATAAGGATCTCTAGCCTCCACTGCCTTGGCAATGGCTGCAATAGTCCCTTCAAGAGCACATTCAAGTTGGATAGCGCTCCTTTTCAAGGCCTCTCTCGATGTCAGTTGCTCGGAAATATCGAGAAAGGTTACCACGCTGCCGACCATCTCCTTGTTTTTATACATTGGATAGGACCAGTAGGAGACAGGAATACTACTACCATCCTTGCGCCAATAAACCTCATCATCAACATGGATGCCTTCACCAAGACGCATGGCCATTTCAATTTTACATTGGCCTTCGGGATAATGGCTGCTATCGACATAACTATGGTGAATTTTCTCATGCATATTTTCACCGAGCAATTCATCTTTTTGATAACCCAGCATCTGCAAGCAGGATTTATTCACGAGGGTACAGTTACCCTGAAGATCTATGGCGTAAATTGCTTCAGCCGTGGAGTTAAGCAGCAGCTTGATATCCCGATTTTTTTCACGCACTTCACTTTCCGCTGTGATACGCCGCCGCTGTTCACGTTCACTTTCCAATCTTGCTGCAAGAATCGGAGCTATATGGCGAGCAATCGCTTCCATGATCTCGACATCCTGAATGCCGTAATCCTTTTCCCTGTTGGCAATCTGAAACAATCCGATTACTTCATCCTGAAAAACAACAGGCATGCAAAGATGTTTGCTGATACTGATATGTCCCTCAGGCATCAGTGAGGACGGCTGATTTGAATAATTGGGCGCCTTTTCCCTGATCGCCCTCGGCCACGAACTATCGCCCCAGCTCTCACGCGGGAAAACAATATCCTTATGCGGAATCTGACAGTTATCCCTGCTTTCACCGGTCATACCCGGCACAACCAAATCACCCGTTTCATTGATGTAAGCGAACACACCGCAGCTGCTATCCATGCTCTCCAGAATAATATCCAGTACATGCGCATACATTCCGATATCGGTGATCGTCAGAAACACTGTAGAAATCCGCGATTGAATATACTGCAATTTACTGATATTTCTCAACTCAATGGCTCTGCTCAGATGATCGGCAACGGCTTCGATAAGTTTCTGTTCTTCATTAAGAAAAGGTCCGATATGTTCTAGTGGACAGGCTTGCAAATATCGAATCTCTACCGAACCGCGCACTTTGCCATGAATAATAATCTCGCCTGTCAGCCTCCAGTCTGATGCTTCGCGGCAACTGTTGATGGATGAATGATAGCGCTTTTCATCGTGGCTGACCGTGCAGCATACGAACTGCGGAAATTGCATGCCATCCGGAACCAGCGCCGCCACCTGCTGCAGCATATCATCGATCGTTTCACTATCCCGGACTAAATTGGCCACCTTATACAGAACACCAGTCTCTTTGACGGATTCATTTAAATCGTGCAGCAGCTTCATCCTCACCGCTTCGGAGCGCATACGAGAAACAATACGCCAGCCCTCAGTCATCAGGCTGGTTAAATTATGAATATCCGTTTGACTGTAGGCCTCCGCTTTATTGGCAACGGCTACAAGCAAGCGCAGGTGATCACCCTCAAAAACCGGAACGCCCAGATAGCTATGAATGGGTACATGCCCTTGCGGGTAGCTGCGCTTCTGTGGGTAAGCCCCGGCCAGATCATTGATAATCACCGCTTTTCGCTGTCGAACCGGTTCAGCCCATAAGCCAGCCTCTGCAATAGAAAAATCGAGAAACTTCTCTTGCACATCACACTGCGTCAAAACCTCTTTTGACCAGGAGTAAATCTGCATCACCGATTCGTCCTCACTCATAAAACCGATAAATGAAAATTCACTGCCAGTAAAAGCAATACATTCTTTGAGAAGATAGTCCAGTACATCCTGCTCTTTTGCATCGGTCATCTGACTAAGAGCCAGTGATATTGCCAATCGCTCCTTCTCCTTGAGCGTACGCCTTACATTTTGTATTGAATCGCTAATATCCGAAATGGTCAACAGCAGCCTTGTTCCCTCTTCCGACTGCTGCAGACGAACATCAAGGCGCGCCCAAAAGCTTGAAGCATCGCTGCATTTCAGCCGCATTTCAGCAAATCCTGATTGCTTCGACGTCAATGTTTGTTTACGCAGAAGGTAGAAACCATCCACATCTTCGCCCTCAATAAAAGCGGTGAAGCGCTGGCGAATCAACGTACTTCGATCTACTCCCAGCATACTGGCAAGCGTAAGATTAGCCTGCAAAATGGTGCCTTTATCGCTGATAGTGAGATAGCCAACCGGTGCAAAATCATAGAGATCGGAAAAGATGTTGCGCGCTTCGATAAGATGCTGCTCTGTTTGGCGCAACTCTTCGTTCATGATTTCCAGTTCAACCTTATGAGTGCGCAGCTCCTGAATCAGTTCACAGGAATCTTGCTGATCCTGCTCAAACACAGCCTCTCCTGCTTCGGCCAGCCTGGACTCTGCCCGCTTGCGAAGCTTATTTTTTTTATACTTACCGCTTTCCAACAAAGCCTCCCTACGAGGAATAACTCAAGCCATTATTCCAGTTTAAACGCTAATATAACACAATAATAACCGGCAGTTCATCCTACAACCAAGCCTATTCGTACGGCTTTGTAAGCTGATTCTCAATGGCCAGAAGAATCAGATCACCTTCAACCATATTGATGCGGCGTGCATTAATCAGCATACGACACTGACCGATAGTTTCAAACGTATGATCCACCCTGAAACTCTCGAATGATGAGTGGGATGGCAGAATATCCTCAAGTAAAGCTCTCAGCTCAGGGATATTCCACTGCCCATTGCCCAATTCGTAGATATATCGACCCTTCGTTTCATTCGGACTGACAATAAACGTGGCATAAAACGATGCATTGGCTGAAACGACCTGTAGCGATGAGTTCAGTATAATCAAAGGCTCTCGCACGGTATTAACAATACCCTCGACAAAATGGGCCTGTTGCAGAGTTACATTTTCAGCCCGCTTGCGTCCTGGGATATCCTGAAATGTGATCACAACACCATCGATGACGTTATTCACGGTGCGGTATGGTCGCAAACGCAGGAGGTAGACTTTGCTATTCTGGCTTACAATCTCTTTCTCCCGGGTGATCAGGTCATCCAGCACCTGTTGGGCATCGTGTGCCAGATCGACATCCACCAGTGCGGTGGCGAAATGGCTGATCGGACGCCCGGAATCGTGAACTCCCAGCGGAATAATATCCGTGAGCCGTGGCGTAAAACGCCTGATACAGAGATCGGAATCGAGAAACACCGTCGCAATATCCGTACTGTCGAGCAGATTTTTCATATCATCATTGACTTCGGAGAGCTCATCAATGCGCCCCTGTAGCTCTGCATTCACCGTTGTCGACTCTTCGTTGAGTGACTGTAATTCTTCCTTGGATGTTTCCAACTCCTCGTTGGTCGACTGCAACTCCTCATTGGTTGACTGCAACTCCTCATTGATCGACTTGAGTTCTTCATTGGAGGTCTCAAGCTCCTCAATGGTGGTTTGCAGATCCTCCCGTGTGTGAATCAGTGCTTGCTCCAGCTCTTCGATACTTCTGGTCAACCCTTTTGCAGCAACGCGTCGCTTTGACTGTTGCTCACGCTTTTTGCCGGAAACCTCATCAAAAACAATCATGATCATGCCCCGCATGGCCGATGATGCCAGAATCGGTTTAACAAGCAGGTCTACTTTCAACTGGCTGGCGTTATACTCAACGCTTAACCCCTTACATATAACTTCCTGCTTGTGGACACTTACCTTGTGAATGGCCTCAACCAGCTCTTTCTTCAATCCCGGCCTTAGCATTTCAAGCAGGTTGACGGAGACCTTGCCTTGCGCCGGCTCAAGGAATTTTCCGGTCTTACCGTAGATATAGGTGATATTACACGCTTGATTGATAATCACACAGGGGGCTGCGTCGCTCTGTTGCAAAATGGCTTCCAGCATTTGTAAGGCACTGGCTTCTTCCAGTTGCTGGCTATCGGACGAGGCGAACTCAGCAGTAAGCTTGCCCAGCTTCGATGCCGGAAAATCGATAAGTGGACGATTGACTCCCCGTGATGGAATGGAGCGGAATATTTTCCATTTCTTATCCAAAGGCTTGAAGTAATCGGTATGTTGACCAATAGACTCCGACGAGCCGAGGAACAGTACACCATCCGGCTTAAGGCTGTAATGAAACAGAGGAAACAGACTCTTTTGCAGCTCAGGACCAAGATAGATTAACAGATTACGGCAACATAGCAGATCAAGCTTGGTGAAAGGCGGGTCTTTTATCAGATTCTGAGTTGCAAAAATCAGCATTTCCCGCACATTTTTCTTGATGCGGTAGTTTCCCCCCTCCTCCTTGATGAAAAATCGTTGCAGGCGCATTTCACTGACATCCGAAAGGATGCTGGCTGAATAAAGGCCGCTACGCGCTATAGTGATGGCTTTATCGTCGATATCGGTTCCGAAAACCTGCACTGAAAAATGGCGCTTCAGGAGCTCCATACATTCGATCATCAGCATAGCTACGGAGTAGGCTTCTTCGCCGCTACTGCATCCGGTCACCCAGATGCGAATCGTGTAATCTTCCGGTTTACTTTCAAGCAGTGATATCAGGGAAATTTTCAAGGATGCAAAGGCATCGGCATCCCTGAAAAAACTGGTTACACCGATCAATAATTCATTGAACAGGATATCTGCTTCAATGTCACTCTCCTGCAAATAATGCAAATAGCCTGTCATGTCGTCGATCTGGTGTACATGCATGCGCCGCTCTATGCGGCGGTAGATGGTATTCTTTTTGTACTGTGAAAAGTCGTGACCGGTACGGGCCCGCAAAATAGCAAATATCTTCTGCAAGGCTTTGGATGCCATTTCTGCCATAGGTGTGATCGCTGACGGCGCTTGATATTTCGAATGTGACAGGTAGGCGAGCAACTGAACTGACATCTCTTCCGGCGGCAAAACGTAATCGACCATACCGGTAGCGATAGCGCTGCGCGGCATGCCGTCATATTTGGCAGAATCTTCGGATTGCGCCATGGTCATACCGAACTCGGCCTTAATCGCTTTGATACCCAGACTGCCATCTGAACCGGTACCTGATAAAATGATGCCTATTGCATTAGCACCCTGATCCTGCGCCAGCGAATTGAAAAAGTGGTTGATCGGCAATTTTGCACCACGTGGATGATGCATTTCCAACAACTGCAATATGCCATTAACTATGGCTAAGTCCCTGTTGGGTGGAATGATATATACATGGTCTGCTTTGATTTTAGTTGCATCAACAATCTGAGCAACAGGCATGCTTGTATGATTCTGTAACAGCTCAGACATCAGGCTGACATGATGCGGATCCAGATGAGAGATGATGATAAACGCAGCACCACTGCTGACAGACATCGCCTCGAAGAATTGCTCAAGCGCCTCCAGCCCGCCAGCTGAGGCTCCCAGCCCTATGACCGGAAATGCCAAAACACCTTTCACAGAGTCCGTCGTGCTCGTAACAGCCTTTTTGAGCGTAACACTTTTAACAGCAGATCGAGCCTGTGTTGAATCAGCTTTACTGTTAGTCACATATCCCCCTTCTGCTAAACCGGATTATTCATCTGTATTGGCGAATAGGATAACAATATTCAGCCGCTTGCACTACCCATAGAGAAATCAATCACAATTAACCCTTGCATGTATACAAAAGCGGCTAATTCCGTTATTTTTTCCCTGCAACATGTGGACCGTCCTTACTAAGCAGATGACTTGTAGCTATGAATAGGGGTTTATCTACCATGAAAAGTATCGAAGCGTTGGCGCAGCAAAATGATATGCTGGAAAGCATCCGCATCATGCAGATGGATTTTCTGAATCAGGGTATTTCTTCTGGCTGGTGTGACAGGATTCTTGAAAAGCTGCTTAAGTTATCGCAAAGTGAATTCGGCTTTATCTGTGAGTTACTACACAAAGAAGATAGCACACCATTTATCAGGTCACATGGCATCGCCACGCTTACATGCAACGAAAGTACACGTCAATTCATAGAGGGACATCACCAAACGGCGCTGGATTTCTTTAATTTCAACAGCCTTTGGGGGCAAGCCGTCACAAGCGGTGAAGTATTTATTGCAAATGAGCCGGATCATAACCCCCACCGTGGCGGATACCCTAAAGAGCAAGGCCACCCTCCCCTGAGTTCGTTTATCGGCTTACCGATCAAGGGCTCTGACGGGCATGTGCTGGGAGTCATGGGCCTGGCAAATCGATCGGGCGGATATTCGGCAGATGACGGCGATTTTCTTGCTCCGTTCACATCCACCTATGGTCTTCTTATCGAAAACACCCGCGAAACCGCCCGTAGACAAAAGCTTGAGCACGAACTGCTTGAAGCCAATAGTAAATTCCAGCACCTGCTCGAAAATGTCTCGGCTGAATATTGTTTGTACACACATGATGCTCAGGGCGAATTAACCTATGTCAGTCCGTCTATTGAGAAAATGCTGGGCTGGACACCAGAAGAACTCAAGGTCAACCACACCACGCTTCTGACTACGCACCCCTTAAATCAGAAAGCTGTTGCACATACCGAAGCAGCATTAGGCGGTGTTCGTCAGCCTCCGTATACGATGCAGTTACGCCATAAGGATGGTAGCCAGCGCTGGGTTGAAGTAAGTGAGGGGCCGGTTTTTGATTCTGCCGGGCAGGTGAGCGGAATCGAAGGAATTGTCCACAATGTCACCGAGCGCAGAAAAAATGAAAAGAGAAACTGGCATCTGGCCAATTTTGATCGCCTCACTGATTTAGCCAACCGCAATCTCTTTTTTGATCGCCTGTCCAAGGAAATTTCAAATTCAAAACGAAGTAACTTATTCACCGCAGTTTTCATGCTTGATCTGGATGACTTTAAATCAGTCAATGACCGTTACGGACATGAAGCGGGGGATCGACTGTTAATTGAAGTCTCCAGGCGTTGGCAAAGATGTTTGCGCGATACTGATACCCTTGCCCGCATAGGCGGTGATGAGTTCGCACTGATTATTGGCGCTCTGGCAGACATTGATATGACAACTTCGATTGCCGAAAAACTGATATCGGTCATGTCTTCATCCATCAAACTTACATCCAGTCATGTATGCACAATAGGTGTGAGTATAGGAGTGGCCATCTATCCGAATAATGCGCTGGAAATGGACTCGCTGCTTTCTGCGGCTGATACAGCCATGTATGCAAGCAAAGAAAATGGCAAGAACATGTTCAGGCATTCCACGACCACTCCCTCGATACATGCAGGTGAAAAAGCGTGGATGAATTTTGAAGAACATCATCTTACCGGTGTGACTGAAATCGATGAACAACATGCGAAATTAGTCAGGCTTGTGAACCAGCTTAATACTGAAGTTACGCAGCGGAACAGTGAAGCCGGCGTAAGGGTGAAACTTGACGCCTTAATCGAGTATACGATTCTCCATTTCAAAACTGAAAAAAAGCTCATGCAAGCATGTGCTTTCCCGGAAATGAACAAACATATTCGTGAACATCAATCGCTGATCAGCCAGATCGAACAACTTTCAAAGCAGTTCACTGAGAAAAACCAATTGCTGATTTTGCAGTCCATTAAAGACTGGTTATTGCATCATATTGAGTATTCCGACAAGTCTTTGGGTAACTTCCTTCGCTCACAACAACAAGAAAAATAAAAAACACCCGAACAATCTCCGTATAGCTGCCGGGAAGAAGTTCGAAACCACCGTTTTCAGCCTGGTTTTCAGCCTGTTTTTTTCTTACGTCTGGCTCGCGGGTGAGCGGCATCGTAATCACGTGTTAACACGTTCATATCCAGATGCGTATAACGCTCCGTCGTCGCCAGTGAGCTATGCCCCAGCAATTCCTGTACGGCGCGCAAATCCATTCCGCCAACCAGCAAATGCGTAGCAAAGGAATGGCGCAGCGTATGCGGCGTTGTTGATGTATCCGCTCCCAGTTCAAGGGCACGCTTTTTTAACATCCGCTGCACACTGCGTGTCGTCAAGCGGCTGCCAAAGCGGTTCCTGAAAACCGGCGCAAGCAAATCGCCCGGTTGTGATTCACTGAACCAGTTTCGCAGCATCTGCATCACCGTGGATGGAATCGGCACGATGCGCTCTTTTCTGCCTTTACCCAACACCCTGACTTCTGCCGCAGCCAGACTGATATCGACGATATTCAGAGAAACCACTTCAGAGACACGTAAACCACAGCCATACATCATGGCGACCAGCATGGCATCGCGTTCTTCGCTGCGGGATTCGGATGGCTGCATCAGCAGGGCTGTTTGCTCGGGGGGTAGCGACCTGGGCAGGCGTTTTGCCTGTTTCGGTGGTTTCATACCATCGGCAATATTCTTATCACTCCAGCGTTGGTCACGGGCATATTCAAACATCGATCGTACCGCTGAAAGGCGACGCGCCAGCGTAGCGGGAGAAAGACCAGCGGCATAACCATCAACCATCCAGTCCTGCAAATGCTGTCGTTGTAATTCGCCCAATGTGACATGTTTACCGGCATGCTCAATCAGCTGCAAAATATCGCGGCGATAATTACTCACCGTGTGCTGAGAGGCCATGCGCACCTGTTCGAGCTGTTTCAAAAACTTATCAGCCAATAACGACAGCTTCATATCAGCATGCAGCAATTTATTCTCCGTCCGAGGAGTCCATGTCGGCAATTTCCAGTCTCGACCCGCCCAGCGCCTTGGCAACATACATGGCCTGATCAGCCTCATCCACCAGGATTTTGACCACTTTATCTTCACCTTTGGTAGATACGGAAAGTCCCATACTGATGCTCAAGGCAATATCACCCAACAGTTTCTGCTGGCAGGTTTTGATAATGCGAAGTCCGAGCTGCTTTGCTTTTTCGGCATCGCAACCGGGAAGCAGCAAGACAAATTCATCACCACCCATGCGAATCAACGGGTCCTGAGAACGCACAACAGCGCGTGCACATTCACTCACCAGAGTCAGCGCCTGATCGCCCGTGGCATGACCTGCTGTATCATTGATTTTCTTGAGATTATCGAGATCAAAATAAAGACACGATACGATGGTTCCCTTGCCAAACCACTGTGACAACAACTGATGACTATGTGGTTGAAAAAAAAGGCGATTGTGCGTGCCCGTCAGTGTATCGGTCATGGCAATACGTGTAAGCCGCTCCCGAACCAGTGTATTTTCCAGTGTCAGACTTATCACCTGTGCCAGATGCTCCAGAAAATCAGTGCTCTGATCCGGAGAAAACCGGTCCGGATCAACCGATCCCAAGCCAATCACACCGATGGGATGTGACAAATCACCGAGCACCATTAAACATAGCGACTGTAAAAAACGATCGCGTGGTTCCAGCCAGTCAAAGGTATCACCACGGGATAATTGTAAAAGCCAGATCCGCCGCCGGTTCAAACCGGGCTTTTCGATTTCTTCGACACCGATCCACACCAGATCCGATTCAGACAGTGTTGATAATTTACATTGCCCTACAACGCCGGAGCGATCGAACCAGAATCGGACCATATCCAGTTCAAATTCACTCCTGAGACCACGCAGTAAATTGAAACATAAATCTTCAGGGTCGGTCGAACCAAGCACCTGTGATTCAAGTTTAAACATGCGTGAAAATAGCTTTTCATTATCACGCAGCCGTTTCATCACTTCGGTAACATACTGCTTCAGGTGGCTGTTCTCTTTGGCCAGCGACTGCATTCTCAGGGCTGAGATATCCAGAACATCTCCTGAGAACTGCTGATTCGATGCATCAGAATCGCTCAAGGTTCGACACTTTCTTCAATGAGAATTTTCCAGGGCTCAACTTTCGATGCTCTCGCCAGATAAAGACGTTTTCTCGAATGATCCTGATAATTATTTGACTCGTACGACTGATCAAACTCAGCCACAACCACTTCACCTTCAGGCCAGCTCGACGGATCATGCATCAAGGTCATATTTGAAAAGTTTAACGAAACAAATTCCTTACCGGCATTGACGCGTCGCTTATAGGCTTTCCATGCCTTCAAATCCCGCTCACCAGCGCGAAAATGCGAATGGTAATGGTCTAAATAGGCTTCAGTCTTTAGCAAGGACCAGTCACTTTCCCACTGCGTGATAGTTCGGGAAACGGACTGCAGAAGTGATTCCTTCTCATCCGGCACATCGAAGGCAAAATCTCTGCCGATAAGCACCCAGCTTTTACCCAATTGCACATGCTCCGCCATTGCCAGCAAGGTCGAGTTCGGCAAAGCAAAACAGCCCTTGGTGTCGCGCGAAGGTCTGCGATCAACATTTTCGGCATAACCGTGCATCCAGATACCGGAACCATCTTTATGATGCAGTGCATCCAGAGCATTCGGATAATCGATAGGAAATGCCACCGGCCCATAACGCGATTCGAGCTTTTCACCACTTAACCGGTCAACAAAACGGTAAATGCCGTTTGGCGTTCTGTTATCACCCTCGGCCCGTTTATCACCTTCAGCAGCACCGGTTACAACGTACTCATCTGCAACCTGCTTCAAATCACCCTGAGCATCACGTTCATAAACAAACAGGCGGGATCGCCCCTTGTCGACCAGAAACACGCTGCGAATATCAGAGCCTACCGATAAAATATCCAGTGGCGTCCGCTGCTGACCTTTCACACTGTCCAGAAAGGCTTTCAGCTTGGCATCGGCTTCTTTCAAACCACCGGAAAGATTAGCTTCTTCCAGTTGTTTCTTTTTCGCATCCATCGGCCTGGCGTAATCACCAGCCCGGTCGACGGCCAGAATGGCAGATTGGCGATGCGCCTCCGCCTCCAGCATGGCGACCAGCGGATCTGCACCATTATCTTCGGAAATTAAATAGGTCAGGGCCTGATTGGGTTGCCCGTCTTCGAGCGCCAGTGTCGCTTTCAGAATATTTTTTTCGACATTCGACAAATGGCTGACTGCCGAATTTCCTCCACCATCCAGAGCTTCAAGAATCTTTTTCTTTTCTTCAATATCCATAGCCCTGCTTTCTGACCAGGATGTCGATGTCATTAACATCACCACCAATACAGAACATGGCAGAAGCCACAACTTTGATGCCGGACTACACATCATCAGAAACTTCCCTCGCTAATAATTTTCCATTCATTTCCCTGACGTTGCCAAACCAGAGCTTTGTTGTCCTCACTGCTAAAGCTGTCTGAGCGAAAGGATTGCCTGAACTGAACAGTGACGAAATGATCATGATCAAAGATCAGTTTAGTGTCTGACAAAGCAACCTCGATAAACTTTTTATTTGTAATCACACGTCTCTTGTATGCCTTCCATGCAGGTATCGTCGAATATTTACCCGCCGGATGAAAGTTCTCGGCATAATAGGCAAAGTAAGCATCCGCATCGCGGGATGCCCAAGCCGAGCGCCAGCCTTCCAGCGCATTCAACACAGCTGCACGCAATTGAGACCGGTCTTCATGCGGTTGCACTTTATTTGACTGCACATCAGTCGAAGCCGATTCCACCGCGCTGCCTGAATCGCCAGCCGACTCAACATCAGGCGCAGGTGTTTCATGAATCTTCTGCAACAGAGCATAACGACCTGCAAGTTTTTTGTCGTCTGACTTTGTGGCCAGCGCCTTTTGATAATGATCCAGAGCCATTTTGACATACATATCTGCTATATTTTCTTCGGCCATCGGATAATCCGGTCTGATTTTGAGCGAGGCTTCCAATTCGCTGACAGCCGCCTGGACATTACCCTGCTCATTGTAAATTACCGCCAGATTATTATGGGGTTCCGCCAAATCAGGACGAAGCTCAATAACTTTTTTAAATGCCACAATTGCCTGTTCATAAGCCTGTTTTTTTGCCTGTGCCACGCCCAATAAAAACCATCGCTGAAAATCACCCGGGTTTTTCCCGGTTTCCTGCTTCAGCAAAATTACAGCTTCATTAACTTTTCCGGCATCCAGCAATGAGTTAGCCATTTCTACAGGTTCTGCCTGGGCAAGCATCGCTTGCCACTGAAATGCCAACATAAAACATGTCATGAAAAAAAGAATTCGCATTTGCTTCCTCGAAGACGCCGAAAATATCAGCTTGGGTCTGAATCATGAACGATTTAAACTAAATTTCCACATTGTCGCCTATCGTGACACCATTGATGTCTGCACTCAATCATTCAGCTTGTCTGACTCAAGCATATAGTTTTTGTGCCAGAGCTTTGACACTGCCTTGACACTGAACTTGCTATGAGGCCATTTATTTGTAACATCACTGACGATTTAAGCTCCGACTTGCTTTGAGTTGGTAAGTGAATTGAAAAGGGGAGAGATATGACAACTGAAGAACTTATTCAGATGATCCAAGATGGTCAATGGATTCGCAATCAGGATTTTCATGGAAAAGATTTTTCCGGGCAGGATTTCTCGAAAGGTAAATTTGAAGCGTGTGATTTTAGCGGAGCCAACCTGCGCGAAGCTAAATTTATCCGCAGCAGCTTACGTCAGTGCAATCTCAGCAAAGCCGACCTTCGACTTGCCGATTTCAATCAGGCTGATCTGTTCGGATCAGATTTTACCGATGCAAAATTCCGCCGGGCAAACCTGACCGGATCAAATCGTATTGGCACCAAAATCCGTAAGTTTGCACTCAAAGGTGCTTTTCTTACCGGCCCGACACCGTACACCGAATGAGCTCAAACATTCAAACATTGCCGGGCGCATTCCCGCTGCATGCCGATAAAAACTTTCTTAACGAAAGTGAATGGGTCATTTTGAAGCTGCTTTGCCGACCCGTTGATTCCCTGATCGATGATGACCCTGCAGCCTTATCCCTTGCTACGGGCAAACAAATTTCTCCCGCGCGCTGTGATGAGTTGATTCGTATCGTCAAAATCAAAACACTTCCCGGTTTGGGCAGCTGGATATCCAGACTGATGGCCGAAGCAGACCTTGACCCGCATGCACTGATGAGCCTGCCAGCAGAAACCATTGTTGAGCGCATTAACCGGCATCTGGGTTACCCCATCTGCAATCAGGCAACCAGCCATGCATTACAAAATCTACAATTACAGTGGAAAGGTGCCGGCATTCAGGCCTGACACTATTAACCACTTAACTAAAACGAGGGTTCTATCAGATGACTGATCGCATACTTATTACCGGAGGTGCCGGATTTATCGGCGCCAATATCGCTGCCGCTTTAATTGCTGAGCAGCAGGCTGAAGTTGTCATTGTGGATGACTTTTCTTCCGGTGACTGGCGCAATCTGATTCATGTGGATTGCGAAGTTCGTGCCGCTGATGCGGATGACCCTGCTATTCTCGAAGAGATTGCTGACGGCGGCTTTAAGGCTGTATTTCATGAGGCTGCCATTACCGACACAACCGTCATGGATCAACGTCTGATGATGGAGGTCAATACCAATGCCTTCGCCAACATCCTTGAAGCCAGTGATTATTCTGGCACACGTGTTGTTTATGCCTCATCCGCCGGAACCTATGGGAATTCTCCTGCGCCAAATCAAATTGGCTCAGGTGAAATTCCGGAAAATATCTATGGCTTCTCGAAACTGGCCATGGATCGCGTTGCTGCCCGCTGGTATGGCCAGCACTCTGCGCCTATTATCGGATTGCGTTATTTCAATGTGTATGGCCCCGGCGAACACCACAAGAATGAGCGTGACGGCAACAAAACCGCATCCATGATGTTGCAACTTTATCAGCGCGCCAAGTCAGGCCAGCCATTGCGACTATTCAAATATGGCGAACAAATGCGTGATTTTGTCTATATCCGCGATGTTATTGGTGCAAACCTTGCCGCCTTGTCGGCCAGCGAATCCGGTGTATGTAATGTCGGCTCCGGCCTGGCCCGCAGCTTTAATGATGTTGTTAGCATTCTCGGCAACTCACTGAATCAGAGTTTTGATATTGAGTATTTTGATAATCCCTTTACCTTTTATCAAAACCATACGCAAGCCGATTTAACTGAAACCAAACGCCTGCTGAACTGGCAACCCGAATGGAGTCTTGAAAAAGGTATGAGCGATTACGTGAAATTATTAGAAACGGGTCACCGTGGCCCGGCATTAACGGTCTGATTATGCGCATCCTGAGCGCATTACTTTTCACCCTTCTCTTACAGGGTTGCCTGAACCATATCACCCATCATGGTAACATCATGAAAGATGACAATGCAGCCCAGATCAGCAAAGGTATGACACGCTTTGAAGTGGAATCCCTGCTTGGTTCGCCAGCCCTGAAAGACCCGCTGCATCCGAACCTTGTCCACTACATTGAACAATTCCACGACCCTGATACAGATGAATCATTCATTCGGGGCATCGACATTCATTACAACGATTCGCTGCGCGTTGAAACGATTCAGCGCCATGGCTTCGAGAAAAAGTAATGGGAGTATTTAAATCCGTTCCGGGGAAAGCTTCTTTTTTTTCGCTACTGTTATCAGGCACGATAGCAGCCATCATGCTGATTATTCTGGTTGGCGGCCATCTGACCATCGTACTTTTGCTATGGTTTCATTTTCAAGATGAGAATGGCATGCAAATCCTTACTGAATTCACCTACATTCCCGAAAACGCATTTATTGCTTCGATAGTTCTGGCACTATTGTCTGATATCTGGATAGCCCTGATCGACAATACAAAGAAACGAGTTCATTAAAGAAGCCCTGAATAACTCAACCAGTTATTCAGGGTTTCTTAGTATCTTCAAAGCTTGGGCATTCCACCGAATGCGCCCAGCTTCCCAGCCAACTGTGCCATCATGCGCTTACCGGCACCACCCTTCATTTTTTTCATCATTTTTTGCATCTGAGCAAATTGTTTTAGCATTTTATTCAACTCCTGCACCGAAGTGCCTGAGCCGTTCGCAATACGTTTCTTGCGGCTGCCATTGATCAGACGGGGATACTGACGCTCTTTGGCTGTCATCGAATAGACCATGGCCTGCATGCGCTTCATCGGCTTGTCATCCACCTGAGCCAGCATCTCGCTGGAAATATTTGCACCCGGCAGCATCTTCATCATGCTGGCCATACCACCCATATTCTGCATCTGCCCCAATTGCTCGGCAAAATCCATCAGATCAAACGAGCCCTTATTGACTTTTTTCGCCAGCTGCTCGGCCTTGTCCTTATCCACACTCTTCTGGATTTTTTCAACAAGGCCAACCACATCACCCTGACCAAGAATTCTTCCTGCCATACGCTGCGGATCGAACAATTCAAACGCGTCGACCTTTTCACCCGTACCAACATAACGAACCGGAACACCGGTTGTATGCGATACCGAAATAGCAGCACCACCTCGCATATCAGCATCAGTTTTGGTCAGGATACAGCCGGTCAGTGAAACCGTCTGATGAAAATGTTCGGCAATCTGTAATGCGGTTTGACCCGTCATAGCATCCAGCACCAGCAACTGCTCGCTGGCATGGACTGCCTTTGATACAGCACTGATTTCCGCCATCAAGCCTTCGTCAATAACCTGACGACCGGCTGTATCAAGAATCAACACATGGTGGCCACCCGTTTTGGCCTGCAATAATGCCGATTGAGCCATAGTTACCGCATCAGCACCATTACCCGTCAGATAGGGAACATTCACCTGCTTAGCCAGTATTTCCAACTGCTCACGAGCAGCCGGACGCGTTGCATCCACACTCGTTAAGGCAACCTTTCTTCCCTGCTCAATAAGTAATTTCGCCAGTTTCCCGGCTGTAGTTGTTTTACCCGCACCCTGCAAGCCGCAAAGTAAAATCACCGAAGGAATCTGAGAAATATTCAAATCCCGACGCTGACCACCCAACACATCGGTCAATACATCGTTCAGGATTTTTACGATCACCTGCCCCGGATTAAGACTCTTCGCAACGTCAGCCCCCAAAGCCCGGGCCCTGGCATCCTCCAATAAATGGCGCACCACCGGCAATGCCACATCAGCTTCCAGCAGTGCCATACGCATTTCGCGTAAGGTACGGTCAAGGTCCTTTTCCGTAACCCGGGCTGAACCACGAAGTTTATTGGCAATACCGCCGATTTTATTGGATAAACGATCAAACATAATTCACTCCACTATCAAAAAGGGAGGGGCATTGCCCTCCCTTCTATCCGATTCCTGAAAGATCAGGAAAAAAACTTACTTCTCAATATCCAGAAGCTCCACTTCAAAAATCAGTGTTTCATCCGGCCCGATCATTGCACCAGCTCCACGCTCGCCATAAGCCAGCTCTGACGGAATAAAAAACTTATAAGAACTACCAACCGACATCAGCTGTACACCCTCAGTCCAGCCCTTGATTACGCCATTGAGCTGGAAGGAAATCGGCTGACCACGCTTATATGATGAATCAAACTCGGTTCCATCGATCAATGTACCACGGTAATGCACTTTCACTTTATCTGTTGCTGCCGGTTTAGCACCGTCGCCTTCTTTGACAACCATGTATTGCAATCCGCTATCTGTAACAACAACACCTTCTTTCTTGGCATTTTCAGCCAGGAAAGTTTCACCCTTAACCTTGTTTTCAGCAGCGGCTGCCTGACGTTTTTCAGCTTCCCTGGCAGCGCGTTTCTGGAAGAATTCCTGTTTAACGCGGGCTGCATCTTCCGGTTTCATCAATGGTGCTTTGTCATCCAAAGTATCATTGACCGCCTTGGCAAAAGCATCGCGATCAAAAGCCATTTCCAGACCTTTGAGTGATTTACCTACATCCATGCCTATGGCATAACTTAATTTTGCATTGTCATCGGCCAACGGAACAGCAGCCGTTACCGGTGCAGTTTCCTGTACGCTTGCTTCTTTGGGTGGCGTGTCCTGAGAACAAGCTGCCAGCATAGCCACTGCCGATAAAATCCAGATTTTTTTCATGTATTTCTCCCGATTATTTAGCTTTAACATGTTTTTCTTAAGCCCTCGAATTGAAGCATGTTCAACATCAACCGACAAGTCGCAATCCTTACCCGCATTTACTCCCACTCAATGGTTGCCGGTGGTTTGCCGGAAACATCATAAACCACGCGGTTGATTCCGCGCACTTCATTAATGATCCTGTTAGAAACTTTGGCCAACAGAGCATGTGGCAACTCAGCCCAATGAGCCGTCATGAAATCCTGCGTCTGCACTGCACGCAGCGCCACTACCCATTCGTAAGTTCGACCATCGCCCATTACACCGACAGATTTAACCGGCAAAAAGACGACAAATGCCTGACTGGTTTTCTCATACCATCCGGAAACACGCAGCTCCTCGATGAAAATGGCATCAGCCAGCCGCAACAAGTCAGCATATTCCTTTTTCACTTCACCCAGAATACGCACCCCAAGACCGGGACCCGGAAACGGGTGGCGATACACCATATCGTGAGGCAAACCCAATGCCACACCCAGCTCACGCACTTCATCCTTGAATAATTCACGTAAAGGTTCGAGCAGCTTTAAGTGCAACGTATCCGGCAATCCACCAACATTGTGATGGCTTTTAATGGTGTGCGCTTTTTTTGTTTTTGAACCGGCCGACTCAATCACATCCGGATAAATCGTACCCTGCGCCAACCACTTGGCTTTGGGCAAACTCTCCGCTTCCTGTTGAAACACATGTACAAATTCGCGCCCGATAATCTTGCGCTTGGCTTCCGGCTCATCGACCCCGGCAAGCTCGCTCAGGAATTTTTCCGAAGCATCCACATGATCGACTTTTACCCCCAGATGACCGGCAAACATCGCCATCACCTGCTCAGCCTCATTCAGGCGTAGCAATCCGTTATCGACAAAAATACAGGTTAACTGATCACCGATAGCCCGGTGCAGCAATGCTGCGGCAACGGAAGAATCGACACCACCGGACAAGCCCAGAATCACCTCTTCATCGCCAACCTGCTGACGGATTTGCTGCACGGCCTCGTCAATATAATTGGGCATACTCCAGCTTTCCGAACAACCACAAATATCGTGCACAAAACGTGATAAAATAGTTTTACCCTGTTTGGTGTGGGTGACTTCCGGGTGAAATTGCAGCGCATAAAACTTACGCTGCTCATCGGCCATACCGGCAATCGGCGTCGAATCATTACTGCAAATCACATGGAAACCTTGTGGTAACCCTGTCACTTTATCACCATGACTCATCCAGACATCGAGCATGCCTTCGTCATGATCTTCAACACCGCGCAATAATGCAGAGTCTCCACAGGTCAGCACCTGTGCATAGCCGAACTCACGCACATGCCCGGTTTCGACACCGCCACCAAGCTGTGACGCCATTGTTTGCATGCCATAGCAAATACCCAGCACTGGCACACCAAGTTCAAACACAAGCTGCGGGGCTTTCGGCGTTTCGTCTTCATAAACAGAATTCGGGCCACCAGAAAGGATAATCCCGTCAGGCTGAAAGGCCCGGATATCACCTTCACTCATATCCCATGGATGCAACTCACTGAATACACCCGCCTCGCGCACACGTCTGGCAATCAACTGCGTGTATTGCGAACCAAAATCCAGAATCAGAATTTTCTGTTTCATCGTCATTATGACTGCAACCGGTAATTCGGAGCTTCTTCGGTAATGGTTACATCATGTACATGTGATTCATTCAGTCCTGCACCGGTAATACGGACAAAGCGGGCTCGCTCATGCATGGAGGCAATCGAATCCGCACCGAGATAACCCATCGATGCACGCAAACCACCGACCAACTGATGCACAATATCAGACAATGAACCTTTATATGCAACGCGCCCTTCAATACCTTCCGGCACCAGCTTCATCGCCTCATCCACATCACCCTGAAAATAGCGATCTTTACTGCCTTTTTGCATCGCCCCGATCGAACCCATACCACGGTACGCTTTAAAGGTTCTGCCCTGATAAAGAATCTTCTCACCCGGCGCTTCATCGGTGCCGGCAAACATAGAACCAAACATACATGTCGATGCTCCGGCCGCCATAGCCTTGGCAAAATCGCCCGAGAATTTAATACCACCATCAGCAATCACCGGTACACCCTGCCCTGCTGCCGCTTTTGCACACTGCATCACCGCTGTTAATTGCGGCACCCCCACACCCGCAATAATACGTGTGGTACAAATGGAACCGGGCCCGATACCGACCTTCACCGCATCAGCACCGGCCTCAATCAAATCGAGTGTTGCCTCAGCCGTTGCGATATTACCACCGATAATCTGAATTCTGTCGCCATAGGTACGCTTCAGATAACGCACCTGCTCAATCACACCCTTGGAATGACCATGCGCTGTATCCACCACAACCGCATCAACACCTTCTGCAAGCAATGCCTCAAAACGCAGCAATTCTTTCTCGCCAACGCCAATAGCAGCGGCTACCAGAAGACGTCCGAGATCATCACGCACAGCATTGGGAAAAGCCGTCGCTTTATCAATATCCCGAACCGTTACTATCCCCTGCAGCATGCCGTTTTTATCAACAACGGGTAATTTTTCGATACGATGCTGGCGAAACAACTCCTTGCACGCTTCAACACCCGTGCCGGGCTTCACTCTCACCAGCTTTTCCTGAGGCGTCATCATATCACGTACGCACTTGGCGCCATCGGTTTCAAAACGCATGTCTCTATTGGTAATAATGCCGCATACTTTGCCGTCGGCATTCAATACAGGAAAACCCGAAAAACCGTGTTCCCGAGCAATTTTCTGCACATCATTCAGACTCATGCTTTCTGTAACCGTCAGAGGATCCTGCACCACTCCCGCTTCATAGCGTTTAACCCGGCGAACTTCAGCAGCCTGCTGCTCAGCTGTCAGATTCTTATGTATTACACCCAGTCCACCTTCCTGAGCCAGACAAATGGCCGTCGAAGCTTCAGAGACTGTATCCATCGCAGCAGAGAGAACCGGGATATTCAGACTTATTTTGCGGGTGAGTTGCGAGGACGTATTTACATCTCTCGGCACGACCGAACTAGCTGCAGGTATCAGTAGTACGTCATCGAAGGTCAATCCTTCGCCAATAATTTTATCATTTTCCATGCGTCCAGACCTCCGAAATACAAAGCCGCATCCTAGCCCGGATTTTCCATGAGACCAGCGATTGATGACCCGCCATTCACCCCTCATTCAAGCTAATAAAAAAAAATGCATCGACTGGCTTGACATCAGTCGGTCATCTGGACATAGTTCGGCGCGTTCGCGGGTATAGCTCAGTTGGTAGAGCGCGACCTTGCCAAGGTCGAGGTCACCGGTTCGAACCCGGTTACCCGCTCCATATTAAAGGGGCCTTCGGGCCCCTTTTTTTAATTAGTGTTTTAACAGATGGCAGGGTGGCTCAGTGGTACGGCGGAGGACTGCAAATCCTTTATTCGCGAGTTCGATTCTCGCCCCTGCCTCCATTATTGATTGATCACTGCGTGCAACTGCCGGGATGGCGAAATTGGTAGACGCAAGGGACTTAAAATCCCTCGAAGAGTAATCTTCGTGCCGGTTCGACTCCGGCTCCCGGCACCATTTTTTTTATCAATCAATGAATCATATTAAATTCAATATCAATCGCACGACAGGTCGTAAATTGTAGTCAGGCGCTTCGGCTGATTGCGCCCCCCCCCCCCCAAAAAAAAACAATCACCCAACCGAGAAAGACCAAGCCCGCTTCAGCCTAAATAAACCGTATAAACAGGTCGGTTACGGGAATGGCAATAAAGTGAAGTGAAGTGAATAAATCTATCCTTTGTCCATTCCATTGTTTTGAATATTCAAAGCTTTCATACGATAAGTGAAGGTCGAGGGCTTGATACCGATAAGAGCAGCGGCACCGTTAGGACCTGAAATTTTTCCGTCGGAGAGCAGCAGTGCTTTGAGCATGCTCTCCCGTTCCAGCTGGCGCAAAGCCGTTTCGTTTAACAATTCAGGCAGTTTACCAGCGGATGCCTTCTTTTCACTCAGGCCAGCGGCATTCTGCAGAGCCAGGTCGAGGCGTAGCTTGTTACCTTTCGATAAAATAACAGCTCGCTCGATAACATTTTTCAACTCCCTGATATTTCCAGGCCAGTTGTGGCTTTCCAGAGTCAATAGTTGCTGCTTGCTAAGCCCCAGCATTTCCCGCCCCATCTCCCGGCAGCTTTTGGTTAACAGATTGGCGGCCAGCATGGCAATATCATCTTTTCGCTGCCGCAGCGGTGGCACTTCAATCGGAAATACACTGAGGCGGTAGTAAAGGTCTTCGCGGAAGCAGCCGAGCTTAATCTCTTCCTGTAAATCACGATTGGTCGCGGCGATGATGCGAACATCAGCACGAATCGTCCTGTCATCACCCACTCGTTCGAACTCTTTCTCCTGCAAAAACCGCAACAACTTGCTTTGCAGGGCCATCGGTATCTCGCCCACCTCATCGAGGAAAAGCGTACCACCATTGGCCAGACTGATACGACCAATCCGATCTTTATGAGCGCCGGTATAAGCACCTCGCACATGACCAAAAAATTCGCTCTCAAACAGCTCTTTCGGAATTGAGGCGCAATTCACCTTAACCAGCGGTTTTTCCTTGCGCGGACTGATCCGGTGAATGGCCCGGGCAATCATTTCCTTACCTACGCCCGACTCCCCATGAATAAGTACATTGGCAGGCGTTGTGGCTACAGCTTCTACCTGAGCCAATGTCCTTACCAGAGCGCGACTGTTGCCGATAATCTCTCCAAAATCGGAAGAAACATTAATCTCGTCTCTGAGATAGTCGCGTTCAAGTTCAATCTGTTCCTTCAGCGACTTGATCTCGTCAAAAGCCTGTTGCCGCTGGCGTTCCAGCTCTTTGCGCTGGGAGATATCGCGAAACACAACCACGGCCCCGTTAAGTATACCATTCTGCCAGATGGGGGTGCTGGTGTATTCGACCGGAATCGCCGTGCCATCTGTATGCCAGAACACCTCGCTGTCGACATGGTGAATTTCCCCATCCTGAATTGCTTTATAGATCGGGCACTCGTGTCGGGGGTAGTGCGAACCGTCGGCATGAGAGTGGTGGTGGAACTCGTGAAGAGGTATATCTACGACATCTTCGTTTCGCAGCCCGAGGATTTTCATACCCGCTTCGTTGATAAATGTAGTTTTGCCATCCTTATCCAGGCCGTAAATACCCTCACCGGCACAGGCAAGCAGCGTTTGGTAGGTGGATTGAAGCTGAATGAGTTGCTTTTGTGTTGCATCAGTTGGGTGAAGATCATTCATGACTGGCAAGTCTCAACTTTTTGCGAGTTCTTGTCACAAGTTTCTGCGATTCTCAAATTTCTGCAAGCATAAAAGTTACGTAAGTAGCCAGTAAATAAAGGCTTCATTTTTGGCATGGCGATTGCTTCTACACAAAGCACAAAGATAATTAATGGAGGGTACCCACAATGGCAACAGACTCGATTTCCCGCATCAAAGAAGATCTGACGACTTCAGCTATAGACTCACCCATCGCCCTGAAGACTTTGGCGCTCTGGCTGGGCTGGGCAGCAATATCGCTGTTGATGCTTGGAAAACTTTATCACAAGGCAAACATCGATGCCTTTCTATTGCATGACCGCACCATGATGACATCAATCATTATCAGTGTGTTTGCCTTTGCTGTGCTGGTAAGTTTTCACCATGCCGTGGTACTGACCAAAGAATGGCTTCGTGCATCCAGCCTGAAACAAGCCATCAGCAAACATGGCCTGGCGGGCATGGAGCCGTTACGCCGTCAAAAGCGCAATGTGGAACGCTTCATCTTTTCGATTCAGGCCATTCTCAAACGAGATGGCCATCTCGATCTGGAAAGCCTGGTACTGGTTGAATTTTCTTCTCAACATCGCCGCAGCCAATTTGTCAGCCTGATTGGTAATCTGCTCATTACCCTGGGACTTATCGGAACCGTACTGGGTATGACCATGATTCTGGGCGGACTCAATGGCGCAATAAGCGCCGTGGGCGTAGATCAGGCGTTATTGATGACGAGTCTGGCCGACGCCATGTCCGGCATGGGTATCGCTTTTTATACTACGCTGATGGGTGCGGTGCTTGGCGGCATTCTATTGCGAGTATTCTCCTGGATTACCGATACGTCGGTGCATGCGCTGCAAGATTTCATGCTAAGAACCTGCCTTGTTTACGGTTCCGCAGAACTGAATCCGGGGACCGCACGCGAACTACAAGTCGTCGACGCCAATCTGGCCAGAGTACAGAAACGGGTGGATCTGGTCGCCACAGCCTGCGAAGCCAGCGGACGTGAAGTTGGCAAGCTGGTGGAGAAGATGACCGAACTGCAGTCGATTTCCCAAACTCTGGCTGCCAACGAGAGTATGTATCAGGTGGCCGTGCAGCATGCGAAATATTGGCGCGGTGTCAGACAGTCGCGCCTGTTCGGACAATTTTTCCGGCCAACCAAAAGCAGCGAATCCGAGGCG
The DNA here is from genome assembly GCA_002791545.1 of Zetaproteobacteria bacterium CG_4_9_14_3_um_filter_49_83. Taxonomy (GTDB): domain Bacteria; phylum Pseudomonadota; class Zetaproteobacteria; order Mariprofundales; family Mariprofundaceae; genus CG1-02-49-23. Next base: position 51,310 of record PFXG01000068.1, read on the forward strand.
CACTGATGTACGCCAGACAAAAAGCATCCCCTGATAATTTCTACGAGATCTTTTCAGATATGGCTTTGCTGATGCTGGCGGCATTTATCTTCCTGTTCGCCGTGATTTTAATCAGCTCCCGCCTGACTGGTGAGGGCACTTCGGATAGTGCTCGCATCAATAGCAATATGAAGCAGCAACTTGCAGTACAGCTTGAAGAGGTTCAACAGGCTAAAGCACTGCTGGAAATCGAAACTCAGCAGGGCATGGCCCATCTGCAGAAGCAGTTACAGATCATGGCTCAGGAGAATGCCCGATTAAAGCAAGAGGCCGAACGTGTGTTCGAAGATCATTCCGATCGCATATTAGACACAGCCGGCCTGGGACATGGGAAAGGCAAAAAAGATTTCGACATGTTCGTTGAAGGCCTGAAAAAAATCCCCGGAACAGAATTGCATCTGGTTGTTGATGCGACCGGCTCTATGCATGGGGTTACTACTTTTCTGGTTCCGGTGCTACGGGTTATTGCCGAGCGTTCTGGCAAACACCTGTCCGCTTTGAGCTGGTATGCCGACAATAAAGTTGGCACCTATGAAAGCAGCATGAACGAAATGTTCGACCATCTGTTGCAGGAGGCGCCCTTCATCGGTGCAGATGAAACCGTTGGCCATGCTTTCACCGAAATTGCCAAAAACTCCCCTGTACCGAGTGCTTACCTGCTGATCGGTGATGAGCCACCCACAGACACAGTCCACTACCACGCTATTCCAGCGCCGGTATTCACCTTACCGCTAGGTGTCGATAACGGTTCTACGTTACGCTTCGCCTACAGAAAGCTGGCCGAAGAGACGGGTGGTCATACACTGGCTCTAAAATTTCAGTAAGGGGAATATTATGATTTCTAATGCATTTGTACGATGCAATCGCTGGGTGGCTGTTGGCCTGTGCTTTGCTCTTCCGATAGCGCTTGGTGCTTGCTCTTATGCGGCAAATGAGCAGCCGGCGGCGGATCAGCTTGTGCAACGTCTTCATCAGAATGTCAAAACCCAGGATTTTGAAGCTATGACGGAACTCTATGACGAGAGCTTTTTTAAAGCGCAAGACCGACAAGCCTGGCAAAAGAAATGGCAAGGGTTTGCGCAGCAATTTGGCACACTGGAGGAAATTCGTCCGATCTTTTCCCAAAGAGATGCCCGGTATCGCGGGGATTACTACATCTATGGTTTTAAGCTCGTTTTTGCCCGAGGCTCATTGCACGAAACAATCTCCGTATTCAAAGGCATTGAAGGCGGCAGTCTTTCAATTATGGGCCATGTCGTTGAGCCGGGCTGAATGCTTAGGTGAATATTGCAATTCAACATCCCGAAACTGGAAACCAATGTAAACAGAACAAAGAGAGGTGATAATGAACAACGAAGCTTTAAATGATCAAGGACAGGAGCTGGAACAAGAAGTAGCGCCTTATCAGGACTGGGCCCCCATGTGGCTGCGCGGGATGATGGCTTTCACCGCCGGATGTTTCTTGCTGGATGTAGGCTTGCGTTTATTACATATTCGAATCGAGTGGTTTATCGGTATGGACACATTCAGCTTCTCATGGGTGTTGGCCATGTTTCCGCTACCTGTACTGGCGGGTGTGGTCATCGGCCTGATCTATGGGTTCGGTGGTAAATATCTTGCCCATTTTCCACCCGTAATCGGTATTGAGCTGGTTGTATTACGAAAGTATGTCCCACCTGCCACTACCCGATGGCGCGCATCTTCTGCCATGGCCTTTGTGGGCATTTTTCCTGATCCTGCACATGGAGTTTTGTGCCCTTGGCGCTGTCTTCGGCGAGGTGTTCCATCATCGCTTAAGGGGATGGGATAACAGAATTAAATATAAGGGCGACTCAGACCATCAATGTGATGAGGATGAACTGATGCAGCAAAAGGCACATTCTAATCAGCAGACTGCCCGACAATAAGCATTGCCATGAGAGAATGCCTATTCTCCGACTGCCTTCCGGCGTTTTCTATTGAACTAAAAACTCGCGCAAAAAGGCTGCACTATCTTCTGGCACGGAAGCATTGATAAACATACCGGAGCCAAGCTCAAAACCGGCAGCTTTGGCCACACGCGGCACTATACTCAGGTACCAGTGGAAATATTCACGATGGCAGGATTCAGGGGAGTTGGAGCGAATGATAAAATTATAACTGGGATCACCCACCGCAGCTTTGAGCGTACGTAAAAGCTTTTGCAGGTGTCTGGCTAAATCCTGCAACTGAGACTCATTGATCTGAGCAAAACTTCCCTGATGATGTCTGGGAAACACCCACAGATGAAACGGTGAGAGTGCAGCGTAAGGCACAAAACTGACAAAATATTCGCTCTCAATCATGATCCGGCGTCCATCGGCCAGCTCATCCGCCAGGGTTGAACACATCAGACATTCACCCGTATGATCAAAATAGCGCATATACTCATGCATGCGCTCACGTACCTGCATGGGTACAACCGGGGTTGCGATAATCTGTGAATGCGGATGCGCCAGTGATGTACCGGCTGCCTTGCCATGATTTTTAAACACGATCACATGCTCAATAGCTGAAATCTCGTACAAGGCCCTGAATCGATCCCTGTATATACGCAGCAGATTTGAAACATGCGCTTCATCATAATCCGTCAGGCTCTGATGATGTTGTGGCGTTTCTATCACCACCTCATGACTTCCAAAACCACCCATTCGATGTAACCGCCCCATATTGTGCCGCTCTGGCTCAGTATCGAGCGATAGTGCGGCAAACTTATTCGGCACCACACGCAATTGCCATGGCCCTTCAGCCGGAAACCGCTGAATATCATGCGGAGTCATCGACTCATTACCTGCACAAAACGGACATTTAGGCTCGTAAGGCAAAGAAGTATGCTTTTCGACATCACGCACAAAATCATCCGGTCGTTTGGCACGGTCCGTTGCAATAACAACCCAGTTTCCTGTAATCAAATTCAAACGCAGTTCTGACATACTCTTCCGCCCCTCCCATAAATTTACATCCGGATAATATAACTACGCAAAGCATGATTACGCCATCACGCAACAAAGATACGTTTCAAATACGATTCATCAATACCGATAACTGTTCCGCTAAATTTCCACGAGCATACTCAGTGCGTTTTAAGCATGATATGCTGCAACATGACTACTGATTCAAAGAACCAAGCCTTGCGTCCGGCATTCACGCACATGCTGGCAAATCATCTGCTGCGGGGTGAAAGTATCAATTTGCTCGCCCCTCACGGCTATGGCCGCCGGGAAACACTGCAAGATCTTCGCGCCATTCTACCGACGGACATACGCGTACTTTATGCTGACATGAAAGACAGCCTCGATGATTGTCCGGCCACATTACATGCCATTGCCAGACAGGTACATTCAGATAGCCCGGCCATCAATCACCTCGGGCAACTTATCATTGCTCTGTCAGAACATCGCTCACCTTTTCTACTGATTCTGCACAACTTCGATTTAATCAGAAATAAAGCACACGATCCGCTTTTTGATTCCGCCCTGTTACCCTATTTAACAAACTTCTCTGACCATCCACAACTGTCACTGCTTGTTGTTAGTGAAGAATATTATCCCGACTGGCAGCTTCCCTGTACATCATTGCCCATTCCCCCGCTCAACATTGAAGAATCATCCTGTACCAACTCAGCGTTCCATTGCTGATGCCAGATCAAATAAGCATCAGCATCCAATGGCCGACTGTAATAAAAGCCTTGAATGATATCACAACCGAATTTCTGCAATTTTTCCTGCACATCGACATTTTCAACCCCTTCAGCCACCACCTGCAATTCAAGGTCCTTGGCAAGTCCAATAGTCGACTGAACCACAATTGCATCCTTTTTTTCGGATAAGATATTAGCGATGAAACTCTGATCGATTTTCAACTCTGTTGCCGGAAGTAGTTTAATATAGGCGAGTGATGAATAACCTGTTCCAAAGTCATCAATTGAAATCTTAAAGCCGATATTTCTTAAATGCGTGAGCAATGTTAATGCCATTTCCAGGTGATTCATCACTGCACTTTCTGTCACTTCGATGGTAATGAGTTCATGTGCCAGGGCTTTCTTTTCAACATATCTTACTAAATAATCCATCATTCGGGAGTCATATAGACTTCGGGATGACACATTGACCGACACAGGAATCCGCAATCCCAAATCTCTCCACGCGCAACATTGATCGACTGCCGCTTTGAAAACCCATCGTGTAATCTCATTGATAAGGCCGGTTTGCTCTGCAAGTGGAATAAAAACACTGGGTGATTGCCCGTGTTCACCTGTCCAGCGAACAAGTGCCTCAACCCCTACCACTCGTTGATTTAACTGCTCAATCTTTGGTTGATAATAAAGCACCAACTCATCATCCTTGATCGCCTGACGCAAATGACCGAACATCTCCAGTCGAGAATGTGAAATAGACTCATCTTCAACATCATAAATCGAAAAATGCAGGTGATTTTGTTTGGTTCGATTTCTGGCCATGCTTGCCCGACGGATAAGATCATTGGCATTGTCCGCATGATCAGGAAAAACACCTACGCCAACAGCATGCGTAATATCAATCTGAACATCACCTACCAGAAAAGGCCGCTCGAGTGGCAACTTTAATTTTTCAATCAGCTTATGGATATGACTCATGCCGGATTTCGGTAAAAACACGGCAAATTCATCACCCCCCAGTCGAGATACAATGTCAGAATCGCGAAATATTGATTTCAGCCGCTGGCCAAACTGCTTAATCAATTCATCGCCAGCTTTATACCCGAACAGTTGGTTTATATTTGAAATATCACCGGGGTCTATGATAAACATCAATGAGCTGGACGCTTCTCTTCTTGCTATATCCATTTCATGTTCAACCAGCTCACGAAACAAATCTCTTCGTGGTAATCCGGTAAGTTCATCGAACATCACAAAGCGTGCTTGCTCTTCACTGATGGTTTGCTGCCGCATGGGTTTCAATAAAAAAAAATACATCGCTGGTGCAACAAAAAGCCCTAACAAAGCAGCATCCATTAAAGCCAAAATATATTCATTTAATTCAGGCATAGGTACAGCGGCAAAGATCACCATGATCAAGCCTTCAACCAACACCACTGTAAGCATCACTTTCACAATCATTTTCCATGGCTTTGAAATAGCCTGATCAACCAAAAAAGGGGACATTTCTCTCATAACCCTCCTCACGAAACGCCAATACCTTCTGTACCGAACAGGCTCAACCAGGATCACGTTTCCAATGGACGTAGATTAATCAGGAACAGGCAAGAAAACATCATCAACATGGTTGATGCAGAAAAAAATCAATCGGTGTATATGGCGCATTCAATCGCAACTATGTTTTGAACACATGGCAGCCATTTATTCCGGCGATTGACTGCTTTGGCCATCCATCACTTGACCATTCTGTTCCAGCAACGGCTCATTATGTGACTGGATGAAGTCATGTAACAAACCATCATCACATTTACCCTGCTTTTCCAGCCAATGCACCGTGTTACCAACCAGCACAATGGAGCCGCTTACCAATGCTGTAGCTGAGGTATACAACAGCGGAACCCAACAAGCATCGACAGAATCCTGACTCACCACCAAACAACCGGCATATTCTCCTCCGCTCACTTCCAGCGTCCTCTTCCTGGTGGTCAGCTTGCAACGGTCATTATCCGGATCAGCAAAATCAACCCTCGGAACAACCGTACAACTGCAAATAAATAGTGTTATCAGAACAAAGCAAACCTGTTTCATTCTGTGCTGCTCATTCAAAGCAAAAACCAAAGCATAGATCAGCACAACAGCTTAACTGCCCGTCGTTATATGTTTGCATGCCACGCCCTCCCCTTTCAAGCGCTCGTCAAAGTTCTAACGAATTGAATGCTCGACCTGTTCCATGCATGAGAGCTTAAGCAAACACAGAGCATAAAAAAAGCGGGTTGTTTCAATGAGCTGACAGACTGAGTTCGGCCAACTACAGACAGTCAGAGCAGCATGTTTTTTTATGGTAAACAATCAAGCCCCGCTGCTTAATCATAAACAAATATCTGAAAGCTTTCGGATGGCACCAAACCATCCCATTGATTTAATATTAATGACGTTGCATTAGACATGCCTTATCTATGTCGTAGTAATACTGGGAGATCGTTCTATCTTTGATCTTCTCAACCAACTCATCAATGACAAACAAAGGCACCAGAAACCACTCTCTGGGCACAACGGGATTGCCAAAGCGATCCTTAAGCTCGATATCTAAGCGAGCCGCACTAAAGAACTTATGGATCAGATTTTCCAGCTTGCTGCGATTGATATTGAAGAGTTCATAGGTTGCGACGATTTCAACGTCTGCCATTAGAAATGTAGGATCGATTTTCGCATTGGCAATGCGGCGTTCGACATTGTTTCCTGTCACTCCAATCTTGTGGATCACATCGCGGTTCTTGGTGATGATGGGGTTATCCGATTTGCTGCGAAGCACATAAATTGTACCACTGGCCGAATCGTCATCACTGGACACGCCTGAAAACAAAGGCCCTGCGGTACTGCCTGGCATAGTTTCGACAATACGGCGTCCTGTCTCATCCTTATTCAAGGCTCGTTGCAATGAGCGCAAAAGAATATCGCTCTCGGTTCCATTGTCATAAATGATGCGCAAGCGCGCATCTTTCTTGCCATTTTGGTTAATAAAAAGCTCACCAACCTCGGCAACATAAACCTTCTGGCCGGACAGGATGAACAAGTCACCTTCTCTGATCTCTGCAAAGTCCCTGAACGCTTGAGTCGCCCGAATACCATTATTCAACTCTTCCTGAACAGCCTTGAAAATGGGCTTGAAATTGTCGAAATCCTTGCAGGCAGTTCGACTGGCAATCTCTTCGGCAGCACGCACCTCCGCACGGGTCTTCACATGCTTCAGGTAGGTCACATCTCCCTCATGCGGCGTATCAACACCTAACTGCGCCAGCAGAGCCGCATCGTCCATCGCATAACCAGGCTCCGGCTCTTTTACTTCGAATGAGCTACCACCAAGCAACCCCTGATAATCCAGCTCCATGAGCAGGACTCGACACTCCGATTGCTTCCGAATCTGATCGAGGCGAACAGCATACAGGCGCTCGAAAATATCCTTGCCTTCACCATGTTCCGGAGCATGACCAGCTTTCTCGACGAAACGCTGAATCTCCTCAAATCCGGCAATAATCCGCTCTTCCCTGGGCGAGCGGAAAGCCTTCTTTTTGGTCGACGTATCAACGCCCAGCTCTTGCAATAGCTCCAGATCGGACATCTCAGCCATTGTTCGCTCCAATGGTCTTCTGCTGCAAGAAGGCAATGCCTTCCGCCATGCGTTTTTCCCATGGATCTGGTGCTGTCAATGAAGGCAAACGTCCTCGCTCTTGTTTGAACTTCAATGCCCTCATGGCCAACTCACGCGCTTCCTCAATCGACAGATTGACTCGCTTACCCGCAATCACCGCTGCGACCTGTTTCAAGCTCTCTTCACTCATCGACTTGGCGAGAATCGCATAGGCCTCACTGAACGGGTTGATCCTGTCAATCATGTCTATATCAAGATCACGAACGTCCATGGCGAACTTCCGCACACCATCGATAAGTGCTGTATTAGCTTTTATATCGTCGCCATTGTTATTCACGATCTCTTTGGCTTTCTGCGTCAGATTAAGAGCTGCAATTGCATGCTGGCGCACCGCTTCCTGATCCTCAGAATCCAATTCCGGATACTTCTCCTTGATGATCTTGCCCAGACGAACCTGTGTAAGTTCCTCTGGCACCATCTCTTTATCGAAAAGTCCTTTCTCAAGGGCTGGCTTATCCTGCACGAAGGTGGCAATCACTTCATTCAGGTCTTGCTGGCAAATCCGCTGAGCATCTTCGCTTTTTGGTTCTGCCAAGCCTTTGACTTCGACATGGAACTGGCCTGTCTTCTCATTGAAACCAACATTGCTTTGATCTTGCTTGTAGCCTTCCGCGCCATAGTCGTAGCCATCCACTGGGCCACTCTGTGGGTGCTTAGGTGTGAAATTGAAGCGTGGAGCCAATACCTGTTCCATCAACAGGCTGGCGGCAATCGCCTTCAGGGTATCATTCACCGCATCGGTGACGGCTTCTTCCGTAGCATCCGGCTCGGCAATCAGGTTGGTAAAGCGTGCATGAGTCTTACCCTTGGCATCGCGGGTTGTGCGCCCGATAATCTGAATGATCTCCGTCAGGCTGGCGCGATATCCCACGGTCAATGCATGTTCGCACCAAATCCAGTCGAAGCCTTCCTTGGCCATACCCAGTGCAATAATGATATCCACGAAATCACGGTTGCCGTTGGTCTCAACTCGCTTGAGTGAGGTGGTCACTTTGTCACGCTTGATCTCATCATCGACCAGATCGGCAATTCTCAATACACGCCCCTCAGCCGTCTTCACCAAGTGAAACCCCGTATCAGGATCAACGCCTTGCCAGTCGCCAAGCTCTTCAATGATGTGTTCGACTTCCTTGATCTTGTCTTTGGTACTCTCCCGTGAATTTACATTCGGAATGTGAATGATGGTTTTCTCGTTAGGGTCGAGCACACTCAGTATCTCTTCGGAATAGGCTCCCGAATAGAAGTAGTAGCCGATATCCAGCGTCTTCAGGTATTCATAGCCATTGAGCTGTTCATAGTAGGTGTAGGTAACGGTCTCAAACTTCGATTCATCCTGTGGTGATAGCACAGCCTCGGCATCACCTCGGAAATACGAACCAGTCATAGCTACAATATGCGCTTTATCCCGTTCAATTAACTGCCCAAGGTGAGTGCCAAGTTTATTATCAGGGTTTGCGCTCACATGATGGAACTCATCCACTGCAATCAATCGATTATCGAAAGCTTCGATACCAAAACGATCCACGGCAAAACGAAGTGTAGCGTGCGTACATACCAACACACGATCATCACTATCCAGAAAAGCTTTTACAGATTTGACCTTGCCACCATCTTCACCCAGCGCGTCGCAAAGATTCCACTTTGGTGCGACATGCCAATCAGCCCAGAAGCCAAATTGACTGAGAGGTTCATCATGAAAGCTTGATCCGATCGACTTCTCCGGCACCACGATGATTGCCTGCTTCAGGCCTTGGTTGTGCAACTTGTCCAAAGCAATGAACATCAAGGCTCGACTCTTACCCGATGCTGGAGGCGATTTGATCAACAGGTACTGCTCACCACGCTTTTCATAAGCGCGTTCCTGCATGGCACGCATGCCCAGCTCATTCGTTTTCTTGGAGCTGCCGTTGCAGGCGTAATTTACTGATACATGCGGAATCGCTTTGTGTTCTGTCATTGCTATTTACCTTCCTGACCTAATACATTGCCCATACTTTCCAAGGCTACTGCCACTGGTACCTTGCTTTCAGGCTGTTAAGCCTTGTACCCCATGGAAGCAGGCCTTCATTTTGCAATCTCCCGATTACAATGCCGGGCGCGATCCCCAGCTCTTTTGCGAAAGCACTGATAGAAGTAGCCGAATGCCCCAACAGTATCAAACGCTCTTCATGCTGTTTGGGGATCAATAAATTGGCTGCAAACTGATTCGCTTCGTCTTCCTGTTCGTTATCCAGACCATTCCCTTCAATAAACAGCATTTTCTTGCCATGCAGCAACAAATGACCCGCCTCATGAAAAAAAGAAAACCACAAATGGTCGTTGGTTTTATGACGAAGGCTCAACATCAACAGTGTCTTATCGGATGCGATCCATTTCGTGGCTCCTGATACTGGACATCCAGTTGGTGCAGGTTCAAACACCACGGCCACGCCAGACGCAGCACATGCTTCCATCAATGCAGGTATAAACACACTCGGATTAGTTTCATTGGTCAACGCACGTAACTCTTCAAGCGTGGCTTTGAATCGACCCTTATTGAAAGGGGCTGTACGAATGTCACTGGCCCGGCGCTCGCCCTGTCTGAGCCATGCAGAAACGGCTCCCGGCTGTTTGTCGAACTTCCCACTTGCGCGAAATGCAGCCAGAGGAGATGCATATTTGTTGCGCCATGCATCAACCGAAGCCACGCCGAAAAATTTCAGTGCCTCGGACACCTGCTCGGCCTTGTTTTTGCACTTGCGCATCCATTGGCTATCCACCATGTGCTTAATAGGGATTTCCTTTAGCCACGCCACATCATGTTCCAGCGCTTCCAGCTCGGTCTCTCTGGCAAGGGCTTCACGATACTGACTTTCGCGATTCATCCAGAAGCGTGCACTGCTGCCCAGCACCCGTTCCAGACGAATGGCTGCATCTTCCGTGATGGCAGACTTTCCATTGATCAACTGACTCACATGCTTGGGGCTAAAACCGATACGCTCGGCAAACTCAGTCTGCTTCCAGCCGCGCTCTTCCAACAGATCGAGGATTGTGTCACCGGGCGTGGAAATCCAGTCCGGAGAAAAGGTTGCTGTTTGCTCAATCATGATAATCTCCAATAAACACAATACACACTTTCGTCACTTCGTCCCATGCAATGGTTCCGTCGTCTTTGGTTGGCACTGGTTCATTCGCACTCTTGAAAACCAGTCGATCTCCACCATGCAAATCCACAGAAAACTGCCCTAATCGATCTCTTTCCAATGGATGTGGCCTGCCAGCCACAAGATCATCAACGACTTCGGCGGCCAGCAAATCTGCAAGTCGCGTTCTGAGCTTCTTGGCACTGAGCGCGCCATGTTTCTTTACCATCGCTCGCTGGTTTTCATACAGTTTCTGAAGCTCATTTGTTAAAAAAGAAATTTCCACCGTGGCCGAAATATAAAATCGTTTACCTGTCAGGTAAACATCTTATTCCAAATGTGTGCCGTGCCATCATTTTTTCAGCTGAATCGGCGATAAGAGCAATTTGATATCACTGTGCTACAGTTCAGGCAGTTCTTTGCCAGTGGCAACAGAACCCATAAAGGCCTGACCGCTGAGCCCGCCTGGCGAATCAGCGATATTTTTATGCCCATTTTGGATTTGTCCTGATCTGATTGATCGTCCGCACCACAGCAACAAAAGCCGTTATAAACTCTGCCTTGTTTGGTAACATCAGGTTGTGACCCCATGGCAATTGTGCAACAGCCTCTTGCACAAATTCCGCATCCGGCCACGCTTCGGCAAATGCACGCATATACTTGAGGTTTCGCGGCGAGAACCCTTTCATATCGGGGAATGCAGCGCGCAAATCATGCGCCAGCCGCTCAATCACCTTCGCGCCCCAGCCCTGCTCCGCCTGCCGCGCCAGAATATCTCGCCCGATCTGCCAATAAAGCAGCACCAGCTCCCGGTTGACCGCCAGCGTGGCGCGCTGCTGCGCGTGATGGATACGATCTTTAAGATCAGCCAGCCAATCGGCATAACCCGCCGGCGGCGGTGTCAGGCTGACAGGTTTATCGCTCATACTTTTTTCCCCTTGCCACTTTCTTCGAGAGCCTGACCGTCGCCAAATCTCGCCTGAACCCAAGCGTCTTGCCTTCCGGAGATGACAGCAGCCGCTCAATATCCAATGTCACCCCCTATGCGCCATGCAAGACCGGCACCATCATTCATCACTCCTCTTGATCAGCTTGCCCGTCTGTTTATCCACCCGATATTCAGATGGAGTATTGCTATACCATGATGAAAGCCCGCGCACAATGATTTCGATTATCTCGTAAATTTGCCGCTTTTGACTGGTATCTTCTCTATCGGGATTATTCATTGCAAACTGCATCAGAACCTCTCCCCAGTCAGCGCCTTTACCAAGCTGATTCAACTCCGATACGCTGCTTTTGGCAGCCTTAAATAAAGCGTCGCCAGAAGTAACGCCTTCCAGGGCAGCCTGCAGCGTTGTGCGTAATTCGGCGGCAGCCCCTCGCTCCACCGCCATATTCCATAGTATTTCTTCAAGCTCATTTACAGAAAAATTCCCAAACTCAAAATCAGGCTTCTGGATATAAAACTCTCCATACATTTGATCTTGTTGTGCTGCTTGGCGTACGGCACGCTCGTTATCACTTACATCACCATCAAGTATCACGATACTCAAAATATGAGATTGCTTGTCCTGCCGAAGCGAATCCCGAAATGCCAACCCTTTGCCTTTCCTCTCGATAAATTGACCCTTCAGATTGATTAATTCCACGCCACTTTCCGGAGTAAAATAACTATCGAGAGCACCATATTCTGTCTCGCCCTCAACATAGCATCGAAAACGAGGGGCGGAATTCAGTCCGCAAGAACCAAGAAACTTCTTTCGCACCACTTCCGATGCATCAAAAATTCGTTCAGTACCATATTTGATTTCCCGTGCTCCTCGCATCCATTGACCGAAACCCTTCTGATCTTCTTCCGGGAGGCTAATATCAAAGGCTTCCTCAGTAGCTCTTCGCAATGTTTCTGCCATTGTCAGTAATAGCATGGCTCCACCGATTTCACCCTTGATTTTCAGCCGAACGTCCGCATTGGCCAATCGCAACAGGGTGTGAATCTCTTTGTTTGGATCAATCACTTCTGCCATCTGGCACAAGTCAGATCGTTTCGACTCGATGTCATCCACTCCGATCTCAGTGAGTAACGGATACACAAGGGTTTTGTAAAACGATAACGCCTCTTGATGGGCTTCATGGGTATAAGGGAATGACCTGAGTCGAATTTTGTGAAAGATCTTTGTGTACGCGCATGGCTCAAACATCACCGCAGTAGCCACATCGTCATTCCATTTATTCAGCGCTTCACAAAATGACTCGCTCTTCGAAGCCTCATTGATACAAGCCAGATAACTTTCAACGAGTGCAGGGTATCGCTCAACATTCCAAAGGAACTGCATGGGAATAATGTTGGGGTAAAAGGCCCGCTCTAAATGCCAAAGGGCATAATATCGGAACGGATGAAAATATAGTTTCACATGGGAGGGCAATTTAGCGGCTTCTTTCAGTGCGTTTACCCATCCGCTTGGCTTAACTTTTACGGTTCGAAAATCGCAATAGACATGCTCGCCATCATCAGTTGTGTAGGCAAATTCAACGCCCTTCCTGTTGAGCTTGCGAGTAGACTTAATAAAATCAGCCCTCAATAGGCCAACTTGCCATAAACCTTTTATCGTCTCCTCTGCAAGGGTGAAGGATAGCCCGAGTTTAGAGACGTAATCTGCAAAGCCTCTGGGTGGCATCAAATCAAACTGGCCCAGACTCGAAAAGTTCTTGGCCCAGAATTCAAGCTGCTCCTGATTGTCTCTGATCGAATTCAGACTACTCAATACATTCACACTGAATAGCCATAATGGTGAGAGTCACGAAGCTCTATTCCGTACTGAGGGTTTCGCAGCGCCCTTTGCCTTATTTGCTGCCATACTGGTGTAGAGTTCAAACAGCTTTTCAAGGCGTTCGGTATCGTTTTTGAAGCGGCGGCCAATGTAGATGCGTTCCAGCACCTCTTCGTCGCGCTCGCGGGGCGCGATTCAGATTCAAGACTAGGCACCATCATTTTATGCGCCATGCAAGACCGGCACCATCATTCTTTATTTTCAGATTCCTGCGGGCGGAAATGGTGCGGGAGCGGAATCACCGGCAACCCCATGCGTGTGCAGGTCGATTGCAAATATTCACGCCAGAACGGCCATACATGAAAGCGCACATTACAATTGAGAAACTCAGACATGGCCGCTTCATCAAATGCTTCCGGTTCCTTCAACTGATATTCTGATGCAAATACAGCAAGGATTTCCGCCCGAACATATGCGCTATCTTTTTCATCGACTGTTTCATCGACCAACCGAACGCCAGCCTCATACTGAAATGCAATAAAGCTCTGCCCTTCTTCTGCACGCAATAATTCATATTCGCTTATTACTTTCGATTTATACTGAATTTGAAACTCACCGTTGTTATACGGCGGATGAAAACCTGTGTGTGTGTAAACCTTCGAGCTTCTTAGGTAGACCCCGACAGGATTCAGTACCTCAGCGGCTTTTTTCAGCAGCTCTCTGTTCATAGAGCTGCCCGCCAGCAGCCGTCATCGTTTGAGCTTTCAATGACTTCGATTGACCCACCTCTGGCATGGTAATTGGACATGCGCACTACGTTGTCGGAGTGCTGCCAATCACCGTTGGAAGCAGGGGCGTCAGCCCTCTCAAAAACAACTTTTGGAGCATCCAACTCAAGCGCAAAGCTGATATCGGCCAAAGAGCGCAGAGTCATGTTTCTGCTGCCACTCAGGAGTTGTGATACATAAGCTTTGCTCTTCCCCATTCGCTCGGCCAGTTGAGCGCGACCCACTCCCAATTGCTCCATCTGTGCATGAATCTCTTCTGTTACATCCAGAATGAACGACTCTTCAACAACAAGACGCTGTCTATCTACACTTTCGTTTTTCCAATCTTCGAAATAATTTCTCATAACCCACCTCTTTCAATTACTTTCCAGTTATCCACCACTCGTTTGGTGTCTTCGGGGTCTAATTTCCGGCCTTTTTTATAAGCAAAATGACTAACGATGAACACACCTTTTTCTGCATTTGAAAACCACCCATATGCCCGCATCTTCCCTTGTTTGATTGCATAGAATTTTTTCTTGTCAGGAAGATCAGCCTCAGTATTAAAATGGTCAGGATTGCGTAGCCGTGCCCCATTCGCCATTCGTTGCATCTTTATATGCAACTGAACGTAAGCCTTTTCAATCTGAGTGTCCTTGCATCTGTCTTTTTCTTGCCATATTGCTGTCGCCTCTTTCCATGACGGTAACTTGTTCCAGTTCTCCATCGAGTCGTCATCTTCTACAAAGCGTACGGTTAAGCGAGGGCCTTTAATGCTTAGCTTCATACGCTACCCTTCACTATAGCACATCGGTTAACATATATATTAACTTTAGCGCGGCGAACAATATACTGCAAGGTAAGGCCGTCAAGTACCGTGTGACGAATTGAATGATCTATGGCCATCATCTTTCCCCGGCAAAGCAAGTCGGGTCTGCTTTCGTCGCAATAGACTTCAAACTTCATGTTGCCTCCGCCAGCCTCTTCTCAGTGAACTTCGTCACCAGCCTCTCATGCACAATTCAAGACCAGGCACTGCATTTTGTTCACTTTAATAGGGATGAATGCGCGAAACGAGTCCTGACCCCTATCTCCTACTGACCCCTATCTCCTATAGGGATGAATGCGCGAAACGAGTCCTGACCCCTATCTCCTCGAATTTGTTTCAATTGGCACCATCAATTTGGCGCCATCATTCTTAAGCAGCTAAACGGCTCAGCGTCTGCACACCTGATGAACGGAAGTCATCAAGTGAAGTGAACTGCTTATCGGCGTTTTTAGTCAAATATGTAGCTGCTTTCTTTGGCATGCTTTCCATGCTTTCATAAACAATCACGCCCATAAATGCCAGGCTTGCTTTCTGAAATTCGAGCAATGCAATAGCCGCTGTTTTCGCCCTATCCTGACTCCCCACCCCATATAAAAAGAATGGTTTATTTTTCGCTTCCAACACATAATCCACTTCCAAAACTGGATAATCCGGCAATGGAACCACATTTTGTCTCGGCTGGAACATGCTCAGCTTGTCAAAGACAAACACTTCCAAATCTTCATAGAACAATGACTTGACCGTATCTCGCTGCCACAACCGCATATTGCATACTTTCTGAACCAGTCCCACGAACTGCATCACACTCTGAAACAGCAATTCAGGGGCGCTGTCCAGATACAATTCGCCTTCATGCTCCATAACAGCATTCTGTATCAACAGAGTCTCAAATATTTTTTCTCTGGGAGGCGTGTTGATTTCAAAGTTATATGAAAGGCGCATCAATGATAGCCCCAAATCGGTTATCCGAATCAGGTTGCCACTGTCCGGACTCACTCGAACATATATGTCGATCATGTCCCCATCTTCATGGAAGACAGGGAGAATCAACTGCCAAATGCCTTTACGCCGCTCATGCAGATTCACCTGGCCCTCAAACGCGTGTTTCACCACCTCTACAAGATTATTCATGACTTTCCCCTGCAACTCCCAGCAACGTCATTTGCTTGAGCTCCGGAAAGTAGGCCTGCCAATTTTCGAGTTTGATCTCTTTAAAAAACTCAGCCAATGCGCTCTCCAACGTCGAATATCGATGAGTCAGCTCAATCTCTTTCGGTTCTCTATTTCCCTGATTCAGCAAACTTTCGCTAACCCTATGGATGTGAAAAGCCGAATAATGCCCATCTTTGCTCCAATCGACTTCTCCATGACTGCCGTTGAAGCGAATCAAATTGACACTACCCTTCTCCTTATCGAGTGACTTATAAACAAGCCCAATGGAGAAATCTTCTATCAACTCCGTGCTCTGCCTGATAAACATGGTAAAACTGTGTTTCTGATCAGCTGATTTGAGCTCCATGCTGCGCCGATTAAACCGGCCATCGGTCTGCATGCCATGTTTTGGTTCCGATCTTTCAATGCTCTTCGGGCAAGCGATCAGCTCTTTGATTTCACGATCATTCAGCATGCATCCTCCCCCAAGACGTTAATCGGAAAACTAAACTGTATGCTTTCTTTTGAATCATACAAACATCTGCTGCAACAGGCATTTCTGATAATTCGGCGCTTTTCCTCGACATCTCCCGATTCTGGCGAAATAGCGCTGACAAGCATGCTGCTCATGCGCTGGCTCATGTCTTCTTCCCTGTTGCTTTTTTCGCGGGTTTGGCGGTTGCCGCTGCCATTTTGGTGTACAGCTCAAACAGTTTTTCAAGGCGTTCGGTGTCGTTTTTGAAGCGGCGGCCGATGTAGATGCGTTCCAGCACCTCATCGTTGCGCTCGTGGGCGTGGCGCAGATTCTCCGGCATCTTTTTCGGATCGTAGAGTTCGGCGATGGTGGCCGGGAAATGGGCCTCGCGGGCCAGCAGGATATCCTCGGCGCAAGCGGTCAGATCGGCCTTGTTTTTCTCGGTCAGCATCGGTACGGGGAAGGTGTTCCAGCCGAGGGTATTGGAATAGCGAAAATCGGTTTTCAGCTTGCCGCAGACGGTGCCGATCCAGACCAGATGCAGGCGCGACGCAATCAGCGCCATGTTCCATAGCGGGGCGTCATAGAGGGCGAAGGCGAGATTGCTAACCGCACAACGATTGTCAAGAAGGCCAACAGGAAGGTATTCACGCCCCTCAGAAGAGACTCCCGGCAATATAAGCGTATGCGACGTTCCTGCGTACATCTCCCTGAATTGATGCGCGCGCGAAGCCATTTCCCTCGTACCGGCATCTTTGCTGTCTAGCCGCATAGCTCGAACACCATCAATGCGAGTTCGGATTGACCCAATCTCTAAAGCACGACCAAGACGCTCATCTGGTATCCAAAGACAATAGCGTACAAGGCCTCTGATAAACTCTGCCGAACCATATATGCGTCTAACAAACGTATCGTTGTCGGGCGCATCCAGTCCGAGGTTGGCAACTTCAGTTGCCGACATGAGGAGATTGCCGCCATCGATGGGCATATTTCCAAATGACATATCGTGCAAGCCCGCGATGCTATTTCGCTGACTTGTTACAATGACGTTCTCTCCAGTAGTGAGATAAGGCGTGATGTTGGGAACCTCTCGAACAGTGGTTTCGCCATCGCGATTCAAGTCGTAAAGCCGTCGTTTTTTGTTGGCCTGTGTTGAAAGACCGACGATGGCAACCGTGACGCCTGCATTATGCGCAGCCAGATTGGCCCACTTGAATGAAGTGTGCGCGAAGCAAATGAATGAGCCCAACTCGAAAATTTTCGGCCATAAAATCGGTACGATGCGCCCTTGGCAAACTGAGTTCGTACTTACGAAAGCCGATTCTGTTTTTGTTGACTGTGCATAGGCCGCAGCCTTCATGAACCAACCACCAACGTAGTCAATCTGCTTCGATGAGATGCCGTAAGGTTCAAAAACTGCGGCCAAATCGGCTTTCTGTTCTTTGGCTTGTGTCTGGCTACCCTTGTACGGCGGATTACCGCAGATATATGTCTCGCCGCCCTGGTTGTCGAAATCGATTTCCGGCTGATCGAGAGGCGTATGAAACAGATCATCCGAATGGGTTTTTGCACTGCTTGTGGTTGGAGGGCACACCTCAAACCAGTCGATGCGCAGGGCGTTGCCTTGCCGGATTTGCCCCGTGTTTTTCAGCGGCAGCATCAGCGCCTTGGCCTCCTTCTGGCCGATCAGGCGCACATCGCACTGGAACTCGGCAATGAGGAGCGACAGCCGCGCCACCTCGGCGGCGAAATCCTTCAGCTCGATGCCGTAGAAATTCTCCAGCCTGATCCACGAACGCTGCACCGGCTCGCCGCGCCGGCGAACGATCTCGGCCTCGATCTCGCGCAGCCTGATGTAGGCGATCACCAGAAAGTTGCCCGAGCCGCAGGCGGGATCGAACACGCGGATTTTAGAGATGCGCTTGCGCAGATTCAGCAGCTTGCGGCCATTATCGCCGGCCTGCTCAAGCTGCTCGCGCAGCTCATCGAGAAACAGCGGACCAAGCACCTTCAGGATGTTCGGCACGGAAGTGTAGTGCATGCCGAGCGCGCCGCGCTCCTCATCGTCGGCCACGGCCTGAATCATCGAGCCGAAGATATCGGGATTGATCTCTTTCCAGTCCAGCCTGCCGGCATGCAGCAGGTAGGAGCGGGCAATGCGGCTGAACCTCGGAATATCCCTGCAGCCGGCAAACAGGCCGCCATTCACCCATGGGAATGTGCAGGCCCAGCGCGGAAGATGGGCTGCCTCGCGCTCTTCGGGCCTGATATCCATGGCCCTGAACAGCTCGCCCAGCACATGCTGCGTGTTCTCCGAGCGGCTATCGCTCATCTGCTCGATGGTGTTGGTGAAGAGATCATCGCCATGGAAGATGTCGGTATCCTCGGCGAAGAAGCAGAAGATCAGGCGGGTCATGAACTGATTCATGTCGTGGCGTCGCGACTCGGTCGCCCAATCAGGGTTGTCTTTCAATAGCTCGACGTAGAGACGATTCAGGCGGCCGGTCGCCTTGATGTCGATGGCGTTATTACGAATTTCCTTAACAGTGCTAATACCGGCAAGAGAGAGGAAGAACCCGAAGTGATCCGGGAAATGAGGATATGCACATACCACTGTTTCCCCGGAGGTCAAATCCTCTGACTCAATAGTAATGCCATCAGTGGCCAATATATATTTTGCTTTTGCTTTGGTTGTTGCAGGGCTGGTTTTAAGTTTGTCGAGGATTTCAGTAACTCGACCCTCTTCACAAACCGCGATATGGATGTTGCTGCGCTGCAACACACCGCCCTCAACATCGGAGACGTTGGAAGAACTCTTTTTGCTTTTAAGACGCCTAATCGTCGTCGCCTTATTTCCGAATGCCTCAAGAAACGCAAACGGAAACTCCTCAGGATCAAAATCCTGTTCAGCTAATTGCGATATTGCCTCTTCGATTTCAACAGCGTTCACATAGCCTCCAAACCCAAGCGGAGAGTAGTCAAATATCGCAACTAATCAATTTTCCTGCCGTGACGTTGAAGAAAAAAGAGGCCGCTATGCAGCCTCATCCAGCTCCTGCTGAAGCTTATTTATTTAAACAGCTCTTCTTCATAGAGAGCCTCGCAGATTAATTCATGAACCGCCGTTGCAACGAGGTTACTCAAATTCGGCTGGCCATCGGAGGCAGTTCATTTTCGTGTAATAACACCTCGCGATCAGACGCCAGTGCTGAACTTGGCTTGATTATTTGACATAAAAAACATGCTGCTCTGGCTGTCTGCAGTTGGCCGAACCACGCCAATCAACAACCAAGCAGCACTAAGCCGTTTTCAACATTTCAGATACTTCCCAGTTACTGCTTATTGCCATGAGTGTCCCGCCAGTGCCCCCACCGAAAAAGAAAAAGGGCCCCTGATTTCTCAGAAGCCCTTATTTTATTGGCTGGGAGACAAGGATTCGAACCTTGATTGACGGAGTCAGAGTCCGCTGTCCTGCCGTTAGACGATCTCCCATCGGAGGGCGCAACATAATAACCCGAAGGCTGTTCGTCAATGCCGATTGTGTTTTCTGTACAAAACAGGAGCAAAAAAGGCTCATGTGAAAAACTTTAGCGTTGTAACCAGCGCATCAGTTGGTCTTCATCAACGACTTCAATGCCCAATTCCCTTGCCTTATCCAACTTTGACCCGGCCTTTTCACCGGCAATCACGATATCGGTCTTTGCCGATACCGAAGAAGTGACTTTAGCTCCCGCCTGCCGCAAAGCAGCTTGTGCCTGCGCCCTTGGTATCTGGCTCAGCGTACCGGTTAACACGACCACTTTACCGGCCAGCGGATGATCGTCGGCTGATTTCGGCTCTTCTTCGGGTAATGCTTCCGGCCATACACCAGAGCCTTTCAATGACTGCAGTACATCCTGATTGTGCCGCTCCCTGAAAAAGTCATAGGTGCTCATTGCCACTTCAGGCCCGACATCGTTGACCTGCTGCAAGGTTTCAATATCGGCTTCTGCAATGGCTTCGATGCTGCGAAAAAAGGCAGCCATGGCGCGGGCCGTAGCCTCACCGACATGGCGAATGCCCAGAGCAAATATGAATTTTTCCAGTGATGTGCTTTTACTCTTTTCGACTGCGGCCATCAGGTTGTTGATTTTTTTATCACCAAAACCTTCCCGCCCCTGAAACTGTGCATAATCAATGCGATAAATATCGACCACCGAACGCAATTTTAATAACGACTGATCCGGTTCATCGACCAGCATATTCACCAGTCGTTCTCCCATACCCTCGATATCCATCGCACCACGCGAAACAAAATGTTTCAGTCGCTCTTTCAGCTGTGCCGGGCACGACAACCCACCCGAACAACGAATCGCCACCTCTCCGTCCTGCTGTTCCACATGCGCTCCGCAAACAGGACATAACGCAGGAATATCCGGCAGTTCACCACGCGGCCGATCCGCTTCAATCACAACACGAACCACCTCGGGAATTACATCCCCGGCACGCCGAACCACCACACAATCACCTGAGCGCACATCTTTACGCTGCAATTCGGAAACATTATGCAGCGTCGCCCGCGACACTATCACACCCGCCACTTTCACCGGCTGCATATCGGCCACCGGTGTAATCACGCCGGTTCTGCCAACCTGCCAGATAATATCGCGTACGGTGGTCGTGACTTCCTCGGCAGGAAATTTATAAGCCATCGCCCAGCGCGGTGACCTGGCCACATATCCCGCCATGCCTTGCTGCTCAAATGTATTGAGCTTATACACCAGACCATCGATCTCATACGGCAGCGTTGAGCGCTTCTGTTGCCACTGGGCGTAATGTTCAAGCACCTGCTCAATATCGGCCAGTAAATCGAAATCCTGCACCGCAAAACCCAGAGCTTTGAAACGCTGTAATAAACCACTCTGGGTATCAGCCAGTGATGCGATACCACGACCGGC
Source organism: Zetaproteobacteria bacterium CG_4_9_14_3_um_filter_49_83 (assembly GCA_002791545.1). Taxonomy (GTDB): domain Bacteria; phylum Pseudomonadota; class Zetaproteobacteria; order Mariprofundales; family Mariprofundaceae; genus CG1-02-49-23. The sequence goes on from PFXG01000068.1 coordinate 72,763, forward strand.
ACCATAAGCAAAAAAGTTCAGATGACGGCTGGCTGTAATTTTTGCATCCAATTGTCTGAGCGAACCGGCAGCAGCATTACGCGGATTGGCAAATAACTTTTCAGCTTTCTGCTGTTGCTGTGCATTAAGCGCCTCGAATGAAGCTTTCGACATGTACACTTCACCGCGCACTTCCAGCACTTCAGGAATGTCATCCCCCGTCAGCGACCACGGAATATCGGAGATGGTACGGATGTTATCCGTCACATCTTCGCCGGTTTTTCCATCCCCACGCGTAGCTGCAATGGTCAGATGACCCGCTTCATAGCGTAAATTCACAGCCAGACCATCGATTTTTGGTTCAACGATGTACTGCATGAGCGTCTGTCCGATCATCTCGGATAAACGACGATCAAAATCTCTCATGTCCTGATCGGTAAATGCATTGGCCAGAGATAATAAGGGCTCTAAGTGCTCGCGGGCTTCGAATACATGGCTGAGGCGGGAACCGACAGTTTGCGTCGGTGAATCGGCCGGAATCTCTCCACCCTGCTGCAGCTCTATTTGCTCCAGCTGCTGTAATCGTTGCAGTAGCTGATCATAATCTGCATCGCTGATGATTGGATCATCCAGCACATAATATCGGTAATTGTGATCTTTGAGACTCTGGCGAAGTTCTGAGATTTCTACCGCCAGTTGTACGATCTCGTTATTTGATTGCATCAAGGTTTGCGTCAACGTTGGGGTCAATCGATGGATTACTGCTCAGCATCTGCTCAACTGCGGCTGTCACCACATCAGAAGTCCATTCAATCGCACCGATCTGGTGTATCTGAACAATACCATCACGACCAATCAAGAATGATTCGGGATAGCGGTGTACGCCGTATTGCTCCGAAACCATCGCGTCGATGTCATGCAATACCGTAAATGGCAGCTTATATTCAGCGACAAATTCATCCAGCGCGCTCTTGTTTTTATCGACAGAAACCGCAACCACCTTCAAGCCCTGATCTTTGTATTTTTCATACAGACGAACCATCGAAGGCATTTCCTGACGACATGGCGGACACCATGTTGCCCAGAAATTCAACAAAATCACTTCGCCCAGAGGCAGAGATTGACTGGTTCCTTGCAGATCAGGCAAAGCAAACGCAATGGCAGGCTGCTGCTCCCTGACTTTTTGTTTTGCTTCAGGTAAGCCGAACCAGGCCAGACCTCCAATCAGCACAAGAATTCCCAGAGCTGCAATCCAACGTCCGATCATGCCGAATCTCCATTCAGATAAGTTCTAAGTTCTTCCCGGTCGATACGATGTTTCATAATCACAGCGGCATCGTTCAACAGCACGGGTACATCCATGCCATATAACGCTGCCAGACGGATATCCTGATCAACATCGACAATCTCAAGGCTACATAATCCTTGCTCAACCAGTTCGTCAACTTCCCTGACAGCCTCATCACAAAGACAACAGGCTTTTCGGCTCATCAGGGTCAACACCGGAGCTATCATTTACGCTTTATCTGACGAATAATACGGAAAGTCTTGTTGCCATGACGATCCATCAGCACGCGTAATGCTTCATCTTCTTCCAGCGCTTCCATCACCTGACGCAAATCATTCAATGAATCGACGTCCGTATTGTTCGCTTTATAAATCACATCACCGGGCTGAATATCCGCTTGTGCGGCTGGTGAACCGGGCAAAACTCGTTCAACAACCAACCCATGATCAACATGAATTTGTAACACAGGCACATCCGAATCTTTCAATGGACGCAGTAATAATCCCAGCTGGGCTCCGCCTTTTTGAGGCTCATGCGCTGCGGCTTCTTCTTTTTCCATGGCATCCACGGTAACCGCAATCACTCTTTCCTTACCCTCTCGGATTACCGTCACTTTCACATGATCTCCGGGATGATGACGGGCAACACGAATAGGTAAATCGTGCGATGATTTAATCTTTTCGCCATCAAGTGCCACGATAACATCTCCGGCCTCAATGCCGGCTTTTTCAGCCGCTGAACCGGATGAAACCTGTGCCACTAAAGTGCCGGTTTTATCGGGTAAATTGAGGGCTTTGCGGGTTTCTTCATCCACATCACGAATCTGTACACCCAGCATGGCGCGTTCAACAAAGCCGTTTTCCTGAAGTTCCTTGATCACCGATTTAGCCAGATTGATCGGAATTGCAAAACCGATGCCGTTACTACCGCCACTGCGGGTATAAATCGCCGTATTGATACCGACGACTTCGCCGCGCACATTAAACAGCGGCCCACCGGAGTTGCCCGGATTAATCGCCGCATCTGTCTGAATGAAATCATCATAGGGTCCTGAGCCAATGACACGACCCAGTGCAGAGACAATCCCTGCAGTCACTGTCTGCTCCAGACCAAAGGGATTTCCGATAGCCACAACCCAGTCACCGACACGTAAATCATCTGAATTAGCCAGTTTTACAGGACGAAGATTTTCAGCATCGATTTTCAGCACCGCCACATCCAGCTTTGAATCGATTCCGATCAGTTTAGCCTCAAACTCTTCACCTTCGCTGTTTTTAACAACAATTTTATCGGCACCGTCGACAACATGGCTATTGGTAATAACAAAACCTTCACGCGATAAAATGAAGCCGGTTCCCAGTGCGTGTGACTCCTGCTGTTGCTGTGGTAAGCGATCCATAAACTCTTTAAAGAATTCGTCGAATGGCGGATAGGCAAATGGCATCTGCTGTTGCATCGGCCCATTTGCTCGTAACACTTTTGTTGTACTGATATTCACTACAGATTGTCTTTGCTGTTCAGCAAGATCGGCAAAGCTATCGGGCAACGCAAAAGCTGCCGAAGAAACTATTAACGCAAGAAACGCTCCAAGCCAGAAACAAATATGTCGCACGTATCAAACCTCCATATGTTATCGCTATTTATTTTCGCGTTTCAGTCTGAACTGAAAGCCTTTGAGGAACAGAGTTCGAAGCGTATTTTGGAAACGGCTTATGAAAGAAACATGAAAATATCCTTTCTTAATCCGTATTTCGTTTCTCCCTTTTAGCTCTGATTCTGTCTTTTTTATCGTCCGCTGCATGAGCATTGCGTGGCTTACCCGGCAAGGATCGATAGATCTCCACGCGGTCATGATCCTGCAGTTCACTGTCCAGCTTCACCAGCTTGGCGAACACACCCACTTTATTCACCGTCAGATCAATATCCGGAAATTGTTCCAGTACTTTACTCGCCGCAATAGCTTGCTCAACGGTGGTATTTTCGGGCATTTCTAATATTTCCAGGAACTGTTCTTGCGGCAGAGCGTAACATACACTGATATTCATGAGCGGCTGGCCGCGATGGCACGTTGCTCAAAACTATGCACCATCGATTTACATGCGCCGGAGAATATCGGGCTGGCCACCAGATCCAGCATCATCGATTTGAATTCAAACTCAATAGAAAAATGTACGCGGCATGATTGTTCACTGACTTCCTCAAAGGTCCAGAGACTTTCGAGAAACTTGAAGGGCCCATCAAGCAGACGAATTTCAATCAGCTTCTCAGGGATATATCGGTCGGTTGTTCTGAAGGCGTGTTTCATACCGGCCAGATCCGCCACCAGTTCTGCACTGAATTCATTACCTTGCCTGTCGAGAACACGCGCCTGATCCACCCAGGGCAGAAAATCAGGATACGCTTCCACATCTATCACCACATCAAACATATTGCGAACCGGACATGGAAGAATTCGACTCTCTTCAAAACAATGCATAATCAGGAATGCCGTTTACTACGCCTGTCTTTGTCAGCTTTCGGATGGCTACGTGGTTGACCCTCTGCATACGGATTTTCACTGGCCGAAAAAATAAACCGCACAGGTACACCGGGGATCTTGAAATTCTGACAGAAATCCTGTTTAAGATAGCGCAAATAGGATTCTTTGATAGCTGCCGGGCGATTGCAGAACACTTTAATCGTCGGTGGACAGGTTGCCACCTGTGAGGCGTATTTCATACGAACCGAAGCACCACCCTGACTCGGAGCATATTGCTTTTCCTGCACAGCTTCCAGCCAACGATTTAATACACCGGTACTGACTTCAAAAGCATTACGCCTTGAAGCTTCAACCGCCTTTTTGAGTAAAGCTTTTGTGCCTTTCTTGTATTTAGCGGAAATGCGGAACACCTGCACACTTTTAAGTCCGCGCATGCGAAAATGCAGTCGCTCCTGATAATAGGCCCATGCTTCATCATCCAGCTGATCGATTTTATTGACTGCAACGATCAAGGCACAACCCTCTTCCTCAGCCAGATGCATCAACCGCAAATCCTGCTCAACAATACCCTCGGAACCATCAAGTACCATCACGGCAGCCTGTGCTCGGCGAAATGCCTGCACTGCCTTCACACGAGCGACAAACTCAATCACATCAGCAATACGTCCGTGCTTACGCTGACCGGCGGTATCCACCAGGCGAACAGTTTTATCACCCCAGGCAATTTCAATATCTATCGCATCGCGCGTGGTACCGGCAATGGGACTTACCACCATACGATCCACACCGGCCCAGGCGTTAATCAGCGTCGATTTACCGACATTCGGGCGCCCGATAACGGTGATACTGGCCAGCACATCCTGAACACTTTCATCCTGAGCTTTGTCGCCAGATTTTACTGCGTCGATTTTCTCAGCCACCAGACTGGCCAGTGACTTGATGCCGGAACCGTGAGCCGCCGAAACTGCAACCGGTTCACCCAAGCCAAGCGAAAAGAAGTCCAGCGCCACGTTGGAGTTTTCAGCTTTGTTAACCACCAGCAGCGTCGGTATTTCCTGCCGTCTCAGCTTATCAGCAATATTCAGATCGACCGGCGTATTGCCCACCTGCCCATCCACCACAAACAGAACAAGATCAGCAACCACCAGAGCGGCTTCAACCTGAGCGTCAATAGCATGTTGCATCGAACCATGTTGCGTTTCACCGATACCACCGGTATCCACCATAATGACTTGCCGATGGGCCAGGGTGCAATGACTTTCCAGACGATCAACAGTGACGCCGGGACGGTCGCCAACAATCGCCTTACGTTGTCCGATCAAACGGTTGAATAATGTAGATTTACCAACATTCGGGCGACCCACAATTGCAATGATAGGGAGTAGTTTAGCCATTATTGCAACACGTACAGGGCACCAAGATTGGTGCGTACCAGAACGCCTCCTGCGCTTGCAACCGGCGAGTGGGTAATTTCTCCGCCAGCCTGCCAAGTGCCGGTAAGTTTACCGGCACGATCTACACGATACACAAGCCCGTGATTATCGCCGAACCAGTAGGCATCAGCAAAATAAGCAGGTCCGACCAATTCACCTTTCGACAATATAAGCTCCCAGGCTAATTTACCACTGTCAACATCCAGCGCCTGAACACGTCCCTGTGCATCAGCAACAATCATTATATTCCCATCAACAAAAGGGGTGGAGCGAAGTGATAATTCACGCGAAAACAATAGTCTTCCATCATTGGCATCAAGCATCACGATATTACCCTGATAAAATGAAAACATGACAGCGTTAGTTGCACTATCATTACCCCAGGCGATGCTCTTGAGCATCAACGGATCGGCCAAAGGCGCTTTAATTTCACTTAGTACTGCAGCATCACTGCTTAACAGAATCTGTTTACGCCACAATACGTCGCCCGTTGCAGCGGATAAGGCAAATGCATCACCGTTGTTAAACACCGTGAACACCTTATCTCCCTGCACCAGAGGAGATGGGGTCAGATATAAGCCCAGACCACCAGCGGATGCCGTAAAACTCCATTGTTTCTTGCCATCGGCAGAAACCCGGTAGATTCGGTTATCCAGTGTTTGCACCAGCACATCGTCTCCGATGACCACCGGCACACTGGTTAACGGCCCGGAGAGATTAAATGACCAGACCAACTCACCGCTTTCAGGCCTGATTCCATACAGATAACCACCACTATCGCCCAGTACAGCCAGGCCACCCGGAAGAATGACAGCACCTGAATCACTGCTATTACGCAGCGGTGTGCGTGAAATTTCTTTACACGATGCATTGTAAACATGTGCTCTGGCATCATGTCCACCGACTACGATTAACGCATCCTGACCGACTGAGAAACCCGGCGTGCTGAAACCGAATGCATCAGCAGGTTTACGATTATCCAGATCAACCGAACAATGTTGCTCAATTCCCTGCTTGCTCAACGCAGTTGCCGGGCCTTCAGATGCCGCATCTGAATGCAGCCATGAGCAGCCCGAAAGAGTCAACAATGCCGACGCCAGACATAGCAACGGATAAGCACGGGGTATCGATGTCACTACGCCGGGCGAGTGTGTCATAATCACTTATTCAACAGCCTCGGATTTAGCCAGCATCGCATCAATTTTTTCTTTCAACAGTGTATCGTTGGATGGCCCTTCGGATGCCTTCTTGAGATATTCAATCTTTTGCTTACCGTCAGACAAGGTTGACAGCAAATAGTTGCGCAGCTCTTCATATTGCGTACCAACAGGCTCACTTAGCAAAGCCCTGGCTGTATCGGCCTTGCCATGGGCTATTTGATATTCAGCCAGATCAAGACGGGCCTGCCAGCGCAATTCCTGCTGAATATCCTTCGAATCAATAATTTGTTGCAGTACCTCGCTTGGGTCACTGGCCAGCACAGAGAGTTGCAGCAACGAAAGGACACGGTAACCGCTACCCGGATAATCTTTTATCACCTGATTAAACAAAGCCTGTCGCTTTTCAGTTTCCTGTGCGCCCATGGCCTGTTGATACAGCAACGATGCTGATTCCACCTTGGCTTTTTCATTTTCCTTCCACAAGCTGATACCAACCATCACCAGCAAAAAGATGACCACACCGGCAATCAGCTGCTGTTGGTTTTTATGAATCCAGTCAACAAGTTGCGCCGAACGCATATCACGTTTGAGCTCTTCCATTTCCACAGCAAATGCTGAGTGCTCCGGTTGTTCATCTTTACTCGGAATAGTCGGTTGGTTAGTTTTTTTATTGCTCACACAATCACCTTGTCAAAATAGTTTGAATATAAATCCCAAAATTTGCTGCCGGCAAGCTAAAAGGCCAGATTCCGCTGTCAATTGGCAGCGGCAAACATAACACATTCGGGCCTTACTGCATCAACGGCTTTATTCTTTCAAAAATAACTATGTGGGTGCCGCAACTTTCGGCTTTCTCTCAGCCACGATCATCAGCACGCTCTGAACCAGCGCCGCCATCGGAATGGCAATAAACACGCCCAGAATACCCCAAACATTACCGAAAAACAGAACCGCAACGATAATGGCAACCGGATGTAAATTCACCACTTCGGAAAACAACCATGGGATCACAACATTGGCATCGATCAACTGGATCACTGCGTAGGCCATGATGGCATACATACAGGTATCGGTGAAACCCCATTGAAAAAATGACAGAATCACCACAGGAATCGTCACCAGTGCAGCTCCCACAAACGGAATCCACACCGAGATTCCGGTCAGAACGCCCAATAGTAAGCCGTATTGATGCCCCATCATGGCATACACGACAAACATGGAAAATCCGACCAGCAGTGATTCCCAGAATCTGCCCCGGATATAATTGCCGATTTGCATATCCAGTTCTTTCCAGACGCGTGACAACAAAGACCGGTCATGCGGCAGGAAACTTTCGCCCCACGCCAGAATGCTCGTTTTATCTTTAAGCAAGAAAAATACCATCACCGGAATCAGCACGGCGTATACCATCAGCGCCATCAAACCCGGAATCGAAGTTAATGAATATGAGACGATGGCAGTTCCCCAGACATTCACCTGAGAAGCGACAGATGCAAACAGCTGCTGAACGTGCTCCGGATTAATCCAGTTGACGTAATCCATTTGCAACTGGTGTACAGCTTCGCGCAAGCTCTGCATGTACTGGGGAAATTGTGAAGTGACGCGAATGGTTTGTTCAACCAGTATCGGTAAAATCGCCAGCAGCGAAAACAGCACAATCAACAGTGCTCCGATACACACAACAATTACAGCCAGTAATCTCGGTAAACGGCAGTGAACCAGCAACTGCACCACACCATCCAGCACATAAGCCAGTGCAATGGCAAACAACACGGGAGCCAACACATCGCCGATCAGCATCAGCATCAGGAAAATGACCACCAGCGAGCCAAGGAAAATCATCAATGGCGTATCCGCCATGCGAATCATCATCCAGGTGCGCACCGGATTCATACTGAAGCACACCCCTTCCCGGAAGGCTGACATGCAGCTGTTTGGGTGCCCGCACCTTTCATCAACAAAACGGCCGCCGCTAATGATGCCAGCAGATGCAGGATAGAGCTGACGCCATGCCACATGCCGAATTTCATACGTAACGGATCATCCTTGGCCAGTTGATCGATGGCACCTGCCGCATGTTTGATGCTTTCAATTTCCGGAGCAACCAGCCAGCCATTGGCACCGACCAGTGCGGCCAGCAGTACCAGCAACATCCAATCAACATGACTGGGTGGACTGACCTGGCGCAACTTGAACCAGAAAGCAGCCAGCGCCACCGCCAGCAGTAATACGCCCTGGTTAACGGCGGCAAATATATGACCGGCCAATCGTCCTGCCTCAGTCGATGAATCGGCCTGGGCAAACAGAATCGGTACAACCACATAGCCGGATACGATCAGCAAGCCAAAAATCAGCCCCAAACCCAGCCGTATCGCAGCGATATGCATACCCTGGGCAGAGCACGACATCAGCGGTAAATCACCTTGCCGATTTCATATTCGCGGATGCCACCGGGTGCATGTACGGTAGCCACATCCCCCTCTTCCTTACCAATCAACGCCCGTGCAATCGGCGAAGTCACAGAAATCATACCCCTGGACAAGTCAGCTTCATCCTCTCCAACAATCTGATAGGTCACGCTTTTTGCCGTATCACAATCAACCAGCTCTATCGTAGCACCAAAAACGATGGACTCGGCTTCTATCGAGGCAGGATCAATCACCTGCGCACGTGCCAGCTTATCTTCCAGATCCTTAACTTTGGCTTCATTCATGCCCTGATCATCTTTGGCGGCATGATATTCAGCATTTTCAGACAAATCACCGTGAGCCCGCGCCTCTTCGATGGTTGCAATAATCTGATGTCTCTTTTCATTCTTCAGATAATCCAACTGTTTGCGCATGGCTTCTGCGCCCTGTCTTGTCATCGGCACTCTTTGCATATTAATACCCTTCCTTATGGTATGTCTGAATACTGGTCACATCGGTCACATCTGAACCACTGGCAATAGCCTCAGCAGCAGCCAGTCCACCGGCAATGGTAGTAAAATATACTATGCCGCGATCAAGTGCAGCCTGCCGAATGGATTTGGAGTCTTTAATGGCCTGCGCACCGTCAGTCGTGTTAACGATAAAAGCAACCTCATCACTCAATAAACGATCGACAATATGCGGACGCACACCATCGGTCACCTTGGCAACTTTACTGCTCGGCACACCGGCATCGGTAAATAATTTATGGGTACCGGATGTGGCAAGCACTTCGAAGCCGCTATCTACCAAAATTTTCGCCAGTGCCACCACGCGCTGTTTATCCGCATCACGTACCGAAACAAATGCCCGACCCGATTTTGGCAAACGTACACTGGCCCCCAACTGGGCTTTAGCAAATGCCGCCGGGAATGTCGGTGCAATACCCATCACTTCGCCGGTGGATTTCATCTCCGGCGACAACAGCGGATCCACACCCCGGAACTTCACAAACGGAAACACCGCCTCTTTCACCGAGCGAAAACGTGTTGGCTGCGGAATTTCAGTGATTCCCTGCGACGCCAGCGACTGCCCGGCCATCACGCGCGCCGCAATCTTGGCCAGCGGCTTGCCGGTTGCCTTGGAAACAAACGGTACCGTACGTGAAGCACGCGGATTCACTTCCAGCACATAAATATCATCACCCTGCAAAGCAAACTGGATATTCATCAATCCGCGCACGTTTAATGCCAGCCCCAGCGCTTCTGTCTGACGGCGAACTTCGGCCAGAATATCTTCCGAAATCGAGTGGGGTGGCAGGCAGCAGGATGAATCACCGGAATGAACACCGGCTTCCTCGATATGCTCCATAATACCACCAATGACCACACGTTCACCATCGCACAGCGCATCCACATCCAGCTCAATCGCCTGATTCAGGAAACGATCCAGCAACACCGGATGATCATGACTGACACTTACAGCTTCTGTCATATAACGCAGCAATCCGGCATGATCATGCACAATCTGCATAGCCCGGCCACCGAGCACATAAGATGGACGCACCACCACCGGATAACCGACACGGTTGGCTACAGCAATCGCCTCATCAATAGAACGCGCCGTACCATTTTCCGGCTGACGCAGTTTTAAATCATGCAATAATTTCTGAAAACGCTCACGATCTTCAGCCAGATCGATCATGTCGGGGCTGGTGCCGATAATCGGCACACCCGCAGCTTCAAGCGACTCGGCAAGCTTCAGTGGCGTCTGACCACCGAATTGTACGATCACACCGAACGGCTTCTCCACATCAACAATGGCCATAACATCTTCAAAGGTCAGCGGCTCAAAATAAAGACGATCCGAGGTATCGTAATCGGTCGATACAGTTTCCGGATTGCAGTTAACCATGATGGTTTCATAACCATCCTCGGAGAGAGCGAAGGCGGCATGTACACAGCAATAATCAAACTCAATACCCTGACCGATTCGGTTGGGGCCACCGCCAAGCACCATAATCTTTCTGGCATCAGTCGGGCGTGCTTCACACTCATCTTCATAGGTAGAATACAAATAAGGCGTATGCGCCTCAAACTCGGCCGCACAGGTATCCACGCGCTTGAATACCGGCACCACGCCAGCGGCCGTACGCATTTTGCGAACTGCTGCTTCATCACAGCTTAGTAATTGCGCCAATCGTTTATCCGAGAGTCCTTCACGCTTGGCCTGCCGCCAGTCCTGTTTCGACAGCGCTTCCACAGCACGGCCGGCAAGTGACTTTTCAAGTTTGATGACGGCAGCGATTTCACGCAAAAACCACGGATCAACATGGGTCACATCATAAACACGTTCTTCTGTCCAACCTGCGTCATCTCCCAAACGCAATGCCTCACCCATCCACCACAAACGCTCCGCTCCGGGTACTGCCAGCTTTTCCTGCAAAAATGCATCGCTGGAAACACCTTCCGGCAGACAAAAATCAAAACCATGCGTTCCGGTTTCGAGACCACGCATGGCTTTACCCAGTGATTCGGTAAAGCTGCGGCCAATCGCCATCACTTCACCCACCGATTTCATCTGTGTCGTCAAACGCGTATCCGCACCTTCGAATTTTTCAAAGGCAAAGCGCGGCAACTTGGTTACCACATAATCGATGGTCGGCTCAAATGCCGCGAAGGTTTCGCCGGTAATATCGTTACGGATCTCATCCAGCGTATAACCCACCGCCAGTTTGGCCGCGATTTTAGCAATCGGGAAACCGGTTGCTTTGGAAGCCAGGGCAGACGAACGCGATACGCGTGGATTCATCTCGATCACGATCAGGCGGCCGTCGTCCGGGTTCACCGCGAACTGCACATTTGAACCGCCGGTTTCCACACCAATCTCGCGCAGAATGGCAATCGAAGCATCACGCATGCGCTGATATTCTTTATCGGTCAGCGTTTGCGCCGGGGCTACAGTAATTGAATCGCCGGTATGCACACCCATCGCATCAAAGTTTTCAATAGAGCAGATGATGACGCAGTTATCGGCATGATCGCGCATCACCTCCATCTCATATTCTTTCCAGCCGATGATGGATTCCTCGACCAGAATTTCATCAGTCGGACTGGCATCCATACCTGATTTGGCTATTTGTTCAAATTCTTCCGGGTTATAGGCAATACCGCCGCCAGAACCACCCAGTGTAAACGATGGGCGAATAATAATCGGAAAGCCGATATCCTCAGCCAGCGCCCTTGCCTCATTCATATCGTGGGCAAAACCACCGCGCGCCATTTCCAGACCAATGCTATCCATTGCCTCTTTAAAGCGCTCACGGTCTTCCGCCTTATCGATGGCATCAGGCTGGGCACCAATCAGCTTCACGTTGAATTTATCCAGAATTCCATGCTTATTCAGCGACAGCGCCGTATTCAGAGCCGTCTGCCCCCCCATCGTTGGCAGAATCGCATCCGGGCGTTCTTTTTCGATGATTTTTGCCACCACCTGCCAGTCGACCGGCTCAATATACGTCGCATCGGCAAATTCCGGGTCGGTCATGATCGTTGCCGGGTTGGAGTTCACCAGAATAACCCGGTAACCCTCCTCTTTCAGTGCCTTGCAAGCCTGCACACCTGAATAATCAAATTCGCACGCCTGTCCGATCACGATCGGCCCGGCCCCAAGTATCATAATGGATGAAATATCGTTCCTGCGCGGCATGTGGGGGTTACTCCTGATGAATTACATTGACCAACAAAGAAACGGGCGAGTCATGCTCACCCGTCATTAGGAAGCTCTGAACAACCTCAATCTTCGAAGTTTACCCTGTCAGTCGCTGGCGTAAAGCAGCAGACTGTTTCCAGGGTTTTACTAGGCCAGATCGATGGTTGTTTTGCGCCTGCGAAGACCCAGTTCTTTCCACTGGCGATCATCAACCTCAGATGGCGCATCCGACATCGGATCGGCCGCTTTCTGCGTCTTCGGAAAGGCAATCACATCACGAATCGATTCTGCACCCACCATCAGTGACAAAATACGATCCAGACCAAAAGCCAGACCACCATGTGGCGGCGCACCGTATTTCAGCGCCCGCAACAGGAACCCGAATTTCTCATTGGCTTCCTCGTCGGAAATATTCAACGCACGTAATACTCGCGCCTGCGTTTCAGCATCGTGAATACGAATGGAGCCGCCACCGATTTCGGTACCGTTCCACACCACATCGTATGCCTGTGAGCGAATATTCAGCGGATCAGACTCCAGCTTAGGCAAGTCTTCCGGGTAAGGCGCTGTGAACGGATGATGTAGCGATTCAGGTCGCTTCTCATCGGCATTCCACTCGAACATCGGGAAATCAACCACCCAGACCATGCTATGGCCTTTGCCCTCAATCAGGCCAAGGTCATGACCGATTCTCACGCGCAGATAACCCAGCGAATCGTTGACCACCTTCTTATCTCCTGCACCGAAGAACAGGATATCACCGGTTTGCGCATCGCACTGCGTCAGAATGCCTTTAAGCACATCCTCCGGCAGGAATTTTACAATCGGCGACTGCAAGCCATCGGGCACACTGGTCACATCGTTGACCTTGATCCAGGCCAGACCCTTGGCTCCGTAAATACCGACAAAATTGGTGTAATTATCGATTTCCTTACGCGACAGACTGCTGCCACCGGGCACCCGCAACACTTTCACCAGACCACCATGGGTCGCCGGTTCACGGAACACCTTGAACTCCACATCACGCATGCTTTCAGTAATGTTAATATGCTCCAGACCAAAACGCATATCCGGACGATCCAGACCATATTTATCCATCGACTCGGCATAGGTAATGCGTGGAAACGGCGTTTCCAGCTTCGTGCCCATACCTGCTTCAAACATCGCCGCAATCAATCCTTCAGCTTGTGCCATCACGTCATCCTGCGTGACAAACGACATTTCCAGATCGATTTGGGTAAATTCGGGCTGACGATCCGCGCGCAAATCTTCATCGCGGAAACAACGTGCCACCTGATAATAGCGATCCATACCTGCCACCATCAGCAACTGCTTGAATAACTGTGGAGACTGCGGCAAAGCATAAAATGAACCCGGATACACCCGGCTCGGCACCAGATAATCACGTGCGCCTTCGGGAGTGGATTTATTCAATACCGGTGTTTCAATATCAAGAAAAGATTGCGAATCCAGATAACTTCTCGCCGCATGACTTACCTTGTGACGCAACATGATATTGCGTTGCATCATCGGACGACGCAAATCCAGATAACGATATTCCAGACGATGCTGCTCGCCTGCATTACAATCGTCATCGACAGAAAACGGCGGCGTCTCTGAACGATTCAGCACTGTCAGACCCGTGATTTTGATTTCGATCTCACCTGTTGGAAGTTTGGCATTAATGGTTTCTGGAATTCGGGCAATCACTTCACCTATCGCCTCAACCACATCCTGCTGACGCAATGAATGTGCCAATGCGTGAATCTCAGCCGTATCCGGGTGGGCAACAATCTGCACGATGCCTGTGCGATCCCGTACATCCAGAAATATCACACCACCATGGTCACGGTTGGTTTGCACCCAACCGTTGACCCGCACTTTTTGTCCCAGTTGTGATGTGCGGATCACGCCGCAATTTGTACGCTCAAGCATACCAGAGAACCTCCAACGAGCTTATATAAACATTCAAATATTCCGCATTCCATTCAGCGCTTGCTGCGCACCATGCGAAACCCTTCGAGTAAAGGGTGCAGCACCCTACCCCGCAACGGCGCACATTCAATGCACTTTACATTTTCGATTACTTCATCTCATACCTGCTTGCCACGCCGGAGCCTTTACCCATTGAGCAAGAGGAGCATCCACGCTTCATTCAGATTCGTTCCAAGGCTGTGGTTAACAGCACCCTTTGATCCATCGTTCGACGCTGCCGTTGTCGGCTTCGTCGCTGCTCAAAACATGTGGCATAGATTGGGTCGTAGGGATGTGCTTCCCCGTTGATTTTGATGTGCCGAATGATGGGTAAATCCGCAGCGTGAAACAGTCTGGCGATTTTTATCACGCCGGTTCTAAGCCTCGACTCAATGGTGAACTGCCACCGCATGCCCCACCGCTTCATGTATTTGTTTCTACACCAAGTGATGGTTTTACCGCGATGGCGGCGACGCATCCAGTTGCGAAGCAGTCGATCAACATGTCGGTCAATATCGCTGAAGATCACCTTCGAGATGACGTGACAGTCAAAGCCATCATGAATAGAGCGCAGATGGGTTTTCTCCTGTGAGAGTTCAAGCCCCCAGCATGCGAGAAAAGCCTCCACCGCCGGTTTAACCCGGCCTGTCAGTATTTCGGGGCCTGCTCCGGTGACGATAAAGTCATCCGCATAACGGATCACATGGACGTGCGTCCCGGTTTTGGGAACGGCTGCATGAACTGCCGCCTCCAGACCATCGAGCACCATGTTAGCAAGTACCGGACTGATGATGCCGCCCTGCGGCGTTCCCTCCTCTGTCCGCCTGAAGGCCTGCTCTTCGATATAGCCCGACTTCAACCACGCTGACAAAATTCGACGATCCATAGGGATATGCCGAACCATCCAGTCGTGGTCGATCCGGTCAAAACAGGCTTTGATATCCGCCTCCAACACCCAATGCGCTGATGTCTTGCGGGCAAGACAGATGAAGCATTGTTCGATGGCATCGGCAACGCCGCGTCTCTCCCGGAATCCGAATGAGTTCCGGTCGGCCAGCCTCTCCGCGATGGGGGTCAGGGCCAGCGCGTATAGCGCCTGCATGGCTCTGTCCTTCATCGTGGGGATGCCGAGCGGACGTTGTTTGCCGTTGGATTTGGGTATGTAGACCCTGCGCAGCGGTTGGGGGCGATACCCCCGTTGCCGCAGCGCCTTGACCGCGTTCATCTTCTGTTTCGGCGTCTTCCAGATCACTCCGTCAACGCCTGCCGTGTTTTTGCCCCTGTTGGAGACAACTCGCCTTACGGCCCATATCTTGCCGTAATACGAGTGGGTAAGCAGATGACTCAAGGCGACAACCTTATGCCATCGCTTCTGCTCAACCGCCTTTGCGATACGCACCTGAAGCCGATGGACGTGCTTGAGAACCACTGACCAGTCAATACTGTTCCAGTGGTTGAAGCCTGTTGAAGGCGCACCAGCGGGCGAAGCCGCCGTCATTTGCTTTTCCTTCATTTTACCGGTTCTCCAAATTCTCTCGCAAAGAAGCACCAGATGGACGTGGACACGCTTTCGTGCCGGATATGTTTCACTCCGTATCCGCCTCATTACAAAACGGCATTTGCTTCTTCCATCCTCCTACACCCGCACATCCTGTCGGCTCACCTTGCGGCACGCTTTCCTACCTCAGCAAGGCAGGAGGGTACGGGGTTTCCACGTTCCACGTAGATACCACTGTGAACAACTTAGGCTCCACCCCTCCGCCGGTGACGCAACATCTGCGAGGAGGGAAATGGAAGCCCTCCTTCCTGATCACACACCTTTTGGTTCAGGCCTGTCAGCATCTTAGGCCTGGTCTGGATGACGACGGTGCAGTGGTTCACATGATCGTTAGCCATATTGTTCTATCCTAGCTCCCTACCGCCTTGATGCTGGCAGAGTTGAGCGTTCCTCACGGTTCACTCTCCAGAGGTTTCCCTCTCGGGCTACGTTACAAGGCGCTTCACACCCATCGGAGCAGTACTCCTCAACGCATGGCCCTGCCGGATACCGGTGGCAGAACACCGGGTTATGTAATAGGCTTCAGAATCCTGAATGACCTAATCATAACAAATACCTACGTGACTTCGTGTCGCAATCCATTTATCCAGCCTGACCCCTTCAGACCCCTTCACTGATCGATAACAAAAGATTCGGCTCAACGCCAGCGCAATACGGTGATTTTTGTATCCGTTCACCCGCCCTTGATTTTTCCGCCTGATGCGTTGAAAATGCTCATTTACCAAAGAGTAAACTGTGCGCTTTCACCTTGCAGAGTGAAAAAAACTTCTTGTCTATTCCGCGAGCTTCTTCGTTACAAAAAAGATCACCCCACCCTCCCATAGTCTTATTGAACTTAAGCCAAAAAGCAGCATACTCACCGCCTTTATGGAATCTTATCAAAATATCGGCTGATCTTGAGGGAGGGAAGCATGCATAGATCTGGGCAGTCCGATGATTCTAAAAAAGCGATCTCCACAATTAAAATCCACGCATCCTTCACACCCAAATTCAATCTCGCCTTTATGCAAAACTCGGTTCCCGTACTGCTGGAGCTGAGCATCGAAAACCATACTGATGATGATCTTGCCAGTCTTGAGCTTTCTCTCTCATCGTCGCCCTCCTTCGTCAAAAAAAGAGTCTGGCATATAGAGAGTATTGGCCATCATCAGCGATTGCGCATTAAGCAACTCAATCTTGAGCTTGATAACCCCATGCTGATGAAATTGAACGAAGCGGAAATGGTGCAGGTATCTCTTTCGCTATCTCAGGGTGATGCGCTGCTTGCCGACTATGAGCAGGTTATCGAATTATTACCTCGCAACCACTGGGCCGGTGTTGATCACATGCCCGAAATGATTGCTGCGCATGTATTGCCCAATGATCGCCAAGTTGAGCTGTTACTGAAAAAAACTGCCGAGATACTTCGTCGCAACAAAAGAGATGCTGCCCTCAATGGCTACCAGGGTGGCCCGAAACGGGCGTGGGAACTCACTTCCGCCATCTGGGGAGCCATGGGCGCGATGGCGCTGGACTATTCCCTGCCACCATCCAGTTTTGAGTATCTGGGGCAAAAAGTACGCGCCCCCAATCAGATTGCTGATGCAGGGATTGCAACCTGCCTGGATCTAGCCGTATTGATATGTGCGACACTTGAGCAATGCGGATTAAACCCTGTGATTGTGTTTACCAAAGGGCACGCATTCGCCGGTGTCTGGTTAAAAGACGAGGATTTTTCAGCGGCAGTTGTCGATGATGTGAGCGCACTGCGCAAACGCATCCAGCTTCAGGAGCTGATCGTCTTTGAAACCACGTTGCTGACACAGCGTCCGACGCCTTCACTCAAGCATGCCATTGCTATGGGAGTTCGGCAGGTCGAAGAGAAAGCAACAACCCCATTCGAGCTGCTGGTGGATATCAAACGCGCCAGAATGCAAAGGATCAAACCACTGGCAAGCGGAAGTGAAGCCCCTGCGGCAGAGAAGATAGAACAGGAAGAGCTGCCCATTGCATTCGATGAAGCTCCCGATCTGCCCGATGAGGAGATTCGCCGTTCTGATGAGACCGCCTCCAGGCCGGTTGATCGTTTGGAGCTGTGGCAACGAAAACTGCTAGATTTAACGCTGCGCAACAATCTGCTGAATTTCAAAACCAACAATCGAACAATTGTGCTGGATGCACCAGAGCCCGGCCAACTGGAGGATCGTCTGGCTGACGGCAAGGTGCTTCGACTCAAGCCGCGTCCCGATCTAATGGATGGAACGGATGCTCGTGACATCACGATTCATGAAGCACAGAGCAATGAGGATCTCCGCAAGCAACATGCACTGGATGCATTGAGGCGAGATGAAATTCTTGTTGCCATTAATGAAAAAGAGCTGGATGCACGGCTGACGGATCTCTACCGCGTAGCTCGCTCCACGCTCTCTGAAGGTGGGGCTAACACACTGTTTCTCGCCGTTGGCTTTCTTGTCTGGAATCGTGACAACAAGGATGAGCGAAAATTTCGGGCACCGCTTGTTTTGATTCCGGTGGTGTTAAATCGAAGAAGTGTTCGCGATGGCTTCAGTTTGACCCTGCATGATGATGAAGCGCGGTTTAACCCGACACTGGTGCAGATGTTGCGGCAGGATTTCGCACTTGAACTTCCAGTGGTTGATGGCGCTCTGCCCGAAGATGAGCATGGACTTGATGTTGATGGGATTTGGAGAGTGGTTTCTCAATCCGTTAAGGAGATTAAGGGGTGGGAGGTCTCCAGAGAGGTTGTTCTCTCTACCTTCTCCTTTGCAAAATATCTGATGTGGAAAGATCTGGTCGACAGAACCGAACAGCTGAAGCAGAACCCGGTTGTTCGGCATCTGATCGATACCCCTCGTGATCCCTATCCCAACTACGTCGATTTTCCAGAACCGCGCACCCTTGATCAACTGCATTCGCCGCAGGAGACCTTTTGCCCACTGCCAGCGGATTCATCGCAGCTTTCGGCTGTCATGGCCGCAGCCAGAGGTAAGGATTTTGTGCTGATCGGGCCACCGGGTACGGGCAAGAGTCAGACCATTGCCAACCTGATCGCCCAGTGTCTGGCCGAACAGAAGACGGTACTGTTTGTTTCGGAGAAAATTGCCGCGCTGGATGTTGTCTACCGGCGCTTGCGGGAGGTGGGGCTGGGTGACTTTTGCCTTGAGCTGCACTCCAACAAGGCGCGAAAACTGGAGGTGTTGCAGCAACTGGGCAGAGCTTGGGCATCCAAAGGTAGCATTGATGCAGCCGAGTGGCAGCGGGAGGCAGAGAAGCTCAAAACGGTTCGATTCCAGCTGAACGCATTTGTGAAGCAGCTCCATTGCAGACGATACAATGGCCTGACGGCCTACCGCGCCATTGGTCAGATGCTGGCGGGCAGTCATGTTGTGCATCTCGATTTAGCATGGCCCTCCCCCGATATCCACGATATCGATGCACTTGATCAGTTGCGCGACCTGGCGGATCGACTGGATGTGAATGCTCGGGACGTTGGAAAAGTTGCTAACAATCCGTTGGCATATATCACCCATGATGCATGGTCACCCCATTGGCAGCAGCAGATGGTCGCTGCCGCGCAACAGCTCGTTCCCCGAACGGCATCACTATCAGAAGCAGCGTCGAGCTTTGCCAGGACGATAGGCGTAAGCATTGGTAAACTGAATGAGCGCACACGCCGGGGGCTGCGCCTGATGGCAACGGTACTTCCCAAAGCAGCGGGGCATGATTGGCAGTTTGTTCTGCGCCCGGATGCGCGAAGCCTGATCGATGGATTGCAGCACGGCACGTCCCTGATCCAGCAGCATCAACAGATCTTTCAACAGCTGTCTGCGCCCTATCGACCCGAGGTGATCCGGCTTGATGCAAACTTGTTACGCCTACAGTGGCAGCAGGCCTGCGATACCTTCTGGCCCATGCGTTGGTTCAAGCAGCGCACCGTCCGCAAGCTTCTTGCCGAACATCTGCTCCAGCAACAACCCATTGAGGTAGCCGCTGATCTGGAGCGAATTGAGCAGCTTCGTACGCTGGAGGTAGAGATCGGCAAGCTGGATTCAATGGGTGCAAAGACAGGCGGAATCTGGTGCAGTCTGACGACACAGCTCGACGAAACTGAACGCGTCATTCAATTTCAAAAAGAGATATCCGGGGCAATTGCAGCACTATCGCAAGATCTGGATTCCGCAGTCAGCATAAAGTCAGCCATTGAGAAGCTGTTGGGCGTGGGAAACAGTTTACTGGATTCAGCGGGGCCTGTTTGTGGTGCAGGCAGCCAGTTGATCCAATCATTGGATGCGTTCGATGCGGCTGTCGATCACTTTGCGCAACAGGCTGGCAATGAATCGGAAGAGGTGATGCATGAGTGTGGCGACAATCCTGCTGTGCTCGCCAAAATCGGAGCCGCCATTCCATCCCGGCAGCAAAACCTTCGTTCATGGTGTGCCTGGCGCAAGGCTCGAAATGAAGCGGTCACCGTCGGCCTTGAGCCTTTGGTGCTTGGCCTAGAACAGGGGCAGATTGAACCGGGTTCGGTTCGTGATGCCTTTGAGACCAACTATTGCCGATGGTGGCTGAATAGCGTCGTCGATGGTGACGAGGTGCTGAGAAGCTTCGTTTCAGTTGAGCATGAAAAACGAATCGAAGATTTCAGAAAGCTGGATGATCGCTTTACGGAAATGACGCAACAATACATCCATGCCGGGCTGTGCGCCGATCTGCCCGATCAGAGCAACGTCACCAGAAAATCCGAATGGGGCATCTTGCGCCGGGAGCTTCAAAAGAAACGTGCACACAAGCCGCTCAGAGAATTAATCAGCCTGATGCCGGAGACGATCACCAAATTGACCCCCTGCCTGCTGATGAGTCCGCTATCCATCGCTCAGTATCTATCGGTGGAAACGGCACTGTTTGATCTGGTGGTGTTTGATGAGGCCTCCCAGATATCGGTGTGGGATGCGATCGGCGCGATTGCGCGAGGCAAGCAGGTGGTCATGGTGGGCGATCCCAAGCAGCTGCCACCCACCTCTTTTTTCAACCGTGCCGCATCGAACAGTGATGATGATCTGGATGAGGATGTTGAGGCGGATCTGGAGAGCATTCTGGATGAGTGTATCGGCGCAAACCTGCCAACAATGAACCTTAGCTGGCACTATCGGAGCCGTCACGAAAGTCTGATTGCCTTTTCAAATCACCGTTACTACAACGGCGGTCTGGTCACCTTTCCATCTCCGGTTACCGATGATCGCGCAGTCAGTCTACAACGAATAGCTGATGGCATGTATGAAAAAGGTGGCGCACGCATCAATAAGCCCGAAGCAAAAGCATTGGTCAGTGAGTTGGTGGGAAGATTGCTGGATCATACATTCCAGGCCTCGCAGCTCACGATTGGCGTGGTGACTTTCAATTCCGAACAGCAGCGCCTCATTGAGGATCTGTTGGATGAAGCAAGGCGGCAACACCCCGAAATCGAGCCCTATTTCGCCGAAGATGCACTGGAACCGGTCTTTGTTAAGAATCTTGAAAGCGTTCAGGGCGATGAGCGGGATATCATGTACTTCTCCATCGGCTATGGGCCTGATTTAGCAGGCAAAATATCCATGAACTTTGGCCCAATGAACCGGAGCGGCGGCGAACGACGTCTGAATGTAGCCATCACCCGTGCCCGCCATGAACTACGGGTGTTCAGCAGCCTTGGCCCGGAGCAGATTGATCTCTCCCGCACCCAGGCCAAAGGTGTTCACGATTTAAAGCATTTTCTGGAGTTCGCAGAACGCGGAGCCAGCGCTCTGGCTGAAGCGGTCAGCGGTTCACAAGGAGGCTACGACAGCCCCTTCGAAGAGGCCGTAGCCAAAGCCCTGCGCAGCAAAGGCTGGGTGGTACACTCCCAGGTCGGCGTTTCATCGTTCAGAATAGACCTCGGCGTTGTTGATCCTGATGCGCCAGGCCGATACATCGCCGGTGTTGAGTGTGACGGCGCAACCTACCACAGATCAGCCACCGCCAGAGATCGCGACAAACTGCGCGAACAGGTTCTGCGCGGACTGGGCTGGAAGATCGTTCGAATCTGGTCAACCGACTGGTGGATAAATGCACCAGATGCCTTGGAAAAAACGCATGTTCAACTCCAGCAGTTATTGGAGCAGGCACGAAATCATGGCAAAAAAGTAGCTGATGATGTGTGAACTCACCAGCGTTGAAAAATTGATCAAGTGGCTGCGCCACAGCGTGAGGGCATGACCGACCGTGCGTTACTAGCAGATCGGCAAACTCGATTGGGCTAAAAGTAATCGAAATGGGGAAATGTTATGGTATTACTAAATGAAATCCTTACAGAGTACCCGGGTCAGCTTGGTACCCGGGTCAGCTTTGACATTTACACATTTGCTGGATCAAATTCGGGATGTCCAGTCATCGGGGGCAGGTCTATCATTATACCAACTTG
>PFXG01000068.1:95200-126327 GCA_002791545.1 Zetaproteobacteria bacterium CG_4_9_14_3_um_filter_49_83
ACCCACACAGGGAGGGGGTACGGATTGCACTGGAATAGGTAGCCGGATGCGTCAGAGTACGCATCCATAGTACGCATAAAACCTGAAATGTGGCACACTGCCTACCAGAACAAGCCTTTTTGGCATGAACCACCAGCTCCCGCGCATTAACCTGACCAAAACGTTTAATGCTATCAGTTGCTGGCCATGCTACTATTGCAAATAAGGTAGGGAGAAAAACTTCAGACAAGAAGAGTAATCACGCATGATTAAAAAAAAATGGCTAGTAGAATTTGAAGCTTATAAAAAAATCAACTCGGAACATAAGCGAGCACCATCTATGAGTGCTTCCGATGCTCTTGACAGCAGGCTTGCAAGATGGGCTCATCAGCAACGCATCGCAAATAAAACCGGGCAATTAAGCCCAGAAAAAAAACAATTGCTCGACGCTATTGATTTCATCTGGAATCCGCTGGTTACGCTCTGGCATACGCAAATGCAGGCATACCAGGCATTTGTTGAGAAACATCAAACTGAACCCTCTCAACAATCCAGTGATGAATCAGAATGCAATCTTGGCCGATGGGCTGCCACCCAACGCAGGACCCTAAAAGCAGGTAAAATGTTAGATCAACGCAAGCAATTGCTTGATGAGATCGGATTTGACTGGAATCCACTGGAAACCACCTGGAATACTCGTTTTAACGCATACAAATCATTTGTCGCCAAACATCAAAGGGACCCTTCGCTTCTCGGAAAGCCCGAGGAGAGAAAGCTCGCGTTGTGGGTAAATGTTCAGCGAACTGCTTTTGCAAATAAAAAGGTAACACCTGAACGAGTCGAACTTTTAAATAATGCCGGTTTCAAATGGGTTCCATTTGATGTGGATTGGCTGAATTGGTTCACATCATATCAAAACTTCATTGAAACCCGTCAACGGGAACCCCAGGGGAAAATATCTGATGCGTTCGAAAGAAAGCTTGATTCCTGGGCCAGACGGCAGCGCAAAAGGTATCATAATAAATTACTGTCCGAAGATCGAATTCAACGATTAAACGAAATCGGGTTTGTTTGGGATTGATTAAAATCAATGGGGTCAGGAAAGGGTTCATCCTCGAATCTGATTTAAAAAGAGAACCGACTGTATCACTACACTGCAAACAACCTCCTGGCGGAAGTGGTTTCAGCAGATACCGGTGAAGTACTGGTAAGCTACGCATACAACGGCAGAGGTGAACAGGTCAGCCGAAAGGCACTTGAAAGCAGGCAGGTTGTTCTTTTTGGGCCGATTTCTTGCCGATAGGCTTGTTTGCAGGCGCTACTCAGAAACAGACCTGCTTTGTTTACACTCCGGGCGACGAGTTGCTTGGTGAATATGATGAATTCGGACGCAGTGTAAAAGAGTATATAAAAAGGGGCCGCTACCCTTTTTCAACCCAATTCACGGCTCCCTATTCACGATTCATCTGCTTTTTGGTTTTGCTGGTTGCCTGTGCGGTGAACGGGTCATCCGGCCAGTAGTGTCGTTTGTATTTTCCGCGCAGATCTTTTTTTACTTCATGATAAGTAGTTTTCCAGAAGCTATTCAGATCCTGCGTTACCTGCATAGGGTGCCGCGCTGGTGATAGAAGATGCATCATCAACTTGCAGTGGCCATTGAGTATCGTGGGTGTGTCATGCAAACCGAACACCTCTTGAAGCCTGACGGCGAGCACAGGCTGGGTGGGGTCGCTGTAGTCGATGGTCACCGAGGAGCCGCTGGGGACGCTGATCTTTTCTGGCGCTAACTGTTTAATCAGTTGTTGCTGATCCCAGCTGAGCTGGTTGATAAGCAGAGCATGAAAATCCAGCTTTGAGCATTGCTTCAGACTGTTCTCTTTGCTGAGGTTCGGTTGTAGCCATTCATCCAGGGTATCGCTCAGCGTTTGCTCTGAAAAATCAGGAAGTGGCTCAGTAAACTGCTTTTTAAGCGCAGGGTTGTTTTGCAGATGGTGGTTAATAAATTGTACCCGCTGTTGAAGGCTGACTGCCTTATCACTCCAGCTCAAGCAATCCAGCCCCCTACTTCTGATGGCCTGCATCAAACACAGTTGTATAGCCTCTTTGGTTGCAGGGCTTTTTACATCTTGTTGAATGGACTCCTGAAGAATGATTTTACCTATGCTGCTGGTCTGTTTCACTTCGGCGCGTTGGGCACCGTCGTTCCATGCAACAGATTCTTCATGCTCAATATTCTCGCTAAAATATTCTTCGAGTTGCTCAGCACTTATATCGGCCGCCAGATAAATACAGGCTTCACCCTGTTTGGCATCAAGGTTGGCGACCACAATATATTCATGCAGGTGCTGCTGCAAAAAGGGCGGAATCACCGCCCCTTTGCCGTTGCTGAGCAGGTAACGTGGCTGGTTGGCATTTCGTTGTTTGGCGATTCTGTCGGGATAGGCGTAAGCCAGCAGCACACCGCTGAAATTGGCGTCTGCTCTCTCTTTATTTATTCCTTTTGAACTGCATTGTTTCACTCGCCTGAAAAAATCATCGGCGGTTTGTAAAATGCGTTTGCACTGCTGGTTATCGACACCGTGATGGTTTGAATTTCCACGCAGCAAAACATTCAGCCTGTCATGGATATCGGCACTTTTGTCGGCATGCGATTGAAATATATCTTTCTCAGTGAGCAAACTGGCAATCAGGCAGGCGTGATAAGCCTGATTCAGTTGCAGGGCAGCGAGCATCATATGTGCCAAGCGCGGGTGGGTGCCCAGTTTCAGCATGTCACGCCCGTGGCTGGTGATATTTCCCTTCTCATAGATTGCGCCCAGTTGTTGCAGTAATGCTCTTGCCTGTTCGACTGCACCCATTGGCGGCAAATCCATCCATTGCAGTTCATTAACGTCAGTCACGCCCCAATTGGCAAGTTCGAGCACCAGCGATGAGAGGTCGCTGTGCAGGATTTCAGGCGATGCATGTTTGAGCAGACGCGACTGCTGCTCAGCTGACCACATCCGATAACAGACACCGGCGGACAATCTGCCGGCCCGGCCACTGCGTTGCACGGCTGAGTCCTGTGAAATGGACTGGGTGTTAAGCCTGTTCATGCCTGAGGCAGGGCTGTAATCGAGCACGCGCTCCAGCCCCGAATCAATCACACAACTGATGCCTTCAATGGTGATGCTGGTTTCCGCAATATTGGTGGCCAACACAATTTTGCGCAGAGTTTTATGACTGGATGACACAGGGGGTGCGGCAATCGCCAGATCCTGCTGCTGTTTGTTCAAGCTGCCATGCAGCGGTGCAAGCACAATGTTGCTGATGGATTCACGATCAAGAATTTCTTTAATCTGTCTGGAGAGCTGGTTGATCTCTTTAACACCCGGCAGAAACACAAGGCAGCTTCCCTCTTGATCATGAATGAATGTTTTGACTGTGTTGGTCAGGTTGTTCATCAACTGCTGCTGTGAATTAATGTTGTGCTGACGCATCACTTTACCCAGATATCTGTTCTCCACAGGAAAGCTGCGCCCTTCACTCTCAATAATCGGTGCGTTATCGAGCAGGGTCGCCACAGCATCGGTATGCAGTGTTGCCGACATCACCAGAATTTTCAGATCTTCGCGCAAAATCTGCTGGCTTTGCAGACAGAGTGCCAGTGACAAATCGGCATGCAGACTGCGTTCGTGAAATTCATCAAAAATAACCAATGCCGTTTTTTGAAGCTCCGGGTCAGCCTGTAACTTGCGCGTTAAAATCCCTTCGGTGACCACCAGTATCTTTGTTCTGTCGCCAAAGCAGCTGTCCTGCCGAATCTGGTAGCCAATGGTTTCACCGACTTTTTCACCGAGCAGAAATGCCATGCGCGCCGCCGCATTGCGTGCAGCCAGCCTGCGCGGTTCAAGCATGATGATCTATTTAGCACCCAACCATTCTTGATCAAGCAAAGCGATGGGCACGGCAGTGGTTTTCCCTGCGCCCGGCGGGGCTTGCAGTACAAGACGATTATGCGTGGTTAATTTCTCTTTGATCTCTGGCAGGACATCATGGATGGGGAGCGACGGCATGGGGAGATGATAGCTGAAGCTAAGGCAAAAACACTTTCAATGTAGGGCAGCAGCGAGCCAGCCCCTCCTTACCTCGCCCATGGATTGATTTTCTTTTCAGAGAACTTCTCAGCCCACGGATCTCGCGCAGCAGGCTTCTTTTCATGCTTTTCACGCAACCGCTCTGCTGACTTTATTCCACGCTCTTCGCGCAGCCGCTCAGCATCTTCCAGACTCAGTTTTTTAGGATTACCCGGCTTCTGGCCCTCTGGAATAACCCGTTCCCTTGGAGGCAGTGAAAACTGATCAGAAGATGCTCCGGGTAAATTTTTATACTCATACAGATAGAAGGCTGAAACTTTTTCACGCGCCCAATCCGTTTTCTTTAAAAATTCAACACTGGAATTAATGCTTGGATTGGTCTTGAAACAATTGATATTCAGATAGGCAAAGAGAATCTCAAAACCATAGTGATCCACTATTTCAACCAACAGGCTTTTCAAACCAAGGCCGTGCAAGGGGCTGTTACTGTAATTGATCTCATCGTTCATGAATGTCATCCCCAAGTGGGTTAATATGATTGTAGCCGTATCATGTTAAAGCCGTTGTTTGCCTGTTATACAAACATTAATCATTGGATTCTTTAATTCTTTTCAGGAAGAGAGCTATCCCCTCTTTAAAGTGGATAATCATCTTCGCTTCTTCAGGATATTTATGGCTTGTTGTGATATTCATCCCACCCGTTTGATAATCAACCTGTCCAACAATCCAGTTCCCTGACTGAGCATTTACTTTAAGCTGGATAGACGTATCTCTTTTATACTTTTTAGATGTTAGATACAGGGCATAAAAATCTTCACTGATTTCATCTACTGTAAAACCAGCCACATAATCTTTTTTGTGTGTTTCAGGCACAGGACTTCTCCATATTCAGATAAACTACGATCTTCATCAATTGGCCAGCCTACCATAGTAAGTTTTTTATTAATCCAAGAAAAATGATTGACGTTAATCTTCCCGAACTGCAACTCATCATTCCTTACAACTGCCATCTCACCCTGAATAGATGCTTCTAAGCCCAAAAAACAGGGGGCTTATTTCTGCTTTGGACCAACCGATCTGGAACATCTTTAGTGGCGCGAGAACTTTATTGCGCCACAAAGGAGCTATTAAAAGGGTGGTAATGCCCCGATACCTTTTATAGAACATATGTTTACGACAACAAGTTGTTCGGAGACATATCACGGGCATTACCATACCGAAGAAGATAGCCGATTTTCGCGGCCAGCGCATAAAAAAAAACACCATGTTCTCTGGGCGCAGGATCACCTTTTCCGGGGCAAAACAGGCACTGTAAGAAGCCTCCGGCTCTCGTAACTATTCTTTCTTAAGCGCGCATAGCTGAGAGCTGAAACAGCCCTCAAAGATCAGCCCAATGATCGGGTCAAAGCCCCAAGCACAAGCTGTGAAAGAAAATGGTTGCCTGCTTTGTTCAGGTGAACACCATCTTTTGTCAGTATCCCTGTGGCAGCATTATCCGGATTATGAACTTGAATGTAGCGCAAAAATTCAACACGCAGATCAAGTAGCTGCGAACCGCTTTCATGTGCGACGGTTCTGCTTATCTGCGCATAGGCATCAAGCATATTGTCATACTTATTCGTGGCATCCGTTTTTTCACCAATGACAGATGGTGTGCAAAGAATAACTTTAGCGCCTTGCAGATGAATGCGGGCAATCATATCACGCAACCCACTCTCAAAATCTTCTGCTGTCGTGCCGCGTTGTTGTTGCCAGTGCCAGACATCATTGACGCCGATATAGATGACAACGATGGAGGGATTCTTCTGTAACACATCGCGATCAAGGCGTTTCAGGCAATTGAGTACTTTATGACCATTGATACCTGCCCCTACCAGCTCAATAGCCAGATACGGGTATTGTTGAGTGATCTGCTCTGCTGCGAGAGCAATGTATCCATCCTGCAAAACACCCGCCTGAGTGATCGAATCTCCCAAGAAGATGATCTTACAGCAATCGGTGTCAGGCCTCGTTTGACGCAATTTCATTCCCTCCATCATCAAAGATCTTAACCATAATAGTGCTGCAATCAAACTTTCTTGCCATTGCGAATCCGCATGAGATTGCCATGTAAACCGGCGACTCACTCACAACGCCTGCCAATGACTCACTCACAACGGCAAACGCACATAAACAGAATAGCCTGTAAACCCGCACAAAAAACAACGTGTACTACAACTTTGTCCCCCCTATACTTCGGCCCATGTCTGAATTTGCGGTTATTCTGCTCTCTGCAGTGCTGGTTAATAATTACGTGCTCACCAAATTCCTTGGAATTTGTCCGTTTCTTGGTGTCTCGGGCAAAACGGAAACGGCGATTGGCATGTCGTTTGCCGTAATGTTTGTGATGACACTGGCGTCCACCTCCTCCTGGCTGGTGCAGCAGTTTATTCTGATGCCGCTGGACCTGCTTTACCTGCAAACCATTTTCTTCATTCTGATTATTGCATCACTGGTGCAATTCATCGAAATGCTTATCCATAAAATAAGCCCTGTGCTTTATCAGGGACTGGGTATTTACCTGCCGCTGATCACAACCAACTGCGCTGTGCTGGGTGTGGCATTGCTGAATATTCAACAGGACAACACATTTATTACTTCGGCCCTGTATGGCTTCGGGGCAGCACTGGGGTTTTCTCTGGTGCTGATTTTATTTTCCGGCCTGCGCGAACGTATGGAAGGCGCACCGGTCCCGACTGCTTTCAAAGGTGCTCCACTTACGCTGATTACAGCAGGTATGATGTCACTGGCCTTCCTTGGTTTCTCCGGGCTGGTTAAAGTTTGAAACGGCATCACGCCTTCATCGCCAACTGAATCCATCACATGCAGCAGATTTTCATGGCCATCCTATCCCTTGGTGGATTTGCACTTGTTGCAGGCATTATTCTTGCCATTGCTACACGTGCTTTTCATATTGAGGGTGACCCGATTGCCGATAAAATCGAAGATATGTTGCCGCAAACCCAGTGTGGTCAATGCGGCTATCCGGGATGCCGCCCTTATGCTGAAGCTGTGGCATCGGAAGTGGCTGAGATTAATAACTGCGTGCCCGGTGGTGAACGCACTATGATCGCCATTGCCGACTTAATGGGCGTGGAACCCAAAGCGATTGAGGCTGAAGAAGCGATTCCGATGATCGCCTTTGTGCGCGAAGATGAATGCATTGGTTGTACACTGTGTATCAAGGCTTGCCCGGTCGATGCCATTGTCGGCGCGCCGAAGCAATACCATACCATTATTACTGATCATTGCACCGGCTGTACGCTGTGTATTGACCCCTGCCCTGTTGATTGTATCGACATGCTGCAAAAACCCGAACTCATTGAGCATTGGTCCTGGCCATTACCCGATACACAACGCTCACGCATAGGACATCAACGACGCGAGAGTCATCAACATGTCTGATTCAAGCTTATTCCAGTCATTAATGCATTCCCTCGGGCTGGGCCATTCTGATTTTAATGGTGGCATTCATCCGCCGATGCACAAAATCACGGCAGCACAAGCCAGTGAAGTTTCGCCGATGCCACCTGTGCTGATCGTACCGCTGAAACAGCATATCGGTGAAGCCTGCATTCCGCTGGTGCAGATTGGTGATCATGTCTATCGCGGACAGAAAATTGCACGAGCTGATGCCTATGTTACAGCCTCCATTCATGCGCCGACATCGGGCAAAGTAGTAAAAATCGAAGATCACAGAATCCCGCATCCATCCGGTATGGGTCTGCCTTGCATGTTTATCGAGCCCGATGGCCATGACACAATCGACCCTGCCTGCCTGCCGATTGTAAACTGGCGCGAGAATGACCCCGATCTGCTGCGCGAACGCATTCGCCAGAGCGGCATTGTCGGACTCGGTGGCGCTGCCTTTCCAACGTTCATTAAATTATTACGCGACCGCCATCACCCCGTACATACCGTCATTCTCAATGGTATCGAGTGTGAGCCTTATCTGACCAATGACCATCGCCTGATGCTGGAAAATACGCGACAGGTGATCGAGGGCATGCAGATTCTGATGCATGTAGTGCAAGCACAAAAAGCCATCATAGCCATTGAAGACAACAAACCGGATGCTGCCGAAGCTATCAACGCCTGCCTCAGTAAGCAGAGACTCGATCTGACTGTCGAAGTTCGCCTCATGCCAACCCGCTACCCGCAGGGCAGCGAAAAACAGCTCATCGAAAGCCTGACCGGCAAACAGATTCCAGCCGGTAAGCTTCCTCTGCACGTCGGCGTGCTATGCCAGAACATCGGCACCACCAAAGCCGTTTATGATGCCATAGCAGAAGGTATACCTTTGACGGAACGCATGGTAACAGTCAGCGGTGATGCCGTGCCAAAACCTAAAAATCTGCGCGTTCGCATTGGCACACCGATGCGTTTTGTCTTTGCCCAATGTGGCCTGGAAGATTTTGACGATATTCAAATCCTCCACGGCGGTCCGATGATGGGCGAAAAACTGCGTAGTGCCGACATTCCTATTGTGAAGTCATCCACCGGCATTCTGGCGATGCATACAGCCACGATGCAAAGTGTGCATAAACATGAAGACCCGTGCATTCGCTGCGGACATTGCAGCATTGTCTGCCCGATTCATCTGGTGCCCAACCTGCTGGCCGATCACTGCCGCAATAATCAGTTCGACAAAGCTGAGGATTATCATTTGTTTGATTGTATCGAATGTGGCTGCTGCAGCTATGTTTGCCCGTCAAACATTCCACTGGTGCATTACTTCCGCTACGGCAAAGGGCAGCTAGCCCAACTGACTCGGGAACGCCGCTTTGCCGATGAATCCAAAGCCCGGTCAGAACAACGCGAACGCCGTATTGAACGCGAAAATGCTGACAAAGCGGCCCGTCGCCAACGCGTTCGCGCCGAAACCAAACCCGTTCTGGATGGAAAAAATTCCACGGAAAATGATGGAGATGCTTCCTGATGTTGATTCATATCAGCTCACCGCATATGCACGGCGGAAACTCGATTCGCATTACCATGCTCACCGTGATGATTGCGCTACTTCCAGCCACCATCGTCAGCGTTTACCTGTTCGGCTGGTTGGCTGTGCTACATCTGTGCCTGTGTATCGGTGCGTGTATGGGCAGCGAGTGGCTGGCCCTGAGATTGATGGGACGCCCCACCACGCCGGTGCTCGATGGCTCTGCTGCGCTGACCGGTTTATTTATTGCTTTGATATTGCCAGCGGCTGCCCCATGGTGGATTGCCCTGCTGGGCAGCATCTTCGCCATTATTCTGGGTAAACAGGTCTATGGTGGCATTGGTTATAACCCGTTCAACCCTGCACTGTCGGCACGTATTATTCTGTTGATTTCCTTCCCCTTAATGATGACCACCTGGGTCGTGCCCATGCATCTGGGTGGTAGCGCCCTGAACTTGTATGATTTTAATACATCCCTGCAAATTTTTATCCATGGCATTCAATCTATACCCGGCCATCTCGATGCCATGAGCATGGCTACACCGCTGGGGCATGTTAAAACGGCTGCCACACAGGGCATTCCGGTGATCGACGCACTCAAAAGCTACGACTACAATCTGCTTGATGCATTTCTTGGCAGTGAAGCTGGCTCCATGGGTGAGACAAGCGCGCTGGCATTGCTGATCGGTGGCATCTATTTGCTTGCCCGTCACACCATCACCTGGCATATCCCCTTTTCTTACCTCATCACAGTTGCTGTACTGGCGCTGATATTCAGCAGCATAGACCCCAACCAATATGCACCGCCTTTATTCCATCTGCTGGCTGGCGGCCTGATGTTGTGCGCTTTTTTTATGGCCACCGATCCGGTTTCATCACCGGTAACACCACTCGGGCAGATCGTATTCGGTGTGGGTTGCGGCGTGCTCACCTGGTGCATTCGCACCTGGGGTGGTTATCCTGAAGGTGCCATGTTTGCGGTCGTGTTGATGAATATGGCAGTGCCGCTGATCGATCATTATTGCCGCCCCAGGCCTTATGGACGTAAAACATAATGTTCGATCAAAATCAGAAAAACATGGTGCTTGCTCTGCTGACCGTTGCAATGGTGTGTGCTGTAATTCTTGGTGGGACCGATTCGCTCACCCGCGAACCGATTGCCAAAGCTCAACACGAAGCTTTCATGAATGGGTTGATGCAGGTTTTACCTGAACATGCCAATGACCCGGCAAATGACACAGTGATACTGCAAGCTGATGATCAAACCATCACCTATTATCTGGCCCGTAATGGCGAAGGCAATATCAACGGCATTGCGTGGGAAACCAGCGCACCGGATGGTTATAGCGGCTCCATCCGCATGCTGATCGGCGTCAGACCCAACGGAGCAGTGTATGCAGTTCGGGTGACCAGCCATCATGAAACGCCGGGACTGGGTGACGGTATCACGCTGAATCACGCATGGCTCGATTCCTTTGTCGATAAAACATTAACCCAAACCAGCTGGAAAGTGCGTAAAGATGGTGGTGATTTTGACCAGTTCACCGGTGCTACAATTTCTCCACGCGCTGTCGTAAAAGCCGTAAAAGCCGGCCTGGAGCTATTTGAGTTGCACAAGGTCCGCATCCTTGCACCATCTGAGCAGAAGATTCAGGGTAAGCCCAATGAGTGAAACGATACAGCACACATCAACCGTGTCAGCCACTACGGAAACAAACGTAAGCCAACATACCACCATTTTCATCGAAGGGTTCTGGACAAACAATACAATTTTTGCCCAGTTGCTCGGTATGTGCCCGCTTCTCGGCGTCACCACCTCGGCAGAAAATGGCTTCTGGATGGGCGCTGCCACTGTACTGGTGTTGCTGGGATCAAATCTGGTTGTATCCATCATTCGTGGCGTCATCCCGCAGAATGTTCGCATCCCCGCTTATATCACTATTATCGCAGCCTTTGTCACGATTGTGGATATGGTGATGAATGCCTGGATGCATGAAATGTATCTTGTACTGGGCCTGTTTATCCCTCTTATCGTGGTGAACTGCGCCATTCTTGGCCGGGCCGAGGCTTTTGCCAGCAAAAATTCGCTTAGTGATTCGCTGGTTGATGCCATTGCCGTTGGCTCCGGCTTCACGTTTGCCCTGGTCTTACTGGGGAGTGTTCGTGAGTTGCTCGGACAAGGTCAACTGTTTGGCTTCGATCTCTTTGGACAGGATTATCCGGATGTTCTGATGTTTATTTTGCCACCGGGCGCTTTTATAGCACTTGGCTTTATTCTGGCCGGCGTCAACATCATTAATGCACGTCTGGATGCAAAAAAGCGCAGCAAACATTGCGCCCGGACACAGTGAACTCATGAGTATTTCTATCCTGATTGGATTTCTTCTTGTTGCTGCATTTCTCTGGTGGGCTGGCTTTTATGCCACCAAACGCATGCGCGTCAGAAAAAATGTAATGCGCGCAGAGCTGGCCAGACAACGTTTGGCGGAAAAATCACAACTCAATCAAGACGCCTAAGCGTAAGTCACTTCACATCAACACCTTGTAAAGGATTAACATGCCTGTTCTTCATATTCAAACCAATATTGCCATCGGCAACACTGAGACCTTATTAAAAGATGCTTCTGCCATGGTCGCCAAAGCACTGGGCAAACCGGAAAACTACGTCATGGTGCAGTTGAGCGGCGATCATAGCATGAGTTTTGCCGGTACGACTGAGCCACTGGCCTATGTCGAACTCAAGAGTCTGGGATTAAGTGAATCGCAGACCCAGTCTCTTTCATCCACCATCTGCACATGGATACAATCTAATCTTGATATCCAAACTTCACGCATTTACATTGAGTTTTCTGCCCCTTCCTGCTCGATGTTCGGATGGAATGGCGGTACCTTTTAAATC
Source organism: Zetaproteobacteria bacterium CG_4_9_14_3_um_filter_49_83 (assembly GCA_002791545.1). Classification (GTDB taxonomy): domain Bacteria; phylum Pseudomonadota; class Zetaproteobacteria; order Mariprofundales; family Mariprofundaceae; genus CG1-02-49-23. Next base: position 107,133 of record PFXG01000068.1, read on the forward strand.
ATGTTTACCGGTATCATTAAAGATGTGGGACGCATTCAGCTCATTCAGCAAGAGCCAGATCAAACACACATCAACTTTCAGACACATCTGGATATGTCGGCATGGCAGATTGGCGATTCCATTGCCGTGGATGGCTGCTGCCTGACCATAACCGACAAATCAGATGACACCTGGCGTGCAACACTGTCAGCCGAAACACTGGCGCTTACCCATTTTTCACACGCTCACATCGGACAAGCTGTTAATCTTGAGCCTGCTTTACATATTGGCGACCCACTGGGTGGACATATGGTTACGGGTCATATCGATGGTATCGCCTCGCTCGACAGTAAAACTGCGATAGGTGAACATTGGAACTATGTGTTTAATACGCCCGAAAAGTTAGCCCGCTACATCGTCAAGAAGGGCTCTGTTGCCGTCAATGGCGTCAGCCTGACCGTCAACGAGGTGGATGGTTGTTTGTTCAGCGTCAACCTGATTCCACACACCTTATCAGCGACCAACCTTGGAATGTTAAATGCAGGCATGCAAATTAATCTCGAAACAGATATTCTCGGACGTTATGTTGAGCGCCTGATGCAATTCGGCGAGACTTCAGCAACTGATGCCATAAGGAAAGACACATGAATCTGGCTACAACAGAAGAATTAATTGAAGAGCTACGATCCGGGCGCATGGTAATTCTCGCCGATGATGAGGATCGTGAAAATGAAGGCGACCTGGTCATGGCGGCTGAGTGGGTAACGCCCGAAGCCATTAATTTTATGGCAACCCATGGTCGCGGCTTAATTTGCCTTGCTCTGACCCAAGAAAAAGTGGATGAACTTGCTCTGCCTTTGATGGTGGCCAATACCAACGCCAAGTTCAAAACCAACTTCACCATTTCCATTGAAGCTGCTGAAGGCGTGACGACCGGTATTTCTGCTTATGATCGCGCGCATACCATTCGCACCGCTATTCGCGAAGGTGCCAAGCCTTCTGATATCAATACGCCCGGCCATATATTTCCGCTGCTGGCCCGCGAAGGCGGCCTTCTCGTTCGTGCCGGACATACTGAGGCCTCTGTAGACCTTGCGCATTTGGCCGGATTACAACCTTCCGGTGTTATTTGCGAAATCATGAATGAAGACGGTACGATGGCCCGTATGCCGGAGCTACAGAAGTTTGCGCAAAAGCATCAGCTAAAAATCGGTGCCATATCTGACATCATTCGTCATCGTTTACGCCATGACTCGCTGGTCACCCGTGAAGTGGAAGTACGTTTACCCACTGAGTTCGGTGAGTTTCGCATGGTTGGCTACACCAATGCTACCGACAAAGCGGAGCACGTTGCTCTTGTGATGGGTGAGCCTGATGCCGATACGCCGTGTATGGTACGCGTTCATTCAGAATGCCTGACCGGCGACGTCTTCGCTTCCAGGCGCTGTGATTGTGGTTCACAGTTGCATGCTGCGATGCGACAGGTTGCTAAAGAAGGTACAGGCGTCATTCTGTATCTCAGACAGGAAGGACGCGGCATTGGCCTGCTGAATAAACTTAAAGCCTACTCATTACAGGATGCCGGGCATGACACGGTTGAGGCCAATAAGAAGTTGGGCTTTAAATCCGATCTCAGAGATTATGGTATCGGCGCGCAAATTCTGCGCGATCTGGGTCTGCGTAAACTCAAGCTGTTGACCAATAATCCAAAGAAAATTATCGCTCTGGATGGCTACGGCCTTGAAGTCAGTGAACGTATTCAATTGGAAATTGATCCGCATAAAGACAATATCGCCTATCTGCAAACCAAGCGGGATAAAATGGGACATATGATTAAAGCGGAGAAACAGCATGAGTCTTGATTCACCACATTTAGCTGGCCAGGTTGATGCTACAGGTTTACGTATTGGCATTATTCGCAGCCGGTTCAACCTTGATATCACCCAGGCACTTGTTGACGGGGCCGTTACGGCGTTGAAAGAACATGGTAGCACCGATGAAAATCTGACGCTTATTGATGTGCCCGGGGCATTCGAAATAGGGACTATTGCATCCTGCATGGCTGATTCAGGACGCTTTGATGCCATTGTCTGTCTGGGCTGTGTCATTCGTGGTGACACTGCACATTTTGATTATGTCTGTCAGGGCGCTATGCATGCCATCGGAAAAATAGCCAATCGTGGCGATATTGGTGTTGGTAACGGTGTGCTCACCGTCGATACGCATCAACAGGCTCAGGAGCGTATTGGTGGCAGTCATGGTCATAAAGGCGAAGAGGCCGCGCTCACGGCCGTAGAAATTGCCTGCACGTTGAAATCATTGAAGGTATCTTTTGATGCATAAGAAAAAAGTCAGTACTCCCAACAGACATCAGGCACGCGAATCCGCCATCGAAGTTTTATATGCATGGCAAAGTGGTGGCGGTGATGATGCAGACATACCATCACTGATTGCCGGACGTTTAGAGGAAGAGGATCGTACTTTTCAGGATCAGGCTTATTTGCGCGAACTGGTTAATGGCGTTACGCAAAACACTTCTGATCTTGATAGTGATATAAGTAAAGTTGTTAATCGCAGCATTCGCAGCGTCGCCAATCTTGAACTGAATATTGTCCGTCTTGCCTTATGGGAAATGAAACAGCGCCTTGAAATCCCTTACAAGGTGATTATCAATGAAGCACTTGAACTGGCCCGTGACTACACCGATGAACCGGCGCGTGGCTTTATCAATGGTGTACTCGATAAATTAGCCCAGCAATTCCGACAGACTGAAGTTTCAAACAGACAATAAAAACTCAATTACAGATCGATTTCATACCTGTGTTACAAAGAACAAGCGCGCTCGTCAGCCATGGCGAGTGGTTGTTGCATTTTTAAATTAATGCTGCGCAACTTATCGATACACTCACAAGTCAATTGTATAGAGATCCCACTGTTAATCAGCACAATCTCCACACAAAGACTCATGAATGATCAGGACTAACTGTTTTTGTTATCCTTCTTATAAGCATATTGATAATGATAATTATAGTTCCCGTAACCGCCATAGCCGTAGGCAGAACGTTTAGGAAAAATATCGTTAAAGATAAACCCAGCCAAAGAAATCCCGGCTTTCTCAACCTGCTTGATCGCCGCTTCAATTTCACGCATCGGATGTCTGCCACTGCGCAGCAACATGAAACTCACACCAGCTCTCCGTCCGATGAGCACTGCATCCGTTACAGCCAGAACCGGAGGCGTATCGATCAGCACCAAGTCAAACATGGAAGAAACTCTGGCTAGAATATCATCGAACTTTTCATTCATCAGCAAGTCAGCTGGATTTGGAGGTAACACACCGGTAGGCATGACGCAGAGGTTTTTCACGTCCGTTGAATGAATTGCATCTTCCAGCTTAACGCTGCCAGAAATCAAGCCGGAGAGTCCCGGATTTCGATCCATACCAAAGTATTCATGCAAATGGCCTTTACGCATATCCGCATCGATTAACAACACCTTCTGTCCCGACGATGCAAGCACCGCACCAAAGTTGGCAGAAACAAATGACTTTCCGAGCCCTGGTGCCGGACCAGTCATCATAACAACATTGTTAGATGCCTCAAGCAGAGCAAAATGAAGATTGGTACGAAGACTTCTCAGACTTTCAATCGACAGGTCTGTATGATCAACCGAAGCCAGCAGAGAATTTCCTGACTTACCCTTACTTCGACGCATCTCCTCATGCAACTTACCTTGCAATAGCGAGTGTGGGATACCGGCAAAGGCAGATAAGCCCAGCTTCTTCTCAACAAGATCTGGATCTTCCACCCCTTGATGCATCGCTTTACGAATGAATGCGATCAGCACTCCAATAAATAGTCCTAAAACAAAACCCAGAACAGTAATAAGCATTTTCTTTGGCTTTACCGGCTGATAAGGTAATACCGCATAGTCCAGCACCCGAACATTACCCACAGTGCCAGCTTCAACCACCTTTAATTCCTGCGTTTTATTGAGCAGAAATGTATACAACTCGGTATTGACCTTCACATTACGCATCAAGGTCAGCATCTTTTGTTCTGTCTCCGGTAGCTGCTTAACTTTTTTCTCCAGAGACAACTTTTCATCCATCAAACGTGAACGTTTTTCTCCCAAAGCTTGCAGTAGTGGATGATTATCAGTAAAGCGTTGTGACAAGTCAGTTCTTTGCATATCCAATTCGGATAGTTTCTGATCAAGTTCAACCACTTTCGCAAGAATAGCCTGCGTCTCCAGACTAAGATTAACAGAGCCACTTTTCAGCCTGAATTCATTCATTTCAGTTTCTGCTGTTTCCAGCTGCAGTCGTACTTCAGGCAATTGTTTTTTAAGGAAATTTATAGACCGTTTAGCTTCCTCCGATTTTCTTTCAACATTCTGACGTAAATAAACGTTGGCAACACTATCAACTATATCTTTAGCCAAAAGTGGCGAAGCGCTGCTGAACGAAAGTGATATAATGCCAGTTCCTTTCCCCTTTTCTGTCACACTTAACTGGCTTAGAGCATCTGAAATCACATCCTGCATACGACGTTTGACCAGCTCAAACTGTGTGCCGGGCCTGGCATCTAACTGACTTATATATACACTAACTCCGGATGCGTTATAAGCCAGCTGATTAGTCTCACCTTCCAGCAACACGACGTCTTCACTTGATAGTGAAAATTTCCCATTACCCTGGGCGATCAGGCTCAGATGTTCTCCGATCATATCTTCCGGAACTTCCAGACTTTCTATCTGAATCTTTTCACCACCCCACGCATAAGAGCCCAATCCAAAAACAGGCTCCCTGAAGCCTTCATCATGGTATTTACGATAAAAAAATTCTCCCATTCCTGGAAATAATATCGGTTGTGCAACCACATCCAATTTCAGGTTGGCAACAACTCTGCCAATCACTGAACGCGAACGCATAATTTCAATTTCCGTATCAGCCGAAGCCCCGCCCTGATCCATAAGATCAAGCAAGTCTTTTGATCCCCCAATGCTTGCTTTGCTATCTTCTACCTGAACAAGAGCATCAGATTGATAAATCGGCGTTGTCAAATAAGCAAAAGTACCTGCACACAATGTAGCCAGCATCGCCACTACTAAAATCATCCATTTTGCATCCAGCAAAACACCCAAATACTCACCGAGATCAATTTCATCTTCTCGGTCCCATGGCATATTCATCATCGATTGTTTTTGCAGTTCTTCTTGTCTCATAAAAACGCCCTTATTTCCGGAGTGTGCGTTGTAAAATAATTGTCTGAGCGGTGGTGTTCACTATACTGCCGACATCTTTAAATACGCGCGAGAAACGACTGAGTTCGGTTGGTGAAACGTATACCACATCCCTGGCCTGTAAATGAAACTGATCAGCCAGCAGCAATGCATCCGGAGAAGAAGCATCCAGATGAAAAATTTCCAATTTAGCCTTCTCATCGAAGCGATCTACCGACGCCAACCCTTTTGTAGTATCCAGGGAGACCTCACCTGAACTTCGCTTACCTCGAATCACATAAATCTGTCCAGGATTTGCGGCGGCACCAAAATCCTGAGCATCAGAAATGGCCTCAGCCAGCGTCAACTTGCCATTACGCACAAACATGGTAGATGGCTTTGTCACTTCACCCATAACAAACACTTTATTCAGTTGATTATCCGGAATATTCAGCACATCCCCACCCAAAAGAACAGCATTGAGCGATGAGTTTCCTCTTCCGTAAAGTGAAAAAAGATCAATCTCATAAGTTTCGCCATTTCTCGTCAGTGTAGCATGCTGGAGGTCAGCGTCAGCCATGATGCCATCAGACAAAGCAATCGCATCTACCACAGTTAAGGGTTTATCAGTAACAGCTAAAGACCCCGCTTTATTTATCTGACCAGAAACATAAACAAGCTGACTGCGAAATGCCGCAACTCGTACATCAACCTGAGGTTGTTCAATATATTTACTCAAGCGCTGCGTTAATTCCTGACGGACTTCTTCCATTGTCTTTCCTGCAACATGCATGATTCCAACATAAGGATAAAAGATAGTCCCATCTTTACGAACAAGATTCCCTGAATCAGCACTCGTACGATACTGACCCGCCGGTGTAGTTAACTCCGGGTGATCCCAGATGGTTATCTGAAGTACATCCTGAGCAAGAATATGATATTGATAGTTCGCAATATCAGACTGTAAAGTTTGGGCAAGAGGGCTCTCAAAGCTCTGACGCAATACAGACAGTTGCTTTGCAACCAGCTCCCCATTAATGGGCTCAATAACAACACCCTGCCTGAAATCATCTGTATCAGCTTCCTTCACATCGAATCGGCCAGGTTTCATATTCATACCTGGAGCAAGGGCGCAGCTACTCAGTACTGCAACTGCCAGCAGTGACAACAGTAGCCTTTTACTCATTGGTTTCATACCCAGCCCTTCATGAGCAAATCCAAGTTTCAGAAATACTTTATCCACGATGTAACTCCTCGCTCAATGGCAGACAATGCTGCTTCAAAATGTGCTCTGGACTGCCTGTATGGATCGGTAATTTCTTCATTCCCGTTCCATTTACCAAGTAAATGTACGCGTCCACGTGACTGTGGTGCCATATCATTAATGGCCCGAACATGCCCATTCTCCATCACCAGGATTAATTCATAAACATTGATCATCTCGACAGTAAGCTGCCGGGCCCGATGCAAATGCATATCAATACCTCTTTCATCCATCAGTGAAAGTGCATGCTTGTCTGCGCCATGACCTACCAATGCCCCGAGTCCGGCAGAAGCAACGTCTATTCCAGGCGAGCGTTGTTCCACGTTCGCCTTAAGTAGATATTCAGCCATAGGACTTCGACAGATATTCCCGACACATACGATAAGCACAGATTTAAACACGCAAGCATCCTAACTGTTAAGCAGTCAAAATAAAGGCAATACTTTACTTTTTATGACAAGTTAAATTGGGGATAATGACATCAAAAAAATCAGACCGTAAAAGAAATACCACAGCCACATTCACCCTTTTTATTCGGGTTGTTAAAAACAAATGATGAAGACAGCAAATCAGTCTGAAAATCAATCATCAGTCCGTCCAATGCTTTGCTGTATGATTCAGGATCAACAAAAAGCTGAAACCCGTCAAAAGACTCACACAAATCACCCTCCTGACCTTCAAGCGTGAAATCAAAAACATACTCAAGACCGGAACATCCGGCTTCTTTGAGGGACAATCGAACTGCATGCATACCAGCCTTGGTCAGCTCTTGCCGCAACCTGTTAACCGCCGGCTCAGTCAATTGTATATTCACAGATTTATCTCCTTACTCCACATAAACGTCTACAAGCCGGCCATTTTTCTGAGTAGCATCCGAATTCGAAGAAGCTCCCGCACCAGCGCATCAGCATCGACATTCTGATGCTCCGGCCCGAAACTTACTCGCAAACTGCTTCGTGCCAGTCGCACATCAACACCCATTGCCTGCAACACATGGGATGGCTCGCGCTTACCTGATGAACAAGCCGATCCGGAAGCCACAGCAAAACCGGCCAGATCAAGCTGCATGAGAAGCGTCTCACCATCCATTCCCGGCACTGCAAACATACTGGTATTGCCAACGCGCTGCACCGCTTGACCATAAACCGTTACATCCGGCATATACTTCAGCAATTCACTCTCAAAATAATCTCTGACTGATACACATTGACTAAAATCCTTGCAGCCGAGCGCATGCGCAAACCCCACAGCACCGGCCACATTCTCCGTTCCTGAGCGTCTTCCACGTTCCTGCCCGCCCCCGAGAAGCCAGGGAAGCAACGTCGACCCACGCCGCACAACCAGACAACCTACACCTTTTGGCCCCCCGATCTTGTGCGCTGACAACGAAACAAAATCGGCATCCAGCTTGGCAAGATCCATTGGAGCCTTACCCAATACCTGAACTGCATCGATCAAAACCGGGATGTTTCGTGTACGGCAAGCAGACACAATCTCTGCCGCAGGTTGAATGATTCCTGTTTCATTGTTCGCCCACATCATGCAGACCATGGCAGTAGCATCATCCAGCTTACGAATAATATCTGACGCATCGACAACACCATTTTCACGTGGAGAGATCGTCAGCAAGTCAAAGTCAAGCTGGTCGCACCAGAACTCAAGGGTTTTTAATACCGATGGATGTTCGATGGCAGTCGTAATAACTTTTTGCTTTTGAGCATTTTTGGCAACACGCAGCAAATGTCCGGCAATAGCCAGATTATTCGACTCACTCCCCCCCGAAGTAAAAACGATACTTCCCGGCTCAACGCCCAGAAAATCCGCCAGACAATCTCGCGCATCGTCGAGCAGACGGCGCGCTTCCCTACCCGCCCAATGCATACTGGACGGATTACCCAATGATTTTCGGGAAGCCTCAATAGTGGCTAATGCAACGGACTCCGGCATGGGGCACGTTGCATTATAATCAAGATACAGTCGCACCCTTATCTGCCATCACAATTTCCTGCGCTGTCACTTCACTCTGCAACGCGCTCAAATAAGATTCTACAGGCCCCAAATCAACTTCATCCAGCGCAACCTGCTTATCGCAAACCTGCTGTAGATTAACCGCATCAAGGAACCGATAAATATGTTGCCCCAGCGATTGCCATAACTGATGCGTATCACAACGTTTTCCACGATGACACCCACGCACGGCATTTTCACATAGCGTTGTTCTGATCGGCTCGTTGGCAGCCCGAATCACATCCGCTACAGTAATTTCCTTAGCTGGCCTGGCCAGAAGATAGCCGCCCCCGGGTCCGCGAACAGATTTTACCAGTCCACCAAGGCGTAATGAGCGAAACAACTGCTCCAGATAAGAAAGGGAAATAAACTGCCGCTCAGAAATTGCTGACAATGTAACAGGTCTTTCAGTGCTGGCATGATTATTTAAATCAACCATGGCGGACACAGCATAACGTCCTTTGCTGGTTAAACGCATATTACTAACCTCCATCGCATCAAGCCGATGACAAATCCTATAAAACCGGATAATTTAATCAAGTATTAAATCGGATGGAAACAGTCTGGATTAAATCCCCTCACCTTCGATGAACTTCTCCAGCTTCCGATGCTCTTTTTTCATATCGGACATAACATCCCGCTTCATCGATTCATCATGCGAAGACAGCTGATCGATACGAATATTCACATCATCCAACAGTTTAAGCATATGACGAAGAACTTCAGCCACCGGATCAGGCATCTGATGATGATTCAGATTAATGCGACCATCCTGAACGACCGGCTCATTCTTACCCACCACAACCCCGGGAATACCAATTACCGTTGAGCACTCCGGCACATCCTTTAAAACCACAGAATTTGAACCGATACGTGAACCGTGACCAATGGTGATAGCTCCGAGAATCTTAGCGCCAGTGCCCACCACCACACCATTGCCCAGTGTCGGATGACGCTTGGTTTTCTCCCACGTTGTACCACCCAGTGTTACCCCGTGATACAGCGTTACATCATCACCAACTTCAGTTGTTTCACCAATAACAACACCCATACCATGATCGATAAAAAAACGTCGGCCGATGCTTGCGCCCGGATGAATTTCAATACCGGTCAACCATCTGGCGACATGTGACAACAGCCTTGCCAGCCAGAATAATTGATGGCCCCACAAAGCATGCGATAGTCGGTACATCCACACGGCATGCAATCCCGGATAGCATGTCAGCACTTCAAGTGTAGAGCGTGCCGCAGGATCACGGTCAAATGCCGTTGCAATATCTTCACGAATTCGATTCAACATGGCATAACCCTACTTGAAGGCAGAGCGTTGCTGCAATGCCCGACGAAAAAAGGCGACCTCAGGGGCCGCCTTTTTGACTTCAACAGAACAAATACTATCGAATTAAGCTTCGTCAGCATCATCCAGCAATACTTTCATAGACAAGCGGATTTTTCCGCTTCGATCGATTTCCAGCACTTTGACTTTCACATCATCGCCTTCTTTGAGCTCATCAGAGACTTTCTCAACGCGCTTGTTAGCAATTTGTGAGATGTGAACCAAACCATCGGTATTGCCGAGAACACGCACAAACGCTCCGAAATCCATGATTTTGACAACCTTACCTTCGTAAACCTTGCCAACTTCAACCTCGGAAACAATGTCTTCAATCATCTTCTTCGCAGCTTCACCAGCCTCGCCAGTAACCGCAAAGATTTTAACCGTTCCATCATCTTCCAGATCAATCTTGGCTCCGGTAGCTTCAACGATACCACGAATCACCTTACCGCCAGCACCGATCACTTCGCGAATTTTGTCTGCCTTGATTTTCATGGTAAACATACGAGGTGCATGGTCGGCAATAGCACCACGCGGTGTTTCGATGCACTTGGCCATTTCATCAAGGATATGCATACGGCCAGCATGTGCCTGACCCAGCGCTTCCTTCATGATTTCGCGTGTCAAACCACCGATCTTGATATCCAGCTGCAATGTAGTTACACCATCACGGGTACCGGCCACTTTGAAATCCATATCACCCAGATGATCTTCATCACCGAGAATATCAGTCAGCACGGCATAACCGTCGGATTCCAGAATCAGCCCCATAGCCACACCGGCAACCGCTGCCTTGGTAGGCACACCGGCATCCATCAGCGCCAGCGAAGTACCGCAAACAGAAGCCATCGATGATGAACCATTGGACTCAGTAATTTCTGACACTGAACGAATGGCATAGCCGAAATCATCCATAGACGGAAGAACCGCTTCCACACCACGACGCGCCAGACGACCATGGCCGATTTCACGACGGCCCGGAGGGCCATAGCGACGGGCTTCGCCTACGGAATACGGAGGGAAGTTATAATGCAGCATGAAACGCTGTTTAGCCACGCCTTCCAGCGATTCAGTCATTTGCATATCAGATTCGGTACCCAGCGTGATGGTGACCAGTGCCTGCGTTTCACCACGAGTGAACAGGGCAGAACCATGCGTACGTGGCAATACACCAATCTGACAATTAATTGCACGCACATCCTTGGTCGAACGGCCATCAATACGCGGATTACCGGCAATAATAGAGCGACGAACCACATCTTTTTCCAGACTTTTCATGGCGGAAGAAACATCGTTTGAGCTGAACTGCCCCGGATTTTCTTCGCTGCCTGCCAGCTTCTCCTGTGCGGCCAAACGGAATGCTTCGATCTTGGCTGCCCGTGCAGACTTATCGACTGTTGCATAAGCATCACGAACATCCGCTTCAAATGCCGATTTCACAGCATCTTTCACATCACTGTTGCTGCCTGCCAGTTCAACAACCAGCTTCTCTTTACCGGCCATTTTCACCAGCGCTTCAATCGCATCCAGCACAGGCTGATAACCTTCCTGTCCAAAGATAATCGCATCAATCATCTGCTCTTCAGAGAGCTCTTTGGCTTCTGATTCAATCATCAGAACCGCATCACGTGTACCGGCAACCACCAAATCCAGCTGTGAGTTTTCCATCTGTGCATAGGTCGGATTAAGCACGAACTCACCATCGATCAAACCAACGCGTGACGCGGCAATCGGCTCGGCAAACGGCACGTCAGAAATAGACAGTGCAGCGGATACACCATTGATGGCAATAATGTCCGGGTTATTGTGTTCATCAGCTGAAATAACTGTCGCAATAACCTGAGTTTCGTGGAAGTAACCTTTTGGAAACAATGGACGAATCGGGCGATCGATCAGACGTGATGTCAGTGTCTCTTTTTCCGATGGGCGACCTTCGCGCTTGAAGAAGCCGCCAAGAAAACGGCCAGCGGCATATGTTTTTTCCTGATAGTGTACAGTCAGCGGCATGAAATCCACGCCCTGCAATGGCTGTTTGGCGGCAGTAGCCGCAACGTGGACAACCACGTCTCCAACTTGAGCTAAAACCGAACCGCCGGCCTGACGCGCCACTCGTCCGGTTTCAAAGCTGATTTCGCGACCACCAACGGTCGCTTTGCTAGATTTTACATTAAACATTTATCTATCCTTTGCAGGATTCATGTCTCTGGTTATGGAAGGAGAGGTGTAAAAAAAGAAAAGCGACCCGAACGGGTCGCTTTTCAGCAATATCAGCGACGCAGGCCTAAAGCCTCAATCAACTCACGGTAACGGTTGAAGTCTTTATCTTTCAAATATTTAAGAAGATTACGACGGCGGCCGACCATCTTCAGAAGACCACGGCGTGAGTGATGATCTTTGTGATGATCCTTAAAATGGGAAGACAACCCTTTGATCCGCTCTGTCAACAGCGCTACCTGAACTTCTGGAGAGCCAGTGTCATTTTCACTCTTGGCGAATTTTGTAATGATTTCGTTTTTCGTTTCCACAGACAGAGACATAAATCCTGCTTACCTCGTTTATTCTTTCTTCTTTCAGAGGCGGCGAACGCTAACCATACTTTTATCACCATGCAAACCTTTTTCCGCCTCTTTTGATCTAATCTTACTCCTGACAGCTTGTTTTATTTCACTCCGACAGGCGAACTTTCATTCCTGCTTCGACAATTTCAGCTGCCATCGCCTGCATCCAGACTTGATCCAGCGCATGTAATTTCTTACCCTCGCCTTGCATCGAAGGTCTGGCCAGGCCATATAACAACACACCCTCTATCGGCACCCGCTCCAACTTCAACATCTCCAGAAACGACAGATAGGCATCCACCTCATGCGCATCAGGAATATGCTGAGCATCGGCAAACATGCAGGTTTGAATCCATGTCGGACAACATTGTGCTGCTATCCGGACTTGCTCAAACAAACGCTGCGATGTCATCGAAACCCCATTAATACGCGCTAGCCCTTCCGTAGTTGCGCTGTCGACTTTAATCCAGACTTCACCACCAGCCCCGCGCATCCGTTGCAAACCTCGCTGTACCGGAGATTTCGTCATATAGGAACCATTCGTGATCAAACGCAAAGGCACTGGCGCATCAAACTCAAAGCGCCCCATCACCCTAACCACACGCTGCACAACCGCATCAAACGCCTTGCAACTGGTCGGCTCACCATTGCCGGAAATCGCGACATCCCTGAGCACCCGTACGCCTTCCGGCACATGATCCTGCAAAAAAGACCCCTGCATGATATCGCCCAGAAGCTGCACCAGTTCAGCTTCAAGCTGTACCATATCAATCTCCGGTGATGACCCCCGAACCAAATCCGGAACCTGGCAATACACACAGCGCCAGTTACACGCATTGTTCGGATTCAGGTTGATACCCACAGAAACGCCACCTGCACGGCGGGAAATCACAGGATAGACATACGTCATTCCCACAGCATCCCGATCATGATTGCTGACACTGAGCACTGTCGAGGCTTTCAAGGACGCAGCACCACAGCACACATGGCACTGGTGAGTTGCTCCAGTTGCGAAGCTTCAATCACGTAGGGTGGCATTGTATAAATCAGCTTACCAAAAGGACGCAACCACACCCCCTGCTCAATCAGCTGTTGCTGAACTCTACCCACATCCACAGACTGTTTCATCTCGATTACGCCAATGGCACCTTTGACGCGAACATCCGCCACATCAGCAGATGCCTTGCACGGAGACAACATATGCTTCAGTGCTTTTTCAATCGTCAGCACGCGCTGTTGCCATGGCGAATCCAATAAAAGTTGAATCGAAGCAACAGCCACAGCGCAAGCCAGTGGATTAGCCATAAATGTCGGCCCATGCATCAGCACACCAGCGCCATCCTGTTCATCTTCAGCGGCATGGATGCCATCGCTTACCTTTTCTGAACACAGTGTTGCCGCCAGCGTCATATAACCGCCCGTCAGTGCTTTGCCAATGCACATGATATCCGGTTGGATACCAGCCTGCTCACTGGCAAACATGGTGCCTGTCCGGCCAAATCCTGTGGCAATTTCATCGCATATCAGCAGAACATCATAAGCATCACACAACGACCGCACCTGGCGCAGAAATTCCGGCGCATAAAAACGCATACCACCAGCCCCCTGCACAATCGGCTCAAGAATTACCGCAGCCAGTTCATGATGATGGTTTTTCAGCCGCGACCTGAAAGAGGCAATCTGGGCATCACTCCATGTCTCATCGTCATCGACCGTTGGAGCATCAGCAAACAGCTGTTGGGCAACAATGCCGGAAAATAGATGGTGCATCCCCGTATCAGGATCACAAACGCTCATAGCACCAAAGGTATCGCCGTGATAACCGCCGCGAATAGTCAGCAAACGACTTTTCTTTGCCTTTCCCTGCGCATGCCAATATTGAATCGCCATTTTGATTGCCACTTCAACCGAGACAGAACCGGAATCCGAAAAAAACACATGCGCCATATTTTCGGGTGCAATCTGCAACAATAATGCAGCCAGCTCTGCCGCCGGTTTGTGGGTCAGACCACCGAACATCACATGTGCCATGTTTTTCAACTGAGCTTCAATCGCTGCATTAAGCTCCGGCACAGCATAACCATGAATCGCACACCACCACGAAGCCATACCATCAATCACGCGCCGTCCATCTTCAAACTCTAACATGACACCATTTGCAGCAACCACCGGATATACCTGCAATGGCTGTTGCATGGAAGCATACGGGTGCCAGACATGCCGGCGCTCAAAGTCCAGCCAATCGGACTGCGAGAAAAAATCTTTATTCACATCGTCTCACCACTGATCAGCGCCAGAGTCAAACGTTCCATCACCACCGGCTTATCCTCCACCGAAGCACCTTTGAGGCGCTTTTCCGCTTCGGTGAGCAGATGCAAGGCGGCAACCAGCTCCGATGGCTTCCAGATATCGGCTTCCTTCACGATCGTTTTACGTGCGGGGCCAAAGATACGCGCGCTTTGCGCGGGATTGGCACTGCCTTTGGACACATGCCAGCGATACATCAACAGCTGCTGCATGCGCGTACCAAGCCATGCCAGCATTTTCACCTCAGCCATTTGCTGATCACGCAGCAATCGAATAGCCAACGTCACGGCAAGCGTCTGACGCATAGCAACAGCATGACACCAGTCTTCCAACTCGTCCGGCATATGCTCACCCAGCAGAGCAGCAACCACTTTTCTATCCAGCACCACACCGGCGCCATGATCATACCATTGCAAACGCTGGACAAATTTACGCGCCGCCAATCGAAGTCCAGAAAGCTGCTCGACAGCACACTGCATTGCATCCTCATGCAAACGAACCCCGGCAATCTGCAACTGCTGCTCAAACCAATGCTGGAAGCGATGCTCATCCGGCACGAAAAATTCACACTGACCGACACCCTGCATCGCCAATACTTTCTTATGCAAAGCCTTTTTCCAATCCACCCCGGGAGCACATACAATCAGTCGATTGCCTGACTCCACGGACGCGGCCAGCTTCAATAAGTGTTCGCCCTGCTTGGGGGTAGCCGCTTCAGCATTGCGAACCAGCGCATAGCAAATCGATGGGCCGAACAATCCTCTGTTGCGTGATTCTTCCTCAACCATATGTAATTCAGAAACATCGACGCGAAGACGTTGCGCCTCAGGATCACCAGCAGCCAGAATATCTTCAGCTGCTTCTGCCAACGCATCCTGATCCGCGCCATAAAGATAATAACAAGGGTATTCCAGCAATCTGAGCTGGCTAGCAGCCACTTTCATGGCAATTCCCCTAAAACCCTGAACGCATGCGAGCCATCGCTGTTCGTGCCCACTCCACGTACAACTCCCGCGCCAGCTTCTCCTGCTGTGATATAACATCAGCAGGGCCACCTGATGCATACACATCACCCGACACATCCACCGGGCCTGACTGCCAGATTTGTTTGCCAGCCTGAAACAACAACACACTACCTCTCAGGCGTAACTGATATTGAATAGCGATTCCCGAAGCATCGTAGGCAACCGGCAACATCTGTTCAGCAGCTTGCTGCAACTGCACCCGATAGACCGGCTCATCCACATTTTCAGCTTCGATCACCCGATAAGACTGGTTCAACTGATTCTGCACAGCAGCCAACCATGCCGCTTGCATGTTTTGTGCCGCAATAACTACAACTGCTGAGTCCGGCGGAATCGGTCCCTGCCTGTCAGACTGACCAACAAGATGGTAGCCACAAGAGCTCAACCAAAGTCCGCCCGCCAATGCCAAGACCAGCAAGCGCATCAGGCAGGCCTGACCACGATATTCAGCAAACGGCCCTTCACCAGAATCACTTTCACAACCTGCATGTCTCTCAACCATTTCTGCACGCCCGCATTGTTTTGTGCCAAGGCCATAGCAGTATCCTGATCCACATCCTTGGGAACCATGATCTCAGCGCGCTTTTTACCCTGAATTTGCACCACCAGCAAAACCTCATCCTGAATCAGCGCCTGACGATCAACTTCAGGCCATGCACCAACCGTTGCTCCGCTAGCTGACCCCAGAATCTGAGAACACTCACAGGCAAAATGCGGCACAAAAGGAGCCAGCATTTTCACCAGTGCCTGCAAGCCTTCTGCAAAGACGGCCTTACCCTTGCTGTCAGCAAACTCAAATGCGCCCAGACTGTTACTCAACTCCATCAAAGCGGCAATCGCCACATTAAAGGCAAAACCGTGCTCGAATGCGTGGGTCACTCGCTGGATCGTATTGTGGATATCAAACCGCATACGACGAATCGCATCTTCGGATGTTTCCGCTTCCTGCCCGACTTCACTTTGCAAACGATCGAGAAGACGCCAAACCCGCTTCAAAAAGCGGTTCGCACCATCAACACCGGCATCACTCCACTCAAGGTCTTTCTCTGGCGGTGCTGCAAACAGCGTGAACAAACGCGCCGTATCGGCACCATATTTCTCAATGATGGCATTCGGGTCGACCGTATTACCTTTGGACTTGGACATCTTACTGCCATTCAGCAGCACCATGCCTTGCGTTAACAAATTCCGGAACGGTTCATTGCCGACTTTTTCTGCGTCGAATAATCCGGCATCGCGCATCAGCTTATGATAAAAACGGGCATACAGAAGATGCAGCACAGCATGCTCAACACCGCCAATGTATTGATCCACCGGTGCCCAGCGATGCATGGCAGCGGCATCGACCATGGCAGTATCGCACTGCGGCGAAACGTAACGATTCATATACCACGACGATTCCATGAAGGTATCAAAAGTGTCCGTTTCCCGCTTTGCCGCTTTGCCGCACCCGGGGCAATCCACATCAACAAACTCGCTGCACTCAGCCAACGGTGAAGCACCACCTGTCGGCTGTAAATATTCAGGTAAAACTACCGGCAATTGTTCATCCGGCACCGGCACCAGACCACAATCATCACAGTGAACAATCGGAATCGGCGCACCCCAGTAGCGCTGACGCGATACCAGCCAGTCACGCAAACGGTATTGTATCCGCTCATAACCTGCTCCGATGTCCACCAGATACTCAGTGATTGCAGATTTCGCCTGCTCTGAATCCATACCCGTAAAATCACCGGAATTAATCAACACGCCGGCGTCTGTGAAGGCTGAATCTTCAACATCCGTTGACCCATCTTTACCAGTGATAACCTGCTTAATCGACAACCCGTACTTCTTAGCAAACGCAAAATCACGTTCATCATGCGCAGGCACACTCATCACCGCTCCGGTGCCGTAACTCATCAGCACAAAGTTTGCGACCCAAACAGGCACAGACGCGCCCGTAATCGGATGTACGGCCTTCAAGCCCGTATCCATACCTCTCTTTTCCATCAGAGCGACATCGGCTTCTTTGGTTGAAATATGCGAACACTCATCCATGAATGCTTTCAATGCTGGTTTATCGGCAGCCGCCTGAATCGCCAGCGGATGCCCTGCCGCCACAGCCATATAAGTCACCCCCATCAGGGTATCAGGGCGGGTGGTGAAAATATCCAGCTTAGCGTCAGAGCCTTCAATACCGAAACTGACCTCAGTTCCGGTTGAACGTCCGATCCAGTTGCGCTGCATACCAACCACTTTAGCTGGCCAGCCTTCCAGCGTATCCAGATCGTTCAATAATTCTTCAGCGTAATCGGTAATCTTGATAAACCACTGTGCGAGATTCTTACGCTCCACAGGTGTATCACATCGCCAGCAGGCGCCTTCAACCACCTGTTCATTGGCCAGCACAGTATGACAAGGGCCACACCAGTTCACTTCTGCTTCTTTACGGTATGCCAGTCCTTTTTCCACCAGTCTGGTGAACATCCATTGTTCCCAGCGGTAATATTCCGGCTTGCAGGTAGCAATTTCACGACTCCAGTCATAAGAAAGGCCGAGACTCTTCAGTTGTTCGCGCATTTGACTGATATTGGCGTATGTCCATTGTGCAGGCGGAAGCTTGCGCTCAATCGCAGCATTTTCCGCCGGCAAACCAAAAGCATCCCAGCCAATGGGATGCAGCACATTGAAACCCTGCATTTTTTTGAAGCGCGCAACAGCATCACCCAGACAGTAATTACGTACATGTCCCATATGCAAATTACCCGACGGATAGGGAAACATTTCCAGACAGTAGTAATGTGGCCGCTCCTCATGAGCATCTTCTCCAGCTTTATCAACACCGGAGTTCTCCCATATTGCCTGCCATTTCTGTTCTATTTGTCTTGCATCGTAATGATCGGACACCGGTCACACCCCTGAAAATTATTGAATCCCGGATGCTGATAGCCTCGGGCAAGAATGAAAAGGGAAAATAGATCAGCAGTGCTTTATCGAGCCTGTCATTTCCCGAAAACTTTTTTCAAAATCTCTGTACTGCGTTTAACAGGATTCTGCCGAATTGCGGCTTCTTCTTTTGCCAGATAGAGAAAAATACCGTCCAGTCCCTTATCCAGCACATGGCCTGTCAAATCCGCTTTCACATCCGGTACAAATGGCAATGACTTATATTTCCCCATCACCTGATCGTATACTTGTACAGCCCCCACTTCGGCCAGCGACTGATCAACCACCGGCTTCATCTCTACACGCAAAGGATCTGACATTTTCGCTTTAAAATATTGCGTCGCCGCATCTTCCGGACCATTCAGTATCCGCCTGGCATCATCAATCGTCATCGCCCGCACAGCATCAGCGAATAATTTTTTAGCTTTTGGCGTTGCGGCTTCAGCTGCACGATTCAGCTTTAACTCCAGCTCATCCACGGCAAATTTGCCCTTAGGTTCAACCCTTAGATTCTAAAGATGTAAACCAGCATGTCTGGACATTCTTTGGGCCCTCACTATCATTC